>NZ_VCNC01000003.1 GCF_006210265.1 Desulfovibrio sp. UCD-KL4C
GGGGCCACACCCGATCCCATTCCGAACTCGGAAGTTAAGACCTCCATCGCCGATGATACTGCTAGGTAGCTAGTGGGAAAGTAGGTCGTCGCAAGGACTTTAGTTTTTAAAGAAACCCCGTACATAATTTGTACGGGGTTTCTTGCGTTAAAGGGGGGCAGTATAAAATTCTTTAATGGTTTGATTATTGCTTGAATATGTTTATTTCGTTTAAGGGAGAAGAAATGTCCATATCTGCAATCAGTTCAAATTCATTAATAAATGATAAAACACTTGATATAGCGAACATTAAGAACTCTGAAGTGAATAAGCTGGATAGCGATGATGCTGTCGTATCAGAAAATTATACTGAATCGTTTAGGAAAAATTTACCAGCT
This sequence comes from Desulfovibrio sp. UCD-KL4C, assembly GCF_006210265.1. Taxonomy (NCBI): domain Bacteria; kingdom Pseudomonadati; phylum Thermodesulfobacteriota; class Desulfovibrionia; order Desulfovibrionales; family Desulfovibrionaceae; genus Desulfovibrio; species Desulfovibrio sp. UCD-KL4C. Next base: position 378 of record NZ_VCNC01000003.1, read on the forward strand.
GGTCCCGAACCTTCTGAAGCCGAATTAGAAAAGAAAGCATATTTTACGTATTTAGAAAAATACATTCGTTCTTATGGAGCTCCTGAAGAATTAGATCGAAGTTCTAGAAAAAATATTGAACCAACCCTAGAAGATGAAGAAGAAAAACTTAAAAAGAAAGCTAAACAAAGTTTTAACCCTGATGCTTTAGAAACAGTATCTAAAACAATTCAAGATCCTGAAAAAGAGGAAAAAATTAAGGTTGTTGTTTCAAAAGCAGATGAAAATGGAAAGTTTGAGATCACAAGAATAATGACTTTTGGACCGAAGGATGGAAAGAAAAACAATGAAGAGAATAAAGAAAATGAAATTAATAATGAAAGATTAGAAGCTAACAAAAATGATGGTGGCTCTTCTCCAGTAGCAAAAAACGATAACGTTTAAGACAATTAATGAGCCATGATTAGTTTTACTCACACTGTTTTAAAGCTAATGTCCGTAGTTGCTGCATTTTTTCTTTATCTTTGATTAAAGCCTGCATCTCTGGATTATTTGAAATAATAAATGAAACTAGGGCTGATGTAAGGTTTTTGTCATATCGCTTGTTGCTTTCAGTTAGAACAATCGCTGCTAGAATAGGGTTAAACCCTTTACGGTGCCATCTTTCAGAAATTATGGCACAAAAAGCATCAGCTACACTACAGACTTTAGTTTCATTAGAAATAGAGTCAGCTTTCTTACCACGAGGATAACCGCTTCCGTCTATTCGCTCATGATGATCTAATATGCAAGATCTTACCAGCGCATCTTTAATCTCAAGTCTGTTTATCATTTTTTCTGCAATATCGATATGTTCTTGCATCCTTTGCTTTTCTTTATAAAGAAAGGGGCCAGCTTTACTTAATAGCGCAGTCGGAATCTGTGTCATACCTAAATCATGCAAAACTAAGCCTAATCCCAAAGAATTAAGTTCTAACTTTTCATCACCTTTGTGTACGGTTTTCAGGTAAACGGCTGTGCCTACAAATAAAGTATTAACAGAATGACAAGCAATGTCGTTTGATCTTTGTAGAGTGTTAAAAAAATGCGACCAGCGATTTCTGTCTACCCATACATATTCACTGAAAATAGCCAAAACTGATTTTAATTGCTCAAGAGTTTCCGCAATTGGATTGCTAAAGAATGAACGTACTTTTTCCAATATGCCAGAATAAAAAATTTCTGCCGCAACCGCTTCATCTAGGTAGTGTTCAGTAAGCAAAGCACCTAAATTTTGACTTATATGTCCAGCTAGGCCTGCGTAGTCATCTTTAGTAATGAATAGGTTGCCATCTTGGCATTGTTTTTCCATCTGATCTTTCTTTTTAGGAGTGAGTCTTGTTTCTTTTGGAAAAAGGGGAGCAACTCTCTGAAATTCCTCATCGTATATACATAATGTAACTGGAAGCCTATTTCCAAATGTACTTACAATGTTAGAACTAATTTGTAGAAATTCTTCTGGGATTAAGTCCTCGTGGTTAGCTTGATTGCTCATTTTTCTATATCCTATGCGTGGTTCATAAATGAATAAGTCTTAATTCTATACTATTATTAAGTAATTTATTACAATGATAAATAAAAGTAAATAAAGTATAATCTTTGAACTATTCCCTTTTACAGGGAACGATAGCATGTTGCATAGCTATTAATCACTGGTGCTATCTTTTGAAACCGAATTACTTTGCTGAGTTTCAGTTAAAATATCGAATAGTCATTATTTTTTGATAATCTTTCAGATTATAAAGTGGACACATTTATATGTACTTGCTGTCGTTATGTATATTCTGTAATGCAAGGGTATTATGGAAATACTTAAGGGTTCTGTCTTTGTTTATTTCGTATAAACTTAAGGAGTTAAGTTGAGGTAATTGTGAAAGAAAAAATACCAATTAAATTTATGAGCAGTTCTAAGCAAATAATTTCAGAAAATCCGGATGTTTTTAATAAATTGCAGATTGTTATGGGAAAAGTAGCCGATATAATAGTCAAAAAAAAATATGTTGAAAATAGAATTGTTGAAGAAAAGTACAAAGGTTATAATGAGCCAGTTGATTAAAGTACCTATGAAAATTGTATGTTTTTTTTGCATGATATTTATTTTATCTACTCATGCAGGCCGTTGCTCTGAAGATGTTGTTAAAGTAGGTTTTTCTTACTTTCCACCTTGGATGATTCTTGAGAAAGGAGAGTTCAAGGGGGTTGATTGTGATTTACTCAAATCTGTTTTTGCACAAATGGGATTACATGTTGAATTTATTCCCGACACACTCGCGCATAATTTAGAGAAAATTAAATCTGGCGATCTGGATGTTATTTCAAGTCTGTTGTTTCGAAATGAAAGAAACGAATATATAAGATATGTTTCTCCACCATATACTACTAAATCTGTTAAAAGTTTTTATGTAAGAAAAGAAAGTGGGATAAAAATAGATAGTTATAGTGATTTATCCGGTTTAAGTGTCGGGGTTAGCCTTGGCGTAAAATATTTCCCGAAATTTGATCTTGATGACAGTATAATGAAGGTTTCTTACGCAACAGTTGCGGATAGTTTGCAAGCTTTGGCTGAGGGGGAAGTTGAGACTGTTATAGGTACACAGTTAGTAGGAAAATATCTTATCAATAAATTTGAGTTTAAGTCTAAACTTGAAGAGTGTTCGTTTAAATACGAACCCAAGTTAATGCCTGTTTATATAGGGATTTCTCGTAAATCTCCGCTAGCTCAAAAAGTTGATGAGATTGGTGAAGTATTGCGTTATTTACAAAAAAAAGGTGAAGTTGAACGGATTGCAAAAAATAATTTAGTTGAACTTGATTAGAATAAGTTATCACTGTTTTCATAATTTTCATTTCACCTCGGTACGCTGAAAGAATCTCTTCTTTAGAAATAAATTCCATTAAAATTTCGTCTTTAACTACAGGCATTTTTAATGCACAAAGCTTGTTAAGCGTGGAGTCTGTTCAATTGTGTCCATTATCAGTATGTAATCCTAACGATTGCACTGGCTATGCTGGTTACTAATGTTCCGCCGATGATTTATTTCATTTTCATGTCAGGACCTGATTATAATCCCAAGTCTTCCTAAGTTTGCAACTCAACACATAGCATAAGTTATGATGATTGTAGACCTTTGAGAAAAATCCCCATGATAATCATCTTTAATTATTGAAGTCTTTAATTAAATTTCGTAGTCCTTGTATCTGATGTAATATTAACTGGAATCAACTTGTTTTTAGGTTAAAAAATAGGTTATACTTCAACCCTGTTCTGTTTTAAATTTTGTAAATGAATATTTATTATTCGTTGCAAGGTTCTTGAACCTTTTCGTCTTTATAGGTAGTATTCTGAAAAATGATTTTATCTTGTGAATAACTTGCAACTTTAAGTAGGCACTCCCGTTTAGGGAATAACGTCTGATAAAGGGAAAGCTTTATGAAAGTTGAACTAGCAAAACCGTTTATCAAAGCTGCAGTAGATGTTTTATCTATGATGGCTATGATTACTCCGAAGCCGGGTAAGCCTTATGTTAAAAAAGGTAAAACAGCAGTAGGTGATGTCACCGGACTTGTTGGCATAACCGGTGATATGAATGGAACTATTTCTATCACATTTACTAAAAGTTGCGCTGTAACAATTGTTAAAAACATGCTTGGTGAAGAAATTCAAGATGTTATGAGCGATGTTCAAGATGCCGTTGGTGAAATCACTAATATGATCTCAGGTCAGGCCAGAGCCGGACTTGTAGAGCAGGGGTTGACCTTTTCCGGCTCTACTCCTTCAGTGATTATGGGGGATAACCATTCCATTTCACATATGGCCTCTACTCCGATTATGGCCATCCCTTTCAGCAGTGACGCTGGAGAATTTACTATCGAATTCAGTTTCGAGTAGTTCTTCTGCTTTACCCAAAAAAGAGAGTCATCAAGTATGTCTAGTTTGATAGGATTTAGAGAACAGTCCTTTTTGGACAAAATTAGTATTTTAAATGAAGTTTCAGTAGGAAAAGATATTGAGGATCTTGAACCACTTCTTGATCTATTTCAAAATCCACTAGGGGATACTTCGGTGGATTATATGGTCGTTAGTGCCGTTAATGGTGTGCTTTCTTCTGATGAAGTCAGCGCTGTTAAACTCCTTGAAAGTGAAAACGGAAAACTTAAAACTCTTTGCATAAGGTTGTGCGGAGAATATAAATTTGAAACCGCGATTCCGGTTTTGTCTGCCTTAGCTGAGCAGACAAAAGATTCAGATCTTCTTTTTGAACTATTAACCTCACTGTCAAAGATCAAAGCTGAAGAAGTTATCGATCTTTTTCGCGCTAACCTCGCTAACGAAGATGATTTAGTTTCTTCCATGTGCATTGAAGTTGTCGGTGAACTTAAGGATGAAAGCTCTGTCGGTATGCTTATACCGATTGTAGAACGTAACAATGAAGATGCTAATTACGAAGTTTGCGATTTAACTACATGGAAAGCTGTTGAAGCTTTAACTTCAATCGGCAATGAAGCTTCTATGAATTTTATCGTTGAAAATCTGCATCATAGAAATCCTACCGTGCGTAGAATTGTTACTGATTGTCTGACTGCGCTCGGGGTGACTGCCGTTCCTTATTTGCAAAAGGCAATTGCGCCTGGAGCTGATAAAGATGATATGATTCTAGCAGCAAATGTCCTCGGGTTTATCGGTGACAAGAGCGGGCTTGAAGTCCTTATGGACGCTATTGAAAAAGACTATTCTACTGATTCCAGCGTAAAATACGCTATTTATGAAGCCATTGGCAACATCGGGACAATGAAAGGCGTTGTAAGTCTGATAGATGGGCTTGATAATGATGATGAACTGATAACTCTTGCTGTACTTACCGGGCTTGATAATCAGGTTAATTCTGGTGTTGTTAAAAAAATGGTTGAAATGGTCGGTAGCGGAGGAAGTAAGGCCGGGAAAATTATCAGAGCGGTAGTTACTGCTAAGGCTTTGAATATTTTTGAAGGACTTTACAATGAGGGCAAAATCGGTCGGTTTATGATGAACGCCGTAGTTGCTTCTAAGGACCCTGAAGTCCATGAAGCTTTCCGCTCTAAACTTGCAAAAATAGGCGGAGAGGTTGCGGAGGCGGACATAGCCAGACTTCCTGAAATTGTGGAAACTGGAAGCAAAAAAGCCCTTGCTGTTGATGATTCTAAGTCAATGCTTGCACTTTATCGTAGCATTCTCACAAATATCGGATTTGATCCTACAATTGCAGAGAATGGACAGGAAGCCTACTCCTTTGCCGAAATGGGTGAAGAGTTTGACATAGTTATTACTGATATGAATATGCCGGTAATGGATGGTATGGAGCTTGTTTCAAAGCTTAGAATGACTGATGGATTTGAAGCAATCCCTATCATCATGGTTACAACCGAGTCAGAAGTTTCTCAGCTTGAACTGGCTAAGAAAACAGGTGTTACTGACTTTATCACCAAACCTTTTACTCCTGAGCAGCTTAAGTCTAAAATCGAGCAGCTTGTTTCCTAAAAAAACGTGGCATGTTTAATTTTAAAAATTAAGAATATGGGAGAGGATGAACGTCCTCTCCCTTTTTTTATTGCTGTATGAGTTCAACTATCATGTGGACTGTTTGTGGACTGTAGAGCATTGCAACATGTCCCATTGATGGACATGTTAGTGTTTGCCATTCATTTTCAAGCGGCTTAAGATTCCCCCAAGGTATAACCATTTCATCTATAGGGGAGAGTATAGCTGTTTTGGGGATTTCTTCCAGTGCTGAATTGCAGTGAGTCATTTTAAAAAGTGAACTTTCAGGGTGCAGGCTGCGTCCTAATCTGCCAATTGCAATCTTTGCTAACAGGCTACCGCGAAAAGGCGTTCCCATAGTTATGATTCTGGAGATTTTTTCAGCAACAATAGGATCTGATACGGCTCCTTTAATGATCAGGCCGCCGAGACTGTGCCCTATAAGCACAATTTTTTGATTATTATTTTTAACGTAAAGTTTAAGAATGCGTTTGCGTAGTTCGAGCACAAGTTCTGGGTACGAAGTTGTGAAGCTGTTGTATGACCATGTATGAAGATTGCCGTATCCAGCTCTTTTTAGTCTCGGCTTCATTATAAGCCACGCAGTTTTATTGTGGTAAAGTCCGTGGGTCATAAGAATCGGCACTGTGCCGGTTGCTTTTTTCTGAATTCTATCCGCACATAGAAAAGCAAATGGACGGGTCAGTCCAGCGATAAGCATGCTTAGTTCAATAGTTGCGAAAGACATAATCAAGTCGCGCAGAACTTGCTTATACCCGCGGTTTATAAGTTCTTTGCAATTTGCTGCTCCCATTACTGATATCAGCGGGAGTGGAATGATCAGGATTACAAGTAAAATGGTCATTAATATTTGGGTCATATTTGAGTTGCAGTAAATTACTTGTTTTCGTCAAGTGTTCAATTCTATTCTATCAGGTTTTTATTCTGAATCATGTTGTCGTTTAATCGTAACTTAAAGTTGTACTTAGCGGAGATTTATAATGAGTCGTAAAATATTAAGTCTTGATATTGGCAGTGGTACTCAAGATGTTTTATATTATATTGAAGATGTTGAGATAGAAAATTGCTTTAAGTTTGTATTGCCTTCTCCGGCTCGAGTTGTTGCTTCTCAGATAAAAGGTCTGACCGTTAAAGGGGCTGATATTTATCTTACCGGTAAAAACATGGGCGGAGGTTTTGGCAGAGCCGTTAATGAGCATATCAAAGCCAATTGTAAAGTATTTGCACATCCACGTGCCGCTCTTGCTTTAGGAGACGATTTGGACAGACTTAAACAAAATGGGATTGTGTTAAGTGAAAGTCTGCCATCTGGATGTGTTCCTGTTCATTTAGAAGATTATAATTCAGGCTGGTGGAATTGTTTTTTGTCAGCAGCAGGGCTTGAACAGCCTGACCTTGTTGTCGCATCAGTGCAGGATCATGGTTTTCATCCCGGTAAGAGCAACAGAATGGGACGATTCAATTTATGGAAACGGTTTTTGCTGGAAAACAATGGTCAACCGCAAGATTTGCTTTTCGATACTGTGCCGGAAGAGTTTACAAGGCTAGCTGAACTTCAGAGCAGTATAGGCGGAGGAGCTGTCTGTGATACCGGAGCTGCGGCTGTTTTAGGGGCTTTTTTTGTTGATGAAATCGTTCAGCGTAGCTTTAAGGAAGGACTATGCCTGATTAATATAGGCAATAGTCATACTGTTGCTTTCTTGTTGTTTGAAGGTTGTGTACACGGCATTTACGAACATCATACCGGCAACATGACTCCTGAAAAGTTATGGCTTGATTCTCAGTTGTTCAGAAAAGGTGCTCTAAACTTCGAAAAAGTTTTTGACGATTACGGGCATGGCTGTGCAACACTTGATCTTCCTGCAAAGGCCGGCGGTTTTGTCCCAACTTATGTAATGGGACCGCGTAGAGCTATTTTGAAAAGTTATCCTGTTGAATTTCCGGCTCCCGGTGGTGATATGATGCTTGCAGGCTGTTTCGGGCTAATAAAAGGTCTTGCATTAAAAGGTGCTATATAAATAATTACAGCTTGCAGTATTGCATGGATTTGTTAATACGATAGTTAGTAAGTTTTACATGTAAGCCTTTGATAGTTTTTAAAACTAAAATAATTTGCATATTGAATGGTGTTTTTAATTTATGCAATTTTACCCAACTATAGATTAAAATTATGTTGCGTTTCTTATTCGTTGCATTGTCAATGGTGCTTCTTAGCTATACTCCTTCTTTTGCTGAAGGATGGCTTTCTATTGCCCTAGCAGAAGTAGGCACTGCTAATCTTGACAGAATATTAAATCTTATGGCTGGGATTATTATTTCAGTTCTTTTGATTTTTATAGTGTTCTTATTTCAGAACATTGTAAAAAGGCGAATGGTAGAGCAAGAATTGCAACGTGAACGTGATCTCATGGGCAGCATAATGGAAACTAGCCCGATGGGAATTACTGTAATGGATCAGAATGGTGTAATTGTTTTTGCTAATGATCAGGCCGCAAGGGTTCATGGTCTTTCCAAAGATAATATGATTGGTTTAAAATATAATGATTCAAGTTTGAGAATTACCGCGCCTGATGGTTCAGCATTCCCGGAAGAACGGCTTGCTTTCAGCAGGGTGATGAAAATTAGAAATGCTGTTTTAGATGTTCGTCATGCTATTCATTGGGATGACGGGCGGCAGGTCTTGCTTTCAATCAATGCCTCTCCGCTCTTCGGTGCTAATGGTGATATTCAAAAAGTTGTTGCTACCGTTGAAGATATTACGACTAGAAAAAAAGTTGAAGAAGCGCTGAAGGATAGTGCTTATAGATTTAGATCATTAGTTAAAACAGCAGAAAGTGTGATAATTCTTCTTTCCCCTGACAGAAAAATTTTAGAGTTTAACCGATTGGCTGAAGATCTTTCCGGATGGAGCAGACATGAGGTCTTAGGGCGTGATTTCTTTGAGCTTTTTCTTCCGGAAAAGTCTTGGAGGGAAGCTTCAGAGCAATTGTCAACGGTTCTTAGTGGTAAGCCGTTGCGGTTGTTTGAAAATGAAATTCGAGTTCGCGGTGGTAAGTTTCTTACCATGCAATGGTCGTTGTCCAGATTACTCGGAACCACTGGAGATCCGCTTGGTGTGCTTGCTGTTGGGCAGGACGTTACGGAACGTAATATTTTTGAAGCTGAGCTGCGTGAAGCCCGTGATGCTGCGGAAGAAGCAAACCGCGCAAAGAGTGAATTTCTGGCTAATATGAGTCATGAGATAAGAACTCCGATCAGTGCTATAATCGGGATGAGTGAACTGACTCTTTCTACCGATCTTGATGAAGACCAGAAAGGATATTTGGTTACTGTAAGAAAAGCTGCTGAATCTTTACTGAGCATTATTAATGATATTTTAGATCTTTCTAAGATTGAAGCCCGCAAGATGGAGTTGCGACTTGAAGATTTTGATTTGTTTGAGATGCTTGAAAAGCAGAGATCCGTTTTACGTGTTCAGGCTGAAGAAAAAGGAATTGAGCTTCGTACAACCATAAGCAAATCTGTAAGTAATTGTTATATAGGTGATAGTCTGCGGCTTGGGCAGATATTAATGAACCTTGCAGGTAATTCTATAAAATTTACCGAAAAAGGGTATGTTGAAATTTCGGTTGAGAACATCGGTAGCTGGGAAGATGGAGAAATTTTACAGTTTAACGTAAAGGATACCGGAATCGGTATATCGGAAGATAAGGCAGAGAAGCTTTTTGAAAGTTTTGTACAACTCAATGCTGGATATTCCAAAAAACATCCCGGTAGCGGTCTTGGTCTTGCTATCTCGCGGCAACTTGTTGAGATGATGGGCGGGAAGATTTCTTTTGTCAGCAAGGTCGGCTGGGGGAGTGAATTTATATTTACGGTGAAGCTTAAGTTTAGCGAAGGCCCATGTACGGAAGAAGTTGTTATGCCGATAGAAGAGGAAGATTTTAGTAGATCAACTGCCGCCAGAATTCTTCTGGCAGAAGATAATGCTACTAATCAGGTATTTATTTCTCATTTTCTTACTGAGCGTGGATTTAAGATAGAAACAGCTGAGAACGGAATAGAAGTTTTGGAGATGCTGGAAAGCTGCGACCCGTTCGATGTAATCTTGATGGATGTTCAAATGCCTGAGATGGATGGAGTGCAAGCCACTAAAAGAATAAGGGATGTCGGTAACGACATCCCTATAATTGCTTTGACTGCTTATGCAATGGAAGGGGATAAAGAAAAATTTCTGGATAGCGGTATGAATGCTTACGCTTCCAAGCCTGTTAATATTGATGAACTTGTCTTTTTGATAAACAAATATTTAACTGATTCAAAATGATATTATTTTAAACTGTTATTGTTCCATTTCTTGTGCTTTATCGATATTTCCAACCAAATCTTTGTGTAGAATTTTTGCTATTTGTTCTTTAAATTCCACCAGTTCTTTTTCGTTGATTCCGGAGATAATTTGTTCTTCTGAAGTGATTTCGTCAAAACCGATAGGAAGTGAACATATGAGGTGAATTCCTATTTTTTTACCGTCAACATCAACAGTTCCTAGTATATTAGATTTTTTAATTTTTTTCCTGACAGACTGAGGAAGATTAGGGACGTTAAGAAGGCTTTCTCTAGGGTAGAAAATATAACCGAATAAGAAGTGATCACTTTTAAATGCATCGTTTTGGAAGCCGCTATTCATATCAAGGCCGCTGGCTTTAGTGGTTTCGAGCATCTTCATTATGTCTGAAGCAATACTTTCTGCATAACCTTTGTCCATTTCTATACCCTCCAAAAAAGTATTTTTATAGTCTTGCTGTTTTTACTTAGGCACGTCATAGCAGTGCTCTGGAAAAGAAATCAATCACTTGCAAGGTATGAATGTCAAGACTTTAAGAATGTTTGAGCAAATTTGCTTTCGATGCTGCTTTTTCCAAAGGGTTTAAAAATTGAAATCCATACCAACATTAGAAGACACCCGAAAACCATGAATGCAGTTATTTCGTTTAAAAGCTGGCTTCTTAAGTATTCAGGAGTCTGCAAGGCCATGAGCTTAATACTTCCGGAAATTGCGCTCATCCGTTCGAGCCACGGCATGTAAAAGAGAAATCCAAAAGTTATGAACCCAACATTCACAACCCATTTAATTATAACCCATCTGAACTTAAAAAAGCCCCATGAGGTTTTCCACGCAAAGATGAATCCGGTAATAAAACATCCTAACGCTCCGGATGTTACAACATACTTATCTATTATTTTAAGACAGATGTCCCTAGCATAGAGTTCTCCCCCGGAGTTCGGAGTGAACATGCAGTGGAGCAGTACCATTGAGAGTGCGCCACCTCCCCAGAGACATGCACTCAGCATATGAAATGCTTTAACCCATTTTGCAGATTGCGGTGTCATGTTTATACCACTATTTTTTCATTTTATTATATAATTTCAGGATTTTTTGCGTAAGAACTGCTTGCTTAATAGGTTTGGACAGGAACTCGTCAGCTCCGGCATTTATGCATTTGTTTCTATGTTCAGCAGAGGCATGAGCCGTTAGAGCAATTACTCCTGTACGTATACCATGAGTCTTTTTTTCAAATATTCTGAATTGTCTTAAGAACTCATAGCCATCCATTACGGGCATTTCCATATCCATTAAAATAATATCAAATTTATCATTCAGGGCAAGTTTAAGACCTTCTTCTCCATTTGAGGCCATTACCAAAGTCACATGAGAGCTCTTAAGAAAGTGCCGGATTAATTCTCTATTAGGAATATTATCTTCCGTCAGAAGAATCCTCATTTGTGGAAGTATTATTTTACTTCTTCCGGCTAAACTTTTCGATTCATCAGGATTTATATTCAGTATATCCAAGATTGTGCGGAGAAATTGTCTTTGCATTATAGGCTTAGTTGTTCCTGCCTGAATAAGTTTGTTGTCAATAAGCTTTCTGTCAAAGCTTGGACCGCGTCCGAGAAGCATCACCGGAGGAATGGATTCGCTTGCAGCTTGAAGAGACTGAAGCATGTTGATTCCGTTTTCAATATTAAGGTCAAGAATTATCATGTCCGCTTGATCTACTTGCGGGGATAACAGAAGTGCTTTTAATGAATTTGCATTAGTGCACGGAGTTGTCGTTGCTTTGAAATAGTTGAGCTTTTCACATATAGAATCAAGCGTCTTATAATTATTTGATGCAACAATGATATTAATGTCAGCTAAGTCTGGTTTAAGGAAAGACTCAGACTCACGGTCTCTAGGCAGTGGAAGAGTTACTTCAAAAGTGCTTCCCTTGCCTTGAATGCTTTCAGCTGAGATTATTCCTCCCATGAGCTCTGTCAGTTTTTTACTGATAGAAAGGCCAAGTCCGGATCCACCGAATTTTCTAGTGGTAGATGAATCCGCTTGCGAAAACGGAGCAAAAATAGCTTCGAGGTTCTCATTAGTGATTCCGACTCCTGTATCTTCAATAGAAAAAGTTAGATTGTCAGGATGGTTAGAGCTTGGAGTGCGAGAAACAGTAAGGCTGACATCTCCGCCTGAAGTGAATTTAACAGCGTTGGAAAGGATATTAAGGATTATCTGGCGTAATCTTGTAGGGTCGCCGATAACAAATTCAGGCACATCCGGTTTATATCTGCATATTAACTCAATATTACGTGCTGTTGCTGCTGCGGATTGAAGGTAAAGAATCGATTCAACTTCTTGCAGCAGGTCAATGGGAATTGCTTCAAGCATAACGTGTTCTGCTTCAAGCTTTGAAAAGTCAAGGATATCGTTGATAATTGATAACAGTATTTCACCGGAAGATTCGAAAATATGGACGTATTCTTCCTGCTCATCATTAAGCTCAGTTTCCTTGAGCAGGTCGGCAATCCCGATAATAGAGTTGAGTGGAGTGCGGATTTCATGGCTCATACTTGCCAGAAATGAACTTTTAGCTTTATTGGCATCCTCGGCCTTTATAATGGCTTTCTCTAACTCTTCTTCAGTCTTCATGTGTTCTGCTATCTCAGTGTTCAAGTCAGCCGTTTTTTCTTCCACCTGTTCAGACAGGGTTTTCTTTTGTTTTTCGATTACTTTAATACGGAAGTGCGTTAAAGCAAAAATGCTTATAAAGATTAGAAGAATAATTCCGGTTATAAACCACCATGTTCTCCAGATAGGCGGAGTTATATTAATTATGATAGATGTGCCGGTTTCGTTCCAGATTCCGTCGCTGTTAGAAGCTTTTACTCGGAAAATGTAGCTGCCATGGTTAAAGTTTGTAAAAGTTGCGGTCCCGTCTGCGGCGTCAAGCCAGCGGTCGTTAAAACCTTCAAGTTTATATTTATATTTATTTAACTTTGGATTTTGGTAATCAAGAGCTGCAAAATTAAAACTGAACATTGCATCTTTCCATGACAGCGTAATCTCTTTAGTTTCCGTAATGTTTGTCGGCAGCTTTACTGGGCTGTTAAGGACACTCAAAGCTGTGATAACTACGGGAGGAGGGGTGGGATTTATTTTTATATTGCTCGGATAAAACATATTCATCCCGTTAAGTCCGCCAAAGTATATTCTGCCACTCTGCCCTTTATTGTATGAATTTATCCAGAATTCTATGCCTTGCAATCCGTCAGAAATTCCAAAGTTTAATATGTTACCGTTTCTAGGGTCCAGACGGGAAATTCCTTTGAATGTGGAAACCCATATAGCACCGCGGCTGTCAAGACAGAGTCCCTGAATACCGTCGTTCGCAAAACCGTCTTTTTGCGTGTATCTGGTAAATAGTTTTGTTGCAGGGTCAAATCTATTGAGTCCTTCATCGGTTCCTATCCATAGAGAACCGTCAGCTGCTTCTGCAATGGGAGTCACTCTGTTGTTGGATATGGAACTAAGGTCATCTGGATTATTTTTGTGATGAATAAATGTTCCGCTGGCTCTATCCATCAAATCAAGCCCCGCATTTGTACAGATCCAAAAGTTCTTTTTGCTGTCTTCAAAAATGTTACGCACTCTATCATGCGCTAAGCTATCTGGATTAGAGGATGAGTGATGGTAGAGCTTAAAGTTACCGTTTTTAGGATTAAGTCTATTCAGTCCTTTTTTACTTGTTCCTATCCAGATATATCCTTGGCTGCCTTCAGTAATCCACCAGATGTTATTTTGGCTGATAGAATTTTTGTTTTTTTTATCGCGCTTATATACGGTTTTGATTCCGCTTTTTTTATCAAAAACGAATACGCCGTTTTTACGTGTTCCAACCCATATCAATCCTTTAGAATCCTGGAAGATACAATTTATTCTGTCTCCAGGAATGTTCCATGGTTTTGGTGATTTGTTATTAAAATTATTAAGTACTCCCGTTTGTGGATTGTATGAGCTTAAGCCGTTTTTATAAGTACCGATCCAGACAAGACCTTCCTGATCTTCAAGAATTGCACTGACTTCTTTTCCCGGCAGTGATTCTTTTTTGCTCGGCTGGTGTCTAATAATTTCAAAAGCCTGCATTTTAGGTGTCAGTTTACTCAGTCCGTTCGCGTAAGTTCCAATCCATAAAACTCCTGAAAGATCTTCCTTTATTTTAGTGACTTTGTTGTCACTGAGGCTTTGTGGGTCAAGCTGATTATGTTTAAAAAATGAAAATTTCATTTTTTCAGGTTCAGCTTCGGTCGTTTCAGGATTGCTTTTGGCAAGCCCTTCGATGGTTCCGATCCATATATTTCCGGCTCTATCCTTAAATATATCGTTTATTTCTAATGAATTGAATATTGTTTTAAAAGTTTGTTTTTCAGTATCGAGAATAGCTAGTCCTTTCTTGGTTCCTATCCATAGTTGATTTTTTTTATTCTGGTAAAAGCAAAGGACGGTATCACCGCAAAGAGTTGTGGTATCGGAAGGGGAGCTAAAATAGTGTTTGAACTGATGATTTTTTTCAGCATAAAAATTCAGCCCTTTGGCTGTTCCTATCCATAATCTTCCTTGCATATCTTCATAAATAGAACGTATCTCATTGCTGCTGATGCTGGTCTGGTTATCTGCATGTTGGAAATTTTTGAAAGTACGTGAGGTCCTATCAAAGAGATTAAGTCCGTTTTCAGTGCCTATCCATAACAGCCCTTTAGAGTCTTCATATATACAATTGACGGTTTTCCCAGAAATAGAATTTGGATTATCTTTATCAGGTGTGAAGTGTGAAAAAGTATCTGCTTTTCGGTTGTATGCATTCAGACCGCCGCTTTTTGTTCCTACCCAAAGGACGCCTGAACTGTCTTCATATAATGCTCTGATATTTCCATCAGAAATAGAATCAGGCGATTTCGATTTCGTATAAATCTTCATATGACGCCCATCGTATCTGTTCAGGCCGTCATATGTTCCGAACCATAAGAACCCTTTGGAATCCTGTAACATACATAAAATAGAAGATTGCGACAATCCTTGATCCAAAGAAAGTCGTTCAAATCTAAGGTCTTCTTGAAAAGCTGATGCCGGGACAGTTCCACAAAGACAGAAAAACAGTGTGATAACTATGGTCGCGCTTTTGAACCTGTTTTGGGAGGGTAAATATGTATTCATCATATAGGTTTGTTAAGGTGATTTTTAAAAACAAAAAAAATATACTATTTCAATGTTATAAGCGCAACATCCACATGTGAATGTATGTTAAATATTTTATGTTTTGTTTAATCACAGTATTAGTTTTTTATTGGGATAGAATCAGTTTTATTCTTTTTAAAGCCCACTTTACCTGTTCCCTTGTTATTACTAGCGGAGGCGCAAATCTTATAATATTATTATGTGTCTCTTTGCATAACAATCCTTGCTCTTTCAGCTTTTCGCAATAATGTCTGGCTCCTCCTGATTCCTGCTTAAATTCAACGGCTAGTAGTAATCCTCTCCCTCTGACTTCTTTTATTTTATCGTTTTTAATTTCTTGCAACCCTGCTAAAAATAGTGCCCCAGTATCTCGTGCGTTATCAATCATATTTTCTTCTGTGAGAACTTTAAGCGCAGCACGGGCAACAGCGCATGCAAGAGGATTTCCTCCAAAGGTTGACCCATGTTCTCCCGGTTTAAGCACGCTTAGAACTTCAGAGTTGGATAGCACTGCTGAAATCGGATAGAATCCTCCGGAAAGGGCTTTGCCTATAAGCGTTAAATCTGCTTCGATACCTTCATGTTCTTCAGCTAATAATTTCCCTGTGCGTCCAAGTCCTGTCTGTATCTCATCCAGAATCAAAATTATATTATTTGCAGTACATATTTCTCTGACATGTTTAAAATACTCAGCCGGTGGAATTATTACTCCAGCTTCTCCTTGGATGGGTTCCACTAGAAAGCCAACTGTGTTTGAGGTAATTGCTTTTTCTAGTGCTGCAAAGTCACCGAACGGGATAATTTTAAACCCGGGTGTGAAAGGTCCGAACCCTTTTCTTGATATAGGGTCCGTTGAAAACCCGACAATCGTAATAGTTCTTCCATGAAAATTATCTGCACATACTATTATTTCAGCACGATCTTCTGGTACTCCTTTGACAAGATAACCCCATTTTCTAACCGCTTTGATGGCTGTTTCAACAGCTTCAGCTCCGCTGTTCATAGGGAGGACTTTGTGCGATCTGGTTAGGGCGCATAGTTCTTTATAAAAAGGACCTAACTGATCATTTCTGAAGGCTCGTGAAGTCAAGGTAAGTTTTTCAGACTGATCAACCATGGCTTTTTTGATTTTTGGATTGCAGTGCCCTTGATTAACTGCTGAATATGCAGAGAGGCAGTCCATGTATTTTTTGCCATCAACATCCCAAACCCAAACACCTTCACCACGCTCAATAACAACTTCAAGAGGTTTATAGTTTTTCGCCCCGAATTCTTCTTCCAGTGCTATGTAGTCGGATTGTCGCATTAGATCTCCTGATGTTTAAATATACTTTAAAATACTATAAATGGTACATGTTGACTAGGCATAGAAAATATTTTGAGTTCTTTACTATGCGTAATGTTCAAGTTTCTTTGTTTGTATGCAAAATAGCTGGAATGAGATTATTTTATGTGTAATATAGAGGTGCGAACATTTAAGATGAGGGTCGTTGCGAGGAGGATGTAAAATGTACAAAGTTTTGTTTGTTGATGACGATGTAGCCAGTCATCTTCTATTCAAGCAGTTTCTTAAGAAGTTGCCGGAGGTAGCATGTGCTAATAATGGAGAAGAAGGGCTGCAGATTTTGAAAGATCGTGATGATTTCGCAGTTGTGATTTCTGATTATGATATGCCTGTAATGAATGGAATTGAATTTTTATCCAAAGCAAGAGATATGCATCCTCAAATGGTTCGTATACTGCTGAGCGGCAAGGCTGATCTTCAGGTCGCAGTTGAAGCTGTAAATGAATGCGATGTATTTAGATTATTAACTAAACCGTGTTCATCTAAAATTTTAAAAATTGCTTTGCGTGATGCTTTTGAGCATTACCGTGTGATTACCGCAGAAAAAGAATTGATGGATAAAACTGTTCGAAGTGTAATTCAGCTTGTAAGTGATGTTGCTTCATTATTGAAACCTGAAAGATATACTCGGACAGCGCGTATTTTACCTTTAGTTAAAGCTCTTTGCCGTAAGTTTAGTGAGGCTGATAGTTGGAGTACTGAAGTTGCAGCTGTTTTGTCAGTAGTAGGTTTTATTTTTTTGCCGGACCCAATTATGAAGAAGGTTGAAGAAGGTGAAGTGCTTTCAGGCAGTGATTATAAGACCTACTTATTACATACTCGCTACTCCTCAAAATTAATTTCAAGGATTCCACGTTTTGAAAATGTTGCGACGATACTGTCCTTGCAAGAAGCTGAATATCAAAAGGATCATGAATCTGTAGGATTTATTGATGATGAGGTTCCCTTAGGGGCTAGAATTTTGAAAGTAGTGTCTGACTATGATCGCTTGAGTTTAGGAGGGAGACCTAAAGGTGAAGTTATTTCTATGCTTAAAAGAAGAGCAAGTCGTTATGATCCAGCTGTGCTTAACAGTTTAATAGAAATTCTCGGAGATGAAGCTACATATTATATCAGGGAAGTCTACCCACTCGGTCTTGAGAAGGGGATGATTATTGCTCAAGATGTTTTTGCTGATATTAAAGGGCAGCGTGTAAAGTTTTTAGCAAAAGATCAGAAGCTTAGTGACGGAATGATAGACTATATTCATAAAAATTCAGAAAACATTATGGATATTACCCAGAAGATAGTGATTCGTGAGGATCTTACTACTGAAAAAGTTACAGCCATTGATGATGGAGACTTGATGTGAGTGGTTTGAAGAATTCTGAATATTTGATTGAAGTAGATCGATTAAGGCCGGGAGTTTTTATTAGGCTTCAAGGTGTTCCATGGTATAGGCATCCTTTTTTGACAAGCAGTTTTAGGATAAAGAATTTTGAACAAATAGAGACTCTTAGAGCCTTGAACGTTGAAAAAGTAATATGTGTTCCAAATGAAAGTCTTGCTCCTCCCCTTGATGTTCCAAGGAAAAGTACGGCAAAAATTCGAACAGTCCTCCCAGGGGAAAATCCTCTACCGGATGATTATTATGATGAAAAAAAGAAGCGAATTGACATTCTTCGTGAGAAGAAAGCTTCCGTTGCCCGGGCTATAAAGAAGTACTCATTGTCTCTTGCTCAAATTGAAAATTTGATGCGTTCCATCAGTAGGGGGAATGATCATTTTATTGAAGATGCGATTCAATTTTCAAGTGATCTTTCGAGTTATTTTTTGGAAGACAGTGAGTCAATAATGCATGTGCTTAATCTTCAGGACGATTCAAGTGACAGTCTTTACTATCATTCCTTAAATGTAACTGTATTATCTTTAATACTCGGAAGGTCTGTTGGTTTAACAGATACGGAAATGCATAATCTGGCAATGGGGGCTATGTTTCATGATATAGGAAAATCAAGGATTGAGAAAAAGATTTTGCATAAGAAGGGGAGACTTACGAAAGCTGAACAGAAAATTATCCAAAAGCATCCTTTTTACGGGGTGCAAATTTTGTCTAAGAATGAAAAATTTCCTAAAGAAGCAATGAATATTGTTTATCAGCATCATGAAAGATGTGATGGAAGAGGATACCCTAAAAAGTTGCAGCAGGATATGATTTCCAAACTTTCGAAGATTTTCTGCATAGCTAATTTTTATGACGGGTTAATAAACAAGCATGATCACACGAAATCTTACTCTCCATATCAAGCTCTTTCATATATGTTTTCAAAATGTTCAGGTGTGCTTGATAAAGTTCTGCTCTCCTCATTTATTCATTGTATGGGGATTTATCCCCCTGGAACAATCGTTATTTTGAATAATGATCAGATAGGTATGGTTGTGTCTGTAAATCTTGCTAAACCGTTAGCCCCGAGTCTTGTCCTTTACGATCCTCAGATTCCTAAAAAAGAAGCGTTAATTCTCGATTTAGGGCGTGAAACTGAATACGAAATAATAGCTTCTATTCCGCCGGCAAAGTTGTCAAAAGAAGTTTATGAATATCTTTCTCCAAGAAGTAGGATCACTTATTTTGTTGATCCTGATTCAGTTTCAGAGAAATAATTTTCGGTTCAGTCCAGTTACTGAGTAAAAAATTTCTTTTCTGAAAGCTATGAAAAAAGATTGATATAAATTGTTTATACTTATTGATGCTTACTAGTTTCTACTTTTGCTTTTTCTACCCATTTGGAAACAACTGGTGCTTCGTATCCTGCAAAGGAATCAATAATTTTTGCAGGAGAATCTGCGGTTAAAAGCATGTCCTTGTGTACACTTTTTAAGAATCCTTCGTTTACTACACTGCTTAGAAATTTTAACAGAGTATCGTAATACCCATCAACATTTAGTAATCCGCAGGGCTTGCTATGAAATCCCAGTTGCGCCCATGTGAATATTTCAAAAATTTCATCCATTGTTCCGATGCCGCCGGGCATAGCTATAAAACCATCAGAAAGTTCTGCCATCAAAGCTTTGCGCTCGTGCATTGATTCTGTAACATGTAGCTGAGTCAACATGGGATGGGCTACTTTTTTTTGGGCAAGGCTTTCAGGGATAACGCCGATAACTTTTCCACCTGCTTCCAGCGCACTCTCAGCTAGAATTCCCATGAGCCCCATGTCTGAGCCCCCGTAAATAGTCGTTATGTTCCGTTTAGCCAACTCACGTCCCATATCGCGGGCTGCCTTTGCATACTTTTCATCATTTCCCGGATTTGCTCCAAGGAAAATGCATAAACTTTTCATAGTTATTTATCTCCGAAATGTAGTTGTTATCTTAATTAATTATTTTTTTTGATAAAAATAGGAATATGCAAGAGTAAGCAGAACAGCAAAACCTGCAGAGATAACACCAAGGATGGCATTGTAGAAAGGCGGAGCTGCAAGAGCAAGTCTTATAAGCAGGGTTACTAAAGCAAAACCTGAATTTCTGAATACTGCGTGGAACGATGGCAGAAATCTTTGAGAGATAAGAACAAGCAGGATATCACTGAAAATAAGTATCGTATAAAATGTACTGAAGAAGTCGAAGTGATGTTTTCCAAGTAAAGGGCACACTAGATTATAAATTCCAAGTCCAGCGAAGGTTGCCAGCATTAAAAGCGCCACTATTTTTTTTGATGCCACATATCTGAATTTGAAAACCGGTCTGAGCGCTGGGGTTGGCCGTTGAATTTTATAGTAGATACCAAGTAGAACAAAAACGACTAAAGCCCCGGTTCCATCTGATAGTATCTGGTATAGCGGGGTCATATTTCCGGTTAGAGTAATTGGTTCTGGAAAGTTTACTAACTCCTTAAATGAACTACGTATAAGGATGAGGCAGAGAATCTCGAACTGCTTTCCAACTGATTTTGAAAAAGAGCAGGGCAGAACAAATATCAACCCGATAACCTCAAGAAAAAGAACAAGCGTAAAGGCTATTCCTATAGCGTGGTAATGGTTGTCAGGAGTTTTTATTGCTATAAAATTGGGAAGCAACCCTCTATTGCCAAGTTCTATTCCGATTAATGCTGCAATAAAGCATGCCACAAGAATTCCGGCTACAGCTCGTTGTGTTTTCTCACGCTCCCAGAAAGCATGTAGAGGGTCAAAGGCATAAGTTGCCAATTCATAGATTGAGTATGTCATAAGAATTTTATGATGATGATTGTACAATCATCCTCAAGAGGAAGACCTCTCCTGTGGTCTGAAACTTGTTGATGTACGATCTCAGCAATTTGCTGAGCAGGCTTATCGTAGTAATCGCGAATGATCTCCCTTAGTTGAGATTTTCCGAACTGTTCACCTTTTGGACTATGAGCTTCCCATATGCCGTCAGTATAAAGAGCAACAAGTTGTCCTGACTTTAACTGAGTAAAATATTCTCTGTAAAGGTAATTCTCATCTACTCCGATGGCCAGTCCGGTTCCTATCAATTCTTCAAATTCATCTGTTTCAGGAGCGTAAATCAATGCCGGGTCATGGCCCGCCCTGATCCAGTTCAGTGTTTTCTTTTTGGTGTCACATGTTGCTGTGAACAATGTCATAAAATGACCAGTCTGTGCGCAATCTTCTGTTACAAGGCTGTTAACTTTGCTTACGATTTCAACAAGTGGTCGCCCTTGTCCTGTCAGGGCGCGTATATACGCTCTTGCGCTGGTCATAAGCAGGGCTGCACTGACTCCATGTCCAGATACATCTCCAATTGCTGTGGCGAAAATATCTTTTCCGCACGTTGCACAGCCTATGAAATCATAGTAGTCGCCACCGGTTTTTTCTGAGAAAACACATTTTGCTCCGATTTCTGCACCGGAAACCTGCGGAGTGGATTTAGGAAGCAGATTTTGTTGGGCCTCGTCAGCCAGTGATAATGCCTGAAGTATGGATGATCGCTCTCGAAGCTGAGGGACCATCTGGTTGAAACTGTTTGCCAAGTCTCCAAGTTCATCATGTGATCTTACTTCTGCTCTTGCATCCCAGTCCCCTTGTCCTACTTTAGTGACTGCTTCTGATATTTTGCGGATAGGGGATGATAAATTTTGTGAAGCGAAATAAGCAATAATCCCAAGGGTTGAGATTATGGAGAAAGCGATAATGGTCGCATTCTTAATTTGTCTTGTTATGCTTTCACTTACATATTGCTCGGCCTGATCGGCTTCGGCTGTGAAATCTATTTCAGGAGTGACAATTAACAGAGCCATGTCTTTGTTGATTGGGCTGTATGTCCAAAGTGATGGAACTCCTTCACAATCCATTTGAAGAACTCCGGACCGTTGATTGGATACGTCGTCAATAAGAGTGGCAAATTCAGGAGTGTTTTCATAAATCCATTCCGGCTTAGGCGGAGCCTGCCAGCGATGTCCTTTTGAGCTCGTTGATATGTTTTCCTCGGTGGATCTTTTGTTGCGGCCGATAACAAGGAGTTTCTTACTGGTAGAGAGGGTGGAGCGATCTGAGACCACCATCATAATTTTAACATTTTTTTCGGTGCTCATGAGTAACGCACTGTTAATTGCAGTGCCGACAGGAACAACTAAGGAAGCTACCCCTATAAATTTATCTTTATCGTTGAATAGCGGACTGGAAAGTCTGTAGCAAAGTGATTTTGTTGCAGGTTCAGGAGCTGGATGCATCCAGAATGTTTTAAGAGTGTCTTTGACTTCTTTATACCAAGGGCTCGTGCGCGGGTCATATTTGGGAGGGAATGAGTTATGCGCAGGATAGGTGGTCTGCACTCCGTTTTCAAGGATAACTTCTTGCCATAGTGCTAATTCTTTCAGAGTTAGACTGCATGCTTGAAAAATTGGCAGCAGTGGAGCCAGTCTACGTATCGAAGACATAGCTTCCTCTTTTGAAACACCCTGTGGTAACCAGAAAGAAACATGGTTCGATGAAATGGGGATGTCTATAAGAGTCCCTTTTTTTACGTGGAGAGCTTTATCCTCTCGGTGTAGGCGCATGTTGCGGCCCATCAAAGCAGATTTTTTATAATCCGGGTGAATATAAAGTTTAGGCATGTTTTGCACACCTTGCGGAGTCGTTATAAATGGAGGATGGGCTAGTGTTGGGACTACTTTTTTTGACAGCAGATTTTGTGCTTCACCTTGCAGAGTCTTGATAGTTGTTCTGTATAGGCGATCTTCAAGATTAATTCGTGCGGCTGTTCCTTCGGCAATGTCTGCCAGAGTACTTCGTGCCCGTTTAAGCAGAGTAACTCTGGTTTGTATTTGAAGGTCTGAACCGAGATCTCTGAGGGTATCTAATCCGTATGCTCTGATAAGGATTAGTGGCAGCATAGTAAACGCAAGGAGGATAAGAAGTATTTTCCAGCGAATTTTCATAATATATTAAAACCTAACCTCTCAAATTATTCAATCACGAAAAGCAAAAAAATAATAAGAGATGGAATTATTTAAAAAAAGCCGTGAGTAAA
Source organism: Desulfovibrio sp. UCD-KL4C (assembly GCF_006210265.1). NCBI lineage: Bacteria > Pseudomonadati > Thermodesulfobacteriota > Desulfovibrionia > Desulfovibrionales > Desulfovibrionaceae > Desulfovibrio > Desulfovibrio sp. UCD-KL4C. The sequence goes on from NZ_VCNC01000003.1 coordinate 23,328, forward strand.
ATAACTATTCCAAGAGAGGGCAGCAGGTTAGATAAATTGATTTTTTTTACATCAAGCAGAATCATGCTGATGCCGATTATGAGAACGCCGCCTGTAGCTGTAAGTTGCGCAATCATCAGTGGTGAAAACCATTCTTGGAACGAGCTTGCAAAAATTGTTAACGATCCTTGATACAGAAGAACCGGAATAAAGGAGAAAAGAACTCCTATTCCATAAGTCGAGGCCAGAGCTATGGAAGCAAAGCCATCGAGAATTGATTTAGTATAAATTACTGTATGATTACCGTGAATTCCCTCTTCAAATGAGCCGATGATAGCCATCGCTCCGATACAGAAAATAAGAGACGCTGTTATAATCCCGTCAATGAATCCTGCGCTGGTTGATCCAGTCATTTTTTTAAGCTTTCTGGCAAGCCGCTCAAAAAGAGTATCCAGTTTGAGTAATTCTCCAATAATTCCGCCAAGCAGGATGCTGAATATCAAAATAATGGTGTCCTGAACTTTAAGAGCCATCTGCATGCCAAGGACCAAGGTGCAGAGGCCCAGTCCTTGGAAAACAATTTGCCTGATGCGTTCAGGGAATCTGCTGTGGAGCATAACTCCGATAAGTGAACCGCCGATAATAGCGGCAGCGTTGACGAGCGAACCGATTGGAATCATCAAGAATCTCACATGGTAATATATATATGTAGGTCGGTACGGTTATCATTAAGTGATTAGGTTTACAATATGAGAATGTTCTAAATGATTGGCGGGTGGTTTAATCTATGGTGTGAAGAATAAAATGATATTAAACGGTTAAAAAGATGTGGTTAGTGAATTAAATATTCTTGACAGTTTCTTGTTCATCTAATATTAACTGTCTCTCGACATGCCGGGATGGCGGAATTGGTAGACGCAGTGGACTCAAAATCCACCGGTAGCAATGCCATGAGAGTTCAAGTCTCTCTCCCGGTACCAGATAAATCAAGGGTTTACAGCACACGCTGTAAACCCTTTTTTACTTCAGGGACTCTTTCAGTCATTATTCTCATACGGTCAATTCTCTATGTATTAGTATAGGGAGACAGCCAAGATGAGAAACTAGGAGAGACGGGATTTCAATAGGATATATATAGGACGAATATAGATATAATGCGGGTCTTCTGGTGAGACGAAATAAATTTTAGGCAATTAGTCAAAATGAGAAAATTGACCAAATACCCTTCGTTTTGGACATTCAAAATGAGAAAAATTAGCTAGTCTGTCTGCCTAATTTCTAAGTCATGATTTTGTGTGTTTTTACATTAGCGATGATAGTTGAAATGCTACATAAATAACGGATAGCCAGTTTTAGGTTAGGCAGCTATTTTTTGTTTACGATAATATTCTTGTTCAACCTGTTCCGGTGAAACATAACCGATACTGGCATGTCTTCGTTTCCTGTTGTAGAAAATTTCAAGGTAGATAAATATATCCTGCTTTGCTTGTTCTCTGGTTTTGTACATCGTACGATAAACACGTTCCCTTTTCCGTTTACTGAAAAAAGTCTCTGCGACAGCATTATCCCAACAGTTTCCCCTACGCCTCATACTGTTTATACAGCCGAATCTGTGAAGATCCGATGAAAAAGAAGAGCTGGTGTACTGACTCCTTTGGTCAGTGTTAAAAAGCACATTTCCCGAAGGCCGGCTGTTGCTGATCGCCATATTTTTTAGACCATTGCCGGATTGACCACGAACTACAACCAAGCTGATCCGCTGCTTCATTAAAAGAATATCCTAGATTAGTAACTAGTTTAACGGCAGATTTCTTAAATTCTTATGAATACTTTTGCTTACTCATGAGCGTTTTTCCTGCATGATCTGACCTTAACCTCTCGGGCTGTGTCCATCATCTATAGAGCAGTTCAGTAGATCACTGGGGAGGTAATTTAAAAAGCGTGATCCGTGTGGTTTGTAGTGGGTTTTGTTTTGGTATATGGGATAGTTAAAGTGTGTTTGTTTCGGGTTATTGGTTTGAAAAGATAGCCCATACTCAAGATATTTTTCGTAAAGGGTAAATAATTGGTATTTATTAAATATGGTTAGGAATTTACCATTACCATCAATTTATAAGGAGTCGCTATTATGGCTGTATATAGAAAAGGATCAACAGGTGATGCTGTTAGAAGTATCCAGCAGGCGCTTAAAGACGCCAGATATATGAGCGAAGAGCCAGACGGTATTTTAGGAAGCAGGACTGAAAACGCGATTAAGATATTTCAATCACAAACTGGACTTAGCGTCGACGGGCTAGTCGGTCCGGCTACATGGCAAAGGCTTTTTTCTGTCTTTGAACCTGTGCGGGGTGATTTCTCAGGAGATTTAAATACACGCTGTCTTGCTCTAACCGGTTCTTTCGAAACCAGTCGCTTGGCTCCTGATTGTTTCGGGGTTGTTACCGGAAATTTTGACGGGCAGGGGATGAGTTATGGCGCTTTGCAGTGGAATTTCGGTCAGAAAACGCTCCAACCTCTTTTCTTGAAGTTGCTCTCCTCACATCGCGAGGTCGCTGAATCTATTTTCGGTGAGCATTTGAATCGTTTGCAACAGGCCATCTCCGGAGATCTGGCTGATGCTATGGCATTTGCTGCGTCTATACAGGATCCGGTAAAAAAAACTGTTCAGGATCCATGGAAAAGTCTGTTTTTTGCCCTTGGTCATACTCCAGAGTTTCAAGCTATCGAGGTTGCCGGGGCAGCTTCATATGTTGCGAAAGGTGACAGGTTGCGTCAGGAATATGGTTTATGGAGTGAGCGGGCTCAAGCACTAATGTTCGACATTTGTGTGCAGAACGGTAGTATTCCTAAGCGAGTGAAAGACTTAATTGAAAAGGATTTTGCTGCTCTCTCAACTACTATCTCTGCCGAAGAGTCCGAGATTGAAAAGATGCGTATAGTGGCCAACCGTCGCGCTGAAGCATCCAACCCTCGTTTTATTGAAGATGTGCGTCGCCGTAAGCTCTGTATTGCAGAAGGGAAAGGATCTGTACACGGTCGTACTTATGATCTTGCCACCCAGTTTGCCCTGAGCCTTGAGAGGGTTGGTTAGGGAAATTGATTGTAAAGTAGGCTGGTTTGGTGAATTAAATATACCCCGGTTTCTTGACTTATAGTCGAGAGGTCGGGGTTTGAAGATTTATTACTTCAAATTATGAGTTTTAAATCCAGATGCCTTCCCATTTATTTAAAATTAATCTAAAATTATAAAGAAACTAGGTATTCTATATACCCATTATGTACCCGATAAATCGCCTTGTTAGCTAGTGAAGGTTCTGGTTTAATAGTCTAATCGACGAGCTTGTTGACTTTCTTCTCACATATCTGGGTATACATAGACTCTGAAAAGCTTGCAATAATTAATCTTTAAGAACGCATTGTTCAAAACTGCGTTCTCTTACGTGCGTCGCGTTGAAATTCAAAAGCCTGTATAGCAAAAAATATCCTTAAACTTTAGGAGAGAATATGAGACATTTTAAGTGTTTATACCTTGCCGTGTTTGTATTGTTTGTTGCTGTTGCCATCGCAGGATGTTCCAAGCAGGAAAAAACAGGACTAGAGAAAGTTAAAGAAACCGGTGAAATCAGTTTTGCTATGAGTGGTGGATATCCTCCTTTCAATTTTTTCAATAAAACTAACGAGCTGGTGGGATTTGATGTTGATGTGGCTAAAGAGGTCGCTAGAAGACTGGGTGTGAAGCTGAAACCTGTTACCACTGAGTGGAGTGGTATTATCGAAGGACTGCGCTCAGGTATTTATAGCGGGATTTTGGGTAGTATGGCCGCGACTGATAAACGTAAAGAAGTCGTAGATTTTTCCATTCCTTATTACTATTCCGGCGCGCAGATGTTCGTTCGTGCAGATGCTCCGTTTGAAACGGTTCAAGACCTTAAAGGTCACGCTGTCGGATTGGTGACCGGAACCACATTCGAGCAGGATGCTAAAAACCTAGGCATCACCGATATCCGTCTTTATAAAGATGACACAAGTACGCTGACCGAGCTTTCAAACGGCGTTATTGAAGGTGTCATTACCGACCGTGTTGTGGGCGTAAATGCTATGAACAGCGGTAAATTTAATGTTAAGCCTCTTGGTTCTCCGCTGCGCAGGGAAGACATTGCCGTTGCTTTCCGAAAGGAAGACAAAACCCTTACCGCTGCGGTGAATGACATATTAAAGCAAATGCATGAAGACGGCACTCTAAGTGAGCTGAGTAAGAAGTGGCTCAAAGTAGATATTACTAAGAAATAAATAAAGATAAGGGGGCTAAGGCCTCCTTACTCTTTTATAAAAGGAAAAAAGATGTATTTTCATTTTTCAAGTCTGCTGGAGTATTTTCCATATTTTCTTCCAGCGGCATGGATGACTCTTGAGATTACCATGCTGGGTATTCTTCTCGGGCTTGTCCTCGGTCTTATTACTGTGTTTATGCGCATTTCAAACAAGAAAATATTTAATCTTCCGGCTCATGCATATATTTATATAATTCGCGGAACTCCTCTTTTACTACAATTACTGTTTATCTATTTCGGCATGCGCAGCATGATCGGTTTGTCAGCATTACCTGCTGCTGTGTTGGCTCTAGGTGTTCACAACGGAGCCTATCTTGCTGAGATTTTCAGAGGGGCTATTGATTCCATCTCTGGAGGGCAGATGGAAGCCGCACGCAGTATCGGGATGAGCTACCCCCGTGCAATGGTCAGGATTATTCTGCCTCAGGCTTTTAAAAGAGCAATTCCGGCCCTTGGTAATCAGTTTATCATCGCTTTGAAGGATTCATCCCTTGCCAGTGCCATCACAATTAATGAGCTGCTGCTTAAATCTCAGCAACTGGCCTCATCGAACTTTATGATGATGGAAATGCTGACTATCGCTGGAATGTTTTATCTTTTCTACACGGGTGTGTTTACCCTTCTTTTTCATCGAATTGCAAGAAGGCTGGACACCAGCGGTGCGTAGAACTCAATTTTTTTTAAAGAGTAAGGCTCATCATTTCTTACGCAGGAGAGTTTATGCAGGATACTATTAATATTGAAAACGTTCATAAGTGGTTTGATACCAATCACGTGCTCAAAGGAGTTAACCTCAATGTCGGTAACTCTGATGTTGTTGTGGTTATCGGAGCTAGTGGTTCCGGAAAATCTACATTGCTTAGGTGTGTGAATCGTCTGGAGACATACACTAAGGGACAGATTAGTCTCAATGGTGATAAAGTTCCAAGCAGTGAGAAAGAAATCAACGCCATGAGAAGTAAAGTCGGTATGGTTTTTCAACATTTCAACCTATTTCCGCACATGACTGTTTTGGGTAACGTGATAGAAGGTCCAACACAGATCAAGAAGACTCCGAAAAAGGAAGCTGTCGAGATTGGTATGTCCTTTCTGGATAAAGTTGGCATGGCAGAGAAAGCGGATGCTTATCCTGAAACTCTTTCCGGTGGACAAAAACAGAGGGTTGCTATTGCCCGGGCTCTAGCAATGGAACCGGAAGTAATGCTTTTTGACGAGCCTACTTCAGCTCTTGATCCGGAACTTGTTGGTGAAGTGCTTACCGTTATGCAGGATCTTGCAGAAGATGGGATGACCATGATGGTCGTGACTCATGAAATGAATTTTGCAAACGAAGTTGCTGATTCCGTAGCCTTTATGGATAAGGGTGTAATCCTCGAGCAGGACGCTCCTTCACGATTATTCACAGCACCTACTGAGGAACGAACTCAGGAATTTCTAGCTCAAATTTTATAATTTTGATTTTATAAAAAGTTATAACTGTTACATAGAATTACAGCAAAAGTGTGCCAGGATCTATCTGATTCTGGCACACTTTTTTTTAAACATTCCGTTAAGCTGCAACATATCCTCTAGTCGTAGAATTCCCTAACTGGCATACTTATTGTATTTAGATATTTAATGTTTTACTGAATAATAGGTCTGGAAATAGATTGGAGGTTGCTATGCGCGCAATGAAAATTAAGGTGATTGTCTTTTTTGTCATATTTCTTGGGTTTATGTCCTTAAATACAGGTTTTTATTGGTATAACGTAGTATCGTTGCGAGATCGCCTCGTTGTGATGGATCATTTTCATGACCTCCTTTCAGATATTCTTGAAATTAGACGTTATGAAAAAAACTTTTTGTTTTATCCTGAACCTGAAAGTTTGAAAGAGGCTGTAATTTATTTAGATAAAGCTGAAGGGGCTGTTGCGGTCCTTAAAGATAATATTATCGAAATCGGCGGGCAGGATTATTACAATAAATTTATGAAAAATATCAGCGACTATAGCCAACAGCTTAATATCTTGAGCCGTGGGGCTAAAGGGGATCTGATAAAAACCAGAAATCTTGGAACGGAGATGGTCCAGAGCGCGCAAAATCTCCTTGCTTTAAAACAGAAACTAATCCACACGACTTTAATAAAAATTCAGTATATTCCTATAGTTGTAATGTTGTCGCTGGCCCTTTTAATAGTAATACTTTTTTACTGGCAGGCTAAGAAAGTGCTTGGCAGGCTTTTGTATGTTCAAAAGGCAGCGGAAGGCGTAGCAAAGGGGGATTACAGCTCCATTGATCAGATTACGAGTGATGATGAGATTTCAAGCTTGATGCATTCGGCTTTCAGTAGCATGGCTGCTGATATTGAACATCGGCAGAATCAACTGATTGAGTCCAGAAAACTCAGCTCTATAGGGACTCTTACTTCTGGCATAGCGCATGAGCTGAATAATCCGCTTAATAATGTTTCCCTTACGGCTGACACTATGCTCGAAGAGTTTGAAGAGATGGAAGCTGAAGAGGGCAAGGAAATGCTGAATGACATAATTAATGAGATCGGACGGGCCAGTGAAGTTGTCAGAAATCTGCTTGATTTTTCAAGAGAGAGCGAGCAGAGCATCAGCGAACTCAGAGTAGACACATTGATCAACGAAACTAAAAAGCTGGTAGTCAACCAGCTTAGACTTGATAAGATTACGCTCAATGTTGACATTTTGGATGATATCCCAATGGTTTTGGGTGACCTGAATTCATTGCAGCAGGTTTTTATAAATCTCTTCATGAACGCAGACCATGCGATGGAGGGCGGTGGAACTTTAACCGTGACCGTATCCTCTGCTCCTAATAATTACGTCAGGTTTGATGTTACAGATACAGGCTGCGGAATGACTGCGGAAACTTTGGAACGTATATTTGACCCGTTTTTCACTACAAAGCCCGTAGGCAAAGGGACAGGGCTCGGGTTGTCAATTATTTATGGGCTTATTAAGAAGCACAGCGGATTCATTGAAGTGCAAAGTAAGCTGGAAGTAGGAACTACCTTTTCAATTTTTCTTCCGGCTGTAAGCCAATTGGAGAATTCTCATGGACAAATTTCGAGCGGCAATAATTGATGATGAACAACATACAACAAAGCTTGTTGCAAAGGTCTTAACCAAACTTGGTTTTGAGACTGAAACATTCGATTTGGGGCATCCTTTCCTTAATCGAATGGCCGAAAAAACCTTCGATCTGGTTTTTATTGATCTTCATCTTCCGGATATTGACGGCATGACAATCCTTAACTTTGTAAAAAAAGGATTTGAAGATATTGAAGCCGTCATCATAACCGGACATGGCTCCATTCCCTCTGCCGTGGAAGCTACCAGCAAGGGAGCGGTTAATTATATTGTTAAACCTTTTCGCCTTCAGGAAGTTCGGTCTTTAGCTCAAAATTGTCTTGAAAAACTTCATCTAAAAGAAGAAAATAAACGGTTGAAGCAAAGCTTAAATGGTGTTGTTCAGTTTAAAAATTTTATTGGCAACACCAAAGTTATGCAGGATTTGTTTGCAATGATCCGTAAGGTTGCGGAGGTTAATTGTAATGTGTTGCTTCAGGCTGATACCGGAACAGGTAAAGAGCGTGCAGCAAGAGCTATTCACGAACTCAGCCCTAGACGCAATAAAACCTTTGTTTCTTTTAACTGCGGAGGATTTACTGAAGAACTTATCTCCAGCGAATTGTTCGGACACGAGAAGGGAGCATTCACCGGAGCAACTGCGACTAAAATAGGTCTGCTTGAATCTGCGGACGGCGGGACTGTTTTTCTGGATGAGATAGGCGAAATGCCTATGAATATGCAGGTAAAATTGTTGCATGTCATTCAGGAGAGGCGGATTATTCGTGTTGGGGGTACTAAACCTATTTCACTTGATATCAGAATAATCGCCGCCACTAACCGTGATCTTCATAAAGAGATGGAGCTTGGTCAATTTCGCGAGGACTTGTTCTATCGATTAAACGTAGTTAATGTATACCTGCCGAAATTATCTGAGCGACGTGATGATATCCCATTGCTGGCGAATTATTTTTTGAAAACGTTTAACGCTCGTTTTGGTAAATCAGTTGAATCCATATCACCGCAAGCTCAGGAAGTACTTAATAACTATAACTATCCAGGAAATGTCAGAGAGCTTGAAAACATTATCCAACGGGCTGTAGCACTGGCTGAAGGTGATACTATAGGAATGCGTGAACTGCCGCCTGATCTGCTGAATTTAGCTTTTAGCGCGTTCGGCCCGTCTGGGCTGTTTTCTCTTGAAGAAATTGAGCGTAGGCATATTAAGCATGTCTTAGAAGCAACTGGTTTTAATAAGCATTTAACTAGTCATATTCTGGGTGTGCCGCGGACCACTCTTTGGCGGCGTATTAAAAAATATAATATTGAGGTTGATTTTGAGGACGAATAACCTTTAGCGGACAGTTGTCACTAAATTCACAAAGTATTTGTAAAACTGCCATAGAAAATGGCAGTTTTTTTTATTTTTGCCTTCCCTGATTATCATACACTTCAGTGATGTTTCATTTTGGAACACTCTTGCGCTAACTTAGAAAAAACCATCCTGTCAGTTAAAATTGCTCATTTCATTTTGAAACACTCATCGGTCAAATTATCTTAAGTATCATTCTGATTGCTTTTCAGATGGTCCTGTTTGCTGGGGTTATCAAGAGTAGCCGGAGGAGGCAGTCTCTTTTTTTTGTCCATTTTTTTAAATTTTTATTCGTTTCATATTGAAACAAAAAAATAGTGAAAAAAAGAACTAGTTGGGTATTAAAAAAAATATCTCAATATTCCAAATGCTTAGCATGAATGATGGATATAGTTTGTTGGCATATGTCTTGCTTTACGCTGATTAACGGAAAGCAAAATATGAATAATGTACTTATCGCTGTCGACACCTCTGAATCCAGTTTTTGGCTGGCATATTACGCTATTGCGCTAACCAAAAGAATACCTATGGATGTCTCTATTCTTATGATCGAAGATGAAAATCATAAGAGTAAAGGAGAAAAAGGTGATGAGTGGATAGGGCTTCCGGAAAAACGTTTGGAGTCTTTGCTGGCAGAGGGACACTCAGATACGTCTCATATAAATTTTTATTCAACAAAGGGTAATTTTGAAGACGAAGTCATTCAATTTATCCTTGAGAATAAGATTACGACTCTGTTCATCGGCCAGCCGGAACCGAGACGGGCTAAGCTTGATACTCAGTTTATGGCTCTCCTTGAACGGATCGGAAGTAGAACCGACTGTCACATAGAAGTTGTGCAGAAGGTTTCAGCATACGGTAGTGACAAATTTTAAGAAGTGACCATCCGCTGATGGTTGCAGAGAATATGATGGGAGAGCTTTTTCAGGGGGATATTTGTTTATATTCTGAATGAGTTTACCTGTTGCAACCAAAGTCAAAATGAAAGGAGTTATTTAATGTGGCATATGTATCTTCCCATTGCCGGGAACAGCGTTAACGTAATTCTCATCTTCATGTTGGGAGGTTTAGTTGGGCTGCTCTCAGGGATATTTGGTGTAGGAGGCGGTTTCTTGATGACTCCACTGCTCATCATGTTCGGTATTCCGCCGACCGTTGCAGCTGCATCTGACTCAAACCAGATTGTCGGAGCTTCAACATCAGGATGTCTGGCCCACTATCGCCTCGGTAATGTAGATTTTAAGATGGGATTCCTGCTTTTAATCGGTGGTATTCTCGGCGGATTCGTCGGTGTTCAAGCAATTAAGGTTCTCAGAGCCATGGGTAATGCGGATTTCTTAATTAATGTTACCTATGTTTTGATGCTCGGCGGGGTTGGGTCTTATATGTTTTATGAGAGCCTTCAAAGTTTGCGCAAAAAAGTTCCTACAGTTAAGACAGAAGCTCCCAAAAAGAAATCCTGTTATACTGCAATGCTCGAAAGTCTTCCTTTCCAGACTGACTTTAAGAAGTCCGGCGTACGTCTTTCTCTTCTCATGCCTTTGGTTCTTGGTGTTCTGGTAGGTGTTCTGGCAGCGATCATGGGAGTTGGCGGAGGCTTTATCATGGTTCCGATCATGGTTTATCTGCTTCGTATGCCTATGCATGTTGTTGTTGGTACAAGCCTTTTTCAGATTCTTTTTACCTGTATAAACGTTACAATTTTACAGTCATATACTAATCATACTGTAGACTTTGTTTTAGCTTTAATTCTTTTAGTCGGCTCAACTATCGGGGCTCAGTTTGGAACTAAGATCAGTAAAAAACTTAAAGGTGAACATCTTAAGATTTTACTGGCAACTCTTGTTCTGGCTGTAATGGTAAAAATGCTTTTCAGCCTGTTGCTCACTCCTGATGTGCTGCTGGCTTATGCAGGGGGACATTAAAATGAAGAAATATTCAATTGCACTTAGCATCTGTTTTACCATGCTTCTTATGTCCTGTGGAACTGTTTTCGCAGACGAAGATATGTCCCTCAGTTTTAAGCCAGACCATGTAACCATCGGTACAACTTATAATGGTGCAACAGTCGAGCTTAGTGGGACTGTGCCTAAAGGGTGTGCTGCTGTTGTCAGAGTCATGGGTGAGCTTAAGGATACCAAGTTCAAGAAAAAAGGTAAGGTTCTCGGTTTTCTCTGGATGAACGTTGCTACTGTTGAATTAGATCATATTCCAAGTTTGTTTTTAGTGGCTACTGATTCAGATATCTACGGTGGTGGCGGGAAAAAATGGAAAGATTTAAATATTGGATTTGATTCTGTAAAAGGAAATTCTGATACAGAGATCTTTCATGAGTTTCTTAAGCTTGTTGAGCACGAAGAACACTACATGATTGAAGACGGCGTTGTTAAATACCATGATGCTGGTAATGGACTCCGCGGATTTACCGCTGAACTGACATTGCCTTCTTCTTTACAGAGAGGTGATTATACCGTTGAAGTCCTAGCTGTACGTGATGGTAAAGTCGTAGGAAAAACTGTAAGTTCCATCTCAGCTGCTTTTAGCGGGTTTCCTAAAATCCTTTCTTCCATAGCATTTGGACATGAGATTATTTATGGAATTTCGGCTGTAATAATAGCCATTTTGGCCGGTTTATTCATGAGTATGGTTTTTAGCGATAAAGGGGCTGCTCATTAAGCTCCGAGGTAAATATTATGAATCGGTTATTTAATTTCGTACATAAAATGTTGGGCGGTAGACGCAAAAAAGTGTCTCGCTCTTTTGCCGACCTTTTTGATCGTTTTAATAGCATTTTGGAATTAAATAACCGAATTCTTACCAGCATAGCCGTAATGCACAGTAAGCTTGGCGGGGATTACATATTTGATACCCAATATCTCCGCAATGCTTCGCAGGAGCTTGAAACTCTTGTTTTAAAGCTTATCGGCGCGCTGGATTATATGTCGCCGGAAAAATATATAGCTCTCTACTGTTCACATCGTGAAATCACCGAGAAGCTGCATAGTGAACTTGCGGGGTACCCGGCTATTGCCGACAGGCTCACAGTTACTTTTGAAGGTACTACCAAAAAGGAATTCGACCTTGTAGGTGCTAAAAGTTATAATCTTGCACGAATTTCAAATATTGTAGGGATTAAAACTCCGGCTGGAATAACTATTACCACTCGGTCTTGTATGGAGTTCATGGAATACAATGACCTTAACTCCGCTATATCAGATATTAAAACAGAGTGGCTGGAAGGAAATAGAAGTTTAAGTTCTACTTCTGAAGAAATTTCCAAGCTAATTCTGGCGGGGGATGTTCCCCCAAGACTGCGCAAAGCGTTAAACCGTGTAGGGGATCAGCTTTTTCAAAAAAGTGAGAAAGGGGTCGGGCTGGCGGTCCGAAGCAGTGCATGGGGAGAGGACGGAAAATATTCTTTTGCAGGGTTGTATGAGAGTTTTATTAACGTTTCATATGATAAATTGCAGGAAGCATATCTTAAGGTTCTCGCCAGTATCTATTCTCCGGCTGCGATGGAATATCGTCAGGAGCTTGGTTACAAGATAAGTGAAAGTTTGATGGCTGTTTCATTTCAGACTGTGACCAAAGCTAAGTGCAGCGGGGTTGTTTATACCCTTTCACCTTCTGCTCCATCTGATAATACCGTTGTTATAAGCGCGACGTGGGGAATGGGGTCTGCCGTAGTTTCAGGGGAGGTTTCGGTAGATCAGTATATTATTTCTAAAGATGAGCCCCATGAGCATCTTGGCGTATCTATTGCCCGTAAAAAGCATGCGGTAAGGCTTGATCCTGAGGGAGGAGTTTTAAAAGAAGACGTCAGTGAAGAAATGCAAAGCATGCCTTGCCTGACTTCTGATGAAATAACTCAGCTTGTTCAGGCTGTAATTAAGATAGAGCAATATCATAAAAAGCCTCAGGATATAGAATTCGCTTTTGATGAAAACGGGCAGCTTTATATTCTCCAAACTCGTCGACTTGCAATCCATATCCCTGATGAGTCAACTATAGAATTGCTTAGTGAAAAGCTTTCCAGTTGTGATGTCATTTTTTCAGGAAAAGGTGATGTTGCCCAAAAAGGTATAGCTTCCGGACCTGTATTCATAGCCGGAAAGGGCAGAAATCTGGATGAATTTCCAGACGGAGCCATTCTGGTAGCACCTCATTCTTCTCCGATTTACGCTTCGCTTATGCACCGCGCTGCCGGATTGATTACGAATGTAGGTTCACCTTTGGGCCATTTAGCTACGATAGCGCGAGAATATCGCGTTCCGGCTCTGCTTAACACAGAAAATGTAATGGAAGTGTTGACTGAAGGACAGATGATAACTGTCGATGTCGAGCAGCAGACCATATATGCTGGAATTATTAAAGAATTGAACTTGTATGAAGCTGCTGCCGACCGAATTGAAGAAACTTATGAATATCGTCTGTTAAGAAGACTTTTAAAGCATATTGAGCCTCTTAATTTATTTGATCCGGCTGATAGCAATTTTACACCGGCAGGGTGTGTGACATTTCATGATATTGCAAGATTTATCCATGAGAAAGCTGTAGATGAGCTGATAAGTATTAACATCAACAGCCTGTATTCTTCATCTCCGAGTGTTCGTCTTGATCTTCCTGTGCCCCTTGATATGACTCTAATCGATATAGGGGGCGGACTTATCTGTGTAGATAGTGAAGATAATAAATGTACAGATAGAAAGACGATTACGCCTGATCATATTGTTTCTACTCCGATGAAGGCATTTATTGATGGGGTCACAACTAACGGGGTATGGGAGTCTTCACCTGTTTCGGTTGATTTTTCAAGTTTTATGTCCAGCATGACGCGTACGTTTCCGGCGGAACTTGCTCCATCATCAAGCGTCGGCCGTAATCTTGCTGTGATTTCTAATAATTATGCCCATTTAAGCTTGCACCTTGGCTATCATTTCACAATGATAAACAGTTATGTCAGCGAAAATATTTCAGAAAATTATGCTTATTTTAGATTTGCCGGGGGTGTTACCGAAGCGAAGAGGCGTTCCCGCAGGGCAAAGTTTATTGCTGAAGTACTTGGAAAACTGGATTTTTCTCTCAAGTTGAGGGAAGATCTTCTCATTGCAAGGATTAAAAAGATTCCTGCTAATGAAATTTTGCGTCGGGTGGAAATTTTTGGAGTTCTGGTTGCATATACCAGACAGCTTGATGTTTCTATGGTCGACGATGAGCAGATTCACAGGCATGCCGAGGTATTCGGACGCCTTATAAAGAGTCTAATTTAAACAATTATCGGAGGGTTGCACATGACCACTTCATCAAAAACCAGCATTCTTATTCTGGATGACGAGCCTATTGTCAGCAAGAGGCTGCAGCCGGCTTTGGAGAAAAAAGGATACGAGGTGGAAAGCTTCTACGACAGCTCTGTTGCTCTTAAACGGGTTCATGAGCGTAATTTTGATATTGTTGTCAGTGATTTGAAGATGGACGGAATAGATGGGATGCAATTTCTCACTATAGTGAAAGAGCTTTCCCCGGCTACGGAAGTCATAATCATAACTGGTTTTGCGACTATGGAGACAGCTAAAGAATCCATGCGTAAAGGTATTTTCGATTTCTTGGCTAAGCCGTTTAAACTCGGAGAAATACAAGAAGTTATACGAAGAGCTGATGAAAAGATCAGAAAAGCAGCTCTACTTAGTAAAGCTTAACCAAGAACTGCTATGAAAGCGAGGTGTGTTCATGCTTAGAGCATTAATCCCCGTCGAGATGACTTTGGCTTCAAATATTGCCCTCAGGTATGCCTGTCACAAGTCGAAGATTATCACTATGTCTCTGCAACCGATTCATGTTGAGGAACCAGATGAAAAGTCTCATTCGTCACAGATCGGTTGGATTAGAAGGTCTTGGGAAGAAGGACTCAAACAGGCCGGAACAGAAGAAGTAATAAATATTTTAAACAGTGAAAAACTTGATTGTCACGTGATGTCCAGACCAATTGTGTCTATCGGCGAACGTGATGATCAGATTTTATATGAGCTGCGAAAAAATTCATATAACTTATTTATTGAAGGGGAATTATCCAACTTTAACATTGCTGAATTCCATAAGAAAATTCATTCCAGACTATATAAGAAAATGCCTTGTCCGGTTCTTTTGGTCAAGAATATGATTCAGTCTGACAGGATTGCTCTTATGATTGATCCCAAGTCAAATCTGGAAAAATTGGTCGAGCAATTTTATACTATTTTTGCTGATAAAAAAATCGATTTCGATCTTTGTCTGTACAGTTTGGATGATCTTAATCAGGAGAAGTTTCCTGATGAGATTATCAGTGAATGCACAAAATTGCTTGCTGATCATGGGCTCAAGGCTCGCAGGTCGTATACACTTTTGTGTGCTCCTGAAGTCGCCACAAATTCCCTTAAGGAATATGGTCTTGTTGTTTCATCTGTGGACCGCAGATCCAGCCGTAAATCTCCTATGACTGAGGTCTTAGCTCGCGTTTCCAGTCCCCTGCTTTTGTGCTGGACCTACTCTACTCGGAGGCAATAATGAAAGTACTTGTTCCGGTCGATGAGAATTTATACAGTATGTACGCTATTCGCCATGCCGCGCGGCTGGCGGTCAATACTTTACCGGAAGTCGTTTTACTGGCTATGGAAAAAAGTAAAACTGACTTGGATTCAAACTCAATATCTTTTGAGTTGTCACATCCTAAAATGCGTATGCTGCATAACTACTGCAAAGATTTTCTTAATCAGCTGGGACCAGATTCCGAGCTTTATTGTTCTGCAGAAGATAAGCCTGAAGTGAGAGCTATAGGTAAGGACTTGTATGAAGAGAAAATGTCAGGAATGAAAAAATTGCGCCTTCACCTGCGCAATGAAACTCCTGCAAAAGCAATTCTGAAAGAAGCAAAGCGTATCAATAGCGATCTTATCGTGCTCGGTTGCGGTTATGGAGTCTGTGACTGGATGGGCGATTCTCAAGCTCCGGGAAAGGTTGCCGAAAATGCTGACTGTTCCGTTTTAATTCTTAAAAAAGAACAGGATATCTCAAAGGTTGTATGTTGTTTGGATCACGCCCATGCGACTCAAGAATCTTTTGAAATGATCAATCAGCTTGTGACCCTTTATAATGCTGAGCTTGAAATCGTCGGAGTGTTAAAGCACGGACAGCTTCAAGAAGAAGTTGAGCAGCAAATGAGTGAAGTACTTGATTACTATATGAAACGCGGAATTCAAGCTTTGGTAAAAGTTGTTGACGAAGATTCTCTTGAAGCTTTTATTTCTTCCGGTTCTGAAAACGAATTGTTAGCTGTATGGCTCAGTCCTATGTCTTTACTAAAGAAACTTCTTTCTCGTGGAAAAGTCACAACCTTTGTTGAAAAGACTTTGTCTTCATTGTTAATTCTCAGGTAAAAGCCTTCTGTTTAGGTCACTGCGTTAACGATTAAATTCGTTTTAGACATAAATTTATAAAAGCCATGAGCAGGCATATGAATGTTTGCTCATGGCTTTTACCGTTTATTGTTTTTATAAATTTAGTTAATGTTTTTTCCGTAAATGAACCATATATGAAGTAAGTGAGTTGCTGCCGTGTCTTTAAGAATAATCAATGATAATTATGAAAATGAAACTTTTAAAGAGTTAGACGCAAGTGAGGAGCAATTCAAGGGAGTTGCTTTTTATAATTGTCATTTTGAAAAATCATCTTTTCAGTTCGCAGAGTTAAAAGGGTGTTCTTTTGAAAATTGTACGTTTGTTAATTGTAACCTTGCTCTTGCTAAGTTTAATAACACTAAATTTATAGGCGTGGTCTTTAAGGATTCTAAATTACTGGGAATCAATTGGAGCAGTACTGGGGTGGTGATTATCACTTCTTTTAGAAACTGTTTGCTTGATAGTTCCGTTTTTAGCGATATGAATCTTGCTAAGATTAAGCTTGTTTCTTGTTCAATGGTGGAAACATCTTTTATGAATACAAAGCTGGCTAGAGTAAAATTTGATGATTGTGATTTAAAGAATTGCCAATTTCACCAAAACGATTTGAGTTATGCTGATTTTAGTACCTCAAGGAATTATTTTATAAATTCTAGCTCTAATAAACTTCATAAGACTATATTTTCATTGCCTGAAGCTGTTTCACTACTTGCAAACCTTGATATTACTTTAAAGTGACGTTCTTGGGTAAGTTCTACATGCTTGTCAGTACTGTATTTGACCATTCCAGAGCTTCTTTGTAGCACTTCATTATGTCGGCTGCTTCAAGGTCGAGAGTAGCCGCCATTGCTCCTACTTTTCCCCAATCCGATTCTTCCATAGCTTCAATTAATGACAGCCAAGGTTCAAAACGAGTTTCACCACCGTTTAAAGTCTCACGGATAGTTTCATCAAGAGCTGAGAGTCTCTCAACTACTAAGTTCATTGGCATCTCAAGCATTGCATCTAGCAAAGAGAACAGGCCGACTAAGAATAAACGTTCATCGTTTTTGTGTGTTCCCGAATATCCATCCAGCATTTCTAGAACCTTTGCCCGTTGGAGGCTTAGACGAGTTAGTTCGGCTGATTTTCCTGGTTGTTTCATGTCTGTAAGAAGGACCATACGCAACCAGTGTTTAAGCTGCTCCCAGCCAAGGTAAACTACAGCTTGCTGAACAGACGAAATCTTAGCTGTGAGGCCGTAAGCCGGAGAATTGAGTAAATTAAGAAGACGGGCACTTAATGAAACATCTTTTTCAATGGTTTTACTAAGTTCCCCTAAGTCAAGGTCGTCATTGTTCAGCATTTCCATGAGGTTGAAACGTAACAGTTCATTTGAAGATATTTTGCGTCTTACTTCGGTTGTCGGGCGTTTGAAAAAATAGCCTTGATAATACGCAAATCCTGATTCTTTAACGGATTTAAATTGTTCTGCATTTTCAACTTTTTTTGCTAAATATGAAGCTTTAAGGCCGGAAATAGTTTGTATGCGCTGTGTTATATCTGCACTGTCTATCTCTGAAATGTTAAGAGTCATAATGTCGGCTAGTTTGTATAGCTCAATATTCTCATGTCTAGCATTATAGTCATCCAAAGAAATAGTATAACCACGTTCTTTAAGTATAGATACGCTTTCAATTAATTCAGGGGAGACTTTTTCAGGGTCTGAAAACTGCACAACTGTTGTTTGCGGATGCAGTGATAAAGGGAGATTTTCAAAGATTCCCTGCTTTGAAAAATTAATGATAGTTTTGGCGGTGTTAAATTTGTCATCAGGGCTGAGAGCTAAGCCGGACATGACTTCCATGGTTGCCTTGAATTCGTCGATATATGTGGCTGAATCTGAACCTTCTGCCTGACGGTAGAATAATTCATAACCCCATATTTTCATTTTGTGATTAAATATAGGTTGCCGTGCAAAGAAAACATTATGGTAAGATTTTTGCTGTTGGGTTGTGCTCATTTGGCGTCTCTAGCTACTTGCTTTTCATTAGGCTATTATAAAAACAAGCTTGATTTTTACCTTGCTGTTTAGCTGCATACATAGCCGTATCCGCAGCTTTGACAAGATTTTGTGGTGTTTCAGCATCTTGTGGGTATAAGGCTATCCCTATACTTGCTCCAGTCTGGCAAATGTGTCCCTCGCAGGGGGACGGAGCTGCTAAAGATTTACACAACTTTTCTGCTATAATTTTTAAATCTGCTTGGTCACTGTACATTTCAATGAGTACTACAAATTCATCTCCGCCGATGCGGCATGCTGTGTCCGATTTTCTAATTGATTTTGAAAGACGTTTTCCTACCGTTCTTAGCAGGGTGTCTCCTGCACTATGCCCGAAGCTGTCGTTGATAATTTTGAACCCATCTAAATCTATATACAGTATCGCCAATGAATAGTTGTTCCGTTCCGCCATAGCGATTGCTTTTTTTAGCTGAGCGTAGAACATGTTGCGGTTCGGGAGTCCTGTTACCTGGTCATGCATGGCAAGGTAATTGATTTTTGCTTCGTATATTTTACGTTCTGTTATATCTGTGAAGGCTCCGACTACTCCAACCCTTTCGCCGGAACCATCTATAAATACGGATTTGTTGATCTCAATTTCATGTCGCAGTCCGTCAGAAAAAGGAAATGTGGTCTCATATTTTTGATCTTGTCCTGATTTTAAAGTGGTAAGGTCATAAGTTTGCGCAAGTTCTGAAGATTTATCCGGGAGAATTTCTACGGTTGTTTTGCCGATAATTTGATCTTTCGAACGCCCAAGTATTGAAGCAAAAGCCTTATTTATGGTGCGATAGCGTAAATCTTTATCTTTATAGAAAACAGGTAATGGGATTGCGTCTAAGAATGCATTCATGAAGTGATAGTTGTGTTCTAATTTAGCCGTTTGAGCGTTTCTCTCCATTTCAGCCTTTTCAACACTGCCCCAGATAAATCCTAAAGAGGATGTGATTAGTGAAGAAGAATATACTAAAAGGTGACTCCAGCTTGACCAGTGAGATTGAAGGTCTGGGTACATGCTTATAGCGAGGATTTTAACGGAAATTGCTATGATTAAGAGCATACCGGAGAAGGTTAGCATGTACTGATAAACTTGCATTTTTTGTGTTTCACGAAGGACAGCCCAGAGGCAGATAGCAAGTTGCAGAACTATCAGCAGTGAGAATGACATTTCAAGAGCGAATTTGTGTGGGGTTACGAAAACGAAAAGGTAAGAAGAAGCGAATGCCGCGCAAAGTAGTAATAATGATAATTTAATCATTTTGTGTGAAACTTGGCGGAAGCGTTCAATGCCAGTACTAAGTAAAATCAGAGATGCTAAACCTAAAGTTTTGGATACAATAATTGAATGGTCTGGAAGAAAAGAATTGAAAGATGTAAGTATGAACGACACACTTAAACATAAGTATGCTAAACTGATAAGAAGAAACCCGCGATATCTTTTATGGAAGAAAATAAGGAGCAGGATGATGAATCCCTGTGCAAAGCAAATGATGGAATTGCTAAGCAGAAGAGAGTTTATATTAATATTCATTAAGAGAATGCTCCAGGAAAAGCGTTTATATGTAAACAGTAAATTTTTAGTATTTATAATATAACATTGTGTTAAATTTCTGTCTATGCTCGCAGTAAAATGAATAAAGTCATATTTTGTGGATAAAATATTTAGGAGTATTCTCACATATAGGTCGTATTGTCATATTAAGTTTCGCAAAGCATGACATTAGCTTATGTCTGAATTTAAAAAAATAATGTGTTTTTGTCTTGTTAAGGCAGATAATTAATAAAAATGACTATGCGATTTATGTTATCAATATATTCGAAGTTTATAATGTTCTGTGAGGAATAAAATTTGTTTTCAAAAAGTTTAAAGAAAAGCAGCATTACTAAAAAGCTAAAACGTGGGGTGTACCTAGTCGTGCTCTCACTTTTTTTACTATCATCTTTTCCTAGCCTCTCAAATTGTGCTCCATTTAAAGAACATAAAGCCTCTTACGCTGTTTTTAGTGGAAACAAGGTGAATGCTGAGCAGAATTTGCGGCTTGCCGAAGTGGGCTCTTCTTTCTCAAATAATAAGTCTTCTCAGAGTAACGGCGATCAAACAGCTATCAGGTATAAAACAGATTCTGCCCTTGAATTAAGTGTTCTTAGTGAAGTTGTGATACTTTTGTTTTTTGTGATTCTTGTGATATTTTTTTGGAATCGTAAACTTTTTAAATTGAATCAGATTTTAAATGTGGAAGTTGCTCAGCGCAGAAAAATGGAAATCGTTCAGAATTCGCTATATCGAATTGCTCTTGCTGTTACGGAAGTTTCAGGAATGGAAGAGTTTTATTCTATAGTGCAAAAGAGTATTGCGGATTTCATGTCTGCGCGTAATTTTTATATTGCTCTTTATGATTATGAAAAAGACGAGCTGAGCTTTCCTTATTTCGCTGTAAATGCAGAGGCTACTCCTAAGCCACGAAAGCTTGGAAAAGGATTTACTGATTATGTTATAAGAACAGGTAGCCCCATGTTGGCGGATCGAAGTAGGCAGGACGAGCTTATCTCTAGTGGAAAAGTGGAAAGACTTGGAAGAGCTTCTGTTGTCTGGATCGGGATTCCACTCAGTCATGAAGCGCGAACCTTTGGTGTCCTTTCTGTTCAAAGCTTTGATAAAGATGATATTTTAAGTGAAGAAGATTTAGACCTTTTAATGTTTATTTCTCCATATATAGGGATTGCTTTTGATCGCCTTCAGCTACATGAACTTGGCCGGTCAAAGGGAGTGGAGTTGCAGGAAAGTGAGGAGAGGTTCAGAACTCTTTTCGAAGAATCATCTGATGCGGTGGTATTGATAAACGATGATACAATCGTCCAGTGTAACCGCGCAGCCCATGAACTTTTGCATATGAGTTCATCATCAGAATTAATTGGTTTAAAGGTTGAAGATATTTTCCCAGAATATCGGGCTGATAAATTTCCTTCTATAGGGAAAGCCCTTGCATTTGATAGAAAAGTGCGTGTTAAAACTAGATCCGGATTTGAATCAAACTTACAAAGAGCTGATGGAAAAGTTTTTCCGGTGGAAGTTTTACTGACGCCGATTTCTTACAAAGGGCAGAATTTGTTTCATTGTGTATGGCGGGACATCACAGAACGAAAACAGGCTGAAGCTGCTCTGATTGAACGGGAAGTTAAATATAGAGCTCTATTCGATTATGCCAATGATGCAATTGTTCTGATGGATTTAAAGGGAAACTATGTCAGTGCCAATCCTGAAGCTATCTCTATGTTTGGATGTCATTCAGAAGATGAATTTAGATCTTGTTCTCCCGCAGATTTCATGCCTGATATACAACCTAATGGAGTTTCTTCTGTTATTTCTTTTGCAAAAAATATTCAGGCAGCCATTGATTTAGGGAGTTTAGAATATGAGGGAGTTGGTAAACGTCTGAATGGAGATAAATTTTATTTGAATATTCGGGCCCGCCCACTGGTTGTTAACGGAGAAACTCTTTTACTTGGAAATTTGCGAGATATTACCGAAAGAAAAACTAACCGCGAGCAAATTGAACGCTCTGTTTCGTTACTTACTGCAACAATTGAATCATCTGCAGATGGCATTTTAGCCGTTGACGGTTATGGGCTGGTTGTTGCCTGGAACAGCAGGCTTGCGGATATGTGGAATTTGTCAGGAGCTGTTCTGGATGAAGGCGTTGCAACTGATATTTTTGATTTAATTCTTGATCAGGTGGAAGGGAAAGGCATTCTAAATGACAACCTGTGGAGTTTCTCATTTGAATCAGACCTGAAACATGTTGATGAACTTAATTTGAAAGATGGAAGAATTATTGAAAGATATTCAAATCCTCAGCGTATTGGATCAGAAGTTGTCGGGAGAGTCTGGAGCTTTAGAGATGTGACCGGCAGGCGCAGAGGCGAAAAAGAGTTGGCAGAGTCATCTCGACGTTTGTATGATATAATAGAATATTTGCCGGACCCGACAATGGTTGTTGATGTTTGCGGAGTCGTAGTTGCATGGAATAAGACCATGGAAGAAGTTACCGGTGTTCTAAAGCAGGATATGCTTGGTAAAGGTGATTATGAATATTCAATTCCTTTCTATGGAGAACGTAAACCTACTTTGCTCAGCAGAGCTATTTCTGATGGAAAAGCTTCTCCGGAGGATTTATATCAATCTGTTCACCGTGAAGGGGATATGTTGTTCGGAGAGTTTTATGCTCCTAATGTTATGGGAGGGGAAGGAGCATATCTTTGGGGTGTCGCTCGGCCATTACGTGATTCCACAGGGCAAATTTATGGCGGAATAGAATGCTTGCGTAATGTTACAGATCGTCGAAAGGTTGCAAAAGAACTAACCAGAGCCAAGCTTGCCGCAGAAGCTGCAACTAGGGCTAAATCAGAGTTTTTGGCAAACATGAGCCATGAAATTAGAACTCCGATGAATAGTATTCTCGGGCTTGGGCATCTTGTATTAAATTCTACGCTTGATATTTCTCAGAGAGAATCGCTGGAAAAAATGATGTCGTCGGCTGATTCGTTACTTTCTATTATTGAAGAGATTCTTGATTTCTCTAAAATTGAAGCATGTAAGCTGGAGCTTGAAAGAACCGAGTTTGAACTTGATGGTGTCCTTGATAAGTTATGTAATCTTGTTGCAATTAAAGCTGAAGAAAAGGGACTTGATTTTGTGTTGTCAGTTGCTCCTGATGTTCCACATCGTGTAATAGGTGACCCTCTTCGTTTGGAACAAATCCTTACTAATCTTACAAATAATGCAATAAAATTTACCCAAAAAGGGGAAGTTGCTCTTTTTATTTCCTGCAAAGGAACCCCTCATAGTCCCAAAGACAGTTGTATCAGATTTACTGTTAAAGATAGCGGAATCGGCCTAAGTGCAGAAGAACAGTCCGAGCTATTCAAGGCTTTCAATCAGGCCGATGCATCAACTACACGTAAATTCGGTGGGACAGGATTAGGGCTGGCTATCTCAAAGAGTCTTGTTAATTTAATGGGCGGTGATATAACTGTTAAGAGTCAATCAGGAGTAGGAAGCTCTTTTGAATTTGATGTTGATTTTGCAAATATTGTAGATTCTCCTCGTTTAATTTTACCGGATTCTGTTCACCAAATGAAAGTTTTGGTAATTGATAAGAATGAAAATTCGAGACAATTTATAGGTGACTGGCTTGAAGCACTATCTCTTGATACCTACTTAACGGCTTCTGCTGGTTCAGAGAGCGATCTATCGCAATTGTGCTTTAGTGGCGAGAATACAATAGATTTAATTTATATGGGGTATGATAGTGGGGATGAGGATGGCTTTAAAATTGTTAATTTCATCCGGTCTAATCCTGATTTAATTGATATCCCGATTGTAATGATGCTCCCGTTTGGAGCTGACGAAAATATTCGGAATCAGGCTTCACTTAGAGGAGTAGATAGATTTATATCAAAGCCTGCTACAAGAGTTTCTTTGTATCAGTCAGTAGTAGATATTTTTAAACTTGAGCCGATTATAGAAAAGCATGGATTGGTTTCCGGTAGTAAACAACTCGTCGGTTTTGGTGATCGTGAAATTAAGGTTCTTTTGGTTGAAGATAACCAGCTCAATCAGCATGTTGCAACCAAGATGCTCGAGAGTTTCGGTTTAAGCGTGACTGTTGCTGAAAACGGTAGACAGGCTCTTGATTTATTATGGTCGGCTCCATTTGATCTTATTTTAATGGATATTCAGATGCCAGAGATGGACGGGTTGACTGCAGCAAGGATAATCCGTTCTGATGAAAACTATAAGGATCTGCCTATCCTGGCAATGACTGCTCATGCTATGCAGGGCGATCTAGAAAAAAGTTTAGCTGCCGGAATGAATGATCACATAACTAAACCTATCAGACCATCAACTCTTTTAGTTATTTTAAAGAAATATATTAAATCAAAGTCGTTCAGCTATATACCGATCAGTCGTAACGCAGAGCAGGATGGGGTCGTAATTCCAGAGCTAGCCGGGATTGATACTGCAAAAGGGTTAAGTAATATCGGTGGTAACAAGAAAGGTTATCTACGTGTTTTGAAGGGATTTAAGCATGATTACGGGGGATTTGCAGATCAGTTTAAAATACTGATAGATAAATTAGAACTAGAAAAAGCTGCAATGAATATTCACTCTTTAAAAGGCGTAAGCGGAAATCTCGGGGCGAAGCTTCTTTACGATTTATGTCGGAGCATTGAAGATATAATTAATGATTATGATGAAGAACGAATGAATGGTGCTGTAAATAGACTCATATCAGAATTAAAGATAATAACTGATGCGTTAAATGGATTACCTGATGCTGGTGTAAATGAAAATAGTGTATATACTGAAGATAAAGAAAAAAGTTTTGAGCTTATGAATAAATTATACAAACTTCTTAAAGATGGAGATGCTGACTCCTATGATGTTCTTGAAAAATTAATTTCATTTATTGACCCTGATAGGTTTGAGGGGCAACTTCAAACCCTAACGCAGCATATTGATAATTTAGATTTTGATAGATGTTGCTTGGTTTTAGAGAAAATAGCAGATGAGCTTGGTATCACTCTTAGTGGAGGGGCATTTAATGAATGAGAAACCTAAAATTTTAATTGTTGATGATGATCGTCTGAACCTTAACGTTCTTGCCGATTTACTTAGGATGGATTATAAAGTTATTCTGGCAAAGAATGCTAATCAGGCTTTAGATCGTATTAATGCCGAGTTTCCTCCAGATCTTGTTTTGCTTGATGTTGTTATGCCTGAAATGGATGGGTATACTTTGCTGCACAAAATTAAAGAACAGGAATCCTCTAGAAATATTCCGGTGATTTTTATAACAGCACTTGATTCAAAGCAGAACGAAGCTCGCGGCTTGGAGATGGGGGCGGTTGATTACATTCGGAAGCCTTTTCACCCTTCAATAGTTAAGGCCAGAGTTAAAAACCATCTCACAATTGTTAGGCAGCGGAAACTGCTTGAGGGCTTGGCAAATCTTGACGGGCTTACGGAAATGCCGAATCGCCGAAGTTTTGAAATAGCTGTTGAAAAAGAATGGCGAAGATGTTTGCGGTCAGGGGGGATAATATCCCTTGCCATATTGGATGTGGATTGCTTTAAACAGTTTAACGATAACTATGGCCATACCGCAGGTGACGATGCTCTCAAAAAAGTTGCCAGCGTACTTGATCGTGAAATTTTGCGTCCGGCTGACCTGGCAGCTAGGTTCGGCGGAGAGGAATTTGTTATCTTATTACCCGAGACTGATGCTGAAGGAGCTAAGTTCAAGGTAGAAATGGTGCGCTCAAAGGTTGAGGCCTTACAGGTTGTCCATGGCTTCTCCTCGGCCGGGCAGTTTCTTACAGTTAGTATCGGCGGGGTTACGGTTTTCCCGTCCATGTCTTCGAAACCTCTGGATATGACTGTCGGGGCCGACTCTATGCTTTACGAAGCTAAACGCCGTGGCAGGAATATGATTTTATGGACTGATCTCACCTGATTCATCAGAGCTGTTTGCAGGGAACCAAATTTCAAAAGAAGTGCCTTCTCCTATGGCACTTTTGCATTCAATACGTCCTTTTAAAGCTCTGGTGACGATGTTGTAAACAAGATGCATTCCTAATCCTGTGCTGCCTTCGCTCCGCTTGGTAGTAAAGAATGGATCAAATATTTTGAGCAGTTGTTCCTCGTCCATGCCTATTCCGTTATCTGAATAATTGAATAGAATTCCGTTACCGTTTTTCTCCGCTTTAATAACTATCAGTCCATGGTCGTTATCTGGGAACGCATGCGTGATAGAATTTATTATAAGGTTTGAAAGGACTAACATAAGCGACCCTGGTGAGGTTGTAATGTCAAGATTCTTAGGACATTTTATTTCCAAAATATGACTGTGGTCGTTCAGTTTTGGTTTTAGAGATATAAGTATCCCTTGAATATAATCGTAAAGATTAATAGTTCGAAGATCATCTGACGACTGGTCTACAGCTAATTGCTTGAAATCACTTATTAACTTTGCAGCCCTGTCAAGGTTTTTTACAATGTTTACAAGCGCAACTGAGCTGGTTGCAATATATTTTTCAAGATCTGACTTTTTTAGAGAATTATCTGAAAATTGTGACTGTAGATTGTCGGTGATTTCTTTTAAGTAGGATGTTCCGGTAACTCCTATCCCGAGTGGTGTGTTTACCTCATGCGCGATGCCTGCGACCAGCTCTCCAAGTGATGCCATTTTTTCTGTTTCAACAAGTTTGTTCTGGGTTTGGCGTAGCTCATCCATTGATTTCATCAAGGCTGTATTTGCATTCTCAAGTTCAACAGTACGCATAGAAACTCTGTCAGTCAGTTCTCTATTTATATGTTGGAGAGAGTTCTCTGCTTCTTTAATGCGAGTTATATCCATTGAAATAGTAAGAATTGCCTGCATGTTTGTTGCCGCAGAAGTATAGGGTACTTTTGTTGTTTCAAACCAGTGAATATTTCTTTCCGTATCAATATAACTTTCTTCGAGTGAAAGCTTTTCATTTAGGCCTATAACTCTCCTGTTATCATCCTGTATCCGTGAAACTTCGTCATGATTGTTGATAATGTCATTCAGGAATTTTCCGGTAATAAAATCAGCGGAATTATGAAGTTTCTCGGCTTTGTTTTTGTTAACAAGGAGGAATTTCCCATCTATGTCGTTTGCAAAAATTTCTTGAGGAAGAAGGTCTATAATCTGTCTAAGTCTTCCTTCGCTTTCGAGAGCTTTTTTAACTGCATTTTTGTTTTCTGTAATATTTTGACCCTGCAGTAGAATAAAAATAGCTTTTTCACTTGGGCCCATTTTTACAGGTGAAAATGTCCACGTAAAAAAAAGTTTTTCTGCTTCTGGCTTTGTAATTAGAGGAACTTCTAGTGAAGGCGCGGTCTGTCCAGATGCTGCCACGGCCAAGTTTTCTTCAATATCTGGTAAGTATTGATCGGGGAAAAGCTCTCTCAGGTCATTGTTGTTTAGTTGTTTATGACTCATTCCAACCAAACTTTTAGCGGCTGGATTCATATCAATAATTTTACCGTACGGGTCACAGTTAATTATTGGAGCTTTGGCAGATGAGAAAAGATTTGAGATATATGTGCTTTTTTCATTAATATTATTAACCATTGCTTCAAGGGTGTCTCCTAACTGGTTAAACTCTCGTACTTTCCCTCTTATAAATGAGGCCTCTCTGGTTCCGTTTGCAACTAAATATGCATAGTCTGTAAGTTTCTTTAGTGCAGTAAGAATTCTTTTTTGCATTATCCATGTTGCTGCAACAGATAAAGCTATAGCTAGGGAAAGCATTACCCCGAAGCTTTTCAGAAAAATTTGTTTAATGGACTGAAACGTCGGGTTGATTCGTGAAAAACTGAAAAGTAAAGGTGTTTCTGCTTGATTAGGCAAGAGCTGAATTGTAGAGAATATAGTGTCATTTTTTATTACATAATTGTTGGGAAAAGATTTCTCTGCCCAATTCACCAGTCTGTTGACAGTAAGGATGGAAGGGGTGTTTGTACCGATTAATAGTTTCTTTTGACTTATAAGGACTGCGTCCTCCGCAGCAGCTGCCGTTTTTAAATTTTCTAAGAAAGAAGTATTAGAGTTTAAGTCAATCCCACCGTAAAGAATTCCGTTAATTTTTCCGGTCTGATCATTAATGATAGGTACAGCGCAAATAAGTATCGATCTAACACCGGTTGTTGTGTTGAAAGAAAAATGTTTCCACTTAGGCAATTTTGAAAGGTTGTGATTATCTTTTTCTGTGAAATGAATGTCAGGAGCTTCAATAATCCCTGCATCAATCCAGCGTTTTCCATCTTTGAAAATTTCTAAGATGTCCAGAATATAGCCATGTCTTGAGCTTATTAAATTGTACAAGCTCTGTTCAATAAAGTCTGAGTCTCCGTTAATGATAGCTTTTTTAAACGCAAGTGACACTGATAATTCGATTAAATCGGTTTTTATGTCTCCAAGTGTGTTGTTTAAAGATAGTTTTACAATGCTCCTTGTTTTTTCAATATCACGAGTCAGTTCATTTTCAATTGTTGCTTGAGACAGGTAGAATGACCATGAAAATATAATTCCTCCCATAAAAAGAAGGAACCCCATCATGGGGATTATTATGTGAAAGGTCAGCCCTAACTGCGACGGGATACGAAATCTTGCTAGATTTATCATCTATAAATCCTCAGTAAGTCCTGAGTCGTAGAATCTTTTACTGCAATAATATGAGTGGTACAGCCTAGTAAGAATATTATCTGTACAATGAAAGGCCATATTTTGCGAGAATAAGCTCATTAAATCTCCTGAGTGCTTAGGATAGATTACAGCTTATCACATAGAGAAGGCAGTTAAAAGGAGTTGTAAGAAGAAAGGTGGAGCAAAAAAAATAAAACCTGCGGCGGTCCTCTGGTGACAGCCACAGGTTTTTCATATCTTGGAGATTATGAGGCAGGGCATAGTTTGTTCTGACGGTTAATAATTGAAACCCCTAAGTATACAATAGGGGTATCTAATAGGGCGATTACAGTTTTTGCCAGCCACTGTCCCAGAATAATATCCGTAATGGGTAGAATCCCATAAAATGCTATTGATACAAAAATGGTGGAGTCTATCAGCTGAGAAGTTATAGTTGAAAGGTTATTTCTCAGCCACAAGTGCTTTCCATCTGTTTTTTCTCGGATTAGATGGAACAGCCATACATCATGAGTCTGGCTCACAGTGTACGCAATCAGAGAAGCCAGTACTATTCTCGGTGTGTTTGAAAGTACACTTGCAAAACTTTCCTGACCAGTCCAGAAAGGTGCCGGAGTCCAGTGCAACGCAGCCCACGAAAGACAGATAGCTGCTACGAGAGCTATGAACCCACAATGAATCACTTCATTTGCTCTTTCTTTTCCCCATACTTCGCTGATAATATCAGAAGATATGAATGTAAGAGAGTAGGCAATAACTCCGGCCGGGGCGTAAAATCCAAAGATATTGATTATCTTGGTAGCTACTACCGCAGCAATGACCAGTGAACTGATAAAAAGGCACGTAAGAAGAGTGAACGCTTTGCGTTCAAAAGTTGAGGAGAGCATTAAATTCCCTTGTGTTGAGGATTTTTGTCATAAAGCAGAGTCCGCCCGATGCGAGCAAAAGGGAGAAAGTCCCGTATCTCGACAGGTCTGCTTCGGGGCCTGAAATTTCGTTTGGAAAGAATGGTTGCCAGTATTGCAACAAAAAGTCAAAATAGAAAAATGCTCTGCTTTGTGGTCTTAGGGTGTTTAGATGCAGTTTTCTTTTAAGTCATAAGCTGTTATCTGCTCACGGTCTTCAGTGTTAAAAAATAATAGAAACAGCTTTTAGCAAAGCGAATATAATACTACGGAGAATTATTGTGAAAGCTACAAAAAGTCAGGATAAAACAGGGGCGTTGAAAACTCTCGGACAGGGTGGAACAACCAAGTACAACTATGATTCTCCAAGCCCTGAAATCTTAGAAGTTTTTCCAAATAATTTCCCGGGAAGGCCTTATATTGTAAGTATAGAATTTCCTGAATACACATCGCTTTGTCCGGTTACCGGACAGCCGGATTTTGCAAATATCATTGTGGAATATATCCCTGATGAAGTTTGTGTTGAGTCTAAAAGTTTTAAACTTTATATGGGGTCTTACCGTAATCATCAGTCTTTCATGGAGACAATCACCAATAATATCTTGGATGATTTTGTCAGCCGTCTTTCCCCCTTGTGGATGAGAGTTAAAGGAATATTCTCTCCGCGCGGCGGTACAGGGCTTCATGTCTTTGCAGAATATTTCAAAGAGGACAGCACTCAGTTTGTGAAAATATGTGATGTTGTGCACGAATGGAAAATAGAATCAGGAAGGCACCGTTCATAATTATTCAAAGCGGTAATTCCGATTTAACGATTAACACGGTTGACAAAATCGGAATTAGTTCTTATTTTGCCAAATACGAAACTAAGGTGGTCTAAGCGTGAATGAATATATTGAAGCAAAGGCGAAAGTTTTTAAAGCTCTGGGCCATCCTAGCAGGCTTGTGATTGTTGAGGCCCTTTGTTCCGGTGAACTGTGCGTTTGCGACATAGTTCCGCTTGTAGGGCGAGATATTTCAACTGTTTCTAAGCACTTATCATTATTGAAAGAGGCTGGTGTTCTTAAAGATAGTAAACGCGGAACAAGTGTTTATTATAGTCTTATGATGGACTGTGTGCCCGGTTTTCTGAATTGTCTGAGCGAATTTCTTGGTAAAAGGCTTGAAAAGCAGGTTAGAGATTACGCTTCCAGTTCGCTTAAGAAGTTATAGGGGTATCTCTTGCTGACATGATAAAGTAGCTCAATTTTTTTAAGTTTAAATTTTCGTATTTGGCAAAGTAAACAATGTAGGAGCTTGTATGGAAGAGTTAAATATCAAACCATGCGCCTGTTCATCCGGCAAAAAGCTGGAAGAAATAGGTCGTGTTGAGAAAGTTGATAAAGTTGAAAAAAAAGAGCCTGTTTTCTTTTCAGGTAAAACACTGTGGGCCTCTTTAGTTGTTGCTGTCGCCATCTGGTTTGTTCTTTATTCGCAGTTGTTGCCTTTTTCTAAATATCTATCGTTTAAACTTTTTGGTTTGACCCCCGGAAGCCATTTGGGAGAAACTGTACAATTCTTTGTATATGATACTCCAAAGGTACTGATGTTACTTGGACTTGTAGTCTTCGGTATTGGGATTATCCGGTCTTATGTTACTGTTGAGTGGACTCGTAAGATGCTTGCCGGACGCAGAGAATCCGTAGGTAATGTTATGGCTGCTTTATTGGGGGTCGTCACTCCTTTTTGTTCATGCTCGGCTGTTCCATTGTTCATAGGATTTGTTGCAGGCGGGGTTCCGCTTGGAGTTACTTTTTCATTTCTTATTTCAGCTCCTATGGTTAACGAAGTCGCATTGGTCCTTCTTTACGGACTTATGGGATGGAAGATTGCTACTTTATACTTCGTAACTGGAATTACCATTGCGATTGTTGCCGGATGGGTCATCGGAAGGCTGGGCATGGAAAAACATGTTGAAAGCTGGGTAAAACTGGCCACAGCTGATCAGGGTGGAGCTTCGAGAACGCTGTCGATTGAAGATCGTGTTAAATTCGGTCTGGATTCGGTTAAGGAAATTGTCGGTAAGGTCTGGATGTATATGGTGCTCGGGATTGCTGCCGGAGCAGCTATCCACGGCTATGTTCCGGAAGGAATGATGGTTTCAATCATGGGCAAGAGCGCATGGTGGGCAGTTCCTGTTTCTGTATTGATGGGGGTCCCCATGTATACAAATGCCGCAGGTGTTATTCCTATTGTTGATGCTCTTCTTGGTAAAGGGGCGGCTCTTGGAACTGTGCTTGCCTTTATGATGAGTGTTATCGCACTTTCATTTCCTGAAATGGTGATTTTGCGGAAAGTTTTAAAGCCTAAACTGATCGCTGTTTTTGTGGGAGTTGTCGCCACAGGAATCTTGATTGTCGGGTATCTCTTTAATATGATTATTTAAGTTTAGTAATAAATGTGATTAAAAAACTGCATCAAATGTATATCATTTGATGCAGTTTTTTTTGTTCTAAGTTTGTTTTGGGTAGAAAGTATGTTAGGTGTTTATATAGTGCTTTATGTCGGGAGGATTCTTCATGGTTGATGAATATAAAACTGTTTTTTTGTTGTAACATGTTCAGGAGTGTCAAAATTAGGTCAGCCGCGAATGCTATTGTTGTAAAACTAAGTGATAGCTGGTTTGCAAAAATGATATATCTTGCCGAGATAGGGACAGGTGTAGATAATTGCCTGCATATGATTTCTAGAGTTCAAGATCTTATAATTATAGATGGGCGTGAAACCTGC
Source organism: Desulfovibrio sp. UCD-KL4C (assembly GCF_006210265.1). NCBI lineage: Bacteria > Pseudomonadati > Thermodesulfobacteriota > Desulfovibrionia > Desulfovibrionales > Desulfovibrionaceae > Desulfovibrio > Desulfovibrio sp. UCD-KL4C. Next base: position 55,464 of record NZ_VCNC01000003.1, read on the forward strand.
GCTCGATATTGATTGTTATACCTATTTAATTTCGTAAATATTCTAAACTTTAATGTAGCTTATAATGTTGTTTTTATTTAGGAGGCATGAATTTTGGGAAAAGTTTTAATAATCGATTCCAGCAAAGCTACAGCTCTTTTTTTGAAAAGGACTCTGGAGCAAGCCGATTTTGATTGTGACACTGCGTATAGTTTAGCGGAAGCTACTCTTTTAATTTCACAAAATAAATATTTTGTGGGGTTATGCAGTTTGATTTTTGATGGGCACGAGCCTGGAGAAGGAATTGATTTATTAATTGACAATGGAATCCCTGCAATTGTTGTCACAGCCTCTCTTGATGACGATCAACTTAAAGATATTTTGAAGAAGAACATAATTGATTATGTTCTTAAAAGACAAGAACACTCTGAATATATAGTGCGCATAGTTAGGCGTGTTTATAATAATAAAAATATAAAAGTTATGGTTGTGGACGATTCCACCACGATGCGCCGCTGGATTTCTGCCATTTTAATTAGGCAGGGGATTACTGTGCTACAGGCTGAAAATGGTGTGGAGGCCTGTAAAGTTTTTGCAGAGCATCCTGATATTAAACTTATTCTGACTGATTACACCATGCCGGAAATGGACGGTCAGGAACTTACTGCAAAATTACGACTTATTCGTCATATGGACGAGCTTAGTATTATTGTGCTTTCTTCAGATGATAACTCTAGAACAGCTCCTTTATTTTTGAAAACAGGAGCAAATGATTTTATACACAAAAGTGCGAGCGTAGAAGAGATTCTGTGCAGGGTTAACTCAAACCTCGAAATTATGGAATTGCTTGAAGAGTCTCGCGATAGAGCAAATAGAGATTTTCTTACTGGCATGTGGAATAGGCGTTATTTCTTTGAGCATGCTTTTCCATTGTTTGATGAATCCGAGGACAATGGTTCGCCTCTAAGTATTGCACTGCTTGATATAGATCATTTTAAAAATGTGAATGACAATTACGGGCATGATGTCGGAGATTTAGTCTTAAAAGCTTTCGCAATTAAAATTATTGAATATTTTGGAGAAAAAGGACTTTGCTCCAGATTCGGAGGGGAAGAGTTTACAGTTCTTCTTCAGGGAGTGGATTCGGCTGAGCTCGAAGGCTATGTTGATGGTTTCAGAGAGATGATAGAGATTTCGTCTTTGCCGTATAGGCGTGAAGAACTCAAGTTTACGATATCAATCGGTGTGACTTCAAACATAAAGCTTGGACTTGATGGTATGATTAACAGAGCTGATGAACTGTTATATGAAGCAAAAACGTCCGGCAGGAATAAAGTCGTTTGCGATACTGAGCCGTAGCGTTACCCAGAAAGTTTTGTACTGGTGTTATAATGTCCTTTTAAATAGCTTTATTTACTTTGAATGTACGAAGTTCTATTATATAAAATATACTTGAAGGCGTGAAGGTTTGTAATAAGTGATAATATTAGGGGGTATTATGCTGACATTCAAAGAATTTTTTAGTTCAGGTGATATCGTTAATTTAACCGAACAGGTAGTTTATGATGAACTTAAAGCCTTTATTGAAAGGAAAAATGTTGAATTTTGTCAGTGTGATAAATGTCTTTTTGATATTGCATGTGTTGTTTTAAATGCTGTCCCAAGTCTTTATTCGTCAAGTGATGTTGATAGAAAATATCCAAATGCAGATTTTTCAATGCAATATGAGCATCTGCAAAGATTAGTAAAAGAGGAATTACCTAAGGGGATTGCACTTGTGAAGGATCGGTTGCACCACTAATACAAATGATATTCACTATGTGTTTTTTAGTTAAAATATGAATATGAAGTTGTTTATAATTCCCTTTTGTTTATGATGCTGATCTGCTAGTGAATCAGTGTAATGTGATGCTACAGTATAAAATTTTTGAGTTATATAAAACATTGAGTTATCTGTTTTATATTTACGGGGGGACTTGTGAATTTCAAATTTAGCATAAATGATGGAGTAAAGAGCATACACTGTAGATTGGCAGTGCTAGTATGCACTTTAGCTACTCTCGTTTTTTTCAGCGGATGTTTTGGTGATGATAGCGATAAAACCAGCCAGAAGCAGGCTGTTCCAGTTAAAGTTTATAAAGTCGCTCAGCAGGATTTTCCTGTGAGGGGCGAGTATGTAGCGCAAATTCAAGCTGAAAAGACAGTTGAAATCCGTTCACGGGTTGATGGGTATCTTACTGAACGCAATTTTACTGAAGGGGATATCGTTGATGAAGGTAAACTTCTGTTTAAAATTGACCCTCGCCCGTACGAAGAAGCTCTTAATCAGGCAAAAGCAGAACTTGCTCAGCAGTTAGCTTCACGCAGCAAGGCCAACACTGACTACAAGAGATTTAAGACGTTGTTTGATCAAGGGGCAGTCAGCCGAGAAGAACTTGATACTAAAACAACCAATAAGCAAGTGCTTGATGCTCAGGTAAATAATGCTAAAGCGGCGGTTAAGAATGCGTCTTTGAATCTTGATTTTACAAAAATTTATTCACCGATGAAAGGGTTAATCGGTAAAACTCAGGTTAATCCTGGTACTCTTGTAACTAAAGAATCAACGGTCCTTGCCACTGTTTCCGCAGTAGATCCTGTGTATGTAAATTTTAATATTCCTGAAAAAGAATACCTTTTTACTGTTCGAGATATGGATGAAAGGGCAAAAGAAGGTTTGCCTAAACGGACACATACCCTGCAAATGATCTTGGCAGATGGTAATTATTATAACTGCAACGGAACATTCGGTATGGCAGACCGAGCTGTGGATTCGTCCACTGGAACACTCGGTTTGCGTGCTATCTTTTCTAATCCTGACAAGCTGCTTAGAGACGGTCAATATGCAAAGGTTGTTATCCTTCTTAAAGTTTTTGAAAAAGCACTTGTGGTCCCTGCAAGAGCTGTTCTGGATATTCAAGGGCATAAATCTGTCCTGACTGTTGCAGCTAATGGAACTGTTGAAGAAAATCCGGTAACGATTGAATTCTCGAATGATCAGAGTGCAATTGTTGGAAAAGGGATTGCCGATGGTGACCTTGTGATTGCAGACGGGGTAAATAAGATTAGACCTGGCACGCTGGTTGCCCCTGAAGTTGTCGCTGATGGTGTTGCTGATGCCGGTGGTATGGTGTCTGAGTAATAGACTTTGTTTTAGTCCTTTTGAATAGTTTCAAATTACTTTGCGAGCATGCTTCTCCCCATATTTAGTGGGGAGAAGCATTTTAAGCTCGCATACAGGGAAGGGAAATGGTCAACTTTTTCATCGACAGGCCTATTTTTTCAACGGTAATATCCATCATAATCACTTTGGTAGGGCTTTTGAGTATTTTCACTCTCCCTATTGCTCAGTATCCTGAGATTGCACCGCCGAGTGTTCAGATTTCAACAGTTTACAACGGCGCCAGTGCTGATGTTGTTGAGCAGACTGTTGCCGCTCCGATTGAAGAGCAGGTCAACGGCGCACAGGATATGCTGTATATGAACTCCATCAGTTCCAATGATGGAAGGCTTGTGCTTAATGTTACCTTTGAACTCGGGCGAGATCTTGAACTGGCAACTGTTGATGTACAGAACAGAGTCAGCCTTGCTACCCCTCAATTGCCTGCCGATGTTACTAAATCAGGTGTCAGCGTAAAGAAGCAGTCTTCCAGTATGCTTTGCGTTGTCAGTTTGATGTCTCCTAATAAAACTTATGATGCACTTTTCCTGAATAACTACGCTAAAATCAATCTTTTTGACGCAATTTCCAGAATTCCCGGAGTCGGAACCGTCAACCTTTTCGGTGATATGGATTACGGGATGCGTATTTGGCTCAACCCTGATAAAATGGCTCGTTTGGGAATTACTTCAAATGACATTGTGAGTGCTGTGCAGGCTCAGAACCTACAGGCTCCTGCAGGGCAGGTCGGTCAGCCTCCGGCTGCATCAAATCAGCAGTTTCAGATGACCGTTCGTGTTAAGGGACGTCTTAGTGAACCGGGAGAGTTCGGGAACATAATCATTAAGGCCAATCCTGACGGCAGTACCGTTAAAATCAGGGATATTGCACGGGTTGAGATGGGATCAAAGTCCTATACTGCGTTCGGACGGCAGGGCGGTACTCCAAATGCTATGCTTTTGGTTTATCAGCTTCCCGGTGCTAATGCGCTTGATATTGTTAAGCAGATCCGCAGCACAATGAAAGAAATGTCTGAGACATTTCCAAAAGACGTTGTTTATGACATCCCGTATGACACTACTTTGTTTGTTACAGCTTCAATCGATGAGGTTATGGTTACTCTCTATGAAGCTATGTTTTTGGTTTTTATAGTTGTATTCATCTTTTTACAGAATCTCAGGGCCACTATTGTGCCCATGATTGCGGTGCCTGTTTCACTCGTCGGAACATTTGCCTTTTTTCAGGTCCTCGGATTTTCTATCAACACCTTGACGCTGTTTGGGATGGTTCTCGCCATCGGAATTGTTGTTGATGATGCTATCGTTGTTGTTGAGGCTGTTCAGAAGAAAATAGATGATGATGGTATGGATTCAAAAACAGCAGCAAAAGCGGCAATGAAGGAAGTTTCAGGCCCGATTGTCGCAACAACTATTGTTCTTATAGCTGTGTTTGTTCCGGTTGCCTTCATGGGGGGGATAACAGGACAGCTTTATAAACAGTTTGCTTTGACTCTTGCTGTGTCGGTAGCTATTTCTTCTATTAACGCATTGACTTTTTCTCCCTCAATGGCTGCGCTTTTACTTAGGCCGCAAACAGAAGCTCGTGGCCCTTTGGGATGGTTTTTCAGAGTTTTCAACAAGTATTTCAATAAAATTACGGCTGGTTATACCTTTGGTGTCCGGCTGATGATCCGAAAGGCGTTTGTAGCTTTTTCAATTTTTGCAATTATTCTCGGCAGTGCTTTATTTCTCTTTGGTACTGTACCGACAGGCTTTGTTCCTGACGAAGATCAGGGATACTTTATGATCAATGTTCAGCTGCCTGAAGGAGCTTCATTGGAGCGGTCGGACAAAGCTGTTAAAGAAGTTGAAGAGATTCTTAAAAATGAACCTGGAGTCAGAGATTACTTTTCTCTTGGTGGCTTTAACCTTATTACTTCAGCTTACTCTTCTTATACTTCAACGGTCTTTGCCATACTTGAGCCTTGGGATGCACGTAAAGATCCTTCTCTGAGTGTTCGTTCTATAATGCAGAAAACTCAGCAGAAATTTAGAGGTATTCAGGACGCTATAGTTTACAATTTCAATCCACCGCCTATCAACGGCATCGGCTCAACCGGTGGTTTGCAGTTTGAACTTCAGGATAGATCCGGCGGAACTGTTGATGAATTGGCTCAAGCCGCGAAGGATTTTTCCGCTCAGGCTAGTAAACGTCCTGAGATTGCAAGTTTATTCTCATCGTTCAGCGCAAAAGTTCCTCAGCTATTTGTTGACGTAGACAGGGATAAAGTAAGTAAGCTCGGAATTCCTCTTGATCAGGTATTCAGTGCGCTGCAGACCTTTCTTGGTGGATATTATATTAATGATTTCAATAAATACGGCAGAACATACCGCGTTATGGCTCAGGCTGATTCAGAGTTCAGAACAAGTCCTGATGATGTCTCCAGATTTTACGTACGTGGAAATACTGGGCAGATGATTCCGCTTTCTACGTTAATCTCGCAGAAAACAATCAAAGGACCTGAGTATATAAGGCGTTACAATCTTTACAGAGCTATTGAGATAACAGCGTCAACGGCGCCTGGGTATAGTACCGGACAGGGAATTGCTGCAATGGAGGAAGTTGCCCGCGATACTCTTCCTCGAGGTTATGGTTACGATTGGACAAATATCGCTTATCAGGAAAAGAGATCCGGCGGTGAAGTCGTGGTCATTTTTGCTCTTGCGGTGTTAATGGTCTTCCTTGTTCTTGCTGCGCAGTATGAAAGCTGGATTATTCCTCTTGCTGTCGTCTTTGCCGTACCGCTCGGAGTATTCGGGGCTATCGCAGGCCAGTGGATTAGAGGTCTTGATAATAACGTATATGCTCAAATCGGCTTAATTATGCTGGTTGGGCTGGCGGCAAAGAATGCGATTTTGATTGTTGAATTTGCCAAAGATAAATACGAAGACGGTATGTCGGCAGTGGACGCTGCTGCTGAGGCTGCGCATATAAGATTCCGTCCGATCTTGATGACTTCTTTCGCCTTTATTCTTGGAGTTATTCCGCTGGTCATTGCAAAAGGAGCCGGATCTGCAAGTAGGCATGCTCTTGGAACATCGGTTTTTGCCGGTATGCTTGCCGCAACAGTTTTTGGGGTTTTGTTTGTTCCGTTATTTTATGCTCAGCTCATTAAGCTTATTGAGAGAAATAAAGCCAAAAAAGAGAAGAAGTCATCGCCTAAAAAGGAAATAGAGAATGATGATAATATTGAAACTTAGAAGTTTCGATGAACCTTAAAACCATTTCAATTCATCTCCAATGAGCATTGCACTTCCTGTTGCAAGGGCGATTAAAAGTAAACTTTTGGATCGCGTGCTTTGTCCATTAACGACAGTAGCATATACACCGATTAAAAGAGTTAGAAACGTGATTGTCATAATGGTCTGATGCGAGGCAAGGTCACTTATACCCTTGCAGACCGTAACTAGAAAAGTGCCGTGGAGTTTGTAGGCTGCTTTAGCAATCGGTAGATCAATAAACTGATAAAATAGCACAACTATGAATATTGTGAGTATGCCTATGAGTATTGTCTGTTTGCCAAGTTTATTTGAATTACGAAACATAGCCGCACCTCCTGTTCGAAATAATTGATGGAAAAGGGTGTAATGACTACAGTGAGATATCTCTTGAGTGTTATTTCATGCGTGAAAAGCGAAGGGTCTTTCCGTTACCTTGTAGAATGAGTAATCCGTTTTCGGTTTTAACATTTAGAGGGTTTGCGAGAGTTCCTAAAAAAATGGATTCCTGTTGACTGGCTGTTCCGCAGAACATGCGTGTTGAAGCAAGGGGGCCGATTTTAATTTTGTTGTCTTTATATGTATAGCTTCCGCTGAAATGGTTGCATCCGCCTGAACCGGAGATTTTTTGGTCTTTATAAAACATGAGCCATGATTGCACTGACTCGATGACTCCGTTATCGTTAATATCTTCAAGGAGCCATTTGGTGTTTATCGGAAGTTTAGATGTTTGCGCTGTTTTAGCCGTGGCGCACCCTGTAAAGATATATGCCAGACAAAGAATGATCAGACAGATTTGAGTAGTTTTAAATGTTGCAGGTGTGACGAGTTTATTTGTCATTTTCAGATCCTCCGTACATTTTATATAATCTGAAAATGATATTTACGATATGAGAAAAATTTTAAGTGTAATGGATAACTATTTGGAGTCTAAACCGCAAAGCATGTGGCCAAGTATTAAACCGCATTTCTCTTCGCAGGAAGAATAATATTGCTTGTGATGTTTGGTGCCGGATCTATTTTCTTTGCCATAATAAAATTCAGCTATGCCGCATGGGGTCAGGTTGTTTTTGATAGCAAAATTTAAGAGTTTCGGCGCGCAGCAGTCACCCGTACCTGTCGGAATTCCTTTATTAGAGGGAGCAACTTCAGGTAAAATTTTAGTTTTTCCGGTAAAGCTGGGAATGCGATATATGGCGTGTATCTTTTGCATTAAGAGGCGAGACATTTGTTTTCGGCGCATGGATAGTTCTTTGTATTCTTCCGAGCCGGCCTGACAAAGCTCCATTTTCCTACCGATTCCCTTAATTTTGCGTTCAGTTGTTGTGGTTAGAATGTCGAATTCTTCCGGATTGATTATGGGGGGAACCCATCCATCAACTTCCCATATACCGTTATATTGCCCTGAGAATCCATAAGCGACTCCCGTGTGACCTTGGCTGTCAGCATACGTCATTACACCGAACATCTGTCCTCTGGCATTACCGAAAAGATAATCTGTTGATAGGTCAGGATTGGCTTTATCGATAGAGACTGAAAAATCTATGCGTCTTTCATGGTCAAGCCTTTGCATTAGGCTTTCGCAAAGTTCAACGGCTCCGGCAGAGCTTAGCTTGTGAATGGTTTTGCAGTTTTTGCAGAATCCAGAACAGGTAATCTTTGCAAATGGAGTCAGTTCTATATTGCTCATGTTTTTCCGCTTTAGCAGTCTTAAAATAAAAAGGGGATGCGCTTTAGCACATCCCCTTTAGAAGTCGATTGTCAGAAGCTGTATAGAGTAGCTCTGAAATACGGTTACGTAGGCTGCTGCTAGGAAACAGCTCCTTTAAAGGTAACAGAAACAACCGCATATTCTATTTTTCCGCGAGGAGCGTTGACTAGAACTTCATCACCCTCTTCTTTGCCTAGTAGAGCTTTTCCTACAGGGGATTCAATAGAAATAATTCCCTTTTTGAAATCGCTTTCATCAGGGCCCATGATTGTATATATTTTTTTATCGCCTGTTTCAATATCTTCAAGTTCTACTGTTGCTCCAAAAATAATTTTGGAACCACCAAGTGTAGAGAGATCAATAATATTAAAATGTGGGATGCGGGATTCAATATAATTAATTTTAGCTTCCATCATTCCCTGACGCTCACGCGCAGCATGGTAGCCCCCGTTTTCCTTAAGGTCGCCTTCTTCGCGAGCTTCACTGATTGCTTTGATTACAGCTGGACGTTCTCTTTTAAGAGCATCCAGTTCTTTTTTAACCTTCGCAAATCCTTCTGTTGAAATGGGTATCGTGCTCATTTCATAAACCTCAAATTTTTCATCGGTGGTGTCAATAAAAATGCAGCCACAACCGGAGTGATTTCCGGAAGAAAAGCTGCTTAGTACGTCGCAACATTCAGTTGCTGAAAGTCCTTGATAGAACATCCACTGCCTTCGGTCAAGAATCTTTTGATATCAGTAGGGTCTAAATGATTTTTTTTTGCTAAATACTGCAGTATTATTAGTCTTTTATGGCATGTGAATTATTTTATCAATAAAATGATTTCGATTGGTTGCTTATAACCTGAATAAGGATTTTGGGGTCTTTTCAGTTTTTGAATATTTTTAAATGCGGAATTACGGTTAGCTATAAGGTCTTTTTTGTGTCTTGCTTTTTCTTTAAACTATGAATCTACTCTGAAAAGATGTTTTTGGTTGTAAAGTGAACTTTAGTTCATCTTTGCGTTGACAAAAAATGAACTAAAGTTCACTTTAGACTTAGGAGGATTACTTAAATGGAAAATAAAAATATTGAAAACGATGAAATGCATGTTTGTCCTTGGTGGTTGGCCTATACGTTTGACAATGCGTTACGTCGGCTGGTTGATCCTGCAGGTGACGCTTTAAAAGAATGGGTACGACCAGGTATGACGGTTATGGATTTTGGATGTGGGTTTGGTCACTACGCTCTCGGTGCAGCTCGTATTGTTGGAGACAATGGTAAGGTTATTGCCGTAGACTTTCAGGAAAAAATGCTCGAAATTATGATGAAAAGAGCCTTAAAGGCAGAAGTAGACAAGATAATTGTTCCGCATAAATGCGGGGCTCATGATATTGGATATGAGGGAATGGTTGATTTTGTGGTTGCAGGGAATGTTATGCATGAAACATCGGATATACAAAAAGTGTTTAACTCTGTCTTCTCAATCTTAAATCCTAAGGGCGTTTTTTTCTTTACTGAACCGCGCTACCATGTAAAAGCAGATTTTTTTGAACGTGAACTGGAAGCTGCTGAAAAGGCGGGCTTTAAGGTAACTGAACTTCCTCTTACACTTGGCGCTCGCAGAGCCTGTCTGGTTAAGGGGGATTAATTTAACGTAAGAAGGTTTTAATGGTTCGTAAGCATGGTAATTTTGAGCCTTGCCAGCAAAGAGCAGATGTCACCAAAAATAAAATTTTAGAAGCGGCTTTGATAGTTTTTTCGGAGAAAGGATTTGTCGGAGCCAATACTAAAAATATTGCCGATGCTGCTGGGGTGGCTACTGGATCTGTTTATCGTTACTTTAAGGATAAAATGGCTTTGTTTCTTGCTGTAAGGGCTATGCTTGAAGGCAGGATGAGTATAGATGTTTTTGAAAAAAGCCAGTCTTTGCTAGAGCAAGGGGAAGAGGTTAATTCAATTCTAAATTTGTTGGTACGCTATTGTGTTGATTCGCATCGAGAGCATCGGAAATTCTTTTGTGAAGTTCTCGCATTAGAAGCAATAGATGAAGTCAATGCTGCTATAGGACGTGAGCGTGACCGTAGAGTTAGAAGAAAATTTTATGATTTTTTCTTGTCACTTGGTGGGGGCATTCAGGCAGATGATTTAGAGGCAGCTACAGAACTTATATGTATGACAGTAGAAGAGGTAGCCCACAAAGCTATTCTGTTTAAGTCAGATGTAGGTGAAGACCGTCTTATTGCTCAATTAGTTAAAATGTTAAGCAATTATCTTTTGTTTCCTGATAGTAGATAATTTTTTAGCTATTAAATTACAAAACTCATATCTGAAAATACTTTCTCCTCATCATATAATGAAGGATATTTTTTAGAGATTTGATTCATTGTTTCAAAGAAAGCATCCCATCCTATTACTTCCGCCTCTTTTTTCTTATTCACAAATATTTTGAAAGTCAGTCCTCTAGGGCATTTGGTCATATTCAATTCAAGAACTCCTGCCGGGGCTGTTTCAAGCCAGACAGTGGACCAAGATGTTCTGTCTCCTTCTGTTTTCTTATATTTTTCAAAGTACGCCTCAAAAATTCTTTCAATTTCATTACGCTGCATAATTGTTCTCATTTTGAATCAGGGTTGAATAGAAGTGATTATTTTTACTTTACACTGACGAATGCTTGCCAAGCAAGCACGATCGGTAGAAGTTTTTGCAAAAATGTACATTAAACGTTTTTGTGATGGCTTGATTTACAAAAATGTAGCAAAATCTATGGTTTTTGGCGGGTAGCTTAAAATAGAGGTTATGTATAAAAATTTTTAAGATGGTAAATAATACAATTATAGTCTATTTTTTCAATATGATATAGTGTATTTTGTACTGTTGGTAATTGTGACAAATATGGATATTTTGATAGTTTATATCTTTTATTGTGTGAAATCTGGCATGTTTTGTAAAAGGTAATTCATACTGATATATTCAGTTTTTAGTGGTCTTTTTGGGTGTTTTATTTAGTTAAAACAGTGTTATAGACCGTTTCGAAATGCGTAAAAATAATGAACTGGGTTGATTGAGATAGTACAAAAGAATGAGCTGTTTTAGTGATTTAAATCAAAAAATAATTCATTTTCGTATTTTTGTTTGCCAAAATTGTTTTCTTCTGTCAGTCTGATCTTCCAGAATTACTCTAATCTGCAAAAAAAAAGACCGTTTCATCCTGCTTTTGATTCTTTTCCCGGGCGCCGAAGTACTTCAGCACTTACTCTGAGGAGTGAAAGGACAGAAAATGTAAAGGTCACACTGTCGCTTAATAATAAGCTTCGAGTTTAGTGATTAGAGCCGGGTGGCTGAGTTAATATATTTCAAGCAACATTTCCTGTAGCCTCGTAAAAGATATTTAGAATTAATCTGGTAGAAAAAAATCAGATTGTAAGCATCTTTAAGTTACTGCAAGAATGTGGAACATTATAAACATGGAGTGAGCTGAAAATATGTGCCGTTTATTTGCGCTTACAAGCCGCGACCCAATTTCACCCATGCGTGCTATTGATGCTCTGAATGTAATGAAAGAGGGGCACGATGGTTCCGGTGTGGGGCTATATCTGAATGGACTCGGCGGTCCGTTTGAAGAATTGAAGGATTGCCCGATTCTCTCTGGTATCTTTACAGAAGCTGGTCTTCGCCAGTTGGAACAGTATGTAGCTGAGAAAGGGCTTAAATCTAAATTTAGCATTCTTTATACTCCGCATACTCCTCCGCCTGTCGGAACTCCTGTCCGGGGAACTTATGCCGCCATTGCCTACAGTGTTCCTAGAGGATGGGAAGATCTGTCTGAAGCAGAGAGAGGAAGCCGTCTAGTTCAAATGCGTCTTGATCTTAAGATGCTTGGAGAACAAAACGGTGATATGATGGTATTTTCATTTTGGCCTGATACTATAGTTATCAAAGAAGTCGGTGATCCGCTTGAAATAGGTGAATACCTTCAGCTTGATCATAATAAAGATATTTATGCTCGCAGAATTCTTGCTCAGGGTAGACAGAATACAAACTATGCGATCAACCTTTACGCGTGCCATCCTTTTTTCATAGAAGGTGTTGCCTCCATGACGAATGGTGAAAATACCGCTTTTCTGCCTATCAAAGAATATCTTGAATCCAGAAATATTACCGGATACAGCGGATATCAGTCAGACTCTGAAGTTTTTACCCATATCGCGCATTATACTACTAAAAAGCTCGGCCTTGATATTAGGGCGTACAAACATATCATTACCCCGTTAAGTGATAGTGAACTTGTCAATCATCCTGACAGAGAGTTTTTAACTGAACTCAAAAGGACATGCCGCAAGCTCATCATTGACGGTCCTAACTGTGTCATCGGCTGTCTTCCCGGCGGTCATATGTTTATGAGTCAGGACCGTAAGAAATTCCGTCCCGGTATTGTTGGCGGAAAAGACGGCATCTTTGGTTTTTCATCTGAAGTTTGCGGCCTTAACGCCGCTATTCCTGATCGTGACAAATCTAAAGATTTTCAACCAATGCATCTTGATACAGTTATCGTCGGACCCGACTGCAAGGAGATTATCCAATGCTCTCAGACAGACCAATTACCCCGTCAACTTTAGGCGTAAAGGATTTGCCATGGCAAATCGAGTGGGACAAGGATCTATGCACACAGTGCGGTCGTTGTACCTCGGTCTGTCCGGTAAATGCTATAGAACTCGGCGTTTTTCGTAAACGCAATATTGTGACTCCGATGGGGCTCAAAACAAAGGCTACTAACGAGTACTCTATTTTTTATGGAATCAGGCAGAGAACCGATCCTGCTTACGGATGTATCGGTTGTTCCATGTGCAACATGGTCTGTCCCAATAATGCGATTAGACCTAATCGCGGTGAAGATTCTACCACTCTTAAATTTCACAACAACCGCGGCGGAAACCCTAGAACTCGCGGTGGACGCAGAAATTCAGGTGAAAGTTTACTTGATCAGATCAAATTTATGCGTATCTCTATGCTCACCGACCCTGCGCTGGATGCAGGACGGCATGAATTTAATCTAACTACTTTGCTCGGCAGAGTTCAGTCTCCCGAAGACGGCATGAAAACTCTTGCTGAAAACGGCTGGAAACCTCCTGTTAGAGAAATTTATCCGCTCGTTATCGGTGGCATGTCTTTCGGCGCGCTTTCTCCTAATATGTGGGAAGGTTTGCAGATGGGGGTTGCGTATCTTAACGAAGAATTGGGAATGCCTGTCCGCATAAGCACAGGGGAAGGCGGTTGTCCTCCACGTCTGCTGCGGTCCAAATTCCTTAAATATGTTATTTTGCAGATAGCCAGCGGCTATTTCGGGTGGGATGAAATTATTCATGCGATTCCTGAAATGAAAGTTGACCCTTGCGCTATTGAAATTAAATACGGTCAGGGAGCTAAACCCGGTGATGGCGGTTTGCTTATGTGGTATAAAGTTAACAAGCTTATTGCCGCTATTCGCGGTGTACCACAAGGGATCAGCCTTCCAAGCCCTCCTACTCATCAGACTCAGTATTCTATTGAAGAATCTGTCGCTAAGATGATTCAATCCATGAGTATGGCCTGGGGATTTAGAGTACCTGTATATCCTAAGATTTCAGCATCTTCCACTTCGCTTGCTGTTCTTAATAATTTGACTCGTAATCCGTATGCGGCAGGACTTGCCATTGACGGTGAAGACGGCGGAACAGGAGCTGCATATAATGTTTCCATGAATCACATGGGGCATCCTATCGCAAGTAACCTGCGTGACTGTTATAACGCACTGGTCCAGACCGGAAAGCAGAATGAATTACCACTTATCGCCGGCGGCGGGATCGGTAAATCCGGAAATCTTGCTGCTAATGCTGCTGCCTTGATTATGCTTGGCGCAAGTATGGTTCAGGTGGGTAAATACGTTATGCAGGCCGGAGCAGGTTGTCTCGGTTCTGAAAAAGACCGTTGCAACGTCTGTAATATCGGGGTTTGTCCAAAGGGTATTACCTCACAGGATCCACGCCTTTATCGTCGGCTTGATCCTGAAAAAGTTGCAGAGCGAGTTGTTGATTTTTATCTGAGCTTCGACACGGAACTCAAAAAGATTATTGCTCCTCTTGGACGCTCGACTTCTCTGCCTATCGGCATGTCGGACGCTCTTGGAATCAGTGATCGTGATGCAGCCGAAAGACTCGGCATTAAGTACGTGGTTTAAAAACCGAAGCTCATGATATACCGGAGATAAAAAATGGCTACAGAAACAGTATGCATAAACGGCGTTGAAGACGGTAAACGTCTTGAATCGCGCATTCTTGAAGAACTCATTCAAAAGAGTGTTCGTCAAGGCGCCCGCAAGCTTGAAATAGATGCCCTTGGTCAACATGGAATTGGTGGACGGTTGTGGATTTCCAAAGAAGAGCCGATTGAAATCGACGTTGTAGGCTCTCCCGGTCAGCGTTTGGGCTCAAAAGGGTTCCCAGGAACAACTATAACTGTGCACGGCTCAGTCTCTGATGACGTCGGCTGGCTTAATGCCGGAGCGGAAATTATTGTTTTAGGCAACGGTTCCAACGGTGCATGCAATGCTATGGCGCAGGGTAAAGTTCTGATTGCCGGAAGTATTGGTGCCCGCGGAATGACGATGACTAAGACTAACCCAAGATTTGACGAACCTGAATTATGGGTGCTCGGATCTGTCGGTGACTATTTTGCCGAGTTCATGGCTGGAGGAACCGCAGTAGTCTGTGGTTACGAAGGTCAGAATTCAGAGAATGTCTTAGGGTATAGACCTTGCGTAGGTATGGTTGGCGGACGTATTTTTGTTCGTGGCCCTAACAATGGTTTTTCTCAGTCTGATTCTATTCTTGAACCTATCAGTGATGCTGATTGGACATGGCTTACTGAAAATCTTAAAGAAAATTTGGCTAGAATCGGTAAATCAGAAGTTTATGAAAAGTTGATTAACCGTTCTGACTGGCAACTTATCAGAGCCAAAACTCCTTTTGAAAAAAAAGGGAAAGTTCGCCGTTCAATGACAGAGTTCCGTGCGAAAGTATGGGATGAAGAGCTTGGACGCGGTGGTTTGATTGGTGATTTGACTGATCTTGATAGGTCACCGATAGGTCTGGTCCCGACAGGTAATCTAAGAAGATTTGTTCCTGTTTGGGAAAATAGTAAATATGCAGCTCCTTGTCAGTCCAGTTGCCCTACCGGAATACCTGTTCAGGAACGCTGGCAGCTTGTTCGCGATGGCCTTGTTGATGAAGCTGTTGATCTAGCCCTTGCGTATACTCCGTTTCCTGCAACAGTCTGCGGATATTTATGCCCGAATTTGTGTATGTCAGGCTGTACACGCGGAATAAAGAATCTTGCCTCAGTTGATATTACGAAGCTTGGGCGGGAAGGAGTTAAGAGCAAGGCCCCTAAGTTACCTCCGCTTTCCGGCAAAAAAGTAGCGATTATCGGCGGAGGACCTGCCGGAATATCTACTGCATGGCAGATTCGCATGAAAGGTCACGAGGTTGTCATTTATGATATGGCTGAAACTCTCGGCGGAAAAATTGCTTCTGCTATTCCTTCAAGTCGTATTCCTAAGGAAGTTCTTGAAGCTGAGCTCAAAAGAGCCGCGGAAGTTATTCCACATGTCCATTTACATAAAGCAATGGATGGCGATGATTTTGCAGAACTTAAACAGACAAATGATGCTGTCGTTCTTGCAATCGGTGCTCAGAAACCGCGCATGATCCCTATTCCCGGTCATGAAATGATTACTCCTGCACTTACTTTCCTTAAGGATGCAGTGAAGGGTACTGCCAAGGTTGGTAAAAAGGTAGTCATCATTGGAGCCGGTAACGTAGGTTGTGACGTTGCAACTGAGTGCGGACGTCTCGGCGCTGAATCCATCACTTTGATTGATATTCAGGAACCTGCTTCCTTTGGTAAAGAAAGAAAAGAAGCTGAAGCTGTCGGTGCAAAGTTCAAATGGCCATGCTTTACTCAGGAAGTAACGAAAGAAGGGGTGCTCCTTAAATCCGGTGAGCTTATTGAAGCTGATACAGTGCTTCTTTCAATCGGGGATACTCCTGATGTTGATTTTCTACCGGAAGGAATAGCGCTGGATCGCGGTCATGTCGTTGTTAATGACAATTACCAGACTACTGATCCTAAAGTTTACGCAATCGGAGACACTGTTCGCCCCGGTTTGTTGACTCATGCTATCGGGCATGGTCGCAGAGCCGCTGAAGTAATTGACGAAATCTTCACAGGGAAACGTCCTGAAGCTGTTGCAAAACAGGTGATTGATTATAGCAGAATGACTCTTGAATATTTTGATCCGCGTTTGACTGAATTTTCAGACATGCAGCAATGTGCAAGTGAATGTTCATCTTGTGGATCATGCAGAGACTGCGGTCTTTGTGAAACAGTCTGTCCTCAAGGGGCTATATCCCGTAAAGATCTTGGCGGTAAGAAGTTTGAAATGGCTGTTAATCCCGATAAGTGTATTGGCTGCGGTTTCTGCGGAAACGTATGTCCTTGCGGTATCTGGAACCTTGTTGAAAACACACCACTTGGTTAACTTTTAGTTAATAATTATTTAGAAGGGCTGTCGAGTAATTCGGCAGCCCTTTTTTTGTTACTTAACATTTCTATATTACTGGAATTTGTTTGTATTGTTCGTTATAGTAATTCATGATTTTAGGTGATTAAACGTATATCTAGAAAAATTATGAGACTAAATATGTATAAAGAAACTACCGAACAAAAAATAAAACGGGTCGTTGCAGAGTCTATAGATGTAGTTCCGTATAATCCTGAATGGTCAGAGTTGTTTGAGATTGAGAAAGTGCATATGATGGCATGTTTTCAGGATGATTTTATTCTACGAATAGAACATTTTGGTTCAACATCAGTTACCGGGTTACTTGCAAAACCTATTGTTGATATGATCATTGAGATCTCGGATGTAGAGCGTGGCAAAAATTTAATTCCGAATATTCTTGAGCCACAGGGGTATGATTGTTTTTGGCGTCCAATTGGCAGTGAAGATGTTCCACCATATTTTACATGGTGTATTAAAAGAGATGCAGTAGGGCAACGTTCACATCATCTACATTTCGTTGAAAAGGGATTTAAGGATAAGGAACTTAGATTTAGAGATGTTTTACGAGAAAATTCGGAGATAGCTAATGAATATGCAAAGCTTAAGGTCTTTTTAGCCGCAGAATATAAAAATGATCGTGTAGCCTATACTGCCGCAAAGGGTGAGTTTATCCGAAGGATTTTAGATATGCCCTGCGCTTGTCATCTTCGTTTAGTTAACTGAGTATAAAATTTAAAATAGTGGTGGAATTTTGAATTCCAGCATTTCTTTTGTTTTTGGGTGCATAAATTTTAAGTATCCGGCGTGCAGTTTAAGTTGTCCGGGAGCAGTTCCGGTTCCATATAGTCTATCACCTACAATAGGGCAGTTAAGTCCCTGCGGATGGGCAGAGTGGACGCGCAGTTGATGAGTGCGTCCGGTAGAAGGGCTAAATTCAACTCTTGTCATTCCGTTTTCTACTCCAATCTTGCGCCAGTGAGTTACGCCTAATTTACCATGAATCGGGTCATATACCTGATAGGGACGATTGTACGGATCAAGTCTGAAAGCCATTTCTATAACACCTTCATCTTCTTTTATTATTCCATCCAGCAAAGCAATATATCTTTTTTTAACCTGTCTGTTTTGAAATTGATCAATTAATTCACGTACAGCGCGGGCGGTAAGGCCCAGTACCAGTAATCCGGAAGTGTCCATGTCTAACCGATGAACTGTGGGGAATTTACGGCATTCAGGAAACATGGTCTGAACACGGGTAACAACGCAATCCTGATTTTCAGGCCCGCGCCCGGGAACAGAAAGTAATCCACTTGGTTTATTCACAACGACCAGCTTGTTGTCAGCGTATACTATGTCCAGAAGTTTTTCGTTAGTCATTTTTATTTTATCTATTCTTATTGAAATTAAAATTGTGAGCTAGATCTACTTTAAACAGCTTGTTGCTAGATTGTGAATTTAATCCCCTAGACCCTCATTAGTCATAATAACGTATTTATCTTCGGAGATAAAGCAGGGCTCACAATGGTTTTTGAGTGTGATTACGTTTTGAATCTATATATCGCACGAGCGAGTTGTCACGGTGGTCGAGCTTCAAAAAATAAGATCGCTTAAAATTTGTCAAGATTTGAAAGAAAAACTGAACAGCGGTTCAACTTTTTTGCAAGTATTTGATATTATTTCAAATAAAATCGGTTTTTGAAATTTTGAAAACAGATCGAATGTTTTTGTGAAAAAACGAACTACTAAAAACATATTCAATTAATCTATATAGTTATCATGTATTTGTGCTAAAAATCACAAATAAACCGGGTTTTTGATTGCATAATCAATTGAATTTATCTATTGTTTGGTCAATCGATCAGCAAGGACGGTTTTGCTAAGAAAAATGATTTAAGAATAAGCAAAATTGAACTTCGTTGAAGCAATAGGTTTAGTTAGGAAAAATTTAAGATTTAAAAAATATTTTATAAACTTTACTTCCATCCATATGGAACAGGAAACAGAGATGAAAAAAATGAGCGTAATATTTCTTGTACTTCTAGTTATTGTAGCGGCCGCAGCAACAGCTGAATGTCAGGATCCAAAGCCTACTAACGTAACGACTGTAGCTGAAGCCAGAGTTTCAGGTGCAGAGACTAAAGCAGTTCTCCATGGTCATTTCATTAAGAAAATTAATGATAACAAATATGTTTTTCAGGATTCGACGGGAGAAATCATTGTTGATCTAAGTGCTGATAAAGCAGGGTCCCTGCCTGCTGAAAGTGCTGAAGTCGCACTCGAAGGTGTTGTCGAGCAGGACATTGTCTTCGCCGGAATCGAAGCCCAGAAAATATCCGTTCTAAATTAAGTACGGACCTCACCGGAAGATACTTCCGAACCTAAAAAGGTCGCTTCATCACGTTGGTTTTTTAAGCTGAATTGTCATCAGTTTTAAAGGCCGCTTCAGATGAGGCGGCCTTTTTAGGTTTGATAGGATAAGGTTATGAATTATGAATAAAATTAGCGTTGCAGTGCTCATTTAATACATCAATTATTTTAACTTTTGATATTGGCTTAGTCAGGAAGGAGTCGCAACCAGCCGTAAGTATTTTATCCCTTACTTCTGGTAAAGCATGCGCTGTTAAGGCAATAATTGTGCAGTGTGCTTTGCCGTGAAGTTTTTCCCATTCTCTAATTTTTCCGGTGCATTCATACCCGTCCATAATTGGCATTTCAATATCCATCAAAATTAAGTCAAAATGCTTTGACGTCGCTATATCAAGAGCTTCTTGACCATTCTTCGTAATGGTAAGTTTGTATGGCAGATCTTTAAAAAAAAGTTCAATCAACATGCAGTTCGCATTGTTATCTTCCACCAAGAGCACATTTAAGATTTTGTTTATATGAGCTGTTTTCTTAACTGGGATGCAGTGGTCTGTTTTTATAAAGATTTCTTTTGCAACTTTTTCAAGATCAAATAATGTGAGTGGCTTAATAAGGACATTCCCTTTAAAAGAGTTATCGATATTTTTATGACCAATGGATGCAATTAGGATAATTCTTTCTTCTGGAATTTGCAGTTTAACAAGTGATGAAACTCCTTTATCCCAGCTCCAGCCGTGAATGTCATCTTTGATTAAAATAAGATCATAACTTTGTCCTATCCGTGCTTTTTCACTTATTAATGTTTTGGCTATTTCAAAGCTACGCGCCTTATGAGTATATTTAGCAATGGAGCTAAGTCGTATTGCAAAAGCTTCACGAGAGTAGTCTTGATCAGTAATTACCAGAATGCTCTTCTCTTTGAGAATTGAATCATTAGGATAAAAAGTAGGGTTCACTAAAAAAGGAATATTCATATGTATGCTGGAGCCGGACCCTTTTTTACTTTCCACCCAAATCTTTCCCCCCATAGCTTCGCAAAGTGATTTACAAATGGAAAGACCAAGTCCTGAACCTCCGTATTGGCGAGTTGTTGAAGAGTCTTCTTGGGTAAATCTGTCAAAAATACTTTCAATTTTGTCCTTTTCAATTCCTATTCCGCTATCTTTAACAGTAAAATGAATCTCAACTTTGTTTTCATCGTTGGTTAATTTGTTCTCATTTAATGATGCTTCAACAACAACAAATCCTCTTTTGGTAAACTTAATAGCATTTCCGATGAGATTTACAAAAATTTGCTTTAGCCTTGAAGGGTCGCTGATAATTTTCTTTGGGACATTTCTGTCAATTCTATAAGCAAGCTCTAATTTTTTACCGCTAGCTGCCAGAGCTGTTACTTTAAAGGATTTACCAAGTAGATGATCTACGTCGATCTCTTTATTTTCAAAATGTGTTTCACCTGCTTCAATTTTGCTTAAATCAAGAATTTCATTAATAAGGTGCAGTAATGAGTTTCCTGCCTCTTGAAGAATTTCAATGAATCTTTTTTGATCACTGTTCAGCCCGGAGTCAGTAAGAATCTCAGCCATTCCTAAAATAGCATTCATTGGTGTGCGTATTTCATGGCTCATTGCAGCAAGGAATTGTGACTTGGCAATAGTTCCTTTTGAAGCTTCAACAGCCATCGCTTCCGATTTAGTAATCGCTTTAACTAAGTTATTATTAGCGTTTTCGAGTTCTTGAGTTCTTTCGTAAACTTTAAATTCAAGATTTCTGTATAAGTTTTCCAGGTTTTTACTCATATAGTTGAAGTTCAGTGCCAGCCTTCCTATTTCATCCGTTCTTTTTCCCATATCGGCTGTGACAAATTCGCGATTGGCAATCTTTCTTGTGCTTTTATCAAGTATTCCTAAGGGATCGATTATAATGTGGGTAAAAAAAGCATCTAGCGTAATAATTGTGCAGAACATGCACGCGCCGAAAATAATAATCAGGTTGAAAGTTTTTTCTCTAATATCACGGTTGACTTTATCTAGTTTGAGTCCGAGATCAACACGCCCTAACTGTTTACCTTTATATATAATAGGTCGAGACACAATCATTATGCCTTTGCCGGATTGCGGTCTTTTTTTGACAGAGTGAGTTTTGGAAATTATTTTTCCAGTTTGTAGTAAAGACACACCTTTGATGTCATAAATTTCGCAAAAGGCTATTTGAGGCGCTTGTTCAATTGAAATGGCGAGATTTTCTATTAGAAAAAAACTGAATCGTGGAAGGTGTTCTGAGCATGAGCGAGCAGTTAAGGATGCTATGCTGCTTCCATACATGTAGAGGCGATCTTTCAATAAAGTTTTTTGGGAATCAATGATATAATACCCCAAAAAAAAGAAAAAAATCGCCAGAATAATACCGGTGCCTATTGATAATTTAATCCTTAAGCTGTCTTTCATTATTTAATCATATTATAAAATATTTTATTTTGTATTGTGTTTTTTTCGTGCATTTTTTGCAGGTTTTGATTTTTTTAAATTTCTCCATTAATAATTTTATTTTTAATTATATCGATTTTTCTTATGATGTCTTCTGAGATTTTGTCGCGGGTGTACTTCATGTCGCTGAGCTTTACTCCTTGGTTTTTGAGTCCATAATAGGTGGTATTTGAAGAGAAATTACCTTCCATTACTCTTTTAATTTCTTGATAGGCGGCTACATCCATACGTTTAATCATGCTGGTCAGTATGGTCCCTTTGGCTACGTAATCCTGATTAGAATCAACTCCTATTACATATTTTCCGGTGTTAATGGCTGCCTTAATTACACCGTTTCCGGTAATTCCTGCCGCAGAAAAAATAATATCCGCATTATTTTTGTATTGATTGATAGCAAGACTATATCCTTTTTTCACATCGTTAAATCCTGAAAAATCTCCGGCTGGGCTGACGTAATCAACAAGCACTTTAATTCTGGGATTTACATATTTAGCTCCGTCGTAGAAGCCTTTCTCAAACTGTTGAATTGGAGGTACATTTACTCCACCTATAAAGCCGATGGTATTTGTCTTGGTCATATAAGCGGCAAAAGCTCCAGCAAGAAATGATCCCTCGTATTGTGTGAATGCTGCAGCACAAATATTCGGTGCGCTCTCGACAGGAACGCCTATCATGATGAATTTTTTGTTTGTATAAAGTCGGGCCAGCTTTGGTAGAAGCCGTTGAAATTGGGAACCTAAAAAAACGACTATATCAGATTTTTCTGCAAGATCTTTCAGGGCGCTAAGTTCTGATTTGCCCATCTCTTCAGGTTCAAGAATTATCAGCTTGAAATTAAATTCTTGCTGAGCTTTTCTTACTCCGCTGTAAGCCATGTCGTTAAAGGATAAATTCCCTAACCCCGCAGGTCCGATAACAAGGCCTAAAACGGTATGATCGGCCCAAGCTGTAGTCGATAGAAGTAGCAGTATGAAAAATTCTGATAATATTTTTTTCACGATATTCTACTTGCTTAAAAAATTTAGATAGTGACTAGTATAGATGCTTAGGTGATTTCTTATAGTAGGAATTATAATAAAAATCCAACCCGAAAGACAGGAAATTTGAGTTTAATTCTTAAAGTACGAAAAAAAGGGACTTGCATAAATTATGCAAGTCCCTTTTATGAAAATGAAATTTGGATACCTTATAAGTGTTTTAAATTTAAAATTATATCGGTTTCTTCTTCAGATTTAGCAAAGTATTTTTTTTACCTATTTTGTCCCCATATTGAGCAAGCCATACTCCGGCAAAGATTATCAGCGATGCTATCATTTGGAGTGGAGTCAGAGTCTCGTCTAAAAGTATCCACCCGAAAAATGCAGCGATAGCGGGCACTAGATTTATAAATGCAGATGCTTTTCCGGCAGGTAGTTTACTCATGCCGACGTTATATAAACCAAATGCGCCAAGAGTTACGAAAGCACCAAGGTAGGCTGCAATTATCAGCATATTAACAGGGTCTGGGCCCAGCCCGTCACGGATGAGCAAATATAATCCGGGAATGAAGAATATAACTCCCGCAGCGTTTTGAACAGCTGTCAGAGTAAATGGTCCATAGTTTGCTGAAAGACGTTTTACAAGTAGCATGTAGCCCGTTGCGCTAACCATTGCCGCAAGTTCAAGCATGTTGCCAAGGGCTGGATTTGTAGCACCGCTTGATGGAGAACCTGTAACTGAAAGGATTATTACCCCTGCGATAGAAACGGCTAACCCCAGCCAACCTATAAGGGTTGTTTTTTCTTTGAAGCAAATGCCCGCGCCGACAGCAACCATCAAAGGTAATGATGCTGAGATCAGTCCTGCCTGTGTGGCGGAGGTGTAGGTTAAGGCATGAGATTCAAATAAAAAATAGAGACAGGGCATTAAAAAGGCCAGAAGAGCAAGAGCCTTGCGGTCTTTTCCTTTTTTTACATGTCCGGCAAATCTGGACGTAAAGGGAGTAAGGACCAGCGTGGCAATACCGGTTCGCAGCCACATGACAGTCCATGGATTCATGGTTCCTACCATATGTTTCATTGCGGCGAATGCACTGCCCCAAAGAAGTACAGCACCAAGCAAAGCCAGTATCGGGAATATCTTATTTGAATTTAGAGAAATATTTTTTTGCTGATCAGTATTCATGGCTACTTTATCCTGTAGGATATTTTTTTATTAGGAAAATGATTTTGAGTCTTGGAAAATTGCTATTTGAAAAGTTGGTAGCAGCTATGAGTGATTATTGGCCTTGAGCGTATTGAGTCGGAGTTGCACCGGTATATCTGCGGAATGTATTTGTAAAATGACTTTGATCGGAGAATCCGCTTTCAAGCGCTACTTGAGCAAACGGTGTTCCGAGGCGCAGTAATCTTTTGGCATGGTCAATGCGTTGTTGAATATGAAAACTGTGAGGCGGCAACCCTGTAGCTTCTCGGAAAACTCTAAGTAGGTGATAGCGTGAAAGTCCTGCAACTTTTGAGAGCTCTTCAAGTGAAATGTTGCCGGAAAGGTTCTCGGATAAATATTCCCTAGCTTTTTTTACAGCTACAGACTCTTTAGTTTTAGGTACTTTTGGTGCTGTTTCGCAATGGCGGATGAGCAGTGCTGCGGCTGCTCTGGAAAGTGCCGTATCAATTGCAAGACGGCTGGTTTGGGCTACAATGGACTGTTTAAGTTGAATTAAAGAGCAGGTGGCAAGTTTGTCTTCAACAACTACTGAGTTAAACTCAGGCAATCTTTCTTTTTGGGCCAAATCTTTGGAAGCTTTTTCAAAAAGCATAGGTTCGAAACTGAAAACTCGATATGTAATTGAATTTTGTCCTGTTAGAACTCCGGAATGAACAAGTCCCGGGTTAAAAAGGGCAATTTCACCTGCTTTAACAAAAGAACTGCCAGCTCCTTGCTGACGGCAATAGCAACCTCCGTCTTCCATAACTCCAACGGAGTGGAAACCGTGCGTGTGATTAGGGAAAGAATGATTGGAGTTTATAACCTCCTGAATCTCTAACCCTTCGACCTCAACAGGTCGTAAATATTTAATGTTGCCATTACTCATAACTGTTCCTGCTGCGAAATTTTTACATAGTTCGTACCACTAAGCAAGGTAAGTATTAAGGCTAGTTTCGGTCTTGTAAAAAATTGCTATTGCCTGTGACAATTGCGAGTAATCAGCAACTATCCATGCAAAAAAAATACGGGGTGCATCTCTCAATGCAACCCCGTAAAAAAATAGGTCAGGATAGGACTTAATAAAATTTAAATATATGAATTACCGACAAAAGGTGAAGTCATGCACGAAAGTAGCGCCGGATAATCAAGGCTGAATCGTACTTGCTCGCCGATGTGTAAAGGGGAACGCGTCGTATCTAATATCAGGTGATCACTGCTTGACCCTATTATATCTACATCTGACAATGGCGTCAGCCCTGATACTTGAACATCCTGTTTGCCGATAGCGAGAATAGTTCGGAGCATATCTCCTTTATCAACAAAGATTGAGGTGTTGCCGAACGAATCCTGTCCTACTTCTCCTTCTGGAAGAGATGGCTTAACTTTAGATTCAATGACTCCGGCAACTAAAGTAATTGCGTTAAGATATAGCCCCTTAATATGTTTTCGTGAGAGGGTTTCGCGTCCTATGAAAATGGATTCACCGAGCCTGACATTATTAATTCTTCCTAGATTGCTATTTTCAAATAACCAATTAAAATTTGCAGAATTACCGCCTGATATGATCCTGAATTTCATGTTGAATTCATTTTCACATGCTTCGGCCAAGCGTGATAATTGATCCATTTTTGTTTTAGATGGTTTAACCCCGCTGAAACAGGCTAGGTTGGTGGCTAAGCCTACAAGGTTAACTCCTTTAAGCTGGATTACTTTTTTAATTGTCTGACTGAGGTCCTGTTTAAGAATGCCTTCGCGCAGATCTCCCATTTCAACCATCAGAACTATATCATGAATTTTATTTTGTTTGATAGCTGCTTTAGAAAGTTCAGCTATTATTGATAGTTCTGAATTGAAACTCACGTCTGCATATTTTACCACATCTAAAATTTCTGTGATCGATGGAGTCCTGATTAAAGTGAATACGGCTTTTACGCCAGCCTGCTGCATGCGTTTAATGTTGGAAATTCTTGAGTCTCCGATTGACTCTATACCCGCTGCAACTAAGCAATTCGCAATTTTCGGTTCGCCTAGTGCTACTTTGGTTATGCCCGTGATGAAAATATTTCTGGCGCCGAACATTTCAACCAATTTTTGTGTGTTGCTGAATACTTTTGCTAAATTTATTTCAAGATAGGGGGTGTTCATGCTGCCAGCTTGGACTTAAGCTGCGGAAAGACTGTGAGTATTTTTTTAATTAATGAGTCGCAGTTAAATTTAAGCACGTCTGTTGTAGGTACGTTAAACTTTTTTTCGTAATCTTTAATTGTCTGGGCAAGTTCTGGATCAGACATATTTTCGTGATTAATAGTGATGCCGATAACTGGAGCTTTAGAAAAAACTTCAATCAGTTTAATTTCTTCTTTTAGGTCGGGCATATTTATGTCTGGGTAATCACCAAGTTTTTCTCTTTTAGGTGGGTGCTGAACAATAACTGCATCCGGCTGTCCGCCTCGAATAATGAAGCACGAGCTTAAATATGCCGGATGACTTAAAGATCCTTGTCCTTCTAAAATCATGATATCCGGGTGTTTAGATTTCCATGCGGTAAAGATAGCTTTTTCCATTTCACCGGAAATGAACTGTTCTGTTAGCGCATCAAGCGGGACTCCGAACTCGGCTCCCTGAATTATTCCGGTCTGACCTGTTGCAATCATTACGGTATTTAATCCCAGAGCCTGTAATGCTTTAGTGATGAGAACTGAGGTTGTTCTTTTGCCGACAGCGCTGTCCGTACCAAGTATTGCTATTCTGGGGCAATTAACTTTAAAAATATCACCATTGAAAACATTTCGCTGTTTGCTGTTTTGCTGTTTACGGATGTCGTGTAGCTTAACATTGCATTCGGCTGCTTTTTTAACGAATGAATCATTATCAGTTAAGAATTCATGTAATCCATTGATGATGTTTAGCTTTCGTTCCATTGCATAAAAGATGATATTGCTGTCTTCTGTGGAAAATGAGCCGGATAAGGGGGCCATTCCATAGATAAAATATTTTATTGAATCGCCTGTTCCTTCCAAGGCATCAAAAATATTTTTGAAAATTTTTATGCCGTTCGGTTTTCCGTCCAAAACCTCTCCGGCATCTAAGCCGGCTTTGGTGCTGTCGATGATGCCTGCAATTTTATATTTATCAGAATATCTTGTTAAGCCGTTTGCTGTTTTTCCATCCATTTTTCCAAAAAAATCTTCACAATAAACAATTGCGGATGCTGCTTCCGTCATAATAAATCCTAGGTAGAGGTTATTCCTTCTTGCCACCACATATAATGGTGAACAATGTTCAACAGCATTATCTAGCACAATTCTTAACTATATAATCAATATTTAGAAAAAAAATTTCTTTTGAATATTTGTATCTTGGGAATATTAGATATAAATTGTGTCTTAAGAGACTGTCATAATGAAGAATAAACTATCTTTTTTTGCAATGAATATAGAATGTATATAGAATGTTTATTCTTAATACATAGTTAATATTTATATCTTAAGCTTATGTGCGTGGAGGTATAATAAAATTTGTGAAGTTAGCTCAAAAGAAGAATAGGAAAAATGCGCACAAATTCAATACAAGAAAAGGGCATTAATCGTAAGATTAATGCCCTTGTACTTTAGTGGCGGAGTCGAAGGGACTCGAACCCTCGGCCTCCGGCGTGACAGGCCGGCGTTATAACCAACTTAACTACGACTCCGAATAAATTAAACGCGAGTTAAGAAACGTTTAATTTTAATGGTAGGCGAAACAGGGCTCGAACCTGTGACCCTCGGCTTGTAAGGCCGATGCTCTTCCAGCTGAGCTATTCGCCCTCAAGAGAAGATCTTTTAAGCCTACCATGGTGAGATGTCAATAAAAAATTTTAAAAAATTGAAGATTAATTTTCCATGACCCATAACTTAGCTTTTTCTTTTTCTTCAATACCAAAGTGCTTTAGCTCAATGAACGGGAAAAGCTTGTCACTTATTTCTGTCAGAGTTTCGTGCCAGCTTTTGTCAGAAACTACAGCCTTCTTTGTGAATTTTTTTAGGTTCGGGAAGGCAAATTTAATGTCTTCAATCAAAGCTTTCATAGAAATGCCTCCGAATTCGATCAGTTCAACATAAATAGCCAATTTTTCTTCGTATTTAAATTTTTCATTAACCGCATCAATGACCAGTTTAATGTCTTTTTCTTCAATTTTGCCTGAAACACGTAATCCTATAGCTTTTGAAGATTCTATTTCGATTATTTCGATCATTGGACGCTCCTTTTGTACCCCTTTATGGGCGTATTGATGTGTCTTCGCGGTCCTATTCATTATTAGGTGTAGCGGGAAATTATATCAACTGTTTTAGGAAATATTGTTTCTGACTAAGTAAGGAGTTTGATAGATGAGGTTGAAATTATTTTTTAGTTTGAAATATTTTCAAAATACTTTAACGTTGATTATCTTGTGAATAATTGAGGGGCTATAATGCAAATACCAAAATTTTACGATTTAATGACTCCTGTGCTTAGAGTTCTTGAAAATCTCGGTGGCACAGCTCCTTTTGAAATTATAGCAGAAGAGATTGTTGAATCTCTTGAAATACCTAAAGAAGAAGCTTGCTCGCTATACAAAACTTGTGGGGCAGGGATCACGAAGGTTGAACATAATGTTGCGTATGCTGCAAAATATTTGTGTAGCTATGGAGTTATTGAAAGAGTTGAACCTAATGTATGGGCGCTTACCGATAAGTATGAGTCTGGAATGGTGGTTACGCATGAGAATATTCTTGATGCGGCTAAGGAAAGGCTTATGGTTCGGAGTAAGTTTGGGTGTTGAGTCTGATGGCTGGCATAGCATTGATTTGAAATTATGGAGTTTTTAGACTAACTGCCAATAACATAATTCAATTCCAGTAATTCTCTTAGCCAATTCTTCCGGAGTCCCCTTCCTTGCCTAAAAAGAGTGTGAATCGTGACGACTACCAGTATGTAGCCAATCCTTTCTCTGCAATGGCTAATGAGTTTCCTAATGGGCATGAAACCCCTGAGCACAGCCATTATCGGGCTCAGCTTCTTTTTGCTGAACAGGGCGTTATGGAAATATATGCACGGCAGAGATGCTGGTTCATTCCTCCTCAACGCGCGCTCTGGCTCCCTTCGTACGAACCCCATTCCATGCGTGCTCACGGCAGAGTGGCGTTGCGAACTTTTTTTGTGACTCCCAGTGCATGCCGTGCCGACGTGCCAAATTTTCCGCAGGCCGTTCACATTTCTCCGCTATTGCATGAACTTCTGGTCAGGTCTGCTTTAATCCCTATTGATTATGATAGAGAAGGGCGTGATGGACTCTTAATGAATCTGATCAATGAAGAGATGGACTGGGCCGAGCCTGAGATGTTCAGTCTAAGCTGGCCTTCAGATTCACGGCTGCTTTATATCTGTACGCGCCTTAAACAACATCCTGACGATTGCCGGACGCTGGAAGAGTGGGGAAATGAGGTTGGCGTTTCAAACAGAACGCTCTCTCGAATTTTCAGGCAGGAAACAGGCATATCCTTTAGTGAATGGCGACAGCAGGCCCGCATTCTGGCAGCTTTGCCTATGTTGCTTTCCGGGATGTCCGTTCTAGAAACTGCCTTGGCTGTTGGATATGAAACACCAAGTGCTTTTTCCGCTATGTTTCGTCGCCTGATCGGCAAAACTCCACGTGAATTTTTACGAAGTTAGATAATTCTGTCCGGTTTGGCGTATTTTTTTTCTTTTATCCATTCGACGTGACATAAATGTTTCCATTAGTTTGCACTCCTCATGACCATTAAGAGCGCTCAAGCTCTGGCAGGTCTTAGTTTTATTTTAGGAGAATCAAATGAAGGAAAGAGAAAAAAGTCGCGTGCTGGTGTTCTTGTTGTGTCTTATCATAATCGGGCAAGCGGCTATGGATATTTACCTGCCGTCAATTCCTCGAATAGTCAGTTTGTTTGCGGCTCCTGTCGAGCAAGTGCAGATGACCATCTCAATCTATTTATTGGGATTCGGGATTTCACAAATTTTCTACGGTCCGCTTGCTGATCGTTTTGGAAGACTTCCTGTTTTACTGGGTGGGCTCCCATTTTTTTCTGCGGCAAGTGTGGCTATGATGTGGGTTCCGTCTATAAACTGGGTTCTTGCGCTGCGTTTTGTGCAGGGAATTTCGATTGGAGCTGCAAGTGTTTGTGCCAGAGCAATTATGCGTGATGTATTTGAAGCAGATGAACTGCCTGTTGCATCTTCTTATATGTCAATGGCATGGGCGCTTGTTCCCATTCTTGCCCCTACACTTGGCGGGGCGATTCAGCTTCATTTTGGGTGGTCTTACTCTTTTCTGCTCTTAGGCGTAGTTGGAGTTGGTCTGACCTGCTGGCTTGTAATAGGTATTGGAGAAACAAATCGCCATCGCACTTCAACATTTTCAGTAAAAGAGATTACTCGAAACTATGCTAGCTTGTTCGATAAGGTTGAATTCAGAAATAATATGGTTTTGCTGTCACTGCTTTACGGCATTTTCAGCATTGTTAATGTCACTGGCCCGATTGTTTTTCAGAATCAATATCATTTTTCAACAATGTCGTACGGCTGGACAATGCTGATTATTTCATTTGGGTATCTATTTGGTTCCTTTCTCAATAATAGATTGTTAGTTCACATGCGCTCTGGCCGTATTGTCGGGGTCGGCACAACTCTTCTTTTTGTTACTTGTTTGGTAAATTTGATTTTTGAACTTTGTGGGTTGAGATCTCCGCTTACCCTCATTTGTGTACTCTTTAGTATTTATCTTGCCTTAGGTTTGGTCTTTGCGAATGCGTTGTCAGCAAGTCTTCGCCCGTTTCCTCATCTCGCAGGCCTTGCCAGTTCCATGTATGGGTTGCTTATGTTTTGTTCAGGTTCTTTGATAAGCTCCGGGTATGCGACTTTTCTTACTTCAAACAGTATGTCCCTTGCGTGCGCTGTTTTAGTGCTTGGTGCTTTAATGTTTGCTTGTCACATTCTTTTTAGCAGGAATAGCAGGGGCACTGAGTCGGGAGCTTGCGAAAGGCGTAATACTGAAAGTGCAACTGGATAGAACATTCAAGCTTGATCATTTAATTATTCATTATCAGGGCGATAAGGCTCTTCGCGTAATATGTGGCTTACAAGAAGTTTTAGATAAAGCAGCGGCAAAAACCATTCTAAGTGAACAGGAGAAGCAAAAACGTATAACGATAGCAGAACGCTAATTGCGTAGAACATCAGAGCTACGGTTCTTCGTAAATATAGCGGGGTCTGCAGAATCAGTGCACATGCCAAAAGCAAGAAGCCTCCGACTGCCCCAATCCATATTAAGCTAAACTTCATAAAGAAAATATTGACCAAAGCGATTTGAGAAAAGTGAAGTAGAACAAAGGACATGTGTTCCTTGAATCCTTGTCCCTCCCTGTGAAACCAACGTTTAGCTGAAGATGTTGAGTTGGTAATAACCCCGCCAGCAATATCAAATGCAATTAAGAAAGCAATAAGCTGTTGTGTTATGCTCCAGTCAAATTGTGAAATATAATTTTGCACAACGACAAACAAGCCAGCCAATGGCGGAATATATAGTTGAAGTTTTTTTTCTGCCGGAGTGGCCCCAGGGCCAATAAGTTTATCAATGATTCCATAAAAACCACTTCTAAATTCAGGTAATTCCCAATCAATTCTCATTATAGCCTCTTGTAACTAAATTTTATATTTTTAAGCGAATTCTTTTTTTTATAATTCTTTTTAGACCGAACGGACTAAATAGTTTTCTTGATTTTGTATGTCAATAGAATATAGTCCATGTGGACTAAAAAAGAGAGGTAAAATGCCTAAAATAGTTGACCATGAAAAGTATCGTAAAGAATTAACTGATAAAGCAGTTAAAATATTTAGAGAGTATGGCTATTCAGGTCTTGGGATGCGTAAAATCGCACAGGAACTTGGTATTTCAAAAAGTGCGCTGTATCACTACTTTCCGAGCAAAGAGGCGTTGTTTGCAGAATGTACGAAGGCAGTGACATCTTTCGATGATGAAACATTTGATGATGTTGCATTAAAAGAAATAAGCCAACAAGAACGAGTGAATGCTTTAATATTAATAGTTAAAGGAATTGAAAAAGAGTTCAAAGGGGAGTTATCCCTGCTGGTTGATTATCTCAGGCCACTTACACCTGCTCAGGTCTCAGCAGATAAAAATATGCAACTTGCAAATCGAAAATATTTGGACATGGTTGCCGTATTTGTCGGACATGAAAATTCACAAATTGTACTTTGCCTCATGTTCGGTGTTTTGTTGCAGCGACTATTTGATGGAGGGGAATACAGTTTTAAAGAGGTTGAAGAAAGACTTATTCATTTTATTAAATAAGAATGAAACTTGTATAAGTAAGCGTGAGTTTTGTATGAACTAAGAAACTAAGAAGTGTAAAGATTCGTATATTAGTAATCGGCAGAAATTAGCCACTTTTGAGTTACAATAGTATTAAAAAATTATTGCAACCTAGCCTCCTCCACGTTAGGTGTAAAATAATTTATACTGCAACGTGAAATAAGTGGAGAATAATTGACTACTAAAGAAAATAAAGACAAATGCTTTGATTCTCTAAAATTGATTGCATTTTATCTTCCGCAATTTCATCCTATTCCTGAAAATGATGAGTGGTGGGGGGCCGGTTTTACTGAATGGGACAATGTTCAAAGTGCTTTGCCCGGATTTAGTGGTCACAATCAGCCTCGTATTCCTGCTAAAACATTAGGATATTATGACTTACGTCAGGAACGTGTTCAGTCAATGCAGGCAGCAATTGCTAGAAGATACGGTCTTTATGGATTTTGTTACTATTACTATTGGTTTGGTGGCAAAAAACTTCTTGAAACTCCTATGACCAATCTCATTAATTCAGGTAAGCCTGATTTTCCTTTTTGCATCTGCTGGGCAAATCATGATTGGACAAGGGCTTGGTATGGTCAGAATAAGCAAGTCTTGATCGGTCAAGATTATTCACCAGAAAGTATGAGAAAGTTTATTCTGGACCTTGAACCTATATTAAAAGATCCTAGGTATATAACTATTGAAGGTCGCCCTGTTGTCTGTGTTTATCAGGCTGAAGAATTGCCTGACCCTAAAGGTATAACGAACCTTTGGCGTAAAGAGGCTCATCGCCTTGGTATTAATGATTTGTATTTAGTAAACATTGAAGCATTGTGTTGGGATTATCCGCCTAGTTCATTCGGCTTTGATGCATCTATTGAGTTTGCTCCTGACTGGAGAAGTACAGGGGAATTACTTGATTCTGAAAGTAAGCCGAGGCGTGTAGATTATCGGTCAACTGTGGCAAATATGATTCTTAAACCTAAACCGGAATATAAAAGGTTTAGAGGAGTCTTTCCACAGTGGGATAATACTCCCAGGTATAAAAAAGCAGCTCTGGTTTTTGAAAATTCTAACCCGGGTATTTTTAGTTATCACCTTAAAAGTATGATGGAATACACCATCGAAAATTTTCAAGAAGATGAACGTCTAATATTTATTAACGCATGGAATGAGTGGGGAGAAGGTTGCTATCTGGAACCATGTGAAACTTACGGCTACTCTTACTTAGATGCTATTAAATATTTATTTGAAAGATATTGATAGCCTCCATTGATTGACACTAATTTACTCGCAAGCCTACCATTATACGCATGATCGACAAAGACTCTGCTATTGAAACCGTTATGCGAAAGCTCAAGAAAGTTCAGATTGGACAAGGATTGGATTTGCGCACTTACAAGCGTGATCGGTCCGTTGTTATTATGCGTTCGGCGGAAGATTCATCTTCTGTTATTGAGGATGGATTTTTTAAAGTTTAATCCGGCTGAAGCGTATTTTAAATAATATTCTCCTTTCAGTATTGCTCCTTAAATAAAAGATAAATATTTAAACTTTAAGAGTTTTCTCTTTGATTCTTTTTGTATCTGTTCTTGCCGCATTATCGAAAATTATGTTATCTAAAAATATAATGATCTTTCTTTTCTATCTAAAAAGTAGGAGATACGGATTGTTTTTTTTAGAATTTACAATAGGAATAGGGTGGGGATGTTTAAGTTAAAGTCTTTACAATCCAGAGTATTACTTATTGTCGGAGTGCTCTTTCTAGTTGTAACATCAGTACATTCAGTATTCGAATATCGCAGTAAACTGGATTTTATTATTCAGGGCGGTAAAACACTGGCAAAATTTCAATATAAGCCAGTAAAACAGCTTATTGATGAGCATGGAACCGCTGTAACAAGTAAAATGGTCAAAGCTGTAAAGAAGGATTACGGGTTTAATATTTCTGTTGTTGTGCCGGATGGAAGCGGTTTTAAATATCAGGCCAAAACCCATACGCTTACAATTCCCAAAAAAATGTTTCCGTGGCTACGCAAGGTCATGAAAGCCGATAAGCCTTTATTTAGAAGAGTAACTAAAAACAACAAAGAATTGATCACATACTATGCACAGATGCGTGATAAAAGCGGAAGGGTCACCGGGGTCGTGGCTATTCCCAGAAATATAACTTCCGAACTTGACCGTCTTAACCGCGAAGCTCTTTATACTGTCATAATGGCTCTTTTTTCCATGAGTCTTTTTTTTATTGGAGTCCATTTTGCTCTTGGTCGTATGCTTAACAATCCACTTAAAGATATTCTCGTTTTTTTTGAACGTGCTGAAGAGGGAGATTATAAAAAACGTCTTGGCGAATATCCGGTGGAGATCGGTAAGCTCGCACTTGGAGTAAATGGTTTGATGGATACCGTTGAAAAAATGATAAACAAGAATAAAGAGGAACGTGCAAAGGCCGTGGAGCAGGCTGAACATTCTGAGAAAGTAGCTCTTGATGCTAAAACACAGCATGATCAAGTGCGTTCTCTCATAGAAAGAATGAGTGGTATGGCCCATAATATTTCCGCAATTTCTGATAAATTGGCAGATGCTGCCGGGTATCTTGTAAATGAACTGGCCCGTTCGGGCCGTGGTTTAGAAGATCAAAAATTACAATCTGGTGCTCTTTCCGAAGCTGTTGAAGAAATGAAAAATGTTGCAACGGAGGTTGCTCATAGCGCTTCCAGCGCAGCCGATAGAGCTGAGTCTGCCCGTAATAAAGCCAGAACCGGAGCAGAAATTGTAGAGCAGGTTGTCAGTTTAAATTTAACTTTACAGGGCAAAGCTGAAGAGCTGAAAGATAATATGGGAGAACTGCAGGAGCATGCAGAAAGCATAGGAAAAGTCGTAGAAGTTATCAGCGATATTGCCGATCAGACAAATCTTTTGGCATTAAATGCCGCCATTGAAGCTGCAAGGGCTGGTGAGAGCGGGCGAGGCTTTGCAGTTGTTGCCGACGAAGTGCGTAAGCTTGCTGAAAAAACAGTTCAGGCCACCCATGAAGTCGAAAATACTGTTCATAAAATTCAGCAGGGAACGGGAAAAAGTTTCGAAAATACGGCTGCAGCAGTACTTTCTATTTCTTCAAATGCAAAGCTTAGTGGTAGATCCGGTGAAATGCTGAAAGAAATTGTTGATATTGCAGCAGTGACTGCGGATCAGGTTAAAACCATTGTGAATGCAGCTGAAAAGCAGTCTATCGACAGTGAAGAGCTTAGTAATTCCACACTGATAATTAATTCAATCGCGAACAATAATTCAAAATCAATGGCGGTATGTTTGGATGCGGTTGAATCCATAAATGAATTAACCAGCGAATTGCATGAAGTTGTTAATGATTTACGTTCCATTGAAAGCTGATTTTAGAAAATAATTATAGGATTGCAGAATTAGAAAGTTGGCGGAAGTTATTTTAAAGTCTGGTTTTGGGCTGAGTTAATCCGTGTCATTCATCAGAAGATCAGAGTTTACAGATCATCTCGATGGGCATGGCTACCCCGAAACTTTGTTAAGGTGGAATTTCCGCGTAGTAATAAGATTCGTGTTTATGAGGTTGGAGGGGATGGGGTAGGGCCACATTCCAAGATGTAACCCTTTCCCCAAAACATCAAAATAAAAGCTATTAAGCCTT
Organism: Desulfovibrio sp. UCD-KL4C; assembly: GCF_006210265.1. Taxonomy (NCBI): domain Bacteria; kingdom Pseudomonadati; phylum Thermodesulfobacteriota; class Desulfovibrionia; order Desulfovibrionales; family Desulfovibrionaceae; genus Desulfovibrio; species Desulfovibrio sp. UCD-KL4C. Next base: position 91,287 of record NZ_VCNC01000003.1, read on the forward strand.
CTTAACAACAGAAGTCTTAAGCATCATAGATCCGAAGTTAGGCACTTTGCAGGAAATATCATGCACGCCGTCATCAGGATCTACCAATTTAATATTTTTAACTTTTGTTCCCTTTTTGATGGAACCGGATGCGCCTTTGACTTTTAAGTCTTGGGTAATGATAACAGTATCACCGTCAACTAAGACATTGCCGTTTGCATCTTTATATACTTTTTCTGCCACGTCTTCGGGCTGAAATTCAAAATTACATTCCGGGCAGATAAGAGCACTTCCATCAGAATACACATGTTCACACTTACACTGCGGACAGTTAGGTATATTTTCCATTACTTCCAACCATTAGGTTTTAATATCCCCATTTATTGCGGGGACAAATCATTAAAAAGTGCAAGCTAAAAACTTAAAACAATCAAGTTCAAAATAGCTTGGATAATAATCATGGTTTTAGATGGCCTCACGGCACATCAATTCTACTATTTCTCATTTAGCAGGTTTTGTAAAATCCGTTTAACTTGGACCTGCAAAAGCATAAAATGTTACATCCCTTTCATATATACAACTTTTCCATCGCAGATAGTTGTGTCAATTTTCAAGGTGTAAGATTCCTTTTCCAATTCTTTTATATTTCCCGAAAGAATTACTATATCAGCCAGCATGCCGGGTTTGATTTCTCCCTTAATATTTTGGCTATACTCGGAAAAAGCAGCTCCGGAAGTATAAGCGGCGACAGCTTCTTCCAAGGTTAAAGACTGGTCTCTGGCTCCTTCATACCAAGGTTTGCGAGTCACCGCGTGGTTGATTCCGGCTCTTGAATCGCAGGAAACTATGGGCCAGTCACTGCCGAAAACAAGTGTGGCGTCGTCCACCAACGCTTCCTTCCATGCAAAGGCTGTATTCCATTCTGACTTCGGAACCAGAGTATGCCACATGGTCATAGGAGGTCTTTCATGCAAGGGTTGCATGGAGGCAATAACATCCAGTTTGCCGAATCTGGGCAGGTCATCCTGAGTGCAGGTTTCAATATGCTCCACACGGTGCGGAATTCTGTCGCCCCTTTTTTTATCAATATCTTTATTTTTTCCCCGAGCTTTGGAAATAGCATCCAGCATAGATTTAACCGATCCGTCTCCTATTGAGTGTGCTGCAACCTGAATCCCGAGTCTGTCCGCAAAAGCCAGAAGCTTGTCTAAATCACCTTGATTGAATTCCGGTATGCCTTGTGACGGGTCTTTATCAAGACGGTAAGCTGTATCCTTTTCAATAACCCCATCCATAAAAATTTTTAATGTGTCCAGCCGTACTTTGGCATGATAGCCCATATGTTTCGGCATGTTGTTCTTGCGGTGGGGATTCTCCCTTTTCGCATGATGTTCTATATGTTTTTTATGAATAACGTCTGTTAATTTACGGGAGACTTTAAGTAACTTGTTCATCATTGGATGATTTTCGCCATGCCCTCCTTTGGCAGCCATTTTTTTTACTTTTGTATGTCTGACCGTGCCGGCATCCTTGAGCAATTCCAAAAGACTGTCATGCAATTGTGCTGCGGTGATTTCTTTTTTGCGGGCCTTATTGAGAAGATCGCGAGCGGTATAGGCCATGACCACATCATGCAGCATGTTGTGATCCGCAACAGAGGAAAATGAAGAGCTGACTCGTATAGGTAAACGGTTTTGTTGTTCCAGTTCAAGAAGTAAAAGCAGGAATGATAAATCTTCTGCCGGTTGAGCCAAAGCCATTCGATGTACTCCGGTAATACCGTGTTCAGCGAGCTGGTTGCATACCGTTTCTAAGTCGGAAAGCTGCTGCTCAATAGAGCTGGGATATTTGGCTTGCAGAGGCCCCTCAAGGAAAGAATAAACATCTGGTTCCCTGAACTCGCCTGTGGGAATCCCATCAGAATCAATTATGATTTTTTGCTCCAACCCAAGTTCTTCAATCAGGTGCGGGTAAGGGGGCATTTTATGTAGCAATTCGGCTTCTTCTAAAGCTTTTGTATTGGCCCATGCAGTATGCATATCATGGGCAAAAACAAGAAGTGGCTTGTCATTAACTATTTCATCGAGCGTCTGGCGGCAGGTCTCTGCAGGGATTATGGGGTCATCAAAATAATGGAGTCCGAAGACATACAGAATCGGTGAGTTTGAGTTTTCTTCTGCATATTTACTAAGGCGACTTTTAAAATCAGCCGCTGTTTCTACATCTTCAATTGTTAAAGTTCCGAGCCGCTGCATAGCGACATCCAGATGCAGATGAGAATCTACAAAACCGGGTGACACAGAATTGCCCTGTGCATCTAATATCTTGGTTGAAGAACCTGTAACCTGATTAATTTCATCTGATGAGCCTACTTTAGTAATAGTGTTTCCTGCAACTGCGATATTCACTTTGCTACCATCATTTAACAGCGCATTTATGATAACCAAATCAGCCTTTGCGTTTGGATCGTATTCACATTCAGGTTCTATACGGCAATCAACATCAGAATCAATTTCCTCAAGGCTTAAATCCCTTTTCTCCACTCCTAGAAGTTCTGGGTAGTTCATTGCAAGAGTATGAAGCAATGCTGTTTCTGATCTTTTAGGGCAATTCATATAAGACTCCTCTGGGTTGCGGTTTGTTATATTTTGCAGTGAATTTACTTAAAAAATACTAACCGCAAGATGTTTTTCCCGTTGCATCTATGATTCCAATATGCGTATTCTGCAAATAGATAAGCCGATCTGTTAAAGGAACATAACAACGACTAGGATTCGCGTATATGCTATCATATCTTATTTTCTTTTTCTTGTTTGCTATTACCTGTTCATTTTTATGCTCTCTTTGGGAGGCCGTTCTTCTAAGTATCACCCCTTCTTACATTCAAATCCAGATATATGAAAAAACTGCAATAGCTACTACTTTGAAACATTTTAAAGAGAATATAGACAAACCTCTCGCAGCAATTCTGACTCTGAATACAATAGCACATACAGTAGGAGCTATTGGGGTTGGCAAACAAGCTGCTGTTATCTGGGCCGATGAGAATTTTTTTATCACAGGATTCGTGGTCCCGGCATTGATGACATTGGCAATTCTGGTTCTATCCGAGTTGATCCCCAAAACAATTGGAGCCAATTACTGGAAGGAACTGACGGCTTTTACCGTATGGTCAATCTCACTCATCATAAAGATTCTGTTTCCCTTAGTATGGTTTAGCCAATTCCTAACGACGTCTTTAAAAAATGAAAAAAATAAAAGCGTCTTTTCTAGAACGGATTTTTTGGCAATGGCTCAGGTTGGGGCTGATAAAGGAGTACTGGAAAAGAAAGAGTCTTATATTATAAACAATTTACTGAAATTCAAAACAATCACAGTGAAAGACGTAATGACTCCCAGAGTAATGATTGCAGCGAGTCAGCGCGATGACACCTTGGGGGGATTTCATGAAAGCAATCCCGATATGATTTTTTCACGAATAATATTATTCGGAAAATCTATTGATGATGTTACAGGTTATTTCTTAAAACAGGAATTATTAGAAAGCCTTACTCATGATAAACATCAAAACAAACTTAAGGTAATAGAAAGGAAAATTCCTCGCACTCGGGAAGACAGCGCAATCACTGACTTGCTTGACCAGTTGATTCTCAATCACGAGCATATAGCACTTGTGATTGATCCATACGGTGGCACTTCCGGAGTTGTTACAATTGAGGATGTAATTGAGACTTTGTTGGGGGTAGAAATAATGGATGAGTCAGACAAAGTCGCTGACATTCAATTGCTTGCACGAAAAAGCTGGGAGAAACGTGCAATTTCGATGGGATTGCTTGTCGATTCATCCAAAACAGAAGAATAGAATCAAGTCGCTATTTCATCTTATTTAAGCCCTTATGAGGGCAAGTTTAATTGCATTGAGGGTATTCATAACGAGGTTGTCCTAACCTTTTACCCAACTTCCAAACAAGAAGAGTAGCGGAGTTGAAGGGGGTCGAACCTTCGGGCGTCGGTTTGATTGGCTAGAGATTGCCGTTCAATAAAATAAATCTGTTACATTGTAATGATTCGTTGGGGCATGTTTGATGATTGCTGAATGCCATAGTTTTTACCATTATTTTTGATTAATTATTACCATTTCATTAAGTTTTTTTGCATAACTCTTTATGTCTGGGAATAAAATTGATCGTCGTATACTAAGTATGGTTAATTCTTCTGCTATATTGTCAATGTGCTTTGCTGGAACAATCAGCTCTTCTAAAAAATGACTTTGTTTATTTTATCCAAAGGTGTGTCTATGTAGAACTTCAACATTTGCGTTTGATATGGCTCTACTTTAAAGAAGGGATAGTCTGCCAGTTCCTCAAAAATACAAAAATGGTTACATCAAAAAATGTAACCATTTTCATTAAGTGTAGGGGGGAGGTCTCAACAATTTATGATATCTCAATCCAGTTTTTAAAAATCTGATTGTTTGTTGCGAATTCATCCTTTGATACGTTTGTCTGGCAGTGATTCTTTTCAAACTTAAGATCTTTTTTTCTCATGTCTTCGGTAAACTTGAATATATCATTATACATGAAGTCTGGGTGAAACTGTATTCCCCAAATTTTTTTCCCTTGCACCTGAAAACCATGGATCGCACATCTTGCTGAGCTTGCCGTAATTTCGAACCTTTTATCTAGATCAAAGATCTCATCATAGTGAAAAACCGCTGATTTCAGAGAATCAATATTATTGAAAATAGAGTTGTTAGATAATTTTACATTTATCCACCCGATTTCTGGGGTTGCTGATTTTCGTACATGAGATTTACCAAGTATATGCCTGATTAAAAATTGATGTCCAAAACATATGCCGAGAATGGACTTATCTTTTGATATGAAATGATGGATGATGGAATCCAACTGTGGATACCATGTGTTTTCTTCTGTGGCACTTTCAGTTGAACCGGATATCAGTAAATGTGTATACTTTTTGGAATAGTCAATGTTTTCAAGGTCAGCTAGGTGGACAATTTCATAACTGGTGCTGATGGCTCGAAACACCTCAGCTATTCTATTATTAAAACTATTTTTAAGTGAAGTTTCGAAGAGAAGATTCAGGACAAGAATATGTTTATTATCCATTTAGGTTCACCAGTTTCAAAAGTGTCTTATTATGGTTTTATCAAACACAAAAAGGGTTACATCTTTCGATGTAACCCTTTAAGGAAAAGTGGCGGAGTCGAAGGGACTCGAACCCTCGGCCTCCGGCGTGACAGGCCGGCGTTATAACCAACTTAACTACGACTCCGCATATATGTAATAAAGCGTGTTAAGCGACGCTTATTAGCAGTTTGTGGTAGGCGAAACAGGGCTCGAACCTGTGACCCTCGGCTTGTAAGGCCGATGCTCTTCCAGCTGAGCTATTCGCCCACAAATTCAGTTTGTCAAACTGAAGGCTGTGATCAAACTTCCTGCACCTTGGTGCGTTTCCGTATTACTCACTGCCACGAGGAGGGATACTGCCGATGAGTAACCATTTTGTCAAACTGTTTTTTTGGTATATTTAAAATAATTTTTAACTATTTGCTTTTATTTGTTCTTTTTGTGTATAGCTTCAGCGTATTTTTCCATGCTTTCAATTGGGTTGGCAGTCTGAAAAATGTTTCGGCCTATGCAGCACCCTTTGCAGCCTGATTCTAATCCACGCAAACTATTGGCTATTGTACTTTCCATTGTCTGTCCTAACGGCCCCCCTGTAACCAGAACTGGAACGGGGCTTGCCTCCACTGCTTTGCGAAAAGCATCGCCGTTGTTCGGGTAGGGAACAGACACAACGTCTGGTCCTAGCTCTGCTCCTATGCGGATACAGTGGGCAATAAGGCTTGAATCGTGTTCGTTTACAATCTGGCTTCCTCTGGCAAAGACTGTTGCCAGTACGGGTATTCCAAGTTGATGCGCTTCGTCAGTAATTATTCCCAGATCGGAAAGCATGCGGTCTTCCAAGTCATTGCCAATGTTAACGAGCACGGAGACAGCATCCGCGCCAAGTCTTAATGCTTCCTGAATAGAACAGACAATGCTTTTGTTGTATGAGGGGGAGCCGTGTCTTGTACCTGCATTCATTTGCAAAATTAAGCATATGTCCTCAGGAATCAGATGGCTGAAATGTCTGGCAAGCCCTTTATTGAGGATAACACCCTGCACTTTTGATGTGGGCAGAGCTTCCAAAATAGTCGGTATTGCCCCTAATCCTTCAATCATGCCTTCGTTTGCACCGTGATCCAAAGCAAGAATAAGTGAATTCCCGCTTTCTTTGTCAAATAGTCGTTTTAAGCGACGGTCGGTTCCGTTCATTAAATCCTCGTATATTTTAAAAATCTATTTTTCTGTCCAGATAAAGCGACTGCCTTTTTTACCTGTAAACCCTAGAAGCAGTTGCTTGAAGTATAATCCCACAGGACCTTTGCCTTTTGCCGGAGCCGACAGGCTTTGTCCTGAAAATAATTTTGCAAGGTCTTCAGCATTCTCAATCACGAGAGCTGATTTTGCTGGATTTTCCGGCAACAGAGCACGTGCGAATGGATTTGGTCTGAACTTCTTACCGGAAATTTTGCCGAGTGGATATCCCTGCCAGCGTATATCCGGTGGGAGCATCTTTAACGCATGTCTGTTAAGGAACATTGCTTTACCCTTAAAATCATAAAGCTCGCCGTCCGGCAGAGCAGAAAAGTCTATCGCTTCAGGATATTTCAGCTTTTTAACATCAAGTAGTTGTCCCGGTAGGGGGGCTGTTTCAGGGTGCTCGGGTTCCTCGTTTCCGGGTTTTCGCAGTCCACAAACATAAAATCCCTGCCCGCCGCCTGAACCGTCTACCCGTAGCACTCCATCCATATTAGGTAAAAGCGGTTCTGCAATAGTGAATCCGGCGGGATGCTGAAGTTTGACCAGTTCAAATCCGAGTTCCTCCACTGCAAAGCGGGTTTGCTCCTCATTTTCCTGAACATTGGTGGTGCACGTTGAATAGACGACGTTTCCACCGGGAGCCAGCAGTTCAAAAGCTTTTGTTAAAAGTTGGCGCTGTAAAGTTACTAACGGAACAGTTTTTTCGCCTGACCATAGCTCCATTGCCTTCGGGTTTTTGTTAATAGTACCCCACCCGCTGCATGGCGGGTCCAGCAGAACATATTTCCATCCGTTAGCGGGTAGCGGAATTTTTTGTGATTCATAGCTGACCGTTGCTGAATTTATGGCTTGTACGCGCCTTAAATTTTGTCGCAGTAAGGCTAGCCTGTCCTTAGAAGGTTCGCTGGCAAGCACAAAGCCGTCATGCCCGACTAATCTTGATAAAATTCCTGTTTTACTGCCCGGACTTGCGCACATGTCCAGCACTTTAGCTCCTGCCGGAGGATTAAGCATAAGGGGCGGAAGCATGGAGGAGCGATCTTGTATATAGATACGACCGAACCTTGAGGCAAGCGAATCTCCTAGTGGGAAAGGCTCTTTTTCCAGTTTTCGAGCCATAGGGTAAAACGGTTCAGGGCTGAACTCAAAGCCTTGCGACCGCAAAAGTTCTTCAACTGCGGGTATGTCTTTTTCTGAGCAGACAAGTCTGAATGTTCGAAGATTGTTTGTCATAATATATAATTAGAAAAATGAAGGTAAGCTTTCTTGGTGGAAGCAGTTTGGTATGAAAATTTTACTTTACTGAATGCTCAAAAGCATTTCAAATACATGTCGCATATCAATCAGGGCTGAACATCTTTTATTTAAGGACAGCTTTTGGAAGCAAGACAGATAAAACAGGGCTGGATATTTGACAAGTAGCCTTTTGGGTTGTTTCCATGTTTAGCTTTGCGTCTCAGACCGTAAGCTGTTATAAGTTTTTACTCGTTTTTGCTTATATGGAAAGTCAAATAGCCAGACCTGCTTCAGATGTTTTCTGAATGAGGTGTGGCAATACATTAGTAATTTAAAATATATAACGTATATTTCCGAAAGCAGTCTGCTTTTGGGGAGGATTCAGTTCATGTTATTGAGACGTTTTACCGTTTTTCTTATTGTGGCTCTTTCTATTTTAGCGGCAGGTTCAGCTTTTGCTGACGCTCGCACATACGCAGTTTATCCATTTGAAATTAATGGTCCAGCTCAGTATAAATATCTGAGCCGTGGCGTTCAGACTATGCTTATTTCACGCCTAAACTGGACAGGCCATTTTGAGCCGCTTGCATCCTCAAAGGAGCTGACTGAGGCTGATCGTCCTACTTCAAAACTTGCGGAAATCAAAAGCGCACAAAAACTCGGAGTAGATTACCTTGCACTTGGCGGGCTTACCATTGTTGGTACAGATGTCGCTATCGATCTGCGCATGGTTGATAAAGACGGAAAGTTTTGGACTAAGAGTGCTAAAACAACAATGGAAGGACTTATCCCTGCACTGGATACCCTTGCTACAGAGGTCAAAGGGCAGTTATTTGAAAAGCCCGGTAGTAAAGTAGCAAGTAAAGAAGAAAAAGCTCGCGAAGATGCCCGTCCTAAAGAGGCTTTAAACCCTGAGTTTATTTCTGCTTCCGCTGCCGCTGTTCCTATGCAAAGCTCTGTTAACCCTCAGTTTAGATATGAAGGCGGAACAGAGACTCCAGGGCGTTGGCGCAGTCAGAGTATCAACTTTGTAAATCGTGGCGGGTTTGTTGCCGATGTAACAGGTGATGGTAAAAAAAATATTGTAATGCTGTCGGATCATGAAGTTAAAGTTTTCAATGTTGAAGATCAACGTTTGAAAGAGGTTACTTCTTACAAATATGCTGCAAGAGCTAACGGTATTAGAATTAACGGTATTGATATCGGTAAAGACGGAGTAACAGAAGTAGTTCTTTGTATTATTATGGAAGAGAGACCATATTCATATATTATTTCTTTTAAGAATAAGACTCCTAAACTTCTCATAGATCGTTTTCGTAATTTCTTAAGCGCTGTCCGCCTTCCCCCGAATTTTTCGCCAAGCTTGCTTGGACAGAAGTATGACTCAAGCAGTATCTTTTATTCTAAAAGTATGACGGAATATATGTATTCTAATGGTGAACTTGTTCCTATCAGGCATTTGTCTGTTCCTGCTTTTGCCAATGTTTTCAACACATCTTATCTTCCTGGAAAGGATGATTATAAGGTACTCGTTCTTAATAAATATGGTAGAATTACCGTTTACAACAAGGCTCTTGAGCCTCTGTATGAGAGTCAGGATTCTTATAACTCAGCTGACGTAAAGTTTGATGCAACTTCTAAACTGGTTGGATTCGGGTCTGAGAATAAAAAGGATAGAATAGAGCATGATTATTTTGTTCCGATGCCTATAACAATAACTTCTATTTCTGATCCGACTAAACTTGAGGTCCTTTTAAATAAAGATATCTCTGTTGCTTCACAGATTTTTTCCAACTACAAAAGTTTCTCACAGGGTGAAATTCATTCTGAATACTGGGATGGAGTAGGTCTTAACCTTGCTTGGAAAACACGCCGTATTAAAGGAACAGTAACTTCATACGGAATCGCCGATATTGATAATGACGGCGAAAAAGAATTATATTGTATTTTGAATACTTACCCCGGGGCGCTTGGGGTTAAATATAGAAAAACTTTGATTGTAGCTTATGAGCTTAATCTTGGGAAAAAATAGCTAAGCTTTGGCCCCCTGTTTTTGCAGGGGGCCTTTTTTTATTAAAATCAGCTTTAGCGGAGGAAATTTCATGATTAAAGGTAAAATATTCGGTAGTTTATTTTTGTTGCTTTTTAGTGTGCTGTTTTGCCCAGTACCTTCTTTGCATGCTGCAGAAGTTAACTTGAGTTATGCAAATTTCCCTCCTGCCAAGACATTTCCATGTGTACAGATGGAACGTTGGAAGCAGGAAGTTGAAAAAAGAACCTCCGGTAAAGTTCAGATTCAGACTTATCCCGGATCGACATTGCTGGGAGCTAAAAATACCTTGCGTGGTGTTATGCAGGGACAGGCTGATATCGGTTGTATCAGCATTGCGTATCATCCGGGTGTCTTCCCGCTGTGTTCGGTCTTTGAACTTCCGTTAGGATTTACAACCTCCACTTCGGCAAGTCTTGCGTTATGGGATCTTTTTCAGAAATTTCAGCCGAAAGAGTTCAAGAAATTTAAAGTGCTGACTATGTTTGCCTCTGCTCCTTCAAACTTAATGACGAAAACCCCCATTCGTTCTCTCGGTGGTTTAAAAGGCGTTGAACTGCGTGCGTCAGGTATCCTTTCTAAAATTTTGGATTCAATCGGGGCAACTCCTGTTTCTATGCCCATGTCTGAAACTCCGGAAGCATTGCAGAAGGGCGTTGTTAAGGGGTTATTCTCTTCTTTTGATGTTTTAAAGGATATGAATTTTGCTGAAATATGCCGCTATGAAACTATAACCAATACTGCTGTTTATCCATTTGCTGTCATAATGAATAAGAGTTCATGGGACGGGCTTCCTGATGATGTAAAGAAAGTTATGACCGACCTCGGTCGTGAACAGGCGCAATGGACCGGAAAATACATGGATCAGCATGTGCAGGACTCTCTTGCATGGTCTAAAGAAAAGTACGGCATCGAGTTGATAGCTATGCCTGAAGCGGACATGCAGACAATTAAAGAAAAGACAATGCCGCTCATAAACGATTGGAAAACAAAAGCAGCGGAGGCATCTATTGATGGAGATGCTGTTTTATCCGAAATCGAAGCTTCCCGCGTTAAATACGATCCTGCAAAATATTAAAGTATGAAAAAACTCCCCGCTACAGCTGGATGGCGGGGAGTCATTAAAATAAGCCTATGATCGATAAGTTAGAAAAAATCACCATCATTTTATGTCGCATGTTGTCATGGATTGCAGGTGCGGCTCTTGCCATAATGGTTGTGCTGGCCTGCACTAATATGGTGTTTCGTGCAACATGGGTTCCTGTGAAAGGGACTTTTGAATTGATGGGCTTTCTTGGAGCTGTTGTTGCCGGTTTCTCACTTGCCTTTTCTCAGTTGTATAAGAGTCATATTTCAGTAGGATTATTATTTAATAAATTCCCAAGACTTTTGCAGATTTGTCTGGATGCTATGAGTTCATTTGCTTCCTGCTTATTTTTTGCATTCTGCGCTAAAGAAGCCGCTAAGTGGGGAATGTTTTTACTTGATCTGGGGGAGGTTTCAGAAACCCTCGGAATTGAATTTTATCCTTTTGTCTTCGCGTTGGCTTTTGGATGTGCGATGATGTCTTTTGTTCTATTGCTTGATCTTGTCAGAACCCTTTCTGGAAAAGAACCTCTTAAGCTCGTTTAGCGAGTGGTTATAATCATATGGAACCAATTACTATAGGCTTTATTGGCATTATTGGCCTGTTGCTGCTAATTTTTATAATGCGTATTCCCGTAGGTTTTGCCATGGGGATCATAGGTTTTATCGGGTTCGCAAAAGTACTTAATCTTAAAGCAGCTTACGGCATGCTCGGCACTGAAGTCTGGAACGTATTTTCTTCTTACGGTCTGACAGTCATCCCACTTTTTATCCTCATGGGGCAGATTTGTTTTTATTCCGGAGTTAATGAACGGCTGTATAAATCGGCTTATGCATGGATGGGGCATATTCGCGGCGGTATAGCTATGGCTACTGTGCTTGCATGTGCTGGATTTGCCGCAATCTGCGGTTCCAATACCGCAACAGCCGCCACTATGAGCACTGTCGCTCTGCCGGAAATGAAAAAATTCCGCTATAATCCTATCTTAAGCACTGGTTCTGTTGCTGCAGGAGCAACTCTAGGGGTTGTTATTCCACCAAGTGTGGTCCTGATTATTATTGGTCTTCAAACCGGTGAGTCCATAGGGCATCTTTTCTTAGGCGGCGTGATCCCGGGTATTCTTTTATGCTGTTTGTTTTTGGCGACAGTCTTCGGCATGTGTGTGCTTCATCCGGATTGGGGCCCAGCCGGACCGGAAGTAAGCTTTAAAGAAAAGCTCAAATCACTTCCGGGATCTATTGAAATGATAGTCTTTTTTATGCTTGTCATGGGCGGGTTATTTGCAGGCTGGTTTACACCGACCGAAGCCGGAGCCGCTGGGTCTGCTTTTGCTTTACTGATAAGTATTGTTTCGAGAAAAATGAGTTTTAAACTCTTTGTCGCGGCTGTGAGTGATACTTTGAAGGTCTCATGTATGATTATGGTGGTTATTGTCGGAGCGATCATCTTCGGGCGTTTTCTCGCTATAACACGGCTACCTTTCGAAGCTGCGGATATGGTTGCAGGATTAGCTATTCCCCCCACTGTAATTATTTTATTGATATGTGTGATTTATGTCGTCGGCGGAATGATAATGGACGCTCTTGCTCTTTTGCTGATTACTATTCCAATTTTCTTTCCTATGGTTATAGCCATGGGATATGATCCCATCTGGTTCGGCGTGCTTATCACTATTGTAACGACTATGGGCGCAATAACCCCGCCTGTCGGAGTTACTACATTTATCGTTGCGTCAATGGCAGAAGATGTCGCCATAGACCGAGTCTTTTTAGGAGTAAGTTATTTTATGGTTGCTTATGTAGGACTCATAGCCCTTTTGCTGGTCGCGCCTGAAATTGTAACTTTCCTACCCAGAATGATGGGTTAGTTTTAATACGTATGTCTGCAGAATTTATTACAGTTACCAGTGCTGAATCCGGTCAAAAACTGGTGCGTTTTCTTGAAAGGAGAGTGGGGAGTAAAATACCGCGTTCTGCTGTCATGCGCTGGATTCGCAAAGGCAATGTTCGTATTAATAAGGGACGGTGCAAACCGTTTGATCTTGTTAAAGAAGGACAAGTTGTACGTATTCCTCCATATCAGGCTGTTGAATCCGCTGCTCCGGTTACACGTGAACCGCTGGAGATACTCTACGAAGATGATAATTATCTGGCCATTAACAAGCCTGCAGGATTGCCTTCGCAAGGCGGCACTGGGCATGATGACAGTGTAGTTGATCGTCTCTTGTCCATGTATGCGAACTCTCCGTTTAAACCTGCTCCAGCGCATCGGCTTGATCGGGATACTTCAGGAGTTCTGCTTGCAGGTAAAAGTCATCACGGGCAAAAAGATCTTTCTGACATGTTTGCAAGCCGTGAGGGTGGTAAATACTACCTTGCACAGGTCAGGGGAGAGTGGAAATTTGGAAGCTGTGATGGTGGTTGGACCGAGATGCATGACCGACTTGAAAAGAAAGAAGTGCACGGAAGCGAGAGAATTGTTACAGGGGCAGGTAAGGATGCGCGGGCATCGGTTTTGCCCTTGTCGGTAAATGACGATTACAGTTTGCTTTTAGTTCAGTTACATACAGGGTTCACTCATCAAATCAGAGTACAGCTTTCTTCACGTGGGTTCTCCATTGTCGGTGATACAAAGTACGGTGGTGGAAACGGATCAATGAAGCTTCATTGCTGGAAAATTGAAACACCGTGGTTTACTGCACAGTGTTTGCCTGCGTGGAATGATGAACTGTTAATTCAAAATTATATTCAATCTGCTGAAAAATATTTGAGCTGATTATTAGCCATAACTTCGAATAAAAATCCCCTGTTACAGCGTGACGGGGGATTTTTTATGATTCTTTATTTACAATAAACAGTAAGTTATTATTGACAAACAGTAATTAAATGTCATAAATCGAGATTTAGAAGAACAAATAACAAATTTTTGGGAGAATAACGACATGGAAAAAATCAGACGTATGAGTCTTATTTTGAAGTATGTGTTTTGGTTGATTCTAATTTTAATTCCTGTAACAGACTTCTTTGGCTGGATGTATCTGGATGGAGTAGGTGATTTCTTTATTCGGCCAGAAGGTCTTGGAGATTTTTTTGTAGCTCCAGAGATAGTAGGAATTCAGCTATCTGGTAAAATGCTCGGTTTTGCAGCATCATTGCCACTGGCTTTGCTCGAAATATTTAGCATGTGGCAGATGATTAAACTTTTTACTCTTTATTCAGAGGGAAAGATCTTCACTGCTGATAACACTATTTGTTTTAGCCGTGCAGCTTGGGCTTTTTTATTAAGTGAACTTATTTCTCCTATTGTTCAGATTGGTACTACTTATGCAGCTACAATGCATAACGGCATTGGGGAACGTCTGATTTTAATAGATATAAACGATACCAATTTAGGCGGAATTTTATTGGCATGTGTTGTCCTGGCTATCTCTTGGGTTATGGACGAAGGGCGTAAGCTTAGTGAAGACGCAGAGTTAACAGTCTAGGAGATTGTATGGCGATATTAATAAATTTAGATGTGATGTTAGCAAAACGAAAGGTTTCATCAAAGGATTTAGCCGAAGCTATCGGCATAACCCCTCAGAATTTATCTGTACTCAAAACAGGAAGAGCAAAGGCTATACGGTTTTCAACTTTAAACTCAATTTGTCATTTTTTGGACTGCCAGCCCGGAGATATTCTAGAATATGTGAGTGGCAATGAAGATTTTGAAAAAAAAAGTAACTTAGACGATTAATTAATAACCGTAATTTTCAAATTAATTTTTCTAAAAAACTCCCCTGCTGTCTTACGACAACAGGGGAGTTCTAATTACGATTAAGCAGATAAAATTCTGTTAGCTGAGCTATTCAGTTTTTTTAGGTGCTGCTTTCTTTTTTGGAACTTTCACTTTACCTGTCATGTCAATCATTTCGCGAGTTGCTGATGGTTTACGATGATTAGGTTTCATGTGCAGACTCTGGGTAGGACAAACATCCACGCAGATGCTGCAGTAAACGCAGGCAAATGGGTCACATGTCCAGATTCCGGTTCCGTTTTCTTTGTTTTTTGAAACAGTAATACACTGCGATGGGCATTTTATTGCGCACTTTTTACAGAAGATACACGTGTCGATGTCGTTAAACAGTTCACCTCTATAAAGAGGAAATGGCTCACGAACTTCGAAAGGGTACATTCTGGTAGAACTTTTTGAAAAAAGGTTCTTCAGTACGGTTGAAGTCATTTTAAGCATGTCCCGACCTCCTAGCGTTCCGTGCAGCTTATGCACGGGTCTATTGACAAAACAACAACAGGAACGTCCGCCAGCTCAAGACCTGGAAGCATAGCAAGAAGTGGAGGAATGTTAGCGAACGTAGGCGTTCTGATACGTACTCTTTCTAGGAATTTAGTTCCGTTTCCTTTCATGTAGTACATACATTCACCGCGAGGCTGTTCAACGCGGGTAATGATCTCACCTTCTGGATTTCCTTTGAACGGAGCTGCAAGGTCACCCTGAGGTAATCCTGCAATCGCTGCACGAACGAGGTCTATCGATTGTACGGCTTCTCTGAAGCGTACTTTTGATCTGGCGTAACTGTCACCAGCTGTTTCTACTACCGTTTCGAAGTCTATCTTGTCAAAGGCTGCGTATTTAAGCTGACGCATATCCTGAGCAACTCCGCTACCGCGAAGCGTCGGTCCTGCTGCGCCCAGTTCATATGCTTGTTCTTTGCTAAGAACGCCGACTCCTTGTGTGCGTTTGCAGACAGTGTAGTCGGTAAGAATTGTAGACTGAATCGATTTAATTTCTTTTTCAGCTTGAGCGAGCTCAGTGAGAATCCATGAACATTGTTCCGGTGTAAGGTCCTGACGGACACCGCCGACAACGTTGACGGAAACAATTACGCGACTGCCTGTGGTTGCTTCGTTAATATCCATGATGCGTTCACGGATACGCCAGAATTGCATGAACAGACTTTCGAATCCGAAGGCGTCAGCAAAAAGGCCAAGCCAGAGTAGATGACTGTGCATGCGGTGTAATTCTGACCATATTGTGCGGAGATATTTGGCTCTTTCAGGAACCTCTATTCCCATCATTTCTTCAATACCCTGACAGTAGCAAAGAGAATGAACCATGGAGCATATGCCGCAAACTCGTTCAACGATCTGAATCATTTGATGGAAGTCGCGAATCTCAGCAAGTTTTTCAAGCCCTCTGTGAACGTATCCCAGTGCAGGAATGGCTTCCCTTACTATTTCGTCTTCCACGACAAGTTTTAAGTGCAGCGGTTCCGGTAAAACAGGATGCTGCGGACCGAAAGGTATGATGGTACGTGCCATAATTTACCCTATAATTGTTATCGTCTTGGTGTCATCCGGGAAGACGAATTATTTTTTAACAGTCATCGCCTTTGTGTTATTGCACAATGGAATGGTGGTGATTTCCTCATCCAAATAGAGAGTACGTCCAAAGTCGAGAATAAGACCGTCGAACATAAGGCCGAATTGGTCTTGAATCTCGTTTTCTACCAGCAGTGAAGTAAAGTACACACCACTTATAGAAGGACAGCTTGTCCCTTTGGGGATAGTTACTCTCAGGTGAGTGAGAACTAGTTCTTTGTCGAAGGTATAAATAATGTCAAAGTTGTCTGCATCAAGTTCGGTACAGCTCAAAGTGACGAGACGCTGTCCGGCACTCTTCAACATGGAAACCTCTCCGACAATAGTTTCCATTGTGATTTCTTTCATATTTTCTATCACGTTGTTTCCCTCGTAATGTTTAGCCTTTGAGGCCTTCAAACTTGGCAAGGGCAGTGACCACGCCGTCGATGATTGCTTCAGGTTTAGCCGGGCACCCGGGGACGTAAACGTCAACGGGGATAACCTTGTCGATTCCGCCGATTACGTTGTAGCACTCACGGAAAATACCACCTGAAAGACCACATGAGCCGATGGCAATCACGCCTTTAGGATCGGGCATTTGATCGTAAATGTTACGTAATACTTTAGCGTTGCGTGGGTTTACCGTGCCGGTGACAAGGAGGACATCAGCATGCTTAGGATTACCGACGTTGACTATGCCGAAGCGTTCAACATCATACATCGGTGTAAGGCATGCCAGAACTTCAATATCGCAGCCATTACAGCTTCCGCAGTCAAAATGCATGATCCACGGAGACTTGGCGCGTGAATTATTAATGAATTTCTTGAACATAATCTTAACCTACGTGCAGCCAGATGAGGTTGACAAAAGACATGACCAGACCAACGCTCCAAACATATTTGAGCATCCAGCGCCAAGTCATACGAGCCATGGTATTATCAATCAGTATTTCTGCCAGATAGGTAGAAACAAGAAGTAACACTACTCCTACAAAACTTGTGTGCCAGAAGAGTGCGCAAATTCCGAGAATGAGGACAGTCTCATACCAGTGAGCAATTTCAATAATGGCGAGGTAAGGTCCGGAAAACTCGGTGAGCACGCCTTTGACCAATTCCTGATGCGCATGATGCGACGTGGAAAAGTCAAAAGGTGATTTTCTGAGCTTAATAGTCAGTACATAGCCAAGCACAACGAATATAAGTGGCAGTTTAATTAGAAGAGGTTCTTTATAAGCAAGAATTTCATCAATTCTGAATGTTCCGGTTACCATAAAGATGGCAGCAAAGACCAGAATGATGAGGGGCTCATAGGTAAGAACCTGAATCAGTTCGCGATGTGCTCCAACCTGACTGTATGGGGAAGGACTGGCAAGACCACCCATAACAAGGAAGACTGCGCCGATTGCCTGAACAAAAAAGATCATGAGCAGATCGGACTGAGCGAAGAACAAACCTACAGAGAGGGCTGCGGCAATGAGATAAACCCATGCGCAGAATACCTGCCAGAAGTTATTGATGACTTTAACCTTACCGAATAATTTAGCAACATCGTAAAATGGCTGCAAAATCGGAGGGCCGAAGCGGGACTGAAAACGCGCAGTTATTTTTCTGTCAGCACCAGAAATCAGGCCGCCGAGTATAGGGGCTATGATTATTCCGAAGATGATAAGAAGTAATGTTTCCATTAAACAGCTCCTCCCAACATGAGAACGATGAGAGCCAGAGCAACAAAGTTGATCCAGAGAGTCAGCTTCTCTTCGCCGAATAAAGCTTCAAGGTAATAGTTGCTGGACGAGAGTCCGACCGGTTTATTCATAGGCCCGATAAAGGCTTGAACCCCTGGTTCTTTGACGTTAGCTCCGCAAAGGTATGACTGCGAATTCTGGATGTTTCCAGATTTTTTAGTTTCAAGCCATGCGTATATAAACGCAACAGCAAGCACAAAGAAGATCGGATAAACAGCGTAAGTTCCGACAGGAGAACTAAAGATCCCGGCGGAAATATGATATGTTTTGCCTATCATAGGTTCAATCAAGCTTGTGTATATTGCTGGAGAGAATAAAGACAGAACCACAGATGCCCCTGCAAGGGTTTTAAGTGTGAATTTTGTCAGGATATTCTGAGATTCAGCAGGGACTTTATTGCGGATCGGAGCAGTTAGCAGGATTCCTGCCCAACGAGCCCAGAATACGACAGAAAGAGCACTTCCAAGAGCAAGCATGACAATAACGAACATGTTGCTTGATGCAGCTTCAATTGCCATCCATTTTCCAAGCAGAACACCGAACGGAGGCAGAATCATTGTTAAGATACCGATGATCGTGATGATCGCAGTTCTAGGCATCTTAAGATAAAGACCATGCATATCTTCGATGTTACGGCTGCCAATGCCCAGCTCAATTGTACCTACGCACAGGAAGAGTAGAGCTTTAGATATTGCGTGGAAGATAATGAGTATTATTGCTGCCGAAGTGGCCCAAGGAGTATTAAGTCCGGCACAACAGATAATCAGACCTAGGTTACTGATGGTGGAGTAAGCAAGTATCTTTTTGCCGTTACTTTGGCTGACTGCAATTGCTGCGCAGGAAAGGAATGTGAAGGCCCCGCAAAGAGCTATCCCTTGGCTGAAGAACGTTCCCGCATATGCAGGAGCAAGTCTAAGCACAATGTACACACCGGCTTTAACCATAGTACTTGAATGGAGCAGAGCTGAAACCGGAGTAGGAGCAACCATTGCCCCGAGTAACCAACTCTGGAAAGGAACCTGTGCTGCTTTTGTAAAGCCGGCTAAGCAAAGCAATCCGACAGGTACAATCATCAGCCCGCCCATCGGGCCAGCGTTAATGATAGTCTGAAGGCTGAGTGAGCCGACTTCCGTGTACGCCCAGATCATTCCGAAAACAAAAGCGACACCGCCGAGGGCATTCATCCACAACGCGCGGGTTGCATTTTTAACTGCAATTTCTGTGTCGTCATGCCCGATAAGCATGAAAGAACAGAAAGTCGTTACTTCGAAGAAGAAATAAAGCCAAAGAATGTTATTAGAAAGCACCAATCCGTTCATGGCTCCGAGGAATAGAACAAGATAAAAGAAAAATCTCGGCTGGCGAGAGTTCACAAGGTGCAGGTGCTCTTCGTGTTCTTTCATATAAGGGATCGCAAAGAAGCAGATAAGCGAACCGATAATTGAAATAACTGCGACCATGATCAGTGCAAGGCTGTCAGCATAGAATGCCGGAACCTCTACTGCGTGATCAACAATGAATAATTCAAACACAGCTAAAGGAATAATCTGCAATATTGCAAATACCTTGATCAGCTGATTTTTAAGTTTGAATGCATAATACAGTATCACGAAGAGCAGGGAAAAGTCCGCCAGAGTGACGAGAGAATCCCAACTTACTCCAAGCAATGTGCCTGGAGAATAGGTAAACGATCCCCCGCCGAGCAGGACAAGGGATGTAGCTGCTATACAAATTCCTGTGACAAGAACGATCATATTTCTGATCGCACTTACGCGCAAAAAGTAGCAGCCTAGAGCAGCCATCAAGGGCAACAAGATGACTAATGCTAGCATCATGGGCAACATACGGACCTCACTGTAACGCAATGTTGTGCCAGATTTAGAAAAACATGCCTCAGTCGTGTTATCTTTTTATGATTAATGCAACTCATGGAAATGTTTCACATTTATCACCTAAAGTGTAGATGTTTGTCGTCAAATATAGCGCAAAAGTCAATAGATAATTGGACAGATTTGGCTTGTTAGTCCTATCAGTAATTTCTATAGTTAGTAACTTAAAGGCTTAAATTAAGGAGTTTATGGTTTAGTAGTGGGAAAATCTATTGTATTAGATAGTAATTCAGGATAAAATCTATTAATATGATTAAACTTCGGAATAGTCTTCGCAAAATCGTACTATTGATTGCTGTTTTGGGGGGCGCTGTATTCTTGGTAGGTTGTGGTAAAAAAACGATCTCTATTCCAAGTAGCGGAAGAATTGAAAAATTAGCAATTTATTCTGCAACGGAGCGTTCAGTGGTTAATGTGGTGCGTTCTCAGATAGGTAAGCCTTACAAATGGGGCGGAGATTCTCCGTCAAAAGGATTTGATTGCTCCGGTCTGGTCTGGTGGGTGTATAAGAGACATGGTATCATGCTTCCAAGGGTTTCATGGAAGCAGATCAATGCAGGTAAACCTGTTTCTCTTAGTAAGATAAGGGCTGGGGATATTGTTTTTTTTAGGGTCCCGGGAGGAGGTAAAAGTCTTCATGCTGGTATTTACACAGGAGGTGAGAACCTTTTTGTGCATAGCCCTAAAAGTGGTCATTACGTTCGTGAAGAGTCAATGGGTAAGGCTTATTGGCGCAAATATTTTATCGGTGCACGTAGGGTTCTTTGATATTAAGGTACAAAAAAAGGAGCCCCTGATTGAGACTCCCTTTAATTATTAGATATAGAAGATTACTGTACAGTTGTGCAGGTCGGTGGTTGAATTACAGCACCGCTTCCAGCTTTACTGAGTCTGGAAATATAATTTTTAACTTCATCCAGTTCTTTCCATCCTGCATAAAGTTCTTTCCATTCAGCAAAAGTCATAACTTCAGATTCTAGATGTGATTCATGTCCTTTAATCCAGAGATTAAAAAGATAGGTTTCAATCTTAAAATCTTTAGAGTCGAAAACTTTTGGAATAATTTTGTCAGAGTATTTAGTACCGTCAAAGCGGGCTCCGATGAAAGAGCAGACATTCTGAGTTGATTTTTGCTGATCAATTTCTTCGTTATTAGTGAGCTCTATCAGTCCGTGCAGTGTTGGAAACTCTTTTTCAACCTGACTGACGACTTCCTTAGGAACTCTTACTATCAGCTTTTTGTCTTCTTCAAAGATGAAGTAAAATCGCATCCAGTGATCAAACATGAATACTTCGGAAACATCTTCTACAGCTTTATCAAACGCTCTATTTTTCATGGCGGCTCCTTGCAGTATTTATTTGCTGGACCATATTTCTTGGCAGCGAAGTGAACTGTATATGTTCATGATAGGGGTAGTAGTCAAGGGGGAAAGTCCTGTGCAAAATAAATTTACAGCATCTTTTTATGAGTGTTTTGTGTAAAAAGCTATTTATTTTAGTATGTTGTACTATGTGTAGGTGTTTTGTTCAAACGCTTTACAATCTTAATGTTTTTGATGTAATACCACATTCTTTGCAGCATATTAATCGTGCGGCAAGTGCGAAATCTTATATTTAGGAGGAATGCCAAATGGGTAGACATAAAAAGATCGAACGGAAGAAAGAACTTCAGCGTAAGCGTCACCGCAGAGCTAAAAGAGTTAAAGCTCGCGTAGCTGAAGCAAAAGCAGCAAAAAAATAAACTTTTAAGTAGAGCTTTCTTTTTCGGCTTCCGCTTTTAGGGTTAAGCCGAAATAGTAAGTAATGCCCTCATTTTTCAGGGGATGGGTCCGCCTGCCTTTCGAGGTATGGCGGGTACCTTTTTTTTAGATGGAGGGAGCTATGCCGATTTATGAATATCAATGCCATGAGTGTCAGCAAATTTTTGAAGAGTGGCAGACAAGCTTTGAAGATAAAGAGTTAGAATGTCCCGTATGTGGCGGTTTAGCTACTAAGGTTATTTCAAATTCTTCCTTTATTCTTAAAGGCGGAGGGTGGTATTCTTCTGGATATTGCAAAACAGATTCGACTGCCGGAAGTTCCGGTAAGCCTAAATCTGTAAGTAGTGATTCAGGAGCATCTACCTCTTCAGTCTCTACTTCCGCTAGTTCTGACAGTACAGCAAAAAGCTGATTTCGGCCTGACGGCCCGGTATATACCGGGCCGTTTGTTTTTTTGTTATACTGCACATTAAGTCTGATTAATTCTTCTGCCATTGTCTAAGTCTGCTAGTTATAATATAGTCAGGGCCTGTCGTCCTTTTTTTAAATATATTTTAAAAACGAAAAAACGGAATTAAAAAAAATGATCGAAAGATATTCTCGTCCCGCGATGAGTGCTATATGGACTCTGGAAAATCGCTTTAGAGTATGGCTTGAAGTTGAGGTTGCTGTTTGTGAAGCTTGGCATAAATTGGGACGCATCCCTGCTGAGGATATGAAAAATATCCGTGAGAAAGCTGATTTTGAACTTGATCGCGTTCTCGAAATTGAAGAAAAAACAAAACATGACGTTATTGCTTTTCTTACAGCTGTAGAAGAAAAAGTCGGACCTTCTTCTCGTTTTATTCATCTTGGATGCACATCCTCTGATATCGTTGACACCGCCAACGGCGTTTTATTGCATCGTGCCGGTAAGATAATTCTGGAAGCTCTTGATGAATTTTTGACTACTCTTAAGGATATGGCATTTAAATATAAAGGTAGAATTTGTATGGGCCGTACTCACGGTATTCATGCTGAGCCTACCAGCTTCGGTCTTAAGATGACCGGATTTTATGCAGAATTCACACGTCACCGTGAACGTATTGAGAAAGCGCTGGAAGGCGTTAGTGTAGGTAAGATTTCCGGAGCAGTGGGAACCTACGCAATGCTTGATCCTGAAGTTGAACGCATTACATGTGAATTGCTTGATTTGAACGTGGACCCTATCTCCACTCAGATTATTCAGCGTGACCGCCATGCAGCGTTTTTTACATCTTTAGGTTTGCTCGGTGGTGGTATTGAACGTCTTGGTGTAGAACTTAGACATTTGCAGCGTACTGAAGTTCTTGAAGTAGAAGAAGGATTCAGCGCAGGCCAGAAAGGTTCTTCCGCTATGCCGCATAAGAAAAATCCTATCTCTGCTGAAAATCTCAGTGGCCTTTCCCGCCTTTTGCGCACCAATGGACTGGTTTCAATGGAAAATATGCCTTTGTGGCATGAACGTGATATCAGCCATTCCTCAGTTGAACGTGTCATAATGCCTGATTCAACTATTCTCGCAGATTATATTTTAGGCCGTATGACCGGAGTTCTCAAAAGACTTAAAGTTAACGGTGACAATATGGATCGCAACCTGATGGCTTCTTACGGCCTTTTCTATTCACAGCGCGTTTTGCTTGCTTTGGTCGATGCTGGTCTTGAAAGACAGAAGGCTTATGAAATGGTGCAGAAGGTTGCTATGTATTGTTGGGAAAACAAAGTTTCCTTCCCTGATGAAGTGCGTAAGGATGATGCAATTAAATCCATCCTTGCTGAAGGTGCACTTGATGATGCTTTCGATATAAATTATTATACTAGATATGAAGAATTTATCCTTAAACGCGTTTTTGGGGAATAGTTTTAATATTCGCGATTAGAATTATAATTCACCCGGCTTTGATCATAGTGCAAAGTCGGGTGGCCTTTTTTTTGCGGAATTGTATTTTTCGTGTTATCATTGAAAAAAATATTTACAGTTTCTTCAAGTTATGAATCAATACGATTTACTAGTGTACGAATATTTTAAATGGAAAAGACTACTGATTTAATGGTTTTATTTTATAAGATCATTAGTTATTAAGTTTTAATTAATGTGAATGGTGCTTTTTTACTCCAGCTATCTAGAATCATGGAGCTCTACTTTTTGTATGATGTATTTTTTTAGAACATTATTTATATCTATTATAGTCAGCGCGAGTCTGGTCTCTAATTGCTATGCCGGCGGTTGGACTCCGGTGATGGAAAGTACATCGCTTACTCCCAGAATGATCGTAGCTGTAGATAAAGGGAATCAAAAACTTCATCTTCTTGTGCATAAAAGTCCACTTCATGCCGAAGCTACTCTTACTTGCGCGACTGGTAAAACTGCCGGAGATAAAGAAGTTGAGGGTGATAAGAAAACTCCTGAAGGGGTATATTTTACCAAGAGAAAACGTACTGACCTTGATGATTTTAAGCTATATGGAGATTTGGCCTTCCCTCTTGATTTTCCTAATCCGGTTGACCGCATTAAAGGTAAGACAGGATATGGAATTTGGATCCATGGTCGCGGCAAGCAATTAGTTGCAATGGATACACAAGGTTGTGTCGCTCTTAATAATTCGGATATAAATTTTATTGATTCTAAAATACATCCGGGTACTCCAGTTGTTATCGGCGAGTCCGTTTCATGGGAAAATGCAACAGGAAAGCAGACTGCGGAATCCGCTGAACTAAAGAGTCTTGTCAACAAATGGGCTACAGACTGGTCAAATAAAGATGCCGGATTTTTTGATGCTTATTCCAGTAAATTATTCAGTAAAAGTGAAGGTAAGTCTTTTAAATTTTTTAAAAAACGTAAAAAGAGAATTTTTTCTAAAACATCATGGATTGATGTTTCAATTTTTAATCTTAACGCTTTGCCCGGTCCAGATTACTGGGTTACGTGGTTTGATCAATATTACAGATCCGGACATCTTTCATCTTCTACAGCTAAAAGATTATACTGGCAGAAAATTGATGGAAACTGGAAAATTGTCGGGCGTGAATATAGCCCTGCCTCCCGTTCATTTAAAGATGAATACCTTGAATCGAAAAAGAATAGTGTGTTAACTTTTCTAGATGAATGGCGCTTGTCATGGCTTTCTGCTAATTTAGATAAATACTCTAAAATGTATGATTCTAAAGTTAGGCAAGGTAATATGCGCGGAATTAGAAAGGTAAAAGAACATAAAGAAGCTATCTGGAAAAAAAGAAAGCCTTTAACATTAGAATTTAGTAAAGTGAGACTAAAAGAGAATTCTGGTGGATTAGAAGTAGATTTTAACCAAGCATATTCAGATATTTCTGGTTACAGCGACTTTGGTAGAAAGAAATTAGTCATTCGCCCAGTCAACGGGAAATGGCTTATTATCGATGAACAATGGAGCAGAAGATAATGGGCAATACCAAGTACAATGTTCTTTTTATGCGGGATGATGATACTGTTAAACGGTATAGGTTAAGTCCTTTTTGGTTGGGAGTATTTATTTGGTTTATAGTTATCTTGGTGACATGTGCAGGATTAGGGGCATGGTCCGGTTATACTTTTTGGAATCAAAATTCGGAACTGCGGCAGGATAAACATGAACTGCAAAAAAATCTTAATGAAGCTTCTGTTCAGCTTGAACGTCTTGAAAATGTAAATAAAATTTTAGATTCGTATGACCCTACTGAAGTTCAGTCTCTTTTAACTGCCGTTCCAGTTGAAGAGAAAAAGGTTGAATCATCTCCTCGCATTGATCTTAGCAAATTACTTTTTTATAAAAATCTTATGAGAGCCGGAGTTGAAAATGTGAAGCTCAATTTATCCGGAGGACGTCTTGCTTTAAGTTTTGACTTGAATAACTTGCAGACAGCCTCTTCGCTTAGCGGAGAAGCAAGGATTGAGCTTATCGGAAAGAATGGTAGTGAGGCCTTCATTAAAGCTAATCCTAATGATATGTCCTTTCATATACAAAGGTTTAAAGTTGTAAGAACAAGATTCGCAATACCATCCAAAATGTCTTTAAAAGATATTTACGGACTTCGTTTGATGATAAACACTACTAAGAGTGAGTTAATATACAGTGAAGTATACCCTTTGTCGCGTATTTTTAATTAGTTTTATTACTCTTTTTTTTGCAGTATCACCCGCACATGCTCAGACTGTGCGGAATTATACCTTTTTTGAAGGAACGCAGTATCCTTTACGAGTTACCTGGGTTTTCGGGGATGAGCCAGGGCCGACTATTATGGTTCAGGGCGGAGTTCAGGGTGATGAGCTTTCCGGCTTTTTTACAGGGCAATTATTGACCAAGTGCAAGCTTCACAAAGGTAATCTGATTATTATTCCGCGTGCAAACGAACCTTCGATTCTACGGCGGTCTCGCCAGATAAATGTCGACCTTAATAGAAGATTTGATAAAGAATACAATAAATTTTATGAAGATCGTTTAGCCAAGGCCATTCGGTTTTTGCTTAATAACGCTGACGGGTTTATTCATTTGCATGAAGGTAGTGGGTTCTATAATCCCAAATATATCAATAAAATGAGAAACCCAAAACGTTATGGTCAGTCATTAATCATAGATGCTACAGTTTACAAAAATATCCCTCTTGCTGATTTGTGCCAGCGTGCAATTGACAGTCTAAATTCAAAAATACCTAATAAATCATATTGGTTTACACTTTTTAATACTGACACTTTTGATAAAACAACTCATTACCCTGAAATGCTAAAATCTTTAACTTGCTACGCTCTTGTTGAGCGTGGAATCCCAGCTATGGCGGTGGAAGTAAGTAAAGATATTATGGATCTTGAATGGAAAGTTCGCCATCAGTTACAAGCAACGGTTTATCTGCTTAAAGAATTTGGATTAGAAGTTGAGATTCCAAAATTTTCATTTCCTTCAGAAGGGAAAGCTACCGGACTAAAAATATTGATTAATGGCAGCCCTCTTTCTGGGAAGAGTGTGAATCTTGTTCGTGGAGGGCCTGTTTCAACTTCCGGCCAGGGTGATGTTGTTTCTGGTTCTATTCTTGAACCTGCTGTTGCGGTGTACGCAAGTGATCGGCCTAATTTGAACCTTTTAACAGCTCCGCGTATGGCTTTATCCTCATTTCCTGCACTTCAAGTCAGCCTTGATGGCGATACAACTACAACTGCAAAGGTTCGCTGGAGCGGACAGCAGGAAAGTTCTCCAGAACCTCATGGGCCAGTCTTTTTATGTTGGTTGAACGGTAACCCTCATTTTGTACCGACTTCAGGAGTGTTAAAGGTTCTGGAAGGCGATCAGTTTATTATTGAAGGCGTTCTCGGTAGTAATAGAAATGAAATCCTTAACCTGAAAGGTTTTGTAGCATCAGCTACGGTTAATAGCGGACAGGACATCGGATATGAAATTATCATCGATCCTTCCAACTTTATGGATAAGTATAAGCTTAAAAGTCATGACGGTGTGGATCGTTATAGAATAGCCAGAGAAACTCCGGGTAAGCGTGGGGCAGAATTTTATCTTTCAGTTTTTCCGCGTATTGTAAAAGCTCTTAGGCTCAGTCGCTCACATGGGGATGACATGCTTGTTGATTGGAAGCGCGATGCTGTTCGTGAAGTTCCTGCAGATAGGTATGTTCTTGATGAGGCGTGGAGTAATGGAAAACTTGATAAAATTCAACCATTTATCAACAGTCTTCCTGTCGCTTGGGGCGAATACTTTGATGTTGAGTCTGGTAAAGAAGTAACAGTAACACTGCGTCATTCAACAACATTTGAACTTGTAGGCGGGATGACATTTAAAGGCTTAGCTCAGATGCAAACTTCGCTTGATTAATTGATAGGCACGAGGAGTATTATGAAATCCATAACTGAAAATTGCTATGTTAATCTTCCTCTTAGATATATTTACAACACTCCTGAGTATCTGGATCTGTTTATTGAAAATTCAATTCAGCCTGAATTGGGGCTGGACTGTTTAGGAAGTGAATGCCTCAGTAAAGACTGGTTGCTTAGTATCAGAGACCGCCTTGCTGCCGCAGGGCTGAAATGTACAACGCATCTTCCTTTTCTGGACTTAAAGCCATCCAGCCTTAACCCTGCGATTCGTCAAGCTTCTATTGATACCTTATGCGGGGCATTTGAGCTTGCAAAAATATTTTCTCCTGAAAGAATGGTAATGCATCCATCCTTTACTTCATGGCTTGAGCCGCCTCTTTTTGAGGAAGCTTATGAAAATTGTCTGGATGGAGTTCGTAGTTTAAGTGATTCTTGGCCTGACCATCCGATGCTATGCTTAGAAAATACCTATGAGTATGATCCCGGTCCGCTTATGCAGCTTGTAGAAGATTTGGACCGCGAAAATATAGGCATTTGTTTTGATGTGGGACATTGGCATTCTTTTTCTAAAGGATCGGAGAATAATGACTTTGATTTCTGGTTTGATTCATTTGCTCCGTACATACGCCATATGCATCTGCATGATAATATGGGGCGTAAAGATGATCATCTAGCTTTAGGTGAAGGGAGTATAAAGTGGGAGCAAATTATTCATCGTGTTAAGGAACTTGACCCTCTTCCTTCAATGACACTTGAACCACACACTCGTGATGCTTTTGAATCTAGTTTAAAATATTTCAAGGATAAAATCGTGCCGAAATTATTTTAGTATTTGCAGCTTTCAAGATATGTACCTTAATTTTATAGCGGGTTAATTTTGTAATAGAAGTTAATCCGCTAAAATTTGCAAAATAAATTCCGCGGTATTTTTTTATATAGCTAAAGTTAAAAATTAAATTGTATTAAATAAACAAAATTAGATGGATATGAGAATCTTTTGAAAAAGATCTCGTAACTATAAAGGCATTAAAGAAATGGGCACCATATTCACACAGGCAATAGTCAGAACTCCAGCAGATAGTTTAGGAGACGGTTTGACCGAGGCGGGGCTTGGTTGTCCAGATATGGATCTGGCTAATGTTCAACACCGCAATTATATAAAATATTTTGAGAGTAAAGGAATTAGCGTGACGGTTCTTGATGCCGATCCGCAGTATCCTGATTCTGTTTTTGTTGAAGATACCGCTGTGATGATCCCTGTCGCCGGCGGTGTTGCCGTTTTTATTACTTGCCCCGGGGCGCAATCCAGGCGCGGAGAAGTGTCCCGTATCAAGAATATAATTTCTAATGTCACGGATGAAGTTTTTCAGATGGAAGGGAACGGACTCATGGAGGGCGGTGATGTCCTGCTCATGGGTAATACTTTTTTTGTAGGTATAGATTCGCGCACTAATTTGGAAGGTTTTGAGCAGTTTTCAAAGGTTGCCTGCAAATTAGGGTACGAATGCGTAGCTGTGCCGTTTGAAAATGGAATGCCGCATCTCAAAACAGAATTATCCGCTTTGGATGATGAAACCTTGATTATGAGTAGTCGTTTTTCTACTCGGGATGAATTTTCACGCTTTAAAAAGCTGGTTGCTCCCACTGGAGAAGAATATGCTACTAACTGTTTATACACTGGTAATGCGCTGCTCGTTCCGGCTGGGTTTCCAGCAACAGCGGAACTGATCAGTAAAAACGGGTTTAATCCTGATTTTATCGATATGTCTGAGTTCAGAAAAATGGACGGAGGACTGACCTGTCTGTCATTGCGCTGGTAATATGTCTATATCAAAGTGATATTTTTTCAAGCGCGTCTTGCAAAATTTCTTCATAACTTTGGTCGGAACGTACAATGAGATGTGCAGCGTTCATGAAGCTCGGCTCAAACCTGTTGAGCAGTAGTGAAATTTGTTCGCGTGCATCTTCTGATCTGTCAGAAGCGTTTAGCAGTGTTATGAAATCTGACATGATGTAAAGTACTTTACCGTTATCTTTTAGCAGATTGCGATTTTTTTCTGAAAGAGCGGCTCCCCTGGGAAGGCTTACGATCTGATTGTCATTAGCTGCTGCTTCTGTGATAGCAGGGTTTCCGTCAGCTCTTTTAATGATTAGAACTTCTCTACCAAGTTTTTTGGCAATATCTGCTGCGATGGATCTTCTCAGGTCATCATCAAGCGAAAAAATGAAGACATTTCCAGAATCTCTTCCGCCTATGACTATATCTTTATCCTTGTTGGAAGTACGGATGTTTATTTTCTGGGGCTCGGTTACCTGGTATTTAAGATCAGTCATTTCAATTGTCGTTTTCACAGTAATACTCCTGATGTGTATTTTATAATTTGCTTGTTATTGTTTAAGAATTTTAATTAAGACTTGCGTGCGAAATGAACCGTGCGTTTGTATTGTGAATCATCAGGAAGTTCTTTTGAAAGATAGGTAATCGTCCACTTTTCAGCAAAAAGGTTTTGCGTAAAATCAAGCAGATTGAAAAACCCGTTTTTGATATTAGCCTGCGGGTATAATTTAAGAAGGTTACTTACAGACATACCGAAGTGTCTTTCTACCAGATAAATCGGGCGGAATGTTAAGAGCATTTCAGATTCGCTTCTGCTCTCAAGACCTTTAAGTATTGGAATTAAAAAGCCGCTTGAAATATTAATTTTGCCGAGAATATCGATCAGCATGCCCATATCAAAAGTTTGAGTCGCTGGTTCTGATGCAAAGTTGCATGTTTCAAACTCTACACCTTTAATATTATAGAGAGCGGCGAGTTTTCTTGCTCCTTTGATTACCTTGGGTTCAATATCATAACCGACAACTTTCTTTGCTCCGCGTTCGTGAGCATAGAACGTAAAGTGGCCAAGGTTGCATCCCAGATCGCAGACAGTTTTTCCTTTAAAACAAAGATCTGTAAACTCTGGATCAATTCCGTCAATATCATGCCCGACTCCGTTGCTCAGCTTGTTTTTTTCAAAGTCATATAGCGGACGCCAGATTATATCCTGTCCCACTTCTTCGACAATTTTATTGATTTCTGCGTTTGGAGTCATATTCGTTCTCTGTTTATTCGCTGGTGAATTTTTTAATAATAAATTTAAGGCATTTTTTCATGCTTAATTCAATTTCCGATTTCGGGTATAGCTGTATTACAATAGTAACTCAAGAACCTGATTCGGATTGCATGGTTTTTTAATGCGTGTTACTCAAAATCCCCTAATCAGGAGATATTTCTTGCAACATATCAGCGAACCGTTTGCCTCCGGTCAATCATTCATTCATAGCTCTCATCCCGGTTTTCGGGTTATTTGTGCATTTCTTTTCTCCCTTGTCGGGGCATTGATTATGTCACTTTCTGCTGCGGTGATGGTTTTTATTTCCGGTCTTATTTTCGCTTTTTTTGCACGGCTGCCCATGCTGAGCCTTATGAAACGACTACTCTATGTTAATGGTTTTATTTTTTTTCTATGGCTTTTTTTGCCGTTTTCCAGGCCCGGTGAACCGCTTTTTATAGTTGGACCTTTTACTGCTTCAGCTGAAGGTATTTTATACGCAGCGATTATCACCTTGAAATCGAATGGGATTGTTCTGGCTGCTACTGCTCTTATTTCAACTATGCCCGTGCAATTGATGGGTGCAGGAATGCAGTCACTTAAATTGCCTGATAAGCTGTGCAGGCTGTTTTTGTTCACATGGCGATATGTGCACGTTATGGGCGAAGAGTATGAGAAGATGAAGCGCGCTGCCGTTATGCGCGGCTTTGTTCCGCGTAACAGTATGAGAACTTACCGCACCTATGCATGGCTGCTTGGGATGTTGTTAGTGCGGAGCTGGGATAGGGCGCAGATCGTTTGGCAGGCAATGCTTTGTCGTGGATTTTTCGGTAAATTTTATACTTTAAATGTTTTTAAAGTCAGGAGGTCTGATTGGCTTCTTTTTGGAATGACGGTTATGCTTGCAACCGCTGCTATTTTTTTTCAGTTGCATAAAATTGAGGTGTTTTGGTGAGTTATCCGATTTTTTCTTTGCGCGATATAAATTTTGTTTATCCCGGTGGTAACGAGGTTTTAAAGTCCGTTAATTTTGATTTACACTGCGGCGAAAAAGTTGCGTTTACCGGACATAACGGCAGTGGTAAAACTACCATTCTCCATATCATTATGGGACTTTTGACACCAACGTCCGGGCAGGTCCTTTTTAAAAACAGCGAAATGAAAAGTGAGAAAGATTTCAGGGAACTTCGTAAATGCGTAGGACTTCTTTTCCAGCAGGCGGATGATCAGCTTTTTTGTCCTACCGTTATCGAAGATGTAGCTTTCGGACCTTTGAATCTGGGAAAAAATCCTGATGAGGCGCGTGAAATTTCAAAAAAGATACTCTGCTTACTCGGTCTCTCTGGTTATGAAGAAAGAGTAACTTATCGTTTGTCCGGTGGTGAAAAAAAACTGGTATCGCTTGCAACAGTGCTGGCAATGCAGCCCGAAGCGCTGGTTCTTGATGAACCTACTAATGATTTAGATCCTTCAATGCGGGACAGACTTGCTGATATTTTATGTTCACTTGATGTCGCAATGCTTGTCGTTTCACATGATCTGAATTTTTTAAAGAAAGTCACTGATGTTGAATATTCGTGCTGTCATGGAATTGTTCAAAAGGGTGCATCTGTTTTCACTGCTGACAATAGTTGCTTAAATTGCAAATTATGATTTTGTGACTTCTAAATTTAAAGGAGGACCGTATGCCCAAGTTTAAATTTTTGTTGTTGGTAGTAGGGATACTTTTGTCTGTTTCCAGTTGTTTTGATGCTGAAACCAAAACGATGAAAGTCACAGCGACAGCTTATACCTCGAAAGTTGATCAAACTTCTGCAACGCCTTTTATCGGCGCATGGGGTGATAGATTAAAGCCCGGGATGAAGGTTATTGCCGTATCGCGTGATTTGCTTAAGAAGGGGCTTATCCATGATACTGCTGTAAAAATTGAAGGTCTTGAAGGTAAGTATCTTGTTAAAGATAAAATGAATGAACGCTGGACTGACAGGATTGATATCTACATGGGACTTAATACTGACGCTGCAGATGAGTGGGGTGAACGCGAAGTTGTTATTACATGGGAAAATCTTGAAAGATGACGATATTAAATTTTGATCTCAGTGTAAAAAAATAAAGCGTGTTTCGGGTCGCGAAGCACGCTTTTTATATGTAAGCAAAGTGATAGAGGTATTACTTAAAAAATAGTTTCGAATCGTCACTCAACCTCTTTATTTTTTCAGATGATTTACGTAAGGATGAGCTGCGTTGCCGTTTTTTAATTTGTTTCACATTAGTAAATGCAAGATTTATGGAGTATTATTTGAGCGAGCGTAAAAGAAATCCTCAGCAGAGCATTCGGGCACACTGTTTGTGGTGCATGGGTGGAAGTTCTCAGCTTGTCAGAGAGTGTCAGGACGAGAATTGCTCTCTTTTTCAGCTCAGAGGACCTAAGTCCGATGAGGCTGAGCGTGTTTGTATACGCGCAATTCGAAGATACTGTCTTGCGTGTACTGTTGGTGACAGGCAGGCTATCAGGGCGTGTCCTGAAAAAGAATGTGTTTTACGACCTTATAGGTTAGGGGTTCATCCAAGGACCATCAAGAGAAGAAAAAAAAGGCAAATTGAGAAAAGCCATTTGAAGCTGCCCGGAATGTAGAAGGCTGACTTATTCCGCTAAGGTATAAGCCCGAAGAGAGTCAGCTCTTCCACAATTTTATCTTTGGTCAGAGGCTTTAGTATAAAGGTTGTTGAGTTTCCACGCAGGTATGTTTCAGATATCTGCTCTTCATCGTCCATAACTGTCATTATGATCGGTATTTCTTTATTTAATTCAAGACCATTTTCTTGTTCTATTTCTCGTATTTTCCGCAAAGCATGCGGTCCATCCCTAGAGTCGTTTTTTGATTTTATGAAAATTGCACTGAAAGAATCTTTTTTATCTAAAGAATCAGTAAAAGCTTTAACAGCTTCATTGCCATCGCTGACGATGTGATACATACCGTGCTCTTTAATTGTATCGGTTATGAGTTCACGGTGGATCTTATTGTCGTCAGCGATGAGAAATTTCATGCATAGCCTCCTGATAGTACGAGCAGGTTATTAACGACGAGTATTAATTTTTATTATTCACCATATAACATCTGCAATGTGTCAGGTCTAGCTATGATTTATTTTTTACTTATCTATCTGATTCTTTCATAGACAGGGCAATTCTTTTGCGTGCAAGGTCCACTTCCATAACCTTAACAAGTACTGCCTGTCCGGGGTAGACTACATCGGACGGGTTGCGCACGAAGTTATCTGCCAGTCTGCTGATATGTACCAGTCCGTCCTGATGCACTCCGATATCAACAAATGCTCCAAAGTTGGTTACATTAGTGATAATTCCGTTTAGCATCATGCCTTCTTTAAGGTCTTCAACCTCTTTTACATCATCATCAAATTGAACAAGTTCGAATTCTTTCCGTGGGTCACGGCCCGGTTTTTCGAGTTCTTTCATGATGTCTTCAAGCGTAGGTAACCCAAGATCATCTGAAATATATTTTTCAAGTTCGATTTGTTTTCTGAGTTCTGCTGATTTAATAAGATCAGAAACGCTTGCATTAAGATCTTTAGCCATGCGGGCTACAGTCGCATATCGTTCTGGGTGAACGGCTGTTTCATCAAGAGTATTTTTAGCATTTCTGATACGCAGGAATCCGGCGCACTGTTCATAGGCTTTAGGTCCAAGTCTAGGAACTTTCATTAGAGCTTTGCGTGATGCAAACGGTCCGTTTTCATTTCGCCAGTTAATAATATTCGCAGCAGTTGTTGAGCTGAGTCCAGAAACTGATTCCAAAAGTTTTGCGCTGGCAGTGTTAAGCTCAACTCCCACCATATTTACGCAGGACTCGACAACTCTGGTGAGGCTTTCAGCCAGTTTTTTTTGGTTTACATCATGCTGATATTGTCCGACTCCGATTGATTTTGGATCGATTTTAACAAGCTCGGCCAGCGGGTCCATAAGTCTGCGCCCGATTGAGACTGCACCGCGAACGGTGATGTCATAATCTGGAAATTCTTCTCTGGCTATCGGTGAGGCTGAATATACGGATGCACCGGATTCGTTGACCATTATGATCGGTAAAGAATCAGGCAGATCAAGTCCTTTGATGAACTGTTCTGTCTCGCGTCCTGCTGTTCCGTTCCCAATGGCAATTGCCTCTATGGAGTATTTATTAACAAGGTTTATAATTTTCTCTGCCGCTTCTTTCTTTTTGCCTTCTGAAGTAACAGGGTAGATGGTATCATTATGCTTTAATCCGCCCTGTGCATCCAGACATACAAGTTTTGCGCCTGTTCTGAATCCGGGGTCAAGAGCAAGAATATTTTTACTGCCGAGCGGTGGAGCGATCAATATTTCTCTAAGATTAGATGCAAAAACTTTGATGGCTTCTGTTTCAGCTTTTTCAAGAAGATTGGAGCGAAGCTCTGTTTCCATTTGCGGGGCAAGAAGACGTTTATAGCTATCTGCAGAGGCTTTTTCTACTTGTTTAGAGGCCGCAGAAGTAGACTTAACAATATTGCGGCTTAAGGTATCAAGCCCTTCTTCTTCTGGTGGGCGGAAGGAGACTTTCAGAAATTTATCTCTTTCACCGCGAAGCATTGCAAGAATTCTATGGCCCGCAGATTTTCGTGCAGGTTCACGCCAGTTGAACCAGTCCCTGAATTTGGAAGCTTTTTCTTCAGCTTCAGGGGACAGGGCCGTTTTCGTTGCATGTGATTCAAGTATAGCTTTGTTTTCAAAAAGTGAGCGTACAGCCTGACGCAGAGCCTGATTTTCAGATATTTTTTCCGCGATGATATCACGC
This sequence comes from Desulfovibrio sp. UCD-KL4C, assembly GCF_006210265.1. NCBI lineage: Bacteria > Pseudomonadati > Thermodesulfobacteriota > Desulfovibrionia > Desulfovibrionales > Desulfovibrionaceae > Desulfovibrio > Desulfovibrio sp. UCD-KL4C. The sequence continues at coordinate 126,554 of NZ_VCNC01000003.1, forward strand.
GCTCCGGCTAATGCGTCTTCTATAGTTTTAACCCCTTTCTCCGCAGATATATAGCTTTCTGCTTCTTTCTCCGGATCACATTTTTGGGCGAAAATTTTAACAGCAAGTGGCTCAAGTCCCTTTTCAATTGCGGCTTGTCCCTTTGTTTTACGTTTTGGTTTGTAGGGCAGATATAAATCTTCCAACTGCCGCAGATTCTGAGCTTCATTGATTTTACTGCGCAGCGCATCAGTAAGTTTTCCCTGCTCCTCAATTGAATTAAGGACGGTTTCACGTCTTTTCTCAAGCTCATTAAGTTTACCTAAAAGATCACTTACAGCTTCAACTGCGACTTCATCCATACTGCCCGTAGCTTCCTTACGGTAGCGGGAGATGAACGGAATAGTTGCGCCTTCTTCAAGAAGGGAAATTGCAGCTTGTACATTTTTAACAGGTAGATTCAGTTCGGAAGCAATGCGGGATATATTATCAGTGGTCATTTATTCAGCCGTTTTTAGGTGTTTATTGAGTAATGGTACTTAATCAGTCAGAACAGGCACTTTCGCTTGTTAACTGTTTTCAGTCAATATTGTTTGTCGGTGGTGGCTATTTTACTTTCTATCAATATCAGCCTTTTGCGCCGAGTTAATTACAGCACTCAGTACACCTGGGAAGCGTGCTTCCAAATCTTCTATACGCAAGCTGTTGAACAATTCTTTCCCTTCACGCCTAGTCGTCACTATTCCGGATTCGCGAAGCACCTTAAAGTGGTGCGACAGGGATGACTTGGGTATGTCTAAGCCGAAACAGCCGCATTGAATTTCAGATTCGCTTGCTAGTTTCAGTACAATTTCCAGCCGTATTTGGTCACTTAGAGCCTGCAAAACCTTTGCTAGATTTATTTCATCTCGTAATGGCTGTTTTTGCTGATTAGTATTTGTCACAAAGGTTATCCTCATTTTTTTTATTGGATCTTATAGAAAATCTGTTGACCTGACAACTTAGTTCGAATAATTTCGAATCAATACGGTTCGACAAATATCGAATTGTATTTAAAGCAGATCCACAATTAAACTAGCCGAGGTCAAATTATGAAAGCTATTGCCGTTAACGGAAGCCCTAGGAAAAAAGGAAATACTGCAACTTTGCTTGAGCATGCCCTAAATGGTGCAAAGGCGAAGGGAGCAGATGTAGAAGTAGTCAACCTTTACGGGTTAAAATATAAGGGGTGCATCAGTTGTTTTGAATGTAAAAAAAATGGTGGAAAAAGTTATGGGAAGTGTGTTGTTAAAGATGAACTGACTTCGATATTAGAAAAGATCAGTGAAGCTGATGTTCTTATAATGGGTACACCAATCTATTTTTCATCTGAGACAGGGGAAATGCGGTCATTTCTAGAACGTTTTTTCTTCCCATATTTTACCTATACACCGGATCATATGTCTATTTTTCCAGGGAACATTCAGGCAGGGCTACTCTATTCCATGAACGTTCCTGAAGAAGGTATGCTTGCTCGTAACTATGATAAATTCATAGCTTCTACTCAGGGATTTGTCAGCAAGATCATAGGAAACTGTGAGCTACTGCTTTGTACTGATACCTATATGTTCAAAGATTATTCTAAGTATGAATTCTCTATATGGAACGAAGAGGCAAAATTAAAGCGGCATAAAGAAATTTTCCCGCTGGATTGTAAGAAAGCTTATGAGATGGGGGTGAAACTGGCTTCTGCTGTATCAAATGACTAGCTGTAAATATTTGTTATTAACGGGATTGATCGATAAAGTCCTTAGCAAAAAATAAATCCTCTGTGCTTGGTACAGAGGATTTATTTTTAATTATTCAATGTCAGCTTCTTCTTTTGCCAGCTCAGCTTTTGTAAGCGACCAGAAAGGAACTCCGTCCTTAGTCAGCCTGAATTTGTATTTGCGCTCTTCTCCGGATTTGACTTTTGCGGCCATATATTCATACTTGCCGTCGATCTCAACTAAGACTCCGTAAACTTTAACGGTTACGCCGGGTCTCAAACCTTTTATTCTCGGCTCAACAAAGTCTTTTGGTCCAAGGTGGACAAGAACTTTTTCTCCGTCTTCTTTGTCTTTGACCACAAGCCCAACGCCTTCAGTCATCCCTTCGAATGGAGTAATATCAACAATTTTAATTAGTGTACCTTTGAAAACATCACGGTCGGTATTGTCGTAAAGTTTGTCATATTTACCGCCTTTCTCCCATCCTTTAATGTTCATATCTGTCGCAGATGCTGTAGTGGCTGTGAGGATGCAGAGGCATAGAAAAGGTAATAATTTCAAATTGACTTTTCTTAACACTTGGAAACTCCTTTTTCTGTCTATTTCTTTTCAGATAACCAACTGCTGAATGCAAGCAGGTCTATTTTTTTCGCATCGGCAAAAGCCATTTTCCGCTGAAAATCTGTCTTGATGAACTGAACAGTTATCTGTTTTGTTTTTATGTCTATTAAAAAAGCTCTGATATAGTCCGATCTGGAGTACATAGATCCTTCATTATCATTGGTAGTGTTGCCTGCGCTGATGTCATAGAGCAGAGCAAGGTCTGCATCAGTATTGGATAGGGCTTGCAAAACTGTATCTACATTTGGTGTATACTTATTGTATTTTCCTTTTACCCATAGTTCTTGTCCGTCAATGTTTTTAAGAACTGGGATGTTGCCGCCGTTAACCGGATAGGCTGACCACGCGTAAACAAAAGCACCGGATTGTTTGCAAGCATCCTTTAAAGCCTGCGTCATTGTCCAGCGGTATTTTAATGTAAAATCCATGGTGGATGCACGCCATGGCAGCACTGCAACCTTATATGTTTTACCGCCCGTATTAAACGGTGTGTCATATCTCGGGGCGGCTGCGCAGGAGACAAGTACCATTGTCGCCAAAAGCATCATTATTAATTTTTTCATCAATAATCCTTTATGTTGATTGTGATAATTACAATTTACATCGGTGCTTAAAATAAGTCCACTGCCGGCAGCTATATTAGACTTGGCCCCGAGTTGATTTGTCGCTACACTCCGATTTGTTTTAAATTTGGAGGTAGTTAGATGTCCGGTAGTAAAAAGCCCCAGAAATTATCCAGAAGAGGTTTTCTTTTCGGAGGATTCAGACGAAAAGATGACAAAGAACAGGTACACAGCGCAGCAAAACCTATAGCTGCGACTGAAGTGGATCTTGATGTTCTTGCTGCTGCAAATGTTGCCTATGAAAATAAAAGGTACGCAGAAGCTGCAGAAAAATATAGAGATTTTATAAAATCAGAGCCTCATAACGCCAATGCCAGAAAGCGGTATGGCCATAGCTTATATATGTGCGGAAAATTTGTTCAGGCAAAGGTTGAGCTTGAGCGAACCATTAAAATTCTGGGCGAAGATAATTTTGCTTCACTATACCTCGGATTAATTTTTTGCCGAATCGGGAACGGTGAAAAAGTTTTATCCGCATGGAAAGGGTATTTTGATCCTACAAAAATAGATGTACAGCGTGAAATAAATTTACAGATGGCCCTGATAGAAAGTGATCCTGAATTTACACTTGCTGAAGCCGCAGACATGGTTGAAAAAGTTTTAAATGAAAGTGCCGGATAGCCGCCTACATTAAAGCAAGTTCACCGAGTCGTTTAATACCGTTTTGAATAGCATCACTCCATGGTGATCCGCTGCTGAGCCTTATGTAATTAGAAAAAGCATCACGTGTTGAAAAAACTGATCCCGGAACGATTCCTATTCCTTCCTCTTTGGCCTTAAAGAAAAGTTTTACGCCGTCTGTTCCGGCAGGGAGTTCTACCCACAGAACAGAGCCTCCTTTCGGATTGGTGACTTTTGTTCCTTTAGGGAATGACAGAGCTATTTCAGTTCGCATCTTAGTCATTTGTTCTTTCATTGCTAAACGTAATTTTTTGAGATGGCGATCAAAATGTGCATCTTTTAGATATCTTGCTGTGGCCATTTGAGTCGGGGATGCGCAGGATACATTCGTGGTGGCTTTTATTTCCATAGCCTTATCAAGATAACGCCCCGGAGCCAGCCACCCTACACGGTATCCCGGTGAAATAGTTTTTGAAAAAGAAGAGCAGAGCAGAACTCCGCCTTTGCGGTCGAATGATTTGAATGTTTTTGGCCTTGTATCTCCGAAGTATATATCTCCATAAACATCGTCTTCAACAAGTGGTATATCTTTTTCTGCCAGCAGGTTAACTATTTCTTTTTTTGCATCATCCGGTGTAAGGCCACCATCAGGATTATTAAAATTGGGTGAGAGAATGCATGCTTTAATATCGAATTTTTTTACCACAGTGGCCAATTCTTCAGTATTGATTCCGTTTCTAGGGCAGGAAGGTATCTCTAATGCCCGTAGTCCAAGGCTTTCCACCAATTGCAGGAAGCAATAATAAGTCGGGGATTGAATTAGCACCAAGTCTCCTGCACGGGTTAACGCGCGCAGAGAAATATACAGAGCTTCCATTGCTCCGATAGTAATCATTAGTTCTTCCGCAGTAAAATTGGAACCACAGTCAACTGAGCGGAAAGCTATTTGTCTGCGTAATTGTAAATTACCGGCAATCGATTCGTATTCTACGGAAAGGGTAGGGTTTTCTTTGATAACCGCTGCCATTATCTTCGTTAGATGTTTTGTCGGTAATAGTTCACTGCCTGGGCAGACTACGCCGAGCGGTAGTAAATTTTTATTTCCTACCGTTTCAAGAGCTGTCTGTATCAATTTATTTTTGGTCACAGTATGCGGTTCAAGCATCGGGCTCGGCTTTACTATGGGTGTTGGAATATTGCGGAATTCACTACGCACAAAATACCCTGATCTGGGGCGAGATTCAATTAAACCTAGCTTCTCAAGTTCTTCATAGGCGTGGCTTACGGTTGATATGGATACTTTTAAATTTGAACTCATTTGTCGCAATGAGGGGAGTTTGTCGCCAGGTGTCAAATCTCCTGCATGGATGTGCTTTGATATTTCCTGTTCAACTTTTTTATATCTGTACTCTTCATTATCACGCTTAATATTCATAATTAAATCCTATATTGCTAAATCTGTTATGATTCAGATTTGTATAAACTGTGTCTGTACTGGTTGCAGATTGTATGTTCTTTTATCATCAGCTTCAAGAGTAAATTTTAGAATGGATTTGTTGAGTATTTATGCCGCAGGAGGTAAGTGTGGAATCCACAATGAGTTCCCAAAAAAACAGATTTAATGGCGTATTGATGTCGGCAACTAAACAGGCTCTACCTATTGTGCTTGGGTTTTTGCCTGTCGGTTTTGCGTATGGAGTTTTGGCTCGCAAAACCGGAATTTCTATTGATAACACAGTGTTGATGTCCCTGCTTGTCTTTGCCGGATCATCGCAGTTTATAGCGGTTGGGCTTCTTGCATCAGGAGCCTCGGCTGTGTCGGTGATTATTACTACCTTTATCGTTAACCTACGCCACTTGCTCATGTCTGCGGCTCTTTCTCCTCATCTACGCAAGTGGAGTAAGCTGGAGCTGGCAGCTTTCAGTTTTCAACTTACTGATGAAACTTTTGCAGTGCATTCAACCAGATTCGGTAACGGTGATAACTGTAAGTGTGAAACTTATCTGATTAACAGTATTGCTCAATTGTCATGGATCGGTGGTACTGTGCTGGGAATTATTTCAAGTTCCATTATTACCGACATTAAACCAATGGGCCTTGATTACGCCCTTCCAGCAATGTTTATCGCTCTGCTCATATTTCAGATAAAAGATAAAAGTCATATCATAGTTGGAGTAATCACCGGACTCCTTTCCACAGCATTTGCTCTTGGCGGAGCCGGACAGTGGAATGTTATAATCGCAACACTTATCGGCGCAAGTCTTGGAGTTATATTGTCATGGACCAAAAATTAATTTTTTTAATAATAGTAGGAATGATGGTAGTTACTTACGGACCGCGGCTTCTTCCTGTACTGACTTTGAGTTCGAGGGATCTTCCGCCTGTAGTTGTGCGCTGGTTGGGATATGTTCCTACTGCTGTACTGTCTGCATTGCTGGTCCCTTCGCTTTTAGCTCCCGAAGGCGTGATAAATTTAGGTTTTGATAATATTTATTTCTGGGTAGCGGTCCCGACTTTTGGGGTAGCCATGTTTACTCGTAACTTTTTCGGAACAGTTGCTTTCGGAATGGGAATGGTCGCTGCGGTTCGGTACTTTCTTTAGATGTAATTCAGATTTATTTTTCAAATATTAAAAAAGAGCAGTCCGTGAAAAAATCACAGGCTGCTTTTTTTAATGCATACTATTAAGATTGTCAGAAATATTTTGTGATTGAGTTATTGAATTGGATTTCCTTTTTTATCCTGATCCGCTGCAATCTGTGAAAGCTTTGCGCGAATATATTCGCTGGCAATGTTTCCCTGTTCGTCATTTTGAGTGGGGGCGTAAGCTGAAATGTCTTCTGCAATCTGTTTTTCCATCCGTTCTGATTCCATGAACATAATGTATACCAGAACAAGTGCGGAATCATTTTCAGTTGTGCCGCTGCAAAGTTCTTCGATTTGATTTCTGGGGACGGTTTCAAGCAGTCTATCAATGAACATTACGGCCCATTTATCGTATAGCTCGGCAATGGTCGGGATCATCAATTTTATGTTATTAACAGATCTTTCATCAATATTTGGCATGGTCATGGCTATATATTCTCCAATGGCGTTCTGACGGGCAGATTCATCGTGAGTACATTTTTTCATTATGACCGCGTGAATATATTCTCTTATTTTTGTTTCTTCCATTTCCATATTACCTCATGCAGCAAAATTAGAATTATTTATCTTCATTTGTCCTGTGGATTGATTACTCGAAAGATTCTTTGCAGGCAACTGCACTTAGGAATGAGTGAAAAAAGTGAGATTGAGTTAAGTAGCTTATTGACTTTTATGCTCATTGCGTATCTGATTTTTCAGCACGAATAGACGTACAAGTTGCTTGTCAGCAAGCCTGTCGTAGTCCGTTATGTTACCTTAGATTATTGCTGTTATTGATTATACGATTTTTATTGGAGAATCTCATGGACTTTCTTTTTAATATGCTCCCCTTATTTAAAATTATGTTTGTTTTTATCTGCATGCTGATCGGTATCAGATTTAAATTAGGGGTAGGGTTATCAGTTTTGCTGGGCGGATTTGTTCTGGCACTGATAACAGGTATGAAAATGGACTTGCTGCTTGAAACTACTACGTCTGCAATTATAGATAGTGAAACTATTTATCTGGTATTAATTGTTGCCCTCATCATGTTTCTCAGCGGACTTCTTGAATGTACGGGGCAAGCTTCTAGAATAATGGAATCTCTTACCGGGTATCTTAGGAGTCCAAGGTTGCGTCTTGTTTTTTTCCCGGCCTTGATAGGCTTGCTTCCTATGCCGGGCGGGGCGATTTTCTCTGCTCCCATGATTCGCGAAGCGGCTGAAGGGCTCGATGTCAGTGATAGTAATAAAGTAGTAATTAATTATTGGTTTAGGCATTTGTGGGAACTTGCATGGCCGTTGTACCCTGGAATGATTCTCGGTGCTGCTCTCAGCGGCATGTCTGTGTTTAAATTTATCAGTTATACATTCCCCGGTCCTATTGTTGTTTTTTTGCTGGGGTATTTCTTTTTCCTGCGATCTTCAGTTCTACCGCTTGAAAAAGGTGTTCACGATAATATTGAAGTAAAATCAGGCAACGCTTTAAGAGCAGTAAAAGAAAGCTTGCCACTGCTTGTCGCTATCGCTGGCTCCTTGGTATTTGAAGCCCTTTTTTCTTTTATTTCGCCAAATATTCCATTTGAAGCTGCGATCATTACGGCATTATTTTTGGCTGTACTTTGCGCGGCATTTGCTAATACGGGGGCAATAGCAATTATTCGCTCGTTACTGGTGCAGAAAAGATTTATCAGCATGGTCTTTATGATATTTTGTGTATTTATATTTAAAGACGTTCTCGGTTCTTGCGGCCTTATTGCTGAACTTTCACGTCTTGCCGGAGGTGAAACTGCTTTAATTGCCGCTGCGGTTTTAGTTCCGTTTGTTGTCGGCTTTATTGCAGGTATTACTATGGCGTTTGTAGGGGCCGCAATGCCTCTGGTTGTGGGACTTGTTCATTCAATGGGGCTAACCTCGCAGCTCCCTGCATGGGCTATGCTGTGCATGTTTTCCGGTTTTGCAGGTATAATGGCATCACCTCTTCATATATGTTTTCTTTTGACCTGTGAGTATTTTAATGTAGATTTATATTCAGCGTGGAAAAGGATCTTTACTCCTAGTATTGTCCTGTTATGTATGGGAGTGGCGTACTTTTTTGTTTTGGTGTAGTACGCACAGACCTTACGAGGTCAAGAAATAAAAAAATCGGAGGAATACGATATGGCTAATCCTATGGTAATGATGGAAACACCTGAAGGTGAAGTTTTAATTGAACTTTACGAAGACAAGGCTCCAAAGACAGTTGCAAATTTTTTGAAATATGTTGACGAAGATTTTTATGCTGGAACAATTTTTCATAGAGTTATCAACAATTTCATGATTCAGGGCGGTGGATTTGATTTTTCTATGAAAGAAAAAGCAACCAATGCACCTGTTGAAAATGAAGCTGATAACGGTCTTAAAAATGAAGTTGGAACTCTTGCCATGGCTCGTACTATGGATCCTCATTCCGCTTCATCACAGTTTTTCATTAACGTAAAAGATAACGGTTTTCTGGACCACACAGCAAAAAACCCTCAGGGTTGGGGATATTGTGTATTCGGTAAAGTCGTTGACGGAATGGAAGCTGTCGATAAAATCAAAAAAGTACGTACTCGTAGCCATGGTCCTATGGACGATGTTCCAGTTGATCCTATCAGCATTATTTCTATGACTCGCTTTGAAGATTAATACGTAACTATTGGAAAAAACATTTTTAACGCCGAAAAAGGAATATCCTTTTCGGCGTTTTTTTTTTACGTTATGTCAAAGAGCATATAATAGATTATTATTTGAAAATTTTTTGAGTAAAAGTTTTGTAGTGTCATACTAGATCTCGTTAAGTATTATAAGGCGTAGAGGTAGATGTTGAATAACTCTGAATTAACAATATTAGTTATTGATGATGAAACTTTCGTGCGCGAAACAATCAGTGACTACCTTAGCGATTCCGGTTTTAATATTTTAAATGCCAGTGACGGTGCGGAAGGGATTGCTGTTTTCAGAGCAAATAAGCCCGACGCTGTTCTGGTAGATTTAAATATGCCACATGTTGACGGGTTTGAAGTTCTTAAGGTTGTGCATGAGGAACATCCTGATCTTCCGGTCATTGTTGTTTCAGGTGCGGGACTGATTGAGGATGCGATTCAAGCTGTACGCCTCGGAGCATGGGATTTTGTAACCAAGCCTATTGTTGACATGGGTATTCTTGAGCATGTCTTAAACCAAGGGCTGGAAAGAGCTCTCTTGATTAAGGAAAATAAAAGATACAAAGAGCATCTTGAAGTAGAGGTCCACAAAAGAACTGAGGCCTTGCGTAACGAAATTAAGATGAGGAAGAAAACTCAAGATGCTTTAATGATTTTACAAGCTGAAGTTATTGAAACTCAGAAAGAAATTATCATGACTCTAGGCGAAGTTGTTGAAACCCGGTCCAACGAAACGGCTAAACACGTTCGCAGAGTTGCAGAGTATACCGCTCTCTTGGCGTTGAGGGCCGGACTTGATCCGGAAGAGGTAAATTTATTAAAACTGGCCTCTCCTATGCACGACGTCGGTAAAATAGGTGTTCCGGATACGGTGCTGAATAAGCCTGGTAAACTTACTTCTGATGAATTTGAGCTGGTTAAAACTCACACTACTATCGGCCATGATATTTTGAAGCATTCCGAAAGACCTATTTTCAAGGCTGCTGCAATTGTGGCTTATGAGCACCATGAACGATGGGATGGTAGAGGATATCCTCGCGGACTTGCCGGTGAAGAAATTAGTATTTACGGACGTATCACCGGGATTGCGGATGTTTTTGATGCTTTGGGTAGTGAGCGTGTTTACAAGAAAGCTTGGTCACTTGAAAAGATTAAAGGTTATTTTGAACAGGAAAAAGGTAAACAGTTTGATCCTGTTTTAACTGATCTTTTCTTTGATGGTATTGATGAAATTCTTGAACTGAGAAAACTGTATCCAGACGGCTGAGTATTATCTGAAAATATATTTAAAAGGGTATTGAAAATTTCAATACCCTTTTTTTTGACTTAAAAAATATTTAAGAAGATTTGAGTAGTTCTTCTACCTTAAAAGGTTCTGGGTGTTTCTTATTTAGTGCAAGGTGTAGGGACCCTTTCCGGCATTTATTCGTGCACACTCCGCATCCCATACATTTATCAGGATCTATATGCATGCGCTTGTCGTAGATTCTCATCGCTCCGAAAGGGCAATATTCCATACACTGTCCGCAACCGATGCATTTTTTAGGATCAACTATGGAGATATATCCTGAAGGGGTCAACATCGGAATGCCGTTTTTCATAGCTTCCATAGCACCGCAGCAACATGGGCAGCAGTTGCATATTGAATAAAACCTGCCGAGCATTACGTCTTTGAAAAATGCACTATGTATATGGCCTCTGGCATTTTCCGCCTCAAGTATCCTTGCCGCTTCATCTATGGTTATACGCCGTGATTTTTTAGGATGATTTTCAATAACGAATGAAGCAAAGGGCTCTCCAATAATTAAGCAGACATTCATAGGAAGGCATGGTTCTTTTTGCGCAGCGCGGCAAGGGCATTCAAGTGCTACGATATGGTCGGGCTCGTTGAGTACCATATTTCTGGCTTTGCTGTAGGGTAGAACCCGTTCGGGAATAGTTGTGGAAACTTCACGTCCTATATGTATAAGCTTAAGAGCCTCTTCAGTGATAATAATTTTGCCATGATATGTGTCTGCGAAATCTTTTTTAAGCTGTTCCATTTTTTCTTTATCATCAGGATGGGCAATAAGACTTGTAATAAAGTCGGCAATGGGAGCAATATCTTTTTCACCCAAGGGAGCCCCTATATAAGCTTTAGGCCAGCGTATATACATATAATTATGAAGAACATCTTTGATTGTCATGTTCTTACTCTCAAGAGCTTTCTTGATTAGTTTTCCGGTTCGGGTGTCCGGAATGGATTTATCAATAACTTTCTTCATATATGAGCCTCTTGTTATATTAATTAGCAGAGCTAAAAAAAATAGTACAGGTTTTCTCAAAGTAACTTCACAAGATGAACGGGTTATGCCTATGTTGCACTTGTACCTGATATCATAAGAAATAAGATGATTATGCAGGAGTTGTTAAATGGAAATTACAGTTCGCAGACATGGTGAAAGTGTTGTTATTCGCATGGGCGAAAGAATTGATGCTTACGGAGCCGTAGAGCTTGATAAAGTGCTTGAAGAGCTTCTGAGTGAACAATCTCTGGCATGTATGGCATTCGATATGAATGATGTTTGTTATCTGAGTAGTGCCGGAATTCGTAGTATTGTAAAAACGCTTAAGATTTTGAGCTCTCGGCAAGGGACACTAGCTATTTGCGGTTTGCGCCCATATTGTAAGAATGTTCTTGATACTGCCGGTATGACACGGTCTTTAAATATTTTTGTTTCAAGAAGTGAAGCCATGACTTTTTTGCAGTCCGTGCAGTGGGAACGGCAAGCTCTTAAAAACTGGTATGAACTTGAGAATATGGATTCACCCATTGGTAATTTCAGATTTATTCCGGGTGATAACAGTCAGGCTGAAATTAAAGTCATCGGTTCTGTTGCGGATGTTCTTCACTCCAGAGTAACTGAAAACCGAATGTTTTCACGTAGATTTTCACAAACAGAATATTCCATCGGAGTCGGCGGTCTTGGCAATGTTCCTGCAGATTATATGAAAGTTCTAGGTGCGATGATCACCATCGGCGGGACTATGGCATGGGCTCCTACTGATGGACATGACCTTGCAGATTTTTTGGTTCCGCAAAATGATACAGGAGCGGTTCTTATCAAAACTCCGTTTAATTTGACGATTGACGGAGGTTTCAATGAATATGTGATGTTTAATTCCATAGAGGAAGGCGGTACGACTCTGGATAAGCTCTACAGGGGGCTTTTTCTGCTTGCCAGACGGAGGCGCAGAGATTTTAAAGGGGTTATCGGTGTTGCTGCGTGGACACAGGTAAGCGAATTAATGGCGGGAACTTTGATGCGCTCTCCTATAAGTGAGTTTGCACCTGCAAATGGAAAAACTATTATTGATTCGGTTAATAGGGGAGAGTGGTGGACGAGGGACAGTATTCCAAGACATCGAAATGTTACCTGTCTGACGTGCGGAGTAGGAGTTGATCTTTCATGTGATCTTTCAGCTTATGAGCAGGCTGGCCTTTATGCCGGATTTTATATCGATCCGGCTACAGCCGGAGATAAAGGGCATATTCTAAATAATCATGGAGCTGTTTTCGAGCGTCTTCAAATGCCTGAAAAAATGGTTTCATTGGATAAATCTATCCGGCAGGTAACTGCAAAAGCTGAATTTAAAGATATGCGCAAATTGCGCGGGACCAGTAAAGTTACGCGTGCTTTTATGGGGATAAGTTATATACAAAAAATTTCTCAGGACAGTTCCGGCTGGCAAGGCGGAGGAGCTGAAGCAATTATCAGCCGGGGGCTTGCGGATAAAAGGTACCGGATGGAAGCAGATGGACCATCTCTTTTAGAAAAACGTGACGAAGAAATTAGTAAATTTCAACGTTTTTTAGAAGCTCAACAAGTTAAATTAGGCACAAAAAACTAATTGTGGCGGTTAAACTTGGTGCATAATGTATTAAATTTGTAATATAGTAGCAGTATAGGATATCATGAGTCAGTCTTTATTGATGCATCCTGCAATAGAATTGATTCTCGCATTATAATATTGGGAGATAGTATGAAAAAAGTAGTAATTTTTTGTCTTATTGCGATCGGGTTTTGCACCTGCAATTCGGTTGCGGCTGAAAATACAATTAAAATAGGTGTACTTTATAATTTAACAGGTCCGATGGGAGTCATTGATCAGCCTGGTTTCCATGGTATGGAGCTTGCTCAGGAAGTCATAAACAGCGAAGGCGGTGTGCTCGGTAAGAAAATAAGTTTAATCGTTTCCGATTGCCGCTCAAATCTTGATGCAACGGCTACTGCCGCTTCAACTCTTTCCAGTGAAAAAGGAATTGTCGCTGTTTCAGGACTGAACGATACAGATTACGCTATAGCTGCTGCCCCTGCAGTAACTACTAAAAATATGGTATTTATAACGGCTGGTGCAACCATGCAGAACTTGCCTTATATGTATGGTAAATATTTTTTTATGACTGCGTTTGGAGATAATATGCAGGCACGTGCAGTGGCTAAGTTTGCAAAGCGCAGACTTAATACAACTCGTTGTTTTGTCGGTACAAATATTTCCAGCGAGTTTTCTAAAACCCTTTCTAAATATTTTAAACGCAGGTATCGCAAATATGGCGGAAAAGTGGTCAAAGAGGAATGGTTTAATACTGAAGATGCCACGTATCCACTGCCGAAAGAAGGCGATAATCCTGATCTGTTTTTTCTTTCAACAATTCCGCCTGATGTTGCTAAATATGTGACGGAAGTCCGCAAAGCAGGATTTGAACAGCCCATTGTTTCTGGTGACGGATTTGATTCTCAAGGATTACTAAATATCCCTGGAGAGTATGCTCATTCTATTTATTTTGCGGCACATGTAGCCTTTGATAATCCTGCCTCGGAAGTACAAGAGTTTGTTGAGCGGTATAAAAAAATGTTCGGAGTCCATCCTAACAGCGGTTTTGCAGCTCTTGGGTATGATACAGTAATGTTGCTTGCTCAGGCTATCACAAGAGCTGGTTCAACCGATCCTGACGCAATCAGAGCCGCTTTGGCAGAAACTAAAAACTTTCAAGGCGTTACTGGTGAAATCAGCTATCCTGAAGGAGTAAGGGTCCCAGATAAAACCGTAGATATTGTCAGCTTTGCTAATGGAACTGTTTCATTTGTTGAACAGATTTCTCCTAATTAAAAAATTTTCACTCACTAATTGAAAATGGAGAGGGAAATGGAATTTAATATTGCCGTAGAGCCTGCATCCACATGGTTTGCCGATGCAGTTATCTTTTTTGCGTTTAAGGATTCAGAAGAATTTTTGCCAGGATTTTCTAGATGGATGGCAACCGAAGCAGACTGGGTTGCCGGCTCCTCTGGGCTTCAGGATTTTACTGGAGAACTTGGCAGTACAACGGTTATTTACGGTTCTTCTACTTCAATCCCGCGGGTTGTACTTCTAGGGCTTGGCGATAAGAGTGAGTTTGGTGTTGAGCCGTTCAGTCAAGCTGTGTCTTCAGTATTTTGCAAATGTCGTGAACTTAAATTCAGAGTTGTCGGAGTTCCGTTGACAGCATTTGAAGGCATTGTTCTTGAAGATATGCATGAACATTTTGTAGTGGCGGCAATGGACGGTCTTTATGCCTATGATGAGTTTAAAAGTAAAAAAGAAAAAAATGGAACACTTCCTGAGTCCGTTAAGTTACTGACAGAAGTTGAGCCTCTTGAGACATTTGTTGAGACCATTCATAAAGGTCAGGCCATTGGCGCGGCTGTTTCCTATGCTCGTGATTTGGTAAATTCTCCTCCTAATATTGCAAACCCGGTGTTTTTAGCTGAAGAAGCAAAGAAGCTTGCAAAGAAGTATGATTTTAAATTCAAGGCTCTGAAACGCAAAGATATTATTGATAAAGGAATGGGAGCATATGCTTCTGTTTTTAAAGGAAGTGTCGACGAACCGCGCCTTATCACTCTTGAGTATTGTCCTAAAGGCAGAGAAGGGGACAAGCCTCTGGTTTTGATAGGCAAAGGCGTTACTTTTGATACCGGGGGGATTTCTCTTAAACCTACAGGTCATATTGAGGATATGAAGTGCGATATGGCAGGGGCTGCGGCAATACTTGGTTTTTTTAAAGCTCTTGGAGAACTCAATCCTGATTTGCCTGTAGTCGGCATATTACCTTGCGCTGATAATATGCCGGATGGTTTAGCAACCCGCCCTGGTGAGGTTGTAACATCCTTTTCCGGTAAGACTATTGAAGTTTTAAATACTGATGCTGAGGGCCGTCTTTTACTTTGTGATGCCTTGGCATATTCAGAGCAATTTGAACCAGCGGCCATTATTGATCTCGCCACTCTTACGGGCGGATGCATAGTAGCTTTCGGCTGGAGTGTTGCTGCGGTAATGGATAATTCTCCTAAACTTGAAGATCTTATTATTGAATCAGGCATGAGAGTTGGCGAAAGATTCTGGCCTATGCCGCTTTGGGATATTTATAAAGAAGAGCTCAAAAGTGATGTAGCGGATCTTAAAAATGTAGGCTCACGTGAAGGAATGACTATTCATGCCGGAATGTTTTTGAAAGAGTTTGTGCCTGAAAATGTACCTTGGGCGCATCTTGATATTGCCGGACCTGCGTGGCGAAAAAAGAAGACTGCAACTTTGACTGCTGGCGGAACAGGATTCGGAGTTAGAACTTTAATCGAACTTCTCTCGCAAATAGATTTAGAAGATATTTAAAAATAAAAAGCTCCTCAAATTTACTTGAGGAGCTTTTTTATAATTTTATGTATCGGTTACAGTTAAACGCTTTCTTCAGCAAAAATTGTTTTGATCTGTTCCAATGGGCGATTGCTTCCGATTAGAAGTTGCAGCAACAGTGTGGCTTTCAGCGCAGAAAGTCCTCCGGCAGTGATAACCCCTTTCTGTTTTAAGTAAGCAGCTCCACCCGGGTATGCATAAATGGGCCATACTCCTCCTTCAACGCATCTTGTGCAAAGCACTACTGTAACACCAGCTGCAATGCATTTCTCAATGCCTGAAACCAGCCCTGGAGGAGTGTTGCCTGCTCCGAAACCTTCAAGCACGATTCCTTTCACACCCGTTTCTAATAATTTTTCTAAAATTGTTGAGTTCATGCCCGGATGGCAGCCGACCAGATGTACATTTGAATCCACCCCTGTGATTGGGAAAGAGAAGCGCGGTCTTCTATGTGAGTCTGCTCTTGTCAGAATAACGGATTCTCCGGATATAAAACCTATTCTGCCTGTGTTTTGACCTATAAACGGGTCAACATTCAGGGAACTGGATTTGATGGCGTTCTTGGCCGCAAAAAGCTTATCTGCCATTTGGAGGATAACGTCCGCTCCTTTTGGCGGTGGCAGCAGGCATACTCGTACTGCGTCTACTAGATTGCGTATCCCGTCATACCCTGATTCGTTGAAGTAGCGCATGGCCCCGGTTAAAATTACCGGCTTAGGGGAGTTCACGGATATATCTAGTGCGTATGCTGTTTCAGCCATAAGGTCAGTACCGTGGAGGATAACTGCGCCCAGAACTTGCTCTTCAGCAAGATATGAATCAACGTCATGAGCCAGTTTAAGCATCATTTCAGGAGACATGTGCGGGCTTGGAACATCAGACCAGAGTACTGGACGTATAGTGATGTCTTTATCGTCAGGAGTAATTTCTGAAATTAATTTGTCGAAGTTACCACCAGGAACAACTCCCCCGGCTTCGGGTTCTTCGCTCATGCCGATTGTGCCGCCGGTGAAAATGAGGACAACTTCGCCTGAAATATTATTTTGGGACATTTATAGCTCCGCATAAGGAATTATTATCTAATGTACGCAAATCAGGTAGCTCAGGAACTCTCGCTTGGCAATAGATGTTATAGTAACAGTTAAGCTAAGTTCTGTTAAATTGCTCACTACAAGAAAAGCCTCCCAAACACTAGGTCTGAGAGGCTTTTAAGATTCAATTTTAAGCTGACTATTTCTTTTTCAGTTCTTTACCGCGTGCCATGTGGCGTTTAGCGGTGGAAAGTTCTGACTTGCGAAGTCTGATTGACTCAGGAGTTACTTCAATCACTTCATCATCAGTGATGAAGTGCATAGCTCTTTCAAGAGTCATAGGTCTGCATGGGGTAAGAATGACAGCTTCATCTTTACCGGATGCGCGCATATTAGAGAGTTTTTTCTCTTTGGTAGGATTGATATTGATATCAGTATCTTTGTTGTGCTCACCTACAATCATTCCTTCGTATACTGGATCACCAGGTTTAACGAACATTTCACCGCGAGGTTCAAGGTTGAAGATTGCGTAAGCAACAGCTTTACCGGAACGGTCAGAAATAAGAGAACCTGTGTAACGTGAAGGGAAATCACCTCTGTAGTCGGCGTATCCGGCAAATAGAGTGTTCATAATTCCAGTTCCCTTGGTATCGGTTAGGAACTCATCACGGTAACCGATGAGTGAGCGTGAAGGTGCTGAAAATTCCATGCGAACACGACCTTTCCCGTTATTAACGAGGTTGGCCATTTGTGCTTTTCTGGAAGAAAGTTTTTCAGTTACTACGCCCATGAATGCGTCTTCGCAGTCGATGAAAACCTGTTCCATAGGTTCAAGTTTCTTGCCGTTTTCTGTTTTGAAGATAACTTCAGGTCTTCCTACGGTAAGTTCAAAACCTTCACGACGCATGGTTTCAATAAGGATCGCTAACTGAAATTCTCCGCGTCCTTTAACTATGAAACTATCTCTATATTCGCTTTCTTCAATTTTAACAGCAACGTTAAGCAGTGTTTCTTTTTCGAGTCTTTCACGAATTTTAGAAGACTGAACTAGTTTTCCTTCGAGTCCGGCCATTGGAGAAGTGTTGATTCCAAAGCGCATGGATACAGTCGGTTCGTCAACTGTGATTCTTGGAAGAGCTTTAGGAGCTTCTCTGGTGCAGATTGTGTCACCGATAGTAATAGCTTCAATACCTGAAACAACAACAATATCACCTGGGTGAGCAATGTCTGTTTCAGTGAAAGTCAAACCTTCGTATGTCTGTACTTTGGTAAGTTTCAGCGGAATGGTCTGTCCCTGCTCGTTGATGCAGGCGAGAGGTTCGTTTTGCTGAGTTGAACCATGGATTACTTTACCGATAGCAAGGCGGCCGAGATAGTCTGAGTAACCGAGGTCGGAAACAAGCATCTGGAAAGGTTCATCTTCATCGTAGGAAGGGCCGGGAATATGCTGTACAACCATATCCATGAGAGGATGAAGGTTTTCACCTTTCTCTTCAAGAGTATGCTGAGCGATACCGTCTCTGCCGATTGCGTACATAACAGGAAATTCAAGTTGCTCTTCGTTAGCGTCTAAATCGATGAAGAGGTCATAAACTTCATCAAGAACTTCGTTAGGGCGAGCATCGCCGCGGTCAATTTTATTGACAACAACAATAACTTTAAGGCCGGCTTCAAGAGCTTTTTTCAATACGAATCTTGTCTGAGGAAGCGGTCCTTCAGAAGCATCAACTAAAAGGATTGCTCCGTCAGCCATGCTTAAAGAACGTTCAACTTCACCGCCGAAGTCGGCATGGCCGGGGGTGTCGATGATGTTGATTTTAGTACCTTTCCAGTCAACCGCACAGTTCTTAGCTGCAATAGTAATTCCGCGTTCACGCTCAAGGTCCATGCTGTCCATGACTCTGTCATCAACTTTTTGGCCTTCACGGAAAAGCCCGCTCTGCTTAAACATTCCGTCAACCAATGTAGTTTTACCATGGTCAACGTGGGCTATGATTGCGATATTTCTAAGTTTCTCATTAGTAGTTTTTTTCACGGATTCCTCCGGCACATGACTGCCGCAAGCTTAGTTACCCAAAATAGGGTTACATTGCTAAAAAAGGATGCGGAAGGTCTGCTGTCGGTTTTTTATATAGTTGGTTAGATAAGGGATGGTTAGTTAGAGTATATTGTCACGCGTGGCAAGCAAAAAAAAGGCTAAATTGGTGACATGTGTGTAACATCTTAATTTTATGCTTAATTAACCGCAGTGCATTGAGCATAAAATTGAAGTGATATGTGACCTGTATTGCTTCCTTGCACCTGTAGAGCTTTTACTTTATGAAGAGCCTTAAATTGAAGGAGCTCTTATGCCTGAGAAAGATTTACGAGTTGAATTGTTATCTATGACCCCTAATGCCCTTGAACTTATCTATGCTTCGTTCAGGCAATGCTATTATGCTGGGTTTACAGCGGATATGTGGCCTAGGCTTATAAGTGGAGAGATTGCAAAGGAAAAGCAGGATGCCTTTGTCTCCAAGATTCTTGAGTCTGGGCATGACAGTCCTATTGAACATGTTAGTTTTACGTTTGCTGTAGAGGGAATTTCCAGAGCCTGTTCTCATCAGATCGTAAGGCATCGTATTGCGTCTTATTCGCAGCAGAGCCAGCGTTATGTTGCTGAAAATGATATGGATTACATCATTCCTCCGGCAATTAAAAAGATTCCTGAAGCGCGTGAACGTTTTGAAAAATTTATGGCAGAAGTTGGATCAGCATACAGTGATCTGCGTGAAATTCTTGTTGCTGCCGGTCGCGAAAGTAAGGCGAATGAGGATGCCAGATTTGTGCTGCCACAGGCCGCAGAAACGAAGATAGTGATAACTATGAATTGTCGTTCGCTCATGCATTTTTTCAATTTGCGTTGCTGTCAGCGTGCTCAATGGGAAGTCCGCATTATGGCAGATAAAATGTTAAAGCTTTGCAAAGAAAGTCTGCCGGCAATTTTTCGCAACGGCGGAGCCAGATGCGAGCAATTGGGTTACTGTCCTGAAGCTGAAAGGTTTGCATGCGGTAAGTATCCAACCTTGAAAGAACTGACTGAAAGGAAGTAGTTACTACATTATATATAGCATGCCTAAAAAAATGGTTTTATCGCTCATAATCAAGCCTGTCCGGATTTCCTGACAGGCTTTTTTGTTTTTTTAGCGAGAAAGCGAGGTCGCAAGGGTTTTTAAAAAAGTTTTTCTACTCATTTTTATTTGTATGCGAAAAATTTTATCTTTTTTTTAAATTTAAATTTAAATTTAAATTTATTAATTATTATACGTTATAAGTAATAAAACGTGTTTTGGATACTTTTTTAGCAATTTTGTTATATAATATTGCAAATTTGTAGTATTTAATCCCACCTTATTAGTCTGTATTTTCAACATAAATTTTATTTAAAAAATTAAGATGTGGATAGAATTTTATTCAGACTCGACTATTGTAATTTTTCAGCTGCATAATACGTTGGTTTATAGGCCTTACGAGATGTCAAGTATATCTTAATTCAATTAAATAAGATGTTTGTTAAATGTTCTAAATTTTAAGTCCTATAATCCCTTTGTTTTATTGGGCTCAGCTCAATGTTATTTAAACAATGGTTTTTATAAGTTATTTGTGATTTGAATATTATTTTAAAAAAAAGTATGTTATATATGGTGTTTATGTGTGTAAATGTTGTTTTGAGTCTCAAAAATGAAAAATATTATAATGAGTAGTAATTTTACTGACAGTGAGGAAAACTGCGTAATTTTATGAAAAAAAGATAAAAATTAGAATTAGCCTGTGGAAAAAGTTTTCAACAGTTGTTTATAATAATGATATTGACAGTCGTCAGCCCAAGAAACATGCAGGTTTGTAGGATTGCAATTATCTGGCTATAAATGCTTATGTACCAAAAAAGAATAAATAAATTAATATGTTATCTTGTAGAAAAACATAGGGCGTACATCGGGAGCTCAGTGCTATATTACGAGTTGATGTAGTGTTGTTCTTTGTCTTAGTTATCGCTTCATGATTACAGACAGCTGGAACAAAATTTTAAAATTTCTCGAGAAAGGGCTTAACCCCGGCCTATTCAAAGTTTGGATTAAACCTTTGAAGGCTGAAGTTAGTAATAACATCATTAAGCTATATGCTCCGAATGAATTTGTTGCTGCGTGGGTTAGAGACCGACTTTTAGACAGTATTACCGAGGCCGGAACTCAGGTTCTAGGATCGCGCCCAAAAGTTGATGTTGGTGTTAAAAAAGTTGCAGATAAACCTGCTGGTTTAGTCCGCCCTAAAAGTCCGCAACAGGTGCAAACAAGCATGGGACTTCCCATGATGCGTCCGTCGGTAACGGCTAGAGTTCCACGTTGGCGCTTTTCGTTTGATGACTTTGTCGTTGGAGACTCTAATCAGTTGGCATGTGCTGCTTCGAGAAGTCTTTGTGATAATTCCTTACCTGGAGATCAGCTGTTCCTCAGTTCTACTCCTGGTCTTGGAAAAACTCATTTACTGCATTCGATCGGTCAGGGACTCTGTGCTACCAGTAATAAACAGCATGTTTCCATTGCCTGCCTTACAGCTGAAGAATTTGCCAATAGAATGGTTATGGCTCTTAAAGCCGGTGAAATATCAAGGTTTAAATCCGAATTCAGAGAGAATGTTGATTGTCTTCTTCTTGAGGATGTTCATTTTTTTCAGGGCAAGCACAAGATGCAGGATGAGATTCTTGAAACTTTGAAATGCTTGCAGTTGCGCGGCTCAAAAGTTGTTATGACAAGTTCTTTTCTACCTCGCGAACTTGAAAAAGTTGACCCGCAGTTGGTGTCCAGATTTTGTTCAGGACTTTTAGCTGTTATAGCAACTCCTGACTTTGAGACCAGAAAACGCATTGTGCAGAGCAAAGCTACCCGTCTTGGGACTCAGGTACCTGATTCTATCTCGGAGCTGCTAGCAGACCGTATTACAACCGATGTGCGCCAACTTGAAAGTTGTTTGCAGAACCTTGTGCTCAAAGCAAGGTTGCTTAATAGAAATTTGACACAGGAACTGGCTTGGCAGGTTCTTGAAAATTATTCTGTTACAAATAAAAACCCAAGTTATGATTCAATTGTTGAGCACATTTGTCGTTCTTATGACCTTTCAGCTGATCAGCTTCGCTCCAAAAGCCGGAAACGTCAGATTGTTTTAGCCAGAAATACAGCTTTCTTCCTCGCTCGCAAATATACTGAACTCTCCTTGAAAGATATTGGAGTAAGACTCGGTCGCAGGCATTCAACAGTGATTAAAGGCATCACTAATATTGAACGGGAAATTTCTTTACAAACTCCTCTTGGAAGGCAGTTGCAGGATACTGTCGCTCGCTTGACACCATAGTAATACGTTCACAGTTTTTGTTTTTTTGCTTTAAGGATATTCATTGCATCCGGCGTTGATTTATCGTAAGACCAGCCCCCTTGTTTTAAACTGAAACGAAACTTTCAGGGGTAGGAAATGAATTCCGATTTGTGGCACTCGATTAAGAAAAAATTAAAGGTCCGCATTAATCCTGTTCTGGTAAAAGTATGGGTAGATCCCCTTTCTGCCAGATATGAAGATGGTGTAGTCCAAATTACTGCGCCTAATGAATTTGTGATGAATTGGGTACAAGAGCATCTTTTAGGAACAATAAAAGATGCGGCTCAGGAAGTTCTTTCCACTGAAGTGGGTGTTACTATAGCTCTTCAGAATAATGAAAAAGGTGAGCTGGAAGAGACTGAATTCATTACGGATGTAACAGCATATTATGCTGTGGAAGATATCTTGAACAGTATTAATCGAATGAAAAATATTGTTCATAATCGGTACGGAATAAGTCCTACTGAATTTCCCGATCTGAATGAGGAAGAAGCTTTACCTGAGATTAAACTTGAAGATCAATCATTTGATTCAATTCTGGACGCTGTTTTAGAAGCTTTTACCGTTACTTTCAGAGAGATGATGGAACAGCAAACTGACCATGCAGCTCTTGCCAGACGGGTTTTGTACTATCTTTGCTTTAGATATAGTATTCCTCCTGAAGAGGTTGCTTTAAATATGGATTGTACTGTTTCCGATGTTAAAGCCGGAGCAGCTGAACTTGAAGAAGAAATTGAGTTCGCAATAGATAACGGTCATAATTTGGACGATCTACTTTTGAGACTTTTCAAAAAAGATTAATATTTTATGTATGTTAAAATGACTTTTAAAAGGTCTGACTACTTGTAGTCAGACCTTTTTGGTTTTGGGTAAGAAATTTAAAGGCCGCTTTTGATCACCATATCCGTAATCGGTCCTCGTGACTTTTCACCTTTAAGGACCATGTGTGCGTATTCTTTATTGTTTTTAAGCTTCTTGACTACCCAGTTGAGTCCGTTGTTGCTCTCATTGAGATATGGGTTGTCAACCTGCCGGGTATCTCCAAGGCATAAGCATTTGACCCCTTCCCCCATACGCGTAAGCATGGCACGGACTTCTGCCCGAGACATGTTCTGCATCTCATCGATTATTACAATACAGTTGTCCAGGTTCATGCCTCGAATATAGGCTATAGGTAGAATTTCAAATTTCTTTTGGTTAAAGCGGTATTGGTCAGAATCGTTGTCTAAAAAAATTCTGTTTGCTGGTCGTTGTTCGTGCAATTTTACCGCTAAATCTTTTATATAACGTGTGTAAGGTTGCATCTTTTCTTCTACATTACCGGGCAGAAAACCCATTTTTGCACCGATTTCCCAAATAGGTTTCACCAGATAAACTTTTTCATATGGGTTATCTTTTTTTTCAAGAGCTAAGTATAAGGCCGAGGCTAAAGCTAGAAATGTTTTTCCGTATCCAGCTTCTGACTGAATTGAGACAAGATTTATGTCATTGTTAAGCATCAGTTCAAGAGCAAGATTTTGATAAATGTTTCTAGGTTTAACACCCCATACATTGTGTGTGTATGATATTTGTTTATTTCCGTCTGCTCCATAAAAAATAGGTGTACCGTTTTCCCAGCGAAAGCAGTTGGTAATGGGGGCTTCACCTTCTTCAATAAATCCAGTGTACAGTTGAGAGTCAGAACGGAACGGGTTGGAATCTTTGTATCCTTCACATTTCAGATTGTATAAACCTGCTTTAATTTGAAGGATGCGATCATTTGTTACGAGAATAGGTTCTTCAATTTCACTGTGGAATGTTTCTTTAAGTATGCGGTCATCGGCTGTACCATCTGTAAGTGTTTCTGCAAATTCGGGCCTGAAGACAGTGAGAAGGTCATCGTTTAAAATTAATTTAACTGCCTGCGCTACAATGTGTCCGACACGGGGGTCCCGCTTAAGTTTGTCCAGTTCCGTCAGTACGGTGTACGGGATGTGAATTTTGTTTTCCACCCCGTTTCTAAGAGTTGCAATGCATTTAGGATTTTCAATAAGCACATTTGTGTCTAATACAAAGTTCTTCTGTCCCATAAGACCTCAACTCGGTTGTAGTTTTTTTTTAAAATAAAAAAGGCGATTCTAAAGAATCGCCTAAAAAATAATTTCAATGTGTTCCGCGAAGTACAACTGGAAATGTTGCATGATTCTCCTGTCGTTTTGCTTTCATGATGCAAGAGTACAGGTGATATTACTTAAAGTACTCCCGATAATGTAACAAACAAGTTACTGTTATGATAACAAATCTTTTTTAATGATGGAAGGATGAATGTGAGTAAGGGGTTATAAAAATAATGATTAATCGTTTAAGACGATTTGATAACTTCGACAAGTTCACCTGCTTCAAGTGTTTCTGAATCCGGTGGAATTGTAATTATGCCATTTGCACTGCACATTAATTTTCTTGTTGATATGTTGCGGCTGTCGAGCGGGTTGGCTTTAATGAATCCTTTTTTTTCGGTAATCAGGCATGGAATAAATTTTTCACGTCCTTTGGCTCCTTTTACAGAGGTTTCGAGTGTGGCTAACGTTGTGCTGAATACCTCTGGTAGTCTTGAAAGGATATTTAGAGTAGGTTTTATAATAGTATGGAAAGCCAATTGAACTGCATTTGGAGGGCCGGGAAGTCCTAAAATCGTGGTGTTTTCCAGCTTAAACGCAAAGATTGATTTAGCAGGATGTATTGATAATCCTTTGAAAAGCGGAATTCCTCCAGCATTTTTTATTGAATTAAAAACAAAATCTCTATTACCCGGTCCGGTTCCGCCTGTGGTGATGATAAGGTTCGATTTACTGTTTCTTTTAACTGCCTTAGCAATGGCTTCCGGTGAATTCTCACAGGTCGATATGACAACCCCTGCTGTTCCAGCCCCTTCACACAATCCTTTCATTAAAATCAGGTTGTCGGCAGGTATCAAACCTTCCGGTCCTGTTTCAGACGGGCTGCAAAGTTCATTGCCCACTGCTAATACGGAGGCTTCAGGCATTTTGCGAACGCGGATATGATGTTTTCCAGCGTATGCAAGGAGGGCTGCTGTACAAGCTGAAATACGAGTGTTTTCAGCAACGAGCATTTCTCCTCGCATTACATCTGAACCTGCGGGACGAATGAAAGATCCTTTCTTAACTGGAGAAGGTACTGAAATTGTATCGCCTGAAATTTTAACCTGCTCAAATGGAATAACGCAGTCACAACCTTGCGGAATTATTCCTCCGGTCAGAATTTTAATACTGCTGCTTATTCGTATTTTCTTTGCCCTGGCGGATGACGGTCGTATTTCACCTGAAACTGTGAAAACCGCAGGAGCGTCAATTGTCGCTGAAAATGTTTTGTCGGCTGTGAGCGCGAAACCATCCATTGCAGATCTGTCCTGTTCGGGCATAGACGTATCACTGTAAATGGTCTGAGTTGCAACGCGCCCGCAACAATTTGTCACAGGAATAGTTTCTTCAGCAACTTGCGCAATCTCTTTCAGAAGAATTTTTAAGCATTCCTGACGGGTGATATTTTTCGGAAACATTGTTTCTTTTTCTAGTTCATGTTGCATTTAACAGCTCTCTTACATGCCTTGCTGAGTTCTTCCGGCGTGTTTACATTGATAAATGATTCGAGATCCTGATCGTGTTGCTGGAGAATTTCTACTTCAACAGTATGAACTTTTACTTCTGGGAAGAATCTGATGATTTGAAGAATTCCGTTATCAAGATTTTTTTCAATAAATGGAAGGCAGCGTTTTGAGTATACAGCGCAAAGTGGTTCGTATCGTTTGTTGTTGCGAATTGGTATCAAAACGTCATCAGATGGATCCAATAATGAGATTAGTTTTGTAACGAGATTTTTATTCAAGAAAGGTGAGTCGCAGGCAGTAATGAAAACATGTTCCGTTTTAGCGTGGCTTAATGCAGCATGCACCCCTGTAAGAGAACTGCGTTGCTGATAGATATCGCCGGCAAGTCTGATATTTAAATTCGGGTGGTTTTCAGGAGTTCTGGTAATGACAAAAATTTCGCTGAAAAGTTCTGATAATTGACGGATAATTCTGCTGATTATTTTTTCACCGGAAATCTCAAGGCATGATTTGTCCTTGTGCCCCATGCGACTTCCTTCTCCGCCAGCTAAAATAGCTGCGCTTATTTTATTCTCTGTAGGTAACTTTTTCGAGAGCATAAATAATATTGGGGTCATATAAATATGACTCTTTGTATAGTGCTTTTAAAGCGTCGACAGTTGTCATGCACTTTTTACCAGGCCTAATCATTGTCATTGCCACAAAAGAATCCACAGCGCCACACAGTTTTCCAAGCCATGAAATTTTTTCGCTCGTAACCCCGCGCGGGTATCCTGATCCGTCCATTCTTTCATGATGTTCAAGGATAGCTCTAAGAGATGTTTTAGTAAGAGATTTTGTCATGCTTAGAATTTCAACGGAACTGATGGGGTGATTACGTATGCGTTTTTGTTCATCAATGCTTAACGAAAATTCTTTGCCCAGTACAAAGTCAGGCAGGCAGCTCATTCCTACATCACAAAGAAACAGGGCTACAAGGTATTCTATGAAAGAATCAAGGTCTGGCTTACCTTCTCTGCCATGCAGGCATATTCCTGCGCCTATGATTCCGTTTGAAATTGATTTGTTGGTAAGTGAGTGCTGCTTATCTAAGTGCGGAATTATGTGCCAGATTATATTAGGTTTGTCGTGCATAAGCTCTCCGGCAGCGAGCAGTGTAGAGTAGAAATCGGGAAAGTTTTTTTTGATAGAATCTTTGAAAATTTTGTTGGAAGCCTCTTTGAGTGCTTCAACAATAATCAATGCCATGTCTTCCTCAGAGATAGAGTTCGCCATGTCAGCAATGACTGTTTCTAAGTTAGCACAAAAATAAGGTCGACAATCAGCAATGTCGGTGTTTTTTATGAAAATAAGATCTTTGCTACACTCTTTGAATATTCTTTTTTTGTCTGCGCTGACAATTGTTTTTCCAGGGGTTGTCGCAGCAGAAAAATTTCCTGTTTGCGGATTCATCCTGTATAAGCAGAAGGGAAGTCCTGATTTAGGAAGAAATTTGAAAATATCACTTGATATTGAACAGAAATTTTCTTCTGCCATCTGGTCTTTTTTCACCATATTCATGCTTCGGGCTCACTTTAATTGAATACAGATTGCTAAGGAATATTTGGGCTATTTCCCAGCTTCATAACTTTAAAATATATTATCATCAAAGTTGAGCCAAGGGCAATGGTTCATATTCAGTAATAAAAATCAAGAAATTCTTTACTTATGTTTTTATTATGTTTTCTGAAGGTCTCTATTTATCCTAACTCAGGTTGTAAAAAAGATTTTAATTGTGTCTTTTGAGTGAAAAATAGCAACATTTGAAGTGTCGTAATCTTTCCAAAGGTTATATATTCCAGATGTTGCTTGCGAATTTGTTCGTTGTGGAGTTATTTTTTTAATATATTGAATGGGAAGGGTGTTTTTAAGTTTTTTTTAAATTTTTCTCATATTCTAGCAGTAAAGTGTGCGTTCAATTCTTGCAATGACCACCGTACTCTGACTATATTCATTTTCTGTTAGGATTAAATGGTCAAATTTAAACTGGACGAGTTAAAACTTCAGCAGAAATAAGTTTTGCTAACGTATCATTTTCCTCAGGAAACGCACATCACCCCTTATAAATTTTAAAGGGGGTTCGGGAGAAAGTTTGGATAGTCTTTTCACTCCATCATCAATTGCCGTTGTGGGCGCTTCGGCTGTTTCCGGTAAAATCGGAAATACGATTCTTACTAATCTTCAAAGTGCAGGATTCAAGGGAGAGCTGTGCCCGGTGAACTCCCGCGGCGGGACAATCTGTGGTCTGAAAGTTTATAAAAGTATATCCGAAATAGATCATCCTGTGGATTTAGCTGTAATAGCTGTCCCAAGAGAAGCTGTGCTGAGCGCGGTAAATGATCTGATTAAAATAGGTGTCCGCTCGGTTGCAGTCCTTTCAGCCGGGTTTCGTGAAGTCGGTCGCGAAGGGTGGATACTTGAAAAACAAATTTCAGAACTTGCAGAAAAGAATAGTATTTATTTACTTGGCCCGAATTGTCTGGGATTTATAAATACATCCGCAAACGTAAATGCCTCTATTGCATCCGGTACTTTGTTGACCGGAACAACTGCTTTTTTCTCGCAGTCTGGTTCATTATGTGTAGCTGTACTAGATTGGGCTTTAGAACATGAAATCGGGTTTTCAAAGTTTGTTAGCCTCGGGAATAAGCCTGTTCTTAATGAATCTTCAATGATTGAGTATCTGGGCAATGATCCTGAAACAAAAGTCATTTTAGGTTACGTGGAAAATATTACTGACGGGCGCCGTTTTATGGAACAGGCCGTCAAAGTTTCCATGAAAAAACCTATTATCATGATGAAATCAGGAACAACTGCTGCCGGAGCCAGAGCAGCATCATCCCACACCGGAGCTATTTCCGGTTCAGATCAGGCATGCGACGCGGCATTTCATCAGGCAGGGATTATCAGAGTTGATAGGCTGGAAGAACTGTTTAAGCTGGCTAACGCTTTTTCATGTCAGGAATTACCTCTAGGGCCGAATTTAGGTATAATTACAAATTCAGGCGGTCCCGGCATTCTCGCAGCTGATGCGTGCGGAGAATCCAGCCTGCGTATGCCTTCTTTTTCTTTAGCTACCATTGCGGAATTGCAACCAATGCTACCTGGCTACGCATCAATTTATAATCCAGTTGATTTGTTACGGGAGGCCGATGCAGGACATTATTGCAAAGCTATAAAACTTATCGGTCTTGATCCGGCTATTAACAGTGTGCTGGTCATTGTTTCACCTTCAGATAATATGAACTTAACGGAAGTTGCTGAAACCATTGCGATTTGTTCTTCTGAAATCAGTAAACCTGTTTTTTGCTGTTTAATGGGACGCAAGAACAGTGAAGAGGCAAGAAGTATTTTTTCAAAAGCTGGCGTTCCTGTTTATGACTTTCCTAAGCAGGCTGTCAGGGCTATGGACAGCATGTACAAATATGCGATTTGGAAAGGCCGAGCCTTACGAACTTTTGAAACACCTGATCGCGATTATGACGCCGCACGAGAGATTGTTGATTCCGCGTTACGCTCAGGTCGCTCAGAACTCGTGGAGTTTCAGGCTCGTGATATTGTTACAGCATATGGGTTACCAAGTCCTGACTCTGATTTGGCCCGCTGTGGAGATGAAGCCGTAGCCTTGGCTAAGAGATTGGGATTTCCGGTAGTTCTTAAGATTGCTTCTCCGGACATTTCATATAAGTCTGATGTAAACGGAGTCTGGCTTAATCTTAATACTGAGGATGAAGTCCGTAATGCATTTTGGCAGATTACGGCTGAAGCTCAGCGACTTAAACCTGATGCATATATTGCGGGATGTCTTGTTCAGCAAATGGCTTCAAAGGATGCACGTGAAATCATTATAGGTTTTCAGCGTGATGAACAGTTCGGACCACTGTTGATGTTTGGACTTGGTGGTGTTTACGTTGAGGTGTTAAAAGATATTTCGTACCGCCTTACACCTCTTTCTGTTGAGGATGCGGCTGAAATGGTGCGTGAAATTCGTTCGTACATGTTGCTTAAAGGCGTCAGGGGTGGTGAACCTGCCGACTTTGATGCGATAACAGATGTTTTGATAAGAATGTCTTGTCTGGCTGATGATTTTCCTGAAATATATGAAGCTGAATTTAATCCTGTACTTGTAAGTTCTGACGAAGCGTTGGTTGCTGATGCTCACATGACGATAGTCAAACTTCCATCTGACAGTAAAGAATCAGGTTTGAGTGTTGATGACGACCTTTCAAAGGAGGCATAAATGGTAGGTATTTATATAGGTTCTACAACCGGATACTCGGGTAAGAATCTTTTGGCCATGTCTTTAGGATTGAAGTTTCGCAACAGTGGCTTCAATGTTGGCTATATGAAACCTGTAGGGGCTGTTCCGCATATGGATGGAAACAGGCCGGGAGATGCCGATGCCGCCTTTATTCAAGAAGTGCTGGGACTTGAACAGGACCCTGAAAAAGTTACCCCTGTACTAGTTACAAGAGATTTCACAATAAAAGCTTTTACTGAAGATCTCGGAGATTTGAAGCCTAAAATTATAGAATCATACGCGGAACTCAGTCAGGACAAAGATGTTATGATTATAGGCGGATCAGGAAGCTTTTTGAGCTCTGGTAATTATTGCGGAGTAAGTGGGCCTGATGTGGCTGGAGCTCTCGGGGCAAAAACAATCCTGATTGACCGCTATTCCAAGGAACTCAAGTATGACTATGTTCTTCGTGTTCAAAGAGATCTCGGCGATGATTTTCTCGGGGTAGTCTTTAATGATGTGCCGGATCACTATATGGATGAACTTAAATCTCTGCTTATTCCTTTTCTTGAGAAAAAAGGCGTTAGAATTCTCGGTATAATTCCGCGTGATCCTCTTATGGGAGCGATCAAAGTCAGCGATCTTGCAGAGCGTCTGTTTGGAAAAATTATTTCTGCACATGCAAAAGCGGACAGAGTCGTTGAGAATTTTTTAATCGGAACCATGCAAGTCGAAAACTTCATTACCCATTTCAGACGGCATAAAAATTCAGCCGTAATTGTCGGTGGCGACAGGGCTGACGTGCAGCTTGTCGCTCTGGAAGGGAACTGTCCGTGTCTTATTCTAACTGGTAATCTTTACCCTAATGATATAATTTTAACCCGTTCTGAAGTCCTAGAAATTCCCGTTATTGTAGTGCGTGATGATACATATTCGGTTGCCAAAAAAATGGAAGCAATTCAGGAAAGTTATAAGTTAAGGGACATGATTAAAATTAATCACGGAGCCAGCCTCGTTAACTCAGAATTGGATTATGACTATATTTTTGATAAATTGGAACTATAAAAACCTACTGCTATAGTAGGAATAAAAATATATACCTTCTTAATTTATGGTTGTAATTATGTGTTTGGTGATAGGTTTAAAATGGTTAAATTGCTGTTTTATAAAGGTTTATATTGAGGATAATTGTAGAGCTTAACTATGGTTATCCTTTTTTATTGTGAATAATTAGACAAACAATCCTCATAGTTACTATTGTCCTGATCTGTAAAATATGCGATTTAACCACCAGTTATAAGTTCAGAGAGGTCTTTGAGCTTATGTGGTGACTTAGTTTAAACCAAGAGATGTGACTAAATTTGGTTAGAAAACAGGGTGCGTGGCACCCGAAAAACCGAGCGTGATTTGGAAGTGTTGGCGGACACACCAGATTTTCGGAATGAGGAGGCATAAGATGCCTAATGCGTCCACGTGGGATTGGAATCCCGGTAGGCGAGAGGTCCAAGACATTAGCTCTTGGTCCACTAAATTTGAGTGGGTGGAAGAATTTCACGCTAGTGCCGACGGAGAGAAGATCGGGGCAGTCGTAAAGACAAGCGATGGGGATTTTACTGCTTGCGTTAACGGTCAAGAGTGGGAAGAGAGATATGAACGGGTTTTCTACCTTAAATTTTCTCCTGACGGCAGACTGACCGGTATTACTCAGCAGGATGGTGAATGGACTTTAGCTGTTGACGGCAAACATTGGCCGGAAACTTATGGCTATATCTGGAGCACTATGTTCGGTTCCAACGGTTCTATTGTCTGTGCTGTTCAGCAGGACGGAGAATACGGCATGGGAGCTGACGGTGTTCTCTGGGAAAATCTGTTTGCCAATGCTAACAATTTTACACTTGGAAGCGACGGCAAAAGTACTGCCGCTGTTGTTCAGGTTGCACCTCTTGCTCAGGCTGATATCGAAACCTTTCAAAAAGGTATCTATTCCATTGCTGTGAATGGTGAAGCTTGGGACAGAGTTTTCATGAACTGTTACACTCCCGTATTCGATGCAAAGTGTGAGAAAGTAGCTTGTCAGATTAGAAAGTCACTCTACGATTACACTATCGCTGTTGACGGAAAAATCTGGCAGCGAGAATTTCAGTGCGTCTGGGATCCTTGTTTCAATCCTGTTAGTGGAGCAGTCGCTGCTCCTGTCCGTCTCGGCGGGAAATGGGGTATGGCTCAGGACGGAGAAATTATCTGGCCGGCTGAGTTCGCTCAGTGTTGGCATCAGCAGTTCAGCGAAGATGGCAGTAAGCTTTGGGCCATTGTCGCTACTTCACTTGGTAAGTTTACTTTAGCTGTTAATGGAACACCTTGGAGTGTGACTGCTCCTGTTGTTCTCGATATGGCTGTAAGCCCTGATGGTAACCGCGCAGCAGCTCTCGGGAAAACTGATTATGTTTACACAGTAATGTGTGACGGAAAAGTTTGGAACGATTCTTATGCTATGGCTTGGAAACCTGTTTTTAGTCCTGACAGTAGCAAAGTGGCTGCTAAGGTTGAAAAGAATGGACGCTTTACCGTTGTTCTTGATGGAAAACCTTATGGCCAGGACTTTGAACAATGCTGGGAACCAATTTTCAGCCCATGTTCAACCAAGGTGCTTATCCGTGCTATTGATGGCGGAAAGTTTGTCCGCATCGTAGCTGACGTAAGTGATTTCTAACAGCCGGAGGCAATACGCATGAACTCTTTTTATGCATTCGTAGTAGGCCCTCTGGCGTGGATCGCTTGGGGCGTGTTTGTTTTAGGTTCCATATACAAGATGGTTTCAATGTACCAGCTTGCTAAAAAGAAGGACGGTTCGTCCTTGCACTATATGAGTTTCAAGTTCGGAATGCGTTCTATTCTGCACTGGCTCAATCCTGTAGGAACCCTTGGTTGGCAGAGCAATCCTTATACAGCTCTGGTAACTTTTGTTTTTCACATCTGTCTTGTCATTGTTCCATTGTTCCTTTTGGGACACGTGGTCCTCTGGGATCAGTTTTTCGGCATTACGTGGCCGACTCTCCCAGATACAGTTGCCGACATCATGGCCATTGTGCTCGTAGCTTGCTGCGTTTATTTTGGACTGCGCCGCTTTTTGCAGCGTGATGTACGTTTCCTGACTACCGGTAAGGACTGGGTAGCTTTGACTATTCCAGCTTTAACTTTTCTTTTCGGTATTCTGGCATATCACCAGATTGGAAGCCCCAAGGCAATGCTTATACTACATATCCTTTGCGGAGAAATTATGCTGATCAGCATTCCTTTCTCCAGACTCAGTCACATGCTGTTCGGTGTGTTCACCAGAGCTTACATGGGATCAGAGTTCGGCGGAGTCCGCCACTCAAAGGATTGGTAACCACATCCCCACAAGGAGTATTGAAATGACATTCGATAGGAAAATTAAGGATGCCGGGCTCGAGCGGGGCGTGTCCCGTCTGACACCTGAGCGCATCGAAACAGTTCTTAAGCAGGTTCTCGAAGGAGAGACCGGAGCAAAATTGAGGCTGTATGCAGAAACCTGCATGCGCTGCGGTATGTGTTCCGAAGCCTGCCATTATTATATGTCCCATGATGGTGACCCATCCTACTCTCCCGCAGGTAAGGTTCATCAGACAATGGGCGAAATCTTGCGCAATAATTGCAAAGTAACACCTGAGTTCGTCTACCAGATGGCCCAGATTGCATATACAGAATGTAACCTCTGTCGCCGCTGTGTTCATTATTGTCCACTTGGAATTGATACGGGTTACATCATGAGTGTTGTGAGACGTATGTGTCACAAACTAGGCGTAACTCCTCAGTATATTCAGGATACCTCTCACAGTCATGCAGCTACAATGAACCAGATGTGGCTTAAAGATGATGAGTGGATTGATACCCTGCAGTGGCAGGAAGATGAAGCCAGAGACGAAATGCCGGAACTTCGCATTCCTTTAGATAAGGAAGGCGCTGAGATATACTATTCAGTTATTGCTCCGGAACCTAAATTCCGTACTCAGCTGATTTATCAGGCTGCATTTATTATGAATTCAGCTGGTGTTGATTTTACTATGCCTACTTCACCGGGCTGGGACAACTCTGATATGTGTATGTTCTCCGGTGATTATGAAATGATGGGACGTTTAAAGAAAATTCATTTTGAGTCAGCTCTTGATCTCAAGGTTAAAAAGATTGTTATGGGTGAGTGCGGACACGCATTCCGTTCCATTTATGATCAGGGTAACCGCTGGGATGGATGGGAAATGTATCCCATTGAGGTTGTTCATTCTGTTGAATTTTTCTGGGAACTTATCAGTTCTGGCAAAATTAAGATTCGTGAAAAATTCCAAGAACCAATTACTATACATGATCCTTGTAACATCATTCGCGGACGCGGCTTGATGGAACAATCCCGCAAACTTGCTCACGCACTTTGCGATAATGTGGTTGAAATGCATCCTAACCTTGAGCACAACTATTGCTGTGCGGCGGGTGGCGGTGTTATCAACTGCGGACCTCCATTTAAGAATGTCCGTATGAAAGGTAACAGGATTAAGGCTGAGCAGTTAAAAGCCACTGGCGTTAAGACTATCCTTGCGCCTTGTCATAACTGCCACGGTGGGCTTGAAGATTTAGTCCATTACTATGAACTTGGCATGGATATTAAATTCTTCGGCGATCTTATCTATGATCTGATGGAAAAGCCTGAAGTGGAATAGGGGGAAGATTACAATGTTAAAAAGAGTATTAACTGTCGCGGCGGTTGTCGCATGTGTCTTTCTCTATATGATTCCAGCATTCTCTCAGGATGAAATAACATTCCTGAAGGATCCCGCTTTTATTCATCCAGAAAGACCTGCGGCTCCATTCATGCATGATATGCATAATGAAAAAGCTGGTATTGAAGATTGCGCAACCTGTCATCATGTATGGAAAGACGGAAAGGTTGTTGAAGATGAAAGCTCGGAAGATCAGTCATGTTCATCTTGCCATCAGGTTAAAGCTGAAGCAGGTAAAACAAGTCTCCGTAACGCTTATCACAAGCTTTGCATTAATTGTCACATCAAAAAAGACAAAGGCCCTGTAACTTGCGCCGGATGTCATCCAGACGGCGGAGCTGCTCCTGCCGGACATTAGTCCACTCGGACTCATTCATTGATTTAAGAAAGCCGCCTTTCCGTATGGAGAGGCGGCTTTTAAGTTAATGAGCATTGGGGTATAGAAACAATATATGAAGAAGTTGTTTTTAATAAATTGTCGTAAACCTATGGTTGATGCGTTTAAAGATGCAGGCCATGATGTCCGTTGTCTTTATACTACGGAACGTGAAGTGAATGTTTTGTATGAGTTGGAGAAACTTGAGTTTTCTCCAGATATACTTTTGCAGCAGGAATCGCTTGGTTGCAGAGTTTTTTTAAACGGGTTGGCTTCAATTGATTGCGTCCGTTTGTTCTGGTCAGTTGATACTCATATGAATATGCATTGGCATGGTTTGTATGGATCAATGTTTGACGGAGTGCTGACAACTCAGAAGAAATATATTTCATCTCTTGAAAAAGTTTGTACCGCTAAAATTTGCTGGGTTCCTTGGATGGGGTGCCGACTTGGTCCGGAAACCGGAACTGATCAGGGACTTATCCCATACACGAAGCGTAAGCATGATTTAACTTTTGTAGGAAGAGTTTCATCGCAGAGACCTTCCAGAAAGCTCTTTGTTGATTTTTTGAGAGCCAACTATAATTTGAATCTTGTGAATGGACTTAATTATTCTGAAATGATGTCTTTATATAAGCAAACCAAAATTGTTCCTAACGAGGCTATTTTCGGTGAAGTTAATTTTAGACTGTTCGAAGCATGTTCCTGCGGATGCGCCGTGGTTACGCCCTTTGTAGATGATGAGCTTGGAGAACTTTTTGAAATAGGTAAAGACATCGCTGTATATAATGATGTGCTTGAACTGAAAGATATACTTGATAGATTTCGGGGCAATCCTATGCTGGCCGCCGAAATGGGACTTGCTGCTTATGAGCGTGTTTTGCGTGAACATATGCCTGCTAACAGGGTTAATAGCATTTTGGATTTTGCGCAGCATTTAACCCCTCGCATAATCGATGAATCAGATAATAATTTTTTGTATATCCAGATCCAAGCTGCGCTTGCCTCTGCCGGAGACACTGATGTTTCATGGAAAGAAGTAATAATATCTTTAATGAGGTCAAATCCAAGTGTCTCTAAGGATACTACTTTACTCCGTATTTTTGCTAATGGAAATATGACCAGTGAGTTTTTAAAGATAGCGCAAACATATATAGGTAATGCCGTTGGAGTAGACGATGCTCTTTTGAATATGACAGCATCAATTGGCAGTAGCAAAATGGGTGATTGGGACTTAGCTAGGTATTTCTGGTTAAGATATATTACAAAGATTCAATCAAATAGCCCTGAAACTCCTCGC
Organism: Desulfovibrio sp. UCD-KL4C; assembly: GCF_006210265.1. Lineage (NCBI taxonomy): Bacteria > Pseudomonadati > Thermodesulfobacteriota > Desulfovibrionia > Desulfovibrionales > Desulfovibrionaceae > Desulfovibrio > Desulfovibrio sp. UCD-KL4C. The sequence continues at coordinate 162,961 of NZ_VCNC01000003.1, forward strand.
GATCATGTCCATTTATTGATGCTTTGGGGGCGGGAGCTTTCTAAAATTGGTATTTCAATGATGCGTGGTGTGGCTTTTAATGAAGATAAAGATATACCGACATGTGCGAGTCAATGTTTATTTTCAGCTCTTAGGTTAGATCCGCAGAATTTAGAAATATATAAACGACTTGATGCTTTGTTTACAGGAATAGCCGGGGCCGAATCAATGCGCCTTGCCTTTTTGTCACACTTATCTTTGCATTATCCTGATGACTGGAGACTAAGCACTGAGCTTGGAATAGTTAGCTTGAAAATATTTCGTTTGTCTGAGGGGCTTACTGAGCTTTGTCATTCTGAGAAAAAAGCTATAGCCGCAGGGCGGCAGAGGTTTTGGTGGCGTAAAATCGAATCAGAAATAAAAGCATATTTAAAAATAGTTAAATTAAATAATATGTGTTAAATCTTAAGCTGAGGCTTAACTGACGAGAGTATAAATAACTTATTGCAAACAGTAGAGATATATTATGGCGTGTGAATTTTTCAATGAACAGGCATTTTTCGATCATCTTAGTGGTGACAGGGAACTTGGAGCCGAAATACTTAATGTTTATTTGACAGATGCCCCGGCAAGGTTGAGGGCTCTATCAGAAGCTACTAAGACAAATAATCAGAATCTAATAATTAAATATTCTCATGCTCTTAAAGGAATTTCAGCAACAATTCGTGCTGAGAAAATTGCTGAAATTGCAGAAGACATAGAACTAGCCGCAAGGCAAAATCACCTTGAGAAAGTAAATGAATATTTGCCGGATATTGAAAAAATATTGGAAAAGACTTTAAAAGTACTGAGAAATTATTTGGAAATGTAATTATTATTACGTGGCTATTCAATCACTGGTTTTGCAAAAAAACTCCTTACGAATGTATCGTGAGGAGTTTTTTTATGTTATATGATTTTTAGGTATACTTATAATAACAAGAGAAGGAGTGGTCGTATAATGTGTTTAACGCAATAAACAGAAGGTTTAAGGCTCTGTTCTTTAGAGTAGTGTTTGGAATATTTAAGTAGTTAAGGGGGCTGGTATGTTAAAAAATATGAAATTAGGATTAAAACTAGGGCTCAGTTTTGCGTTGATGATTTTCTTGACTGCGATAATGGCATTTGTAGGTTTTAATGGAATGACAGGTGTTAAGGAGCGTGTTGAAAAGGCTGATAATGTTAACATTATGGTTAAGACCTTGCTTGGAATAAGGATTATTGAAAAGAATTATATGTTGCGCAAGGATGATAGTTATTTAAAAGAACATCAAAAAAAAATTGCGGACATAAAGACTGAGATAGAAGAAACAGACAAAACATTTACTCAGAAAATCAATCATGATCAAATGTCTGCAGTAAGTGAAGCCGTAGTAAAATACGATAAAGCTTTTGCCGAATATGTTCTACTTGCAACTGAACGTAAGAAAGTTATGGAGCTGATGCGCAATGAAGCGCGCTTAGCTCTTAAAGAACTTGAACAAGTTAGATTTGCTTTGAAAACACAGTTAAGCAGTATAATGACTGATACAAAGTCACAGATTATAAGCTCATTGAATAGTGGAAAAATTAATCAGGTTGGTAATATTTATCAAAAAAGTCAAATGGACATCGCTAATAAACTTAAAAAAGCAGATGACGCCAGTAGAGCGATTAAATGGTTTATTACAGTTAGAAAAAATGAAAAAGAATATATAATTTCTTCTGACACTAAGTACTTAGACATGGTTAAAAGTGATATGGCAAATATTGTTAAGCTCGTGAAAGATATGAGCGGTAGTTTTGTAAATCAGCAAAATATAGGGCTTGCTCAGGGTGTTTTAAAGGCAGTGACGAACTATGAAGAAGATTTTATAAATTATACTAAATTGATGCAGTCACAAGTTCAGGCTGAGAAACAAATGGTTGTTACTGCTCGTAAAGCTGCAAGTGAATGTCAGAGTGCCCGTACAGATCAAAACGCAAAAATGCTCAATCAGATGAAATTTTCTAATATCATGTTGATGACTGTTGCCTGTATATCTTTTTTAATTGGAATTGTAACCGCTTTCTTTTTGACAAAAGGAATTACCGGACCTGTCAATAAAGGGGTCTCTTTTGCGCAAATTATGGCTAAAGGTGATTTTACACAAACTTTGGATATAGACCAAAAGGATGAGATGGGAGATCTTGCAGCAGCTTTGAATGACATGGTCAATAAACTGTCATCAGTTGTAACAGAGGTTGGTATGTCTTCTGAGAATGTAGCCTCAGGAAGTGAGGAATTATCAGCGACTGCAGAAAGCCTTTCGGAATCTTCAACTGAGCAGGCTGCTAATGTAGAGGAAGTCTCTTCATCAATCGAAGAAATGACCGCAAATATTAGGCAAAATGCTGAAAATGCACATGAAACAGAACGAATTGCCTTGCAGTCTGCAAAGCAGGCCGAAGAAGGCGGAGTTGCTGTAACTAAAGCTGTTGTTGCAATGAAGAATATTGCGGAAAAAATATCTATAATTGAAGAAATAGCACGTCAAACAAATTTACTCGCTTTGAATGCTGCGATTGAAGCTGCCCGGGCAGGAGAACATGGTAAGGGATTCGCTGTGGTTGCAGCAGAAGTGAGAAAGCTTGCTGAGCGAAGCGGTGAAGCCGCTGGTGAAATTGGAGATCTGTCTTCTACAAGTGTAAGCGTTGCTGAAACAGCCGGTGAAATGCTTAATCAGTTAGTACCGGATATCAAGCGAACTTCAGAGTTAGTTCAGGAAATTGCGGCGGGAAGTAATGAGCAACTGAGCGGATCAGAACAAATTAATAAAGCTGTTCAGCAACTTGATCAAGTTACTCAGCAGAATGCCTCAGCTTCTGAGGAAATGGCGTCTACATCAGAAGAATTATCTAGTCAGGCAGAGCAGTTACAGCAGGTAATGAGCTTCTTCAAGAGTGCCGGAAAAGTCTCAGTGCAAAGAAAATCTTTGCCGGAGCCCCGTCATACAGTCCGTAAACCCCAGGAAGTCAAAGCTATTGAAACAAAAAAAATAGTAAAACAAGACTCATCTGGGGTAGCTCTTGATATGAGTGGAGATTTTTTAGATTCAGATTTTGAAAAATTCTGATAATGACTGGATGAAGTTTCGTTTTTTTATTACTATAAGTTATGTTGAAATAAAATTAATTAATATTTTTTAAATAAAACAGGTGACAGATGAGTGAAGAAAAAAATAGTACAATGAATCAATATCTGACATTTACTTTAAATAAAGATATTTATGCTCTTGATATCTCAAGTGTCAGAGAAGTGCTGGAGTTAACGCCCATAACCAGGATTCCTAGAACTCCTAAGTTTATGAGGGGGGTTATTAATCTGCGCGGTCATGCTGTGCCTGTTGTTGATATGCGGCTTAAATTCGGTATGAGCAAGACTGAGGATACAGTAAATACTTGTATTATTATTGTTGAGGTGCTTTTTGACGGTGATAGTACCGTCATGGGAGCTCTTGCAGACTCAGTTCGGGAAGTTATTGAGCTTACTGAAGGAATGATCGAAGAGCCTCCTAGAATGGGAACTACAATTAAGACTGATTTTATTTGTGGAATGGGAAAACAGGATGATGAATTTGTTATAATCCTAGATATTAATAAGATCTTATCACTTGAAGAACTTGCTATGCTCAAGAGTGTAAATCATGATTCTTCTGCTGAGACTATTCCCGAGGTGAGCCCTGATCAAGGAGTGAGTCTTAATCTTTAAATTTGCTGTGTATATTAAAAATGAGACAAAATTATTAGTAAAGGTTTACAAAAACCCCGTCCCTCAAAAAGGGGCGGGGTTTTTATTTATCTAAAGTTTAGCATTCATGCTATTGTGACTAGTAAAACTTTTATAAACTAGTCATGTATATTGAATAATTTACTTTAAAAGATTATAAATACTTGCTATATAACATGCAGTGAAATAATGTTTTTTATAAGCATAAGCTGAATAAATTTTTATATGGTTTATAGTTTGTGTCTCAAAAATAATTACACGTAAAAATAGTGATAGTTTTGTCATGCGGCGTACTCTTTATTATATTTTATTTGCATTATCTTTAATCGCAACATTTTCAGCAGGAATATTATATAATTATAATCCTGTTGTTTCCTTTGTTTGTCTGTCTGGAGTGATAATTGTTTTAATTTTGATAATATCCGGTGTCAGGCGCGATATGGAGCGCAATGCATTAGAAAACCAAGAATTTTATTCTACCATTATAAACAATTCTGATATCGGATTGTACCGGGCAGATCTGAACGGTAAATGTGTTTATGCAAATGACTTTTTTAAGACTCTAGTTAAGGATTTGCCGAATTTATATAAAAATGGAGATCAAAGTATTGTGGTTCCTCTTTGTGAAGATTCCTTAAAGCACAATATTTTTTTTAAAAACTTGTTGGACGGTGGTAAAATTCTAGAAAGTGAGTCTTGTTTTTTAACTGATGATGGGAAAAATTTGCATCTGGCCGAGACTGCTAAGATTGTTTGTGATGTAGACGGAAAGGCTATCGGAATAGTCGGTGCTGTTAAGAACATCTCAGCTGTTAAAGTGATTGAAGAAAAATTGGAGCTTGAAAAGAGATATTTGACAGCTGTCATGGATATTCTTTCTGAAGCTGTTTTTATTGAAGATCTTGAAGGGACTTATTTGAAAGTTAGTCGTAGTTTTGCTGACTATACAGGGTTAGATACTCCAGAGCTGTGTGTCGGTAGTAATGCAAATAACTATTTTTCACCTAGGATTTCCTCAGTTATTTTAGACAATATTTCAAATGTAGCTACGACAGGTGAAGATAGTAATTTTGTGCTTCCAGTGGAAGACAGGCATGGCCGGAAAGTGGAATTTTCTGTTAAGCATTCTTTGATCCGGAATCATAAAGGTGAACCTACCGCTATTATAGGCTACGCCAGAGAATTTAAAGAAATAGAAGTGAATAGAGTGGATGATGTTTGGAAATCCTTGAATAAGTCTTTGGATGTTTCGTATTCACTAAACAACTTGTGTCATGAACTCAGAACTCCTTTTGTTGGAATAATCGGTAGTATAAAAGCTTTCGCTGAAGAAGAATTGCCTGATAGAGCCAAGTCTTATGCTGAAAAGGCATTAAAATCTGCTGAAAGATTTAAGGATGCACTGAATTATTTTTTGCATGATTTTTCTAGCGAGGACTCAAGTGATAAAGAGCTTCCGTTTTTTAATTCCAATATAGCTTTTTCAAAAATTTTGGACATGTATATTCCTGCTGTAGAACTTGAAAACCGAAGTATTGAGTTTTTTATTGAAAATAAAATTCCGAAAAATATTTCAGGAAGCAGGCGTCAGTTTTTACAGGCTATTTTTTGCTTAGTAGGAAATGGCGTTTCTATTTTGCAAGGGACTAAATTGGTTGCAGGCATTGAAGCTCTTGACTTAACTGAGCATGATGCGGAATTTAATTTTTTTGTTAGGGATTGTTCTAACAAAGGGGTTAGACCGCATCCCAGTCAACTTTCGTATGTATTTATAGAAACGGTCCGTAAACTTGGTGGAGATCTTTATTGTAATGCGGACAATGGTTTTACAATTGGATTCAAGGTTAGGGCTGGATTCAACTTAGAAAAAACAGGTGTGGCTGATAATTGTGCTGACGACGCAAAGAAATGTGTTCTGTTGGCAGAAGACGATATCAGCAGTCAGTTTATGATGCGCAAAAAGCTCGAGAAAAAAGGATGTATTGTGCGGACAGCTGCAACCGGACTAGAGGTTTTAAACTGCCTAAAAGAGAGCACATATGATCTTGTTTTAATGGATGTGCAGATGCCGGAGATGAATGGTTTTGAAGCTACAAAAACTATTCGTGCCGAGGAAGATGGAGAAGTGAAAATTCCAATTGTTGTAATGAGTGCCTATGATGCTGATATTGATACCAAGCAAATGTCTTTGCTTGGTATCAATGAATTTGTTTCTAAACCTATACGAAATGAAACATTAGAAAAAATAATCAATAAGTATTTGAGTTAAAGATTAATTAGTAAAGACACTCCTAATATAAAATTCTATCCCGTCCTCAAGCATCTGCACTGAAAGAAGAATCAGAATAAGACCCATAAGTCTTTCACATGCTCTGAGCCCTCTTTTACCCAAAAAACGGGCTAAAGTCGGTCCTATCATCATAATACCAAAGGCAACGAGCCAGGCGAGCATTACTCCTGTGAGCACCGTCATGTCAGCGTTTCCTTTTGATCCGTAAACCATTACCGCGGCTAAAAGAGACGGCCCAGCAAAAAGCGGGACAGCTATCGGAACAATGAAAGGGTCCTTTTCGAGAGTGATTTTTTGATTATCAGGCTGCGGGAAGACCATTTTCATAGAGATTATGAAAAGAATGACCCCACCTGCTAAGCGCAATGTTGACTGATGAATGTTAAGCATCTTCATTAGTCCGGCTCCCAAGTACATAAAAAGTATAATGATGCCCAGTGCGAACAGAAGCTCTCTAAATAGAATTTTTCTTTGGCGTGCTGGAGAAAATTCTTTGAGCATTGCTAGGCATGTCGGTAGATTGCCCAGCGGGTCCATTATAAGGATAAGCGGAAAAGCTATTTCAAGTACTGCGCGAATTGTTTCGTTTTGCATTGGATGATTGGTGTCCTATTTCTTTCCGCCGGCTTGACCGTAAGTTGAAAATTTTTCGATTACTTTATCCATTTCAGTATCAGGAACGATTACCGGAGTGCCTACAGATAATGCTTGAATATAAATTCTGGCTATAAGTTCGAGCTCTTCGGCAGCGTCAAATGCATTTTGTATATGTGTTCCAACTGTAATTAAGCCATGATTTGCAAGTAGGACCGCATTGTAGTTTTCAATTGTATTGGTCACATTGTCGGCGAGTTCAGGTGTACCGAATGTTGCATATGGAGCCAGTGGAACTTTTTTACCGGCAAATCCTACAAGATAGTGCACAGCAGGCAATTCCATGTTCAAGCAGGCTACAGTTGTTGCATAGACAGAATGTGTGTGTACCACAGCATTAATATCAGAACGTTTTTTGTACAAAGCTGTATGAAATCCTGCCTCACTTGATGGTTTCCTTTTTGAATCTAAAATTTTTCCATAAAGATCCATAACAGTTACATCAGCCGGGCTTGATTCTAAGTAGTTAAGTCCGCTGGCACTTATGGCAAGCAATCCTTTTTCACGATTCAAAATACTCAGGTTGCCACCTGTTCCTGTTGTCAGCCCAGCTTCAAGCATTTTGCAACCATATTTAACAACTAATTTTCTTTCTTCCTCAAGCAGCATCGTAGAAGTCCTTATAATTTATTCAAAATAATCTGTTAAATTTATTGTGAATGTAAATTTTCAATTCTTTTTAAAACAGGTGGATGACTGTATTCTAACCATACATAAAGAGGGTGCGGGGTTAGGTTAGACAGATTGCTTGCGGATAATTTTTTCAAAGCACTGATAAGTGCAGATGGTGTCTTGGTTGTTTCCGCTGCAAAGTTATCCGCTTCAAATTCGTGTTTACGGGATTTAGCATTACTGAAAACAGCGAGAACGGCAGAGATTGGAGTGTAGAGAAGTGCAAAAAATATAAGACCTGCATGTATTGAAATGTTCTGCATCCCAAAGGCTGCAAACAGTTCTTTATTGCCAAGGAATAGTGACATTAGCAAAAAGACTATGCCTGTATTGATGATGCTCATGATGATCATTTTGCGGATATGGCCCAGCTTGCTGTGGCCTATTTCGTGAGCAAGGACAGCTACGATTTCATCTGTAGAGAGTTCGCTTATCAAGGTGTCGAATAAGGCAATACGTTTCTTTTTACCGAATCCTGTGAAGTAAGCGTTGGCTTTAGTAGATCTTTTAGAACCGTCAATCATGAAAATACCTGAAATTTTAAATCCGTTTTGCTGGGCAAAATGTTCGATTTTGTCTTTGAGTTCGCCGTCTTCAAGCGGAGTAAATTTGTTGAAAAGTGGTAAAATCCATGTTGGGGCTATGTATTGAATTGCAAGCGTTACAACCACGATAAACAACCAGCACCAAGCCCAAGCAAATTGTCCAGCTGTGCTGAAAAAAAGAAGTACTCCACTGAGTAGAATACCGCCGAGAATTCCACCAAGCAGATATCCTTTCAATTTATCTATTATAAAAGTCTTTAAATCTGTTTTGTTAAATCCGAATTTTTCTTCAATCACGAATGTCTGGTAGAGCGCAAAAGGAATAGAAATAATGTCGCTTAGGATTGCAAGTCCTGCAAAAAAGATAAGTCCTGTTCCTATTTCACCAAATCCGAAATTTAAAGCCCATATATCAAGCAGGTTGAATCCTCCGCAGATGATGAACAGTAACGTCACCAATGTCATAGAGGTACTTGATATGTTTTCGAAACCTATACCGGCTCTAGTGTAATCTTGTGATTTACGGTATTTATCAGCATCAAATATGTTTTTGAATTCATCAGGTAACTTCGGAGAAAGAGCTTTACGGTTAAGTTGTCTGGAAACAAGGCCTAACAGGCAAACTGCAGTCAAAGAAAATATAATAATAAAAAAGTATATGTTCATATTTATGTTTATAAGTTTAAGGTTAATTTGCTAAATTGTGGTCACAATTGATAACAGTAGAGTTCTGGCAAGGGAGTAAAACTAACTTGTAGGCAGTGAGGCGTCAATCTTGTAATATAGATAAATGACTTCTTCTTTTTTCCATAAAAATGTCCTTTATGCCTTATGATAGTTGAGAAGCTTGACAAGTTGTTGTAGAGGCGAAACAATTATAATGTTTAAAACTGGTTGAATAAGTTAATTTACACCTTATCTAAAAGCCGTTTGCCTGCATCCGGCTTATATAATTAAAAGATTATTTAGAAAGAATTATGAGGGAGAGAGTCTGTATGAGTTCACCTAAAAGTATCAAGGAAAATATTGCTCGTGCTAAATCATATGGTCAACGTAAGGATTATTTGCGGTGCCTTTTTTCGCTGAGTATTTCTCTTGATGAACTGGCAGACAGTCAGGTTTTTGGCCGTGAAAAATTTGAAATTGGAATTCTTGTTGATGAGGTTTTTCGTCAGCTTCTTGCTATGGAAGAACTTAAAAGTGTGCTTCCCCGAGGTTTAAAATATACGCGCGGGCACGAAAAGAAATTGTCAAAGGCTCTTCGGAATATTCATGATACAATTAAGAATGCTATTGAAAAAGCTGCTATTGATAAAATTAGAAAACAGAAAAATCAGATTGATAAGTATATTTTGACGGGTCATAAATGCCTTGAAAATAAAGATGCTAAAGAAGCTAAGAAATATTTTCGCCGGATAACAGAAGCTTTTCCTGAAGAACGCGGACTTTTGCAGGATGTTGGTGGAAGATTTGTCAAAGCGGGATTTGCCCGTGATGGGATTGAATACTTGGAGCGTGCAATAGAGCAAAATCCTACAGACAGTCGTCCTTATACATTAATACTTCTTGCGTGGGAGATGCTTGCTGAACAGGATCAAGCTCTTGCTATCATAAAAGATATTGTTCGCCGTTTTGGCGCAAATGAAAGTCTGTATGTTCGCCAGTCTAAACTTTTTCTTGCAAAGAGAATGTATGCTGAAGCCTATGACGCAGCTGCATCAGCTCTAAAACTTAATCCTCTTAGTCGTGACGCTAAAAAAATTTCTGACCAGCTCGGGCCTAAGATCTTTGGAAGAGGGTACAAACCCGGAACAACTACAGGTGAGATTAAAGCCGCGAAGGCTAAGCAGTCTACTTCGTCAAATTCATCAACGAATGGGGCTCTCAATCTTAATTTTGGCGGAGGTTCTTCCGGTACCAAGAAGGCGGCGCCTAAAAAAACTGTTAAAAAGCCTGATACATCTAAAGCTATCAAACTTGATTTTTAGTTATTCTTTATGAATTTCGTAGAATCTTATCTGATCTCTAAAATCCCTTGGTGAACTTTTGTTTGTCAGGGGTTTTTAGTTTGCTTTGCCGGTATCTGTTACAGATGTAGCTCTGTTGATTGTCTGGAGAATAGCAATCCCATTTTTACATGACTGTTTTGTGGTATATCCCTTTCCGCTGTCAGCTATAATATTTCCGTTATCTGATTTCAGTACCCAGCGGTACTCTCCTTTTTTATCCAAGCATATTTCAAAATGATAATGCTCAGGATCACTTTTAATATCTGTGTCCACTAAGGTTAGACTATCCATATTTTTTCACCATATATATTAGTAAATTTTATATTGGTGATATTATATATGATAATACTTACAGTCAAGCTTGTAAAAAAAAGAACCCCCGACAAACTGATGTCTGTCGGGGGTTTGATATCGGTTTGCGAGCCGATGAATGATCTGGAGGGAGTGCTTAGTACATTCCACCCATTCCGCCCATTCCACCCATTCCACCCATTCCGCCCATTCCACCCATTCCGCCCATGCCAGCAGGCATGCCAGCATCAGCAGTTTTAACAGGCTTATCTACGATAGCGCATTCAGTGGTGAGGAGAAGTCCAGCTACGGAAGCTGCATTCTGGAGTGCAATACGGGTAACCTTTTTAGGATCGATTACACCGGCTTTAATAAGGTCTTCGTATTCGCCTATTGCAGCGTTGAATCCGATTCCGTCTTTAGCTAATTTAACTTTTTCAACTACAACGGAGCCTTCAAGGCCTGCGTTTGCAGCTATCTGACGAAGAGGTTCTTCGATAGCACGGCGGATGATGTTGATACCGGCAAGTTCATCATCATCAGAAGCAGTTGCGTTTTCAAGAGCAGCAATGCAACGGATAAGAGCAGTTCCGCCGCCAGGGACGATGCCCTCTTCAACTGCTGCGCGAGTTGCGTTAAGAGCATCTTCTACGCGAGCTTTCTTTTCTTTCATTTCAGTTTCAGTAGCTGCACCGACGTTGATCACAGCAACACCACCAACGATCTTGGCAAGACGTTCCTGGAGTTTTTCACGGTCATAATCAGAGGTGGTTCCTTCGATTTCTGAACGGATCTGGCCTACGCGAGCTTTGATGTTCTCTACATTACCTGCGCCGTCAACGATAATGGTGTTATCTTTATCAATAACAACACGTTTTGCGGAACCAAGGTCTTCAAGAGTAACACCTTCAAGCTGGAGTCCGAGGTCATCGGAAACAACTGATCCGCCTGTCAGTGTAGCAATGTCGTTTAGCATTGCTTTACGGCGATCACCAAAACCTGGAGCTTTAACAGCTACAACATTAAGTGTTCCGCGCAGTTTATTGACAACGAGAGTTGCGAGTGCTTCGCCTTCGATGTCTTCAGCAATGATTACGAGAGGTTTGCTCATTTTGGCAACCTGTTCAAGAACTGGGAGAAGTTCTTTCATGCTGGAAACTTTCTTTTCGCTGATAAGGATAAGAGGCTCATCCATTTCGCAGATCATTTTTTCAGCATTGCTTACAAAGTAAGGAGAAAGGTAACCGCGGTCGAACTGCATGCCTTCTACAACATCAAGAGTTGTGTCTAGACCTTTAGCTTCTTCAACTGTGATAACGCCTTCTTTACCGACTTTGTTCATAGCTTCTGCAATGATGTTACCGATGGTTACGTCATTGTTTGCAGAGATAGTACCAACCTGTGCGATTTCTTTTTGGTCGCGGGTAGGTTTTGCGAGAGTTTCGAGGTTGTCGATGATAGCTTCAACAGCTTTGTCGATACCGCGTTTGATTGACATTGGGTTACGCCCTGCTGCAACGAGTTTTACACCTTCGGTGAAAACAGCCTGAGCAAGGATTGTTGCGGTGGTAGTACCGTCACCAGCGATGTCAGAAGTTTTGGAAGCAACTTCCTTAACCATCTGAGCACCCATGTTTTCGAATTTGTCTTTCAGTTCGATTTCTTTAGCTACGGAAACACCGTCTTTGGTGATAACAGGAGAACCGAATGATTTATCGATTACAACGTTACGACCTTTAGGTCCGAGTGTAACTTTTACTGCATTGGCAAGTTTATCAACACCGATTTTCAGTTTTTCACGCGCTTTTGCGTCAAATAGAATCTGTTTAGCCATTTTTTATCTCCTTAGAAAAATGAATTGTAAAAGTATAAGTACTAGGCTGCGACAACTGCGAGAATGTCGTCTTCGCGCATTACTAGATGATCAACACCATCTATTGAAATTTCTGTTCCGGCATATTTAGCGAAAAGAACGATGTCACCTTCTTTTACGCCGATTGCTATTCTTGAACCGGAATCGTCAAGTTTACCTGGTCCAACTGCAACGATTTCACCTTTGAGAGGTTTTTCTTTAGCAGAGTCAGGGATAATGATTCCACCTACAGTTTTTTCTTCCACTTCAAGGCGTTTGACTAAAAGGCGGTCACCTAGTGGTTTCAGTTTCATTTTTCATCCTCCGGTAAGATATAATTTTATATTATTTTTTAATTTAGGCGCAAGCCCATAATCCGTTGCGACAAAAACAAAATGCTATATTGGATGTTTTATGGTCTAAACGGATTGAACTTAAGTAAGACATTATTGAAAACTGTCAACATCAGAGTGGCTTTTTTTTGAAAATCATTTCTCATCGGCTATCGCAAATCCTTGGAGACATATAGAACTCTGCCGACAGGTTCCCAACTTAGTGAAAGGTCTTTTAAATCAATCTCAATCTTTTTGGGCTGTGCTTCTGGATTATCAGACATGAGAAGTATTTTTCCAGGTTCTTTAGCAATTCTTTTTACAACTATTTCCTGATCAATACGGACAACATAAATACGTCCTTCGTAGAGATCTTTTTGCGATTCATCGACTAAAATATGATCACCGTCCTCAATTCGCGGGGCCATGGATTCACCTGTTACGGCCATTAATTTCATACAGTCAGGGTTTCCCTTTTTAGTAAGCCAGTCAAGCCTGAAAGCGTATGTGTCTTCGACTGTGTCATCGGTCTGCAAACTTCCTCCACCACCGCTAGGGCGTGCAAGAACCTTGGGAACATGGTGAAAGCTATCCATGTCAGCACCAGTCGACGGAAATATTATCTTTGCGCCAATTTTATCCAGTACTTTTGCGATAACTTGGATATGTTTTCCTCTTTCGTGTTTGAGGTAACGGATAATCTGATTTGGAGCTACTCCGCAGGCTTTAGCCATCTGAGTTGGGTTTGCATACGGTTTGCCCGGACCTATCATATTCTTCATACCCTCAACAAGATCAAAATAAAAACTCATATCCCCTCCTTATCTGGATAGTTTATGCTTTTTTTAAAAAAATGTCCTCTTTTATGTTTTAGAATAGTTTAATTTGGTTTTTTTTGGATTAAAATTTACTATTTGGTAAATTTTATTTACAAAATGGCTTGCTAAAAAGAATTATTGTTAATATAAATTTTTTCGGTGGATATGTGGGGATGATTTCATAGTTTAATTTGGGTACTTATTTTTAGGAGAGGATTTATGATTTTTGGGTCCGTTTCACGTTGTTTAGATTTTCCGGATTTGAATAATAAAAGAGTTATGACAGCTGAAGGGCTTATAAAAGTTCTGGGTCATGAAGGGGCCGAGAGAGTAATCTACTTTTGGGGAGGGATGAGGGTCTCGGTTCCTAATATAGAGGAGTTGCAAAAGATTAGACTCCGTGAACGGGTTAAACAGGCTTTTGACCAGGGAGCGACTCCTTCACAGATTGCTGAACGATTTGGTGTTTCTGTCAGAACTGCACAAAGAATGCGAAATCCTTCAGCATGTGTTGAGAATGGTTCGAAAATGATATAATACAGTTAGAGGTGTAATAGATTTGTTTAAAAGTTGAGCTTAATTGCGCAAAATATTTGCTTGTCAGTTTTGGAATAGTTTGAATTGGTTGCAGTCTAGTAATGCAACCAATTCTATAGAGAGATTAATTTATGAATAATAAAAAAGACAGTAAGCTGTTAAAAAAATGTATAAAAAAATATATAGTAGCAGCAGTTGTTATTTTGACTGTCGCCGGCTGGGCTATTTATAATTATACAGAGCAATACTTGGTTCATGTTTCAAAGCATGAATCTGAGCTTACAATAAATAGTTGCAAGCAGTTAAACTCATGGCTTGAACTTGGAGTTCAGGATGTAAGTATTCTCAGCAATTTGTTGGAAGATATTTTGAATGAGGATGCACCATTGGCTTTAAAAATTAATGAAGTTGCAGAGATATTCACTATTTTTGGAAAGGAAAGAGATATTTGTCTTCAGATGCGTTTTTTTTCAAAAGATGGGATAGAGTTGGTTCGCGTTAATTTTAAAAATAAAGTTTCTGATCGTGTTTATGGCGATTTTTCGCAAAGTAAGGGTGACCGGGAATATATTCAGAATGTTTTAAGTTTGAAAAATGGAGTGTATATTTCAAGCTTAGATTTGAATATAGAGCATAGCAAAGCAGCTCTTCCGCATGTCCCGGTATTCAAGTTTTTGAAGAAAATAGACGGTCAGAATGCAACAGAACTGGGGATGGTTGAAATAAGTTATTCAGGGCGTTTTTTTGTCGATTTGTTGAAATTTTATGCAAAGAAATCTCTAGGGGAGTTTTTTCTGCTCAATAATTCAGGTCAGTGGGTCATTGGATTTGATGATATGTATAATGTAAAATTCATTACGTTAGAACAATTTCTATTGCTCTCAAAACCATTTACTGCAGAACTGGATAACCGTTCACTATCTCCAACTGATCAATTCTTAAGTTCTAACGGGTTGTATACTTATGGATTAGTATATCAAAAATCTTCCTCATTCCTAAATTTTTCAAGTGTAAGTGAGAATGAAAAGTGGAGAATTGTTTCTTTTGTTTCACCTGAAAAGTTGGTTGTTCCTCGAATTCGGATTGCTATATTTTTGTTTGCGATTTTTATTCTATGGTGTGGATTTCTGCTTTGGCGTAAATCTATTGCCCGTATTGAAAAAGAACATATTAACAACGCCTTGCAGGAAAGTGAAAAAAGATTTTTGGATATTACTGATGCTGCAGGTGAATTCATATGGGAAACTGGGCCTGGGGGGAGTTTTATTTTTGTAACCGGGCGGGCAGAAGATATACTGGGGTATAGTGCGGAAGAATTGGTCGGAAGATCCCCATTCGATTTTGTTGATGAAGAGTCTTCGTGGGAAGTTAGAAAAGAATTTCTTGATGCTGCTCAGGAACGAAGACCATTTAATTCTCTTGTTTCCACATTTGTTAACCGTGATGGTCATAAGTTGTGGTTAGAATTTAACGGTGTTCCTGTTCTGGACAGTGAAGGTAACGTAACCGGTTTTCGCGGAGCGACTTCTGATATAACGGCACAGCGTAAAACTTTACAAGAGTTGCAAGACAGAGAGGATATGCTTCACAGCATAAGTGATTCAGTTCAGGATGCCCTTATACTGTTGGATGACAAAGGTCTTGTTCACTTTTGGAACCCCGCTGCGGAAAAGATTTTTGGTTTTTCATCTGAGGAAATGATCGGCAAGAATTTGCGTTCCTGCGTCTGGGCTGAAGATAATCTTGATAATTCGGATGCTCCATCTACGCAGGATGGGAGTGAGAATAATCTTTTCGCATCTTATGGTTCTTTTACTGTTAATGTTCGTAGAAAAGATGGAAATGTTTTTCCGGCCGAAGTCCTTTTATCACCCTTACGAAGGGAAGCTGGCTGGTGGGTTGTAGGGACAATCAGGGATGTTACTGAACGCAAAGAAGCTGAGGATTCACTGCGTAAGTTGGCTACAACGGATCCTTTGACCGGGTTGAGTAATCGACGGTTTTTTATGGAAAAGGCTGAAGAAGAAGTTGAAAAAGCAAAAAGGTATAACAGAAGTTTATCGCTTTTGATGCTGGATATTGATTTCTTTAAAAAAGTTAATGATACCTACGGTCATGATGCTGGTGATGATGTTTTAAAGTCCTTATCTGTTGCAGTGCTTGAAGTTCTAAGAAATGTGGATGTTTTTGGTCGAATTGGAGGAGAAGAATTTTCTATTCTTATGCCGGATACAGATATTGATGGGGCTGTTTTGGCGGCTGAAAGAATCAGACATAAAGTTGAAAAAGCTAATATGCAGACTAGGTCTGGAATTCT
Source organism: Desulfovibrio sp. UCD-KL4C (assembly GCF_006210265.1). Taxonomy (NCBI): domain Bacteria; kingdom Pseudomonadati; phylum Thermodesulfobacteriota; class Desulfovibrionia; order Desulfovibrionales; family Desulfovibrionaceae; genus Desulfovibrio; species Desulfovibrio sp. UCD-KL4C. The sequence continues at coordinate 179,044 of NZ_VCNC01000003.1, forward strand.
TACAATAACGGTGAGTATCGGAGCTGCCACAATAAATAAAAGGATAACTACTTTGGAACTCTTGTTAAAAGCTGCGGATCTTGGTCTTTATGCCGCAAAGGATGCAGGCAGAAATCAAGTAAAAGTTCGGATTAGTTCTGAAGGGACAAGCTGATAAAAATATAAAATATCTACTAAGCCAGAAAAATATTTTTCTGGCTTAGTAGATATTTTTTTACTCGAAGCAGAATTCTATAGTAAATTGGCCGTGATCAGTTGTAAATGGAATAGCCATAACAGCGGCAGTCGTTACATGTGTAATCGTATGATTATCTCCGATGATAACGGTCGGAGTAGACCCTTGAAGTTTGTAACCTTGTTCTGTAAGACCTGCTCTGGCCTGCCCGGAGACCATATTGGTTATTTCTCCTACAGCATCCTTAACATCCTGCATAAGGTCTTGAATGTCATCTCCAAGCATGTTTTTAACGATATTAACTGCACATTTTTTTTCAAAGGATATCGAAATACTTCCATTTACATTTCCTGTAAATCCGACAACTCCAGTCACATCTCCAGTGGCAATATTTCCTTTTTTTACAAATGGTTTACCCACTTTAGGGGTGACCATAGCCATCATAGAAAGAATATCGATGGTTGCTTTTATAAATGGTTTTGCCAGCTCAACGTTCATGAGTAGACTCCTTAAAAAAAGTTCGTTTTTTTATAATTATCATTCGTTATGAATAATTTAGTTTGAGAAGTACATTTGTTTTTGCACTTTTGGCAATGAAAAACAGTGTGTTACTTTGCTTTACATCTCAAATGTTGCCTAGCCATTAAATATTTCAGAGTTTATTTAGAATGTATTTAAATGCTCGGCTATTAAAATCTAAATATACCAATACAAAGTAATATATATTGGCACGTATTTATATGCTCCATATTACGATCTTGTCAAATACTGTCAAATTTTCTGCTTTTTTGTTCTGGTGAAAATTTGACCGCCTTGTTAAATTTACGTAGTTGAGTGTAGTTGAATTTGTTAAGATCTAATTGATTTGTGCATGGTCTAAAAGTTCAAAGTTTAATATTTAAATAATTCATTCGAGGATATAAATCGATGTCAGATAATATTACAGAATCTACTGTTCCAAAGAATTTTATTGCAGCTATTATTGAGAAAGATAACGAAACCGGAAAGTATGATGGAAGAGTTGCAACACGTTTCCCTCCTGAACCTAATGGTTATCTTCATATCGGACATGCTAAATCCATCTGTTTGAATTTTGGTCTTGCCAAAGGGTTCGGCGGAACTTGCAACCTCAGGTTTGATGATACTAATCCTTCGAAAGAAGAAGTTGAGTATGTTGATTCTATTAAAGAAGATGTTCACTGGCTTGGCTTTGATTGGGATGACCGCCTTTTTTATTCATCAAATTATTTTGATCAGCTTTATGCATTTGCGGTTCAGCTCATTAAAGACGGTAAAGCTTATGTAGACAGCCTCAGCGCTGAAGAAATTCGCGAATATAGAGGTACTTTGACTGAACCTGGCAAAGACAGTCCATATCGCACACGTTCTATTGAAGAAAATCTTGATCTTTTCACGCGGATGAAAAATGGTGAGTTTGCAGATGGTGAACATTTGCTCCGTGCTAAAATTGATATGGCTTCACCAAATGTTATAATGCGAGATCCTGCCTTGTATAGAATACGGAAGGTGGATCATCATCGTACTGGCGATAAGTGGTGTATTTATCCTATGTATGATTTTACCCATTGTCTTTCGGATTCACTTGAAAAAATAACTCATTCTGTCTGTACCTTGGAATTTGAAAATAATCGTCCTTTGTATGATTGGGTTTTGGAAAATTTAGGCGTGTACAGGCCGCAGCAGATCGAGTTTGCAAGACTCAACCTAAGCTATACTGTAATGAGTAAGCGTCGTCTTATTCAACTCGTTGAAGAAGGGCACGTTTCCGGTTGGGATGACCCTAGAATGTCTACAATTTCGGGTATGAGGAGGCGTGGATACCCTGCGGCTGCAATTCGCAATTTCTGTGAACGTATCGGAGTTGCCAAGGCAACTAATATGGTTGACTTTGCTCTGCTTGAGTTTTCCGTTCGCGAAGAGTTAAATGCTCATTCTCCTCGTTATATGGGGGTTATCAATCCTCTTAAGGTTGTCATTGAAAACTATCCTGAGGATAAAACCGAAGAGTTTGAATTCCAGAATAATCCCGAAGATCCTGAGGCCGGAACACGCATGGTTCCGTTTTCAAAGGTTCTCTATATTGAACGGGATGACTTTATGGAAGATGCTCCTAAAAAATTCTTCAGGCTTGCTCCTGGACGTGAAGTTCGTCTTCGCTATGCTTACTACATAAAATGTACAGATGTTATTAAAGATGAGAATGGTGAAGTAGTTGAGCTGCGCTGTACTTATGACCCTGAATCTAAAGGCGGCGGAACCCCAGACGGTAGGAAAGTTAAGGGTACATTGCACTGGGTTTCTGTAGCTCACGCAAAGGAAGTTGAAGTTCGTTTGTATGAACATCTGTTCACCAAAGAAAATCCAATGGATAATAAAGATGGATCAGATTTTAAAGATCATATAAATCCTGACTCGCTTAAAATTCTACCGAAGTGCTATGTTGAACCTGTTCTAGGTGATGCTCAGCCGGGATTTAAATGTCAGTTTGAAAGAATCGGTTATTTTTGCGTAGATAAAGATTCTACTCCTGAAAAAACTGTTTTTAACAGAACTTCTACACTCAGAGATACTTGGAAGAAAATTGAAAAAAAGCAAAATGCTAAATAAGTTTATTTCTTGTCAGTAAAGACTATATACGATTTAACCCGGAAATCTATTTTGGTTTCCGGGTTTTTTGTTTTCAATTTATTAGTTATTTTGATTATATGTTGCTTTGAGTGCATTGTTTGACTTATAAAACATTTTTTTAAAAATGTTATACAATACGTAGTAAAAGAACGTATAAATATATGATTAGAAACAGCAGTAAATATTTTTTATGGAGTGGAGGTATAGGATGAGTTCTGACATAGATAAAGGTTCCAGACTTGCGATTGCAATTGCCGGAAGGAGTAATGCAGGTAAATCTTCAATAATTAGAGCTCTCTCTGGAATTGAAGATGATGAAATAATTCCTGTTGAAGAAGATGAAATGTATCCTTTAACTAGAACTGAGATCCATCCGCTTGGGCCGGTAACTATTTATGATACTGATGCTCATATTCCGGGAAATGATAAGGCACGATTGATTAAGGCGGCCCTGTACAGTGTGGATGTAGCTGTTGTTGTTACGGACGAATCCGGCATAACAGATGAAGAACGGGAAATTACGACTCTTCTTTTTGAAAGGGGAATTCCTTGTGTGATGGTTTTTAATAAAGCTGACATAAGGCGTCCGAGTCTCGCTGATATGGAATTTTGCGGCTCAAGAGGAATTCGCTTTGTTGCAACTTCGACAGTTGACGGGCGCGGAATAGAACGCCTTAAAAAATCTATACTTGCGTTGGCTCCTGAAGAGAATTTACTAGATCCTGTTCTTGCCCGAGATCTTATCGGTAAGGGGGATTACGTTATTTGTGCTATTTCAGATGACTCGTCCTCGCCTAAAGGGCGACTTGGTCTTCCTAAGTCACAGGTTTTGCGTGAAGTTTTAGATGTCGGAGGGATTGCTGTTCTTGCAAAGGAAGGGGAGCTGTTTCAAACTATTTCCGGTCAGAAAAGACGTCCTGCTTTGGTCATTGCCGATTGGCAAGCCGTTAAAAAGGTAATGGATATTATCCCTAAGGATGTTCCATTAACAACTTTTCCCATTATTTTTGCCCGTCATAAGGGGAACCTTGAGCAGTTGGTTCACGGTGCAAATGCTATTGATCTACTGAAAGATGGTGATAGAGTTTTAATTGTTGAAGCTTGCCCTCATCACCCTAAGGCGGAAGATTTAGGGAAAGAAATGATTCCGGCACGAATTGCGGATTATTCCGGAAAGAAAATAACATTTGAGTCAAAAACAGGATGTGGACTTCCACTTGACCTTTCCAGCTATCGGTTGGTTGTTCATTGCGGAGCCTGTATGACCGATCGCGCAGATATGCTTAGACGCATACGTGATTGTGACAGGCAGCAAGTTCCAATTACAAATTACGGTTTGGCTATTGCAAAGGTTGATGAAACATTGAATCGTCTTATTGAGCCTTTTTTTAAAGAGGAAGTTGCCGATAAGAATGTTGCAACAGGAAAAGTTAATGTTTTCAGAGGGAGCAATTCAAAAGCGATGCACCTTGTTGTTCCTGATGCAGTGTATCCTGAAAAAGCGGTTCCTTTTAATTTGATGTACCTTTTTGGTGACATTGATATTACCAAGAAAAGTATAGGTTTTTCATCGCTTCCTTTTGCTAAAGGCGGGCAGCAAAAGATACGGAAATTTGTTGAGAAACATGGGTATTGCTTCTATAAATGGCCTGGGCGTGTTTTAGGACCGGACCTTGGCGGAATGCTTGAGCCTGATGAATAACGTTGAATACTAATTATGAGCTGCGATTCTTAGACAATTATTAAGGTCAAAGGCTGTATGAGTATGGACAGGATTAATAGCTAAAGGAATTGTTCTTACTAGTATGATGAAGCGTCTTGATTTAGCCGTTTATCATGAAGTTGATTCTGTTTTGCTTGGTAAGTTTAAGCCCGGAGTAAAGGAGGATAGCTTGCAGAATGACGGAGTCACTCTTTCAAATATGAATTACACAAAAAATCTGATTTCTGACGTAATTAGAGATAAACTGAAAAATATGGGGCAGCTGTTAAAATCTGGAAAGATTACCTTTAACTACTCGGAAAAATAATCTGGCGGCATTACCTTAATGTTTAAAGTCCCTAAAATAAGTTACGGAATTACACTTGGCGTATTGTTGATTATGACTGCGATCTTAGTCCCTTTGGGTTTTTTTGTAGTAACTCGGCAATATGATAATTCTGTTAAAGCTCTTTACTCAAGAGGTGAAGGGATAGCTTCTTTTGTGGCTTTTGCTAGTAGTGAAGCAATTATAAAATATCAATTTTATCGGCTGGATGAACTTACGCGTGGAGCCTGTGCTACTAAAGAAGTTGGTTACTGTGCTGTTTTTAAGCCTGACGGATCGGTATACAGCGAATCAGGAAAAAATATTTCAGAATCTGATGGTAAGTTTTTAAAAATTGAGAAACGCATTTTAAAAGACGGTGATCTGCTGGGGATGGTCCAGATTGAAATGCTGACCGATTCCGCAGATATTAATGATCGTACTGCCAAACAAAATTTTTTCCTTATTTTCTTTTCATCTCTTCTTATTGCAGGTGTCAGTATTAACTTTTTCTTAGGTAAATTTTTTATTGATCCGATTGTTAAATTATCTAAGCAGGCTGTTGATATTGGGCAGAATAAATTTGGTAAGCTCAAACAGATGGAGCGTTCTGACGAAATTGGAGAACTTGCTTTAGCTTTGAATGATGCAAGTGATAGATTTTCGCGGCTTAATTCTGAGCTTGAAGAGTTAGTGGCTGAGAGAACTATTGAGCTCAGTGAGGCTAACCTTAATCTTAGCGAAGAGAATAAAGAGCGTATACGCGTTGAAAATAATTTAACATCCGTTTTGGATGAACTCTCATTTGCTGTTCAGGAACTTGAGAAAGCAAAAGAAAAAGCTGAAAAAGCTAGTCATTTTAAAAGTGAATTTCTTGCCATGATCAGTCATGAAATACGGACTCCGATGAATGCCATTTTAGGTATGGGAGAGTTGCTCATTGAGACCGGCCTTGATTCTGAGCAGATGGGGTACGTTGAAATATTTAGAGGATCAGGGGAGTTACTACTCAAAATTATCAATGATATTTTGGATTTTGTTCAAATAGAATCAGGGCAGCTAGACCTTGACCCCGTCCCTTTTAATCCTTCACGTGATGTTCAGAGCGTATGTAAAAGTGTCGCCCATTCCGCTCATGCCAGAGATATTGAAATTATTTGCGATGTGGATGCGGATGTTCCTATTCAGGTTGTAGGAGACCATGTCAGAGTGCGGCAGATATTAATGAATATTATATCTAATGCTGTTAAATTTACCTTTAGCGGAGAAGTTGAAGTGCGGCTCAGTCTTCAAAGTTCAAGTGAAAATCATGACCAGCTTTTATTTACAGTCAGAGATACGGGAATAGGAATTTCTGAAGGGAAAAGTAGTACTATTTTCGATAGCTTTGTTCAGGCTAACAGCTCAACCAGCCGTGAGTATGGAGGGACTGGCTTAGGGCTTGCCATTGCATCACGTCTCGCCGGATTAATGGACGGAAAAATCTGGTTTGAAAGCACGCGTGGACAGGGAAGTATTTTTTACCTTTCAATTCCATTTAGAAAATTTGTTTTTGAAAATGAACTTGGAGTTGTTGATTTTTCAGGTACTAAAGTTTTGTTGGTTGATGATAATAATACTGTACGGGAAGTTCTTGCCCGCAGACTTCAAGACCTCGGTGTTTCGGTTTCTGTCGCTATAAATGCAGGGGAAGGTAGTGATTATCTGAAGGGTGCTCATGATCGTAGTGAACAGTATGATTTAATTTTGATTGATAGCGATATGCCGGATATGTCCGGTGTCGATTTTTTTTCTGAAGTCAAGCAAAACGGTTGGCTTAATGGGCTTGTTGCAATAATGTTTTCGGCTAGTTGTACAGAAGATGACCGCAATTATGCCAGAGTAGTCGGTGCTGATTTCACCTTGATCAAACCTGTATTCGACGTTGATCTTGTCCGGTGTCTGTCCAGCGTAGTTGTGCCGGATAGCAACGAAGGTGAAGAATTTTGCCCTGTATTAAAAGTTCTACTAGTTGAAGATAACGAGGATCACCGTAATATTTTGGAACTGTTTATACAAGACACAGGGATGGACGTGACATCTGTTGCTGATGGGTTTAGAGCTGTTCAATTATTTGCAGAGAGGAAATACGATCTTGTTTTTATGGATTTGAATCTTCCGGTGCTAAGCGGGCTTGAAGCTGTAGTAAAGATGCGTGAAATAGAGGGAGCAGGAGTCATCGGTCGAGCTAGAATTATTGCGCTTGCAGCTCATGTTCTGGGTAGTTCACAAGCTGAAAGCTTTAAGGCTGGATGTGACGGGTTTATTTCTAAACCGATTAAGAGAGATACGATTCGTTCTGTTATTATGGATGTCGCCGCGGGCCGAGATCTTTCAGAAGAATTTAAAGTTTCAAAGTAACTCAGGCTTGAGGTTGATATGAGTAAAAAAATGTTAATTATTGATGAAAGTGTGAAATCTTTGATTCCTCATTTTGTCGTTCATCAATTCGCTGAATTGGATATTATGGAAAAGAGTCTTAAAGCTGGTGATTTAGAAGAAATCAGTAGGTTGGGGCATAGTTTGAAAGGAGCAGCCGCAAACTTTAGTCTGGACCCCCTTTGTAAGCTTGGAGCGGCTATTCAGGATGTAGCTAAATTAAAAATGACCGATTCGCTTGCACCGCTGCTTGCCAAGTATCGCATGTATCTTGAAGAATTAAAATCGATGCAGGATTGATAGTTCATAGTTAATTTAACATTCCGCTTCAATTATTCGGCTTAATCTGTAATCCGCAGGCGCTGGCCGCAGCTATCATTGTATCGTACCATCTTGCACTGCTTGCAACGAAAACTCTTTTTGTTTTTCCTGAATATTTAGCTTTGTGCTGAGCATTCCCTTTGAAAGGGTAAAGTTTTTCTCCATGCTTGAAGATAAATTTTGATATTTTTTCTAGCGGCTTATTCAAATCATATCCTGTTTGTAAACCTGCAAGCGGAGATAACCCCAGGCTCAATATGTTTTTATTTTCTCTACGGAATTTTTCAACAGCCGCGAGTACTGTCATAGCCGATGTTCCATTTACTGCATCGGAACTAATACGGTCAAAGTTGTGATAATACCCGATAATATCCCCTTCTGAATATATCGGATCGAAACCTGCAACCCCAATTAATTTACCATGTTGCCTTGCCCAGAAAAACCTTCCATCAATTTCATCTTTATCCGGTAAAGGTCGTGTTAGAAAAGAGAGTTCTTTTCCGCCTTTATGCTGCAACCAATCCTGACACAGATCATTTATTTCTTTTTTATTAATTGCTGATAATTTTTGTTCTTCAATTTCCACTCCAGCTTTTAGAGATTTATTGCGCCACCGCCTGAGCGAGGCCTTACTCCGGCCTTCGAGTGAAAAAGATTTGATATCAAGCTCACTTTCAATCCCCAGCTGATAAATTTTGTAACCGAAACCGTAAAGCGTTTCTGCCAGTTGTTCATCGATTTGAATTAAAGTCATTTTTTTGAAAATTTTTTGCAGCGAATCTACAAACAACCCCTGTAAAGATGGCGGAGCTACGGGGTTAGTCAGTATAACTGCATGATTTGTTGGAGAAAATAGATTTTTAATATTAACCCATGCAATATAGCCGATTGAATCACATATTGCGTAGTTCATTCCGCGTTGCAGTGTCGAATACGACATGCATCTATTCCCATACTTTCTGATATACGGAAACAAATTCCTTTCAATATTTATATCTGCACTCGATACAAAATTGAATTTTGGTAGTCTGTTTGTATTCATGGTATTACGCTGGTTAAGTTTTAAAGGTCCATTATACCTCATAGTTATATCTTTTTCAAGTCGATATGGAGCAGAACTGTCTTGCATGATATTTTTTTTTTATTTAGGGCACGAGTTAAATTAATTGTTCATGCATGGGAGAAAAATGATTTATTCTTTTTGTAAATTTATCGAACGCCATTTTTTGTTACTGGCTGTCGTGCTCAGTGCTGCCGCATATATAGATCCAGCATTGTTTACATGGCTTAAGCCTCATATAGCCTTATGTCTTGGAATTATTATGTTTGGCATGGGACTGACTCTTGAGATTGAAGATTTTACTTTAGCCATTAAAAACTACAAGGCTGTGGGGCTGGGGGTTCTTTTACAGTATACTGTCATGCCTGTTTTGGCTGTGATACTGTCCTCGTTACTCGGCTTGCCGCAGGAGGCTTTGATCGGAATGGTCGTTGTAGGAGCCTGCCCCGGTGGTACTGCATCCAATGTTATTGCTCACCTTGCTAAAGCAAATGTTGCTCTTTCAGTAACACTGACCTTGATCTCAACCTGCCTGGCTCCAATTCTTACTCCTGTGATTATTTATCTGGTTTTGCACCAACAGATTGAAATACCTTTTATACCGATGGTTAAATCCGTTTTTTGGATTGTCATTTTTCCACTTGTTGACGGGCTTGTACTCAGAAAAATTTTACGCAATAAAATTGACCCCATAATACATGTTTTTCCGAGTCTTTCGATTCTGGTAATATCTTTATTGATTGCGTGTATTATCGGTCTTAATCATGACATGTTGGCAACTTATCCATTGCTTGTTTTAGTTGCCGTTGCACTTCATAATCTGGGAGGGCTCACTGCCGGATATTGTGGAGGGAGAATAGTGAAATTGTCACATAAAGATAGTGTTACTCTTGCTATCGAAGTCGGAATGCAGAATTCCGGACTCGGGGTTGCCTTGGCTACGAAATATTTTGGCGCATCCAGTGCCTTGCCGGGGGCTCTTTTTAGCTTGTGGCATAATATTTCTGGAGTTTTTATCGCAAATCGAAACAGGGCAAGAGCCAATCAGTAAGTCATAACTTTGGCTGCTGTGTATAAACTCATGCGGCATGAAAGATTTAAAGATGAGCCTGATTAAATAGAGTTTTGTTTATGGAGTAGCGAATATGATAGTTGTCTCTGGATGTCTTGCGGGAATTAGCTGTAAATATAGCGGAACAGATTGTGCTGATGAAAAGGTTCTTGAGCTTGTCAGGCACGGGAAGGCTATCCCTGTATGCCCTGAACAGTTGGGAGGTTTGCCAACGCCAAGACCTTGCTGTGAGCTTTTTGAAGGAAGAGTGGTTACAACTCTCGGTATAGATGTAACCGAGCAGTTTTTAAAAGGTGCAGAAGAAGGTTTGCGGTTGGCAAAGCTTGTCGGTGCGGAAAAAGCCATTCTTAAGTCCCGTTCTCCGTCATGCGGATGCGGGAAGATATATGACGGAACTTTCAACGGTAAGCTTATCAACGGTGACGGGTTGTTCACTGTAATGCTTAAAAAGAATGGAATAAAAGTAGAATCAATCTAAATATAAAATCCCCACAATCATAATGGAAATGATTGCGGGGATTTTAGTTGAACTATTAAGCGTGATTAATGAATAATTTTATTTTCTTTAATTAACTGCTTAGCAACGTTCAAATCGTATAGAGCGAGGGGGTTGCGGTCAGAACCGCGTTCTTTATATTCTTCTGCTGCTTCTTGGATAACATCGTATGGAAGCCATTCGTGTTTTTCCCAGATAGCAGGATTTTCATTGCTCCATAATCTGAATTCAATGCCTCCGCCATGCTGATCTTCCCGTACATACATGCGAGTGTCACGAGTCTGGAGAGACGGATAGTAATATAATCCACGTTCATCTTTCATAGTTATGCACTTCCTTTAGTTTTGCGAAGTGAAAAAGAATTACCGTTAGGGGTAGCGATAATTCCAAATCCTGAAATTACTCTGTTTAAAGACCTTCCGAAAAAGAAATCCATTGAATCTGCAGGTAATCCTGATTTTTCAACAAGTAAATCTCTTATTGATTTATCGTAAACCAGCATTTCAAGAAGATCTACTTGTAATTCTGCACTGTTTTCCCAGTTTTCAAGAATCTTTTTAGCCAGCTCTGCTAATTTTTGAGGAGAGCACTTCTGGTCGTGTTCTTCAATAATTTCGAAGACAGGGTGACCTTCAGGGAGCACGTCTTTTCTGGTAATTCTGTTTTTGTCATAAATTTTTAAAAGAGGCTCAGTATCTCCACAAAAAAGGACCTGACATTCTAAGGGTCTATTTTTATATATCCGACAAGCCTGAGTTGAAGGAGCTAAAAATTTACAGACCCATTCATTTCCGGTTCCCTTTATTTTCAGAATTTCACTTTTCAGCGGGACGACTGCTCCTTCAGGTTGGTCGTAAGCCATTTCACCTTTTCTGAGTGTGACTATGTCTGTCAGATCAATTCCCCCTTCATTGTCTAGAAGCTGGAGGTCTTGCGAGTGAAGAGCTGGGCCGCCTTTACGACAGCAGGTTCCACATTGTTTGCATTCTTTCATAACTTTATTATCACTTTTCAAGTTTATGTTGCTGGTTGGTGAAAATTTTTGTAGGTACTAGCTGTTATTAACGTATCTTGTGCTGGGCTGTGTAAATAAACTGATTAAGGCATGCTTGGCAAGTGTACGTTTGTCTTCTTGAACGTCTTGCATAATTTGACAAGGAACGGCATAGTTCTTTAGCTTGCTTAGCAGGTTGTATTTTTTTTCACTTAAGGGTATCGTTCCCTCCCTTGCATCGTAATGATTTAAGGGGTCTCGTATTAAGATGAGGAAAGCAGCCCGGTTTAGGCTTATTTTTTTTGATGAATTGAACCGGATGTCTATTGTATTGGTAGGTATATCTATTAAACTTTATGGAGGTTTAAGGGAATGGCGAAACACAAAACTCCCTTGTTGGACCAGCTAGAAAGCGGGCCCTGGCCTAGCTTTGTGTCTGACTTGAAGCTGGAAGCAGCCGCTAGAGCTAAAAACGAGAAGAACGTGAATTATCAGATTCCCGTTGAAGTCTGTGAAGACCTTCTTGGTGTTCTGGAGTTGTCTTACAACGACGGTGAAACACATTGGAAGCACGGCGGAATCGTAGGCGTATTTGGTTACGGTGGTGGCGTTATTGGTCGTTATTGTGACCAGCCTGAAGCATTTCCTGGCGTAGCTCATTTCCACACTGTTCGTGTGGCACAGCCTACAGGTAAGTACTATAACACCAAATTCTTGCGTCAGCTCGCCGATATCTGGGATATGCGCGGATCCGGTCTGACCAACATGCATGGTTCTACAGGTGACATCGTCTTCCTTGGAACAACCACTCCTCAGCTCGAAGAAATTTTCTACGAACTGACACATGATCTAAACGTAGACCTTGGTGGCTCCGGCTCCAACCTACGTACACCTGCAGCATGTCTTGGTAAATCACGTTGTGAGTATGCTTGTTATGATACTCAGGCAATTTGTTATGATATGACCATGGAATTCCAGGATGAACTTCATCGTCCAGCATTCCCCTACAAGTTCAAATTTAAATTTGATGGTTGTCCTAACAGCTGTGTTTGCGCACTTGCTCGTTCTGACTTCTCAGTTGTAGGTATCTGGCGTGATGAAATCCGCATCGACCAGGAAGCTGTAGCAGCATATGTTGGTGGCGAATTCGCTCCTAACGCTGGTGCTCATTCCGGTGGTAACTGGGGTAAATTTGATATTCAGTCTGAAGTTTGTGACAACTGCCCAAGCAAATGTATTACTTACGCTGACGGCAAACTCTCAATCAACGACAAAGAATGTGTGCATTGTATGCATTGTATCAACACCATGCCTCGTGCATTGATGATTGGTAACGATCGCGGTGCATCTATCCTCTGTGGTGCTAAAGCTCCTATTCTTGACGGTCCTCAGCTCAGCTCACTTCTTATTCCTTTCATTAAGGTTGAAGAGCCTTTCACTGAAGTTAAAGACGTTGTTGAAAACATTTGGGACTGGTGGATGGAAGAAGGTAAAAACCGTGAGCGCCTTGGTGAAACCATGCGTCGCATGGGCTTCCAGAAACTTCTCGAAGTTACCAACACCAAAGCTGATGCAAGACACGTACAGGAACCTAGACACAACCCTTACATCTTCTGGAAAGCAGATGAGGTTGATGGTCCTTGGGAACGTGACGTTAACGAATACAGAAAAAGACACCAGAGATAACTCGGGAGGACAGATATGGCGTTCGTATCTTCTGGCTATAATCCAGAGAAACCGATGGAAGGCAGAATCTCGGACATTGGACCTCGTGACTTTAATGAGTTCCTTCCTCCGGTTCTTAAAAATAACTTCGGACAGTGGAAATACCACGATATCCTTGAGCCAGGTATTCTGCTTCACGTAGCAGAATCCGGCGATGAAGTTTACACAGTTCGTTGTGGTACTGCTCGTCTTATGAGTATTACTCTTATCCGCGAAATGTGTGACATCGCTGATGCTCATTGTGATGGTTACCTGCGCTTCACAACACGTAACAACGTTGAGTTCATGGTTGATTCCAAGGACAAATGTGATGGTCTGGTAAAAGATCTGAGATCACGTAAGTTTGACGGCGGCAGCTTCAAGTTCCCAATCGGTGGAACAGGCGCTGGTGTTTCAAACATCGTTCACACTCAGGGTTGGGTCCATTGTCATACACCTGCAACTGATGCTTCCGGTACTGTTAAAGTTATCATGGATGAGCTCTTCGAAGAGTTCACCGGTCATAACATGCCAGCACCTGTTCGTATCGCTGTTGCTTGTTGTCTTAACATGTGTGGTGCTTGCCATTGTTCAGATATCGCTGTTGTCGGTATCCATCGTAAGCCACCACTCATTGACCACGAATACCTCGACAACCTCTGCGAAATTCCTTTAGCAGTTTCAGCTTGTCCTACCGGCGCTGTTCGTCCTTCCAAGGTCGAAGTTGACGGTAAGTCTTTCAAGACTGTTGCTATTAAAGAAGAGCGCTGCATGTACTGTGGTAACTGCTACACTATGTGCCCTTCACTGCCTCTTTCCGATAAGGAAGGCGACGGTATCGCTCTGATGGTTGGTGGTAAGGTTTCTAACCGTATCAGCATGCCTAAGTTCTCTAAAGTTGTTGTTGCATTTATTCCTAACGAACCTCCTCGTTGGCCTACACTTACTAAAACTGTCCGCAAAATTGTGGATGTTTACAAAGCAGAAGCTAACAAGTACGAACGTCTGGGTGATTGGGCAGAGCGTATTGGTTGGGAACGTTTCTTCGAAAAAACAGGTATTGAGTTTACTCCACACCTTATCGATGATTTCCGTGATCCAGCTTATTATACTTGGCGTCAGTCCACTCAGTTCAAGTTCTAAGAATTGAGAATATTGGGGCGCAGCACTTTGCTGCGCCCTATTTAAAAAAAAGGGGCTAATTATGGCGATCGAGCTAGAATCTGCAAAAAAAGTAATTCTGGACTATCTTACAGATAAGACTGGAGCGAAAAGCAAATTTTACTTCAATGACTTTACTAAACTTTTCCCTGATGAAAAAGGTCGTGACGTTAAAAAAGTCCTGACTGCTCTCGTTAAAGAAGAAAAGATTGTGTACTGGTCAAGTGGTAGTACTACCATGTACGGTCTCAGTGGCGCTGGTAAACAGGGCGGAGCTGAGGGCGAATAGACCTTTTTAGGCCTAGAGTCTTGAATGCCTTGTCCATATTTTTGGACAGGGCATTTTTAGTTTTTATTTCTTGTTGTAATTTTCCGGCAAATGTTTTCTTTCTTCCTGAGTAATCAAAACATCTTATGGGAATCAGTTGTTTTATGAATTTTCCTCGACTCGTTCTCGCCGGACTTAGCGGCGGCACTGGTAAGACCATTGTCACTCTCGGGCTTTGCAGAGCTTTTAAAAATCTTGGTAAGAATATTAAACCCTTTAAAAAGGGACCGGACTATATTGATGCAAGGTGGCTGGGCTTAGCTTCCGGAAATTTTGCAACAAATCTGGATCCTTTTTTAATGTCTGTTGATAAATTAAAAGCCTTATTTCTTGAGAAAGGGGATGGCTTTGATATTTCAATAGTTGAAGGGAACAGAGGTCTTTTTGACGGTAAGGACGTGCAGGGGTCATGCTCAACTGCTGAACTTGCCAGATTGATCAATGCTCCTGTTATTTTAGCCATAGATTGTACTAAAATGACTCGTACTGTTGCCGCTATAGTTGCTGGATGCAAAGCTTTTGAAGAAGGTTTTAATCTCGCTGGAGTTATTTTAAACCGTACAGCTGGAGACAGGCATCGCAATATTCTACAAAAATCTATTGAAACTTATACAGATGTTCCTGTTCTGGGGATGCTGCCTAAGTTAAGCGAAAATCCGATTCCAGAGCGTCATATGGGGCTGGTTTCTAACACAGAATATGGTCCGCAGGATGAATCCTTGGATATTCTTGGGAAAATGGCTCAGGACTTTATTGACCTTGATAGAGTTTTTGAAATTGCTACAAAGTCAGGTGTAATCCCTGAAAATAAAGAGTTGCTCTGGTCAGAAATAAATCTTGTAACTGACAAGCATCCTGTAATAGGCGTTGTTCGGGACGAAGCTTTATGGTTTTACTATGAAGAAAATTTTGAAGCATTAGCAAAGGCCGGAGCGAAGATCGAAGAAGTTTCGCTTGTTTCAACAGATAAATGGCCCGAAATAGACGGACTTTATCTTGGTGGAGGATTTCCAGAAACTTTAGCCGTTGATCTATCTTCAAATGTTTTTATACGTGATCATGTTCGAGCTCTTGCTGATTTAGGTCTTCCTATCTACGCAGAATGCGGAGGCTTTATGTACCTTGGCGAAGACGTAGAGTATGAAGGTAAGAAGTTTCCTATGGCTGGAGTCCTTCCTATATCGACATGCTTGTGCGCCAAGCCTCAAGGGTTAGGGTATACTTCAGGTAAAATTATTCAGGAAAATTCTTTTTTTCCGGTCGGAACTGAAATTGTCGGTCACGAATTTCATTATTCATTATGCATCAGTCGGACAGGTGGTGAACCTGTTTACGGACTCAAGCTGGATCGCGGTAAAGGTATGGCTGACGGCTATGACGGCATGGTTAAAAATAATGTTTATGCTGGATATAACCATATCCATGCCCTTGGAGCTCCCTGCTGGGCAGGAAATTTTGTGAAGGCTGCTCTTAAATTTAAAGAAGAAAATAGTCAGGACATATAGGCTTTAGCTATTCTGAATATATCATCATAATTGAATTTATTTCTGATAGCGATACACATTTCTGTAGCCATTTGCATTTTGCGATTAGAGTATTTTAAAATTTCTTTACTTTGCGCTGTTAGATTTAATTTTATAACCCTATGCTCGAACCCATCAATGACCTGTGTCATTCCGTTTGCATAAAATGGGGTTTTGATGTGCGGGATTAATTGTTCAAGCTGTTGCTTTCCTTCTTTACGGCTAAGTATGACATGGAAAAGCATTTTTACGAGTAGTCTGTCACCTTGAAGTTTATGATCAAACTCCAAAAGTACGCTCTGGTCGGAATCTTTTTCATTTATTCCGTCAATTAATCCGTGGGCAAGCATAAAGGCTTTTTTTTCAGATATCAGAGACGTGGGATATTGAGCAGCCATACGTACGAATGTTATGCGAGGATTTTCTTGTGAAGACATTGCCAGCAAGGCTATGCACATGGAGGATAGTTTACGCGAGTATTCGTCAGAAATTGTATCCGATTTTGCTTGAGCCAAGCGGCGTATAGTGGCTTCATCAAGCTCGGAAAAAGCCGTTTCAAGTAGATATTTGATAAAGGGCTCTTTAGTATATTTTATTTCTTCTTCAAGAACTTTTTTGCCTCGTTTTACGTCGGTAAGTTTTTTAATTGAAAGCCAATAGGCTGCCAGCCCTTCGGCAGGCATTTCCAGTATATCAAAATCTTTTTGTTCTTTCATGGGATTTCCTTGTATTTCCTATTATCTAATTGTAACTGAATTTGTTCAGGAAACAAAGTCCACTTAGTATAGATTTTGATATTGAAATTTTTGAAATAGCAGGGAATTGAATATGATTGTTTTACCGGAATTTGAGACGACAGCTTTTCATATCGGACCGCTTAAGGCTAACTGGTACGGTCTTATGTATATGATAGGTTTCTCGCTTGCGTGGCTGCTTGGGCGCTATCGCGCTTCTAAGCCCACGAATAACTGGACTCCAATACAGGTTGATGACCTTATCACATGGTTGGTTGTAGGGTTGGTGCTGGGCGCACGAATCGGTTATTGCCTTATATATGAACCGGGTTATTTTTTAGCCCATCCTTCTGATATAATAGCTGTGTGGAAAGGCGGAATGTCTTTTCATGGTGGAGCCATAGGGGTTGCTGTTGTTGCGTGGAGATTTGCTAAATCTACCGGTAGAACTACTCTTGATGTAGGTGACTTTATGACTCCGCTTGCCCCGTTAGGGTTGCTGTGCGGAAGAATGGGTAACTTTATAAACGGTGAACTATGGGGAAGAGTTACGGATATGCCTTGGGGAATGGTTTTTCCGAGTCAGCGTGCCGGAAATTTACCTCGTCATCCTTCTCAGCTTTATGAAGGTGGCCTTGAGGGATTACTTCTGTTTTTAATTTTGTGGTTTTGGTCATCAAAACCGCGCCCAAGAGGAACTACAACAGGATTATTTTTAATAGGATACGGACTATTTAGAGCATTTGTTGAATTTTTCAGACAACCTGACCCACAGCTAGGGTTTATTGCTTTTGGGTGGTTGACTATGGGGCAACTGTTATGCGTTCCTATGATTTTGCTTGGACTTATATTGTTTGTCTGGGGAATTAAGAAAGGTCCTATACCGCCAGCCGCCAAGGTTTAAATTAATTTAAATATTTGTAATATAAAATATTCTTATTTTGAAAACTAAATCCGCATTTTGTCTGTTTTAAGCAGGCTGAATGCGGATTTTTACTTTTATGTGACATATCTGATCTGAATGAAGAATTACTTTTTTTTTAATGGTAACTATGGCAGTCTCTACTTAAATTGATACTGTAAACAGTCTTTTTTTAATCTGAAACTAAAGAATCCAATACAAGGTAGTAAATGAATAGAATAGATGAAATTCTCAGTAAAATAGATGTCCTTGAAAAAGATCTTCGTACTGAATTACGTGATGTTCAAAATAAATTTTACTATACTGTTCAAGAAAAAAAAGTTCGTTTCAGCGCAGAGGTAAAGGCTGGTCATAAGGAACTAGCAGCAAAATGGGTTGATTATGTCTATGATTCAGGCCTTTGGGTAATTCTGACCATGCCGTTTATATGGATGCCGGTTGTTCCGGCCTTAATGCTTGATTTTACTGTCTGGCTGTATCAGTTAATGTGTTTTCCTGTTTACGGTATCCCAAGGGTAAAGCGCAGAGATTATATTGTGCTTGATCGTCATTCATTAAAATACTTGAATTTAATTGAAAAGGTAAATTGCTTTTATTGCAGTTATTTTAATGGGCTCATAGGTTTTGTACGTGAGGTTGCTGCGCGTACAGAGCAGTATTGGTGTCCTATTCGTCATGCCCGCCCTGTTAAATCGGTGCATAGCCGGTACCGTCATTTTTTTCAATATGGTGATGCTGAAGGGTACCGTAATGGACTTGCCGAAGTTCGCGAGACATTTGATGACACTAAATAGATAAAATTTAATCCAAATAAAAAGCCCGTTTCAGATAATCTGAAGCGGGCTTTTTAATTATAAACGGGATGTTAGTTTTGCGTGGTTAAAAAACCTTAAGCATATTGAGCATGACTATTGCGACAAGCAGCGGGCTTACATATCTAATGAGAAAGAACAAAGAATTAATTATCATCTCATTTTTAATAATTCCGTGATTAGTGAGTTCTGCTTTAAACTTGTCTTTTCCAAATATCCATCCTGTGAATATACAGATGAGCAAGCCACCTGCAGGCATACAGAGGTTGGAGGATAGGAAATCAAAAAGGTCAAAGCAGGTCATACCGAAGATTTTAACATCTTGAGTCAGGCTGCTTGAGAGTGCCGCAGGTGCACCGAGAATCATGACCAGTAAAGCCGTGGTCATGGTAGCGGCCTTACGTGACATTTGACGTGCTTCGCAAAGATAGGCAACTGGAACTTCAAATAGAGATAGCATTGCGCCTGTAGAGGCTACAGCAGCGAGTATAAAGAAAAGAACCGCAAAGAACTGGCCCATAGGCATGGATGCGAATACAGCAGGAATTGTGATGAAAAGCAAAGACGGCCCTGCAGAAACATCAAAACCATATGCAAATACTGCTGGGAAGATTGCAATACCGGCAAGCAGTGAGATTACAAGGTCAGCTAGCACAACGCGTCCGGCTGTTAGCGGGATGTTCTGGGAATCTTTGAAGTATGAGCCGTAAGTCATCATTGTTCCCATCCCGATGGAAAGCTTGAAGAATGCAAGCCCCATTGCCATGAGAATTACAGAGCCAGTTATCTTTGAGAAGTCTGGTGCAAAAAGAAATTCAAGTCCTTTTTCAGCCCCTGGTAAAGTTAAGCTTCTGGCGCAGATAACAAGTAGCAATAAGAAGAGAATCGGCATCAATCTCATAGTAACTTTTTCGATACCTTTTGATATACCGAAAGTAATTATTACCGATACAAAAATTATTACAAACCATTGCCAAGCTATAGCCTGTACAGGGTTAGATATAAGCGATACAAATGCAGCTGAAGCTATTTTCGGGTCAGTTGTAAGGACAGAGCCGGATAGCCCCTTGAATATGTAGGCGAAAACCCATCCAGCCACTTCTGTGTAGAAGCAGAGAATTAAAAAAGCTGCAACTACGCCGGAAATACCGACGATTCCCCACGGCTGTCCTTTGGGGGATAGTTTACGTAAGGTCGTGATTGCGTTTGCTTTTACTTTACGTCCAAGCATAATTTCAGAGATCATTATCGGTAGGCCTACAACAATAGTACAGGCCAGATATACAAAAAGAAAACTTGCTCCTCCGTTAGATCCGGTCATTGACGGGAATTTCCAGATATTTCCAAGTCCAACAGCTGATCCTAAAGTTGCGGCAAGCATCCCAAGGCTTGATGTGAATGCATCTCTTCCTGAACGTCCTGAATTTTGCTGTTTATCTGTCATATATTAAATTTCCTTATAAGTAATGTTCGAAAAAACTAATGACGCCCTACCATCAAGTGGCTTTGTGTTCAATAGATAAATAATCATAAGATTTTGCGTAACGGCTTTTTGGGTGGTCTAAAATAAAATATATGCTGTATATAGCAGTTATTTTTTCCATTACTTAAATTAGTTATGTTTTATTTGGTTATAAAAGTCCCAGTACTGTAAGTACTGGGACTTTTTTTGAATTCCATTCGTAATTTCCTATCAAAGCTTATATTAAATAAAAACTTTATTATATTGCGTCTTCAAGTATTCTTTTAAACCTTAAGGTAACACCGTTGACTATTTTAGACTGGGGAGTGTTATCACCGCCAGCATAAACCGCTACTTGTGACCGTTCGCTGGCACGATAAGCTGTGAATCCAGTATCTTCGTCATATTTTTTAATTTGAGTATCGCCAAAGTTGATTACGTATTTTTTTCTCTTGGCAAGTGTATCAACTAGTCCGATAGCAACGTCGGCGACCATAATGTATGTATCTTCGGTAGAGTAGCTTCCTAGGATGGTTCCGACTGTAGCTCCTCCGGCTGTGCCGAGAATCGCTCCATCCACAGTACTCGGGCTTTTGCTTCCAACATAACCTCCGGCAGCAGCACCCATCAAGCCATATTCGATGGCCATATTTGATGAAATCTGACCTGAGTAGCGCATATTGATATCGATATGGATACCGTAATTTTTACCTTTAGTAATTTTATATCCTTTATCTCTATATGCCTGCTCGATGTCGTTACGTAGAGCTTTGAGATCTATCGCAGGATCACCGGAGGTATTGCGGATAGAAAGCTTAATTGTTGGGTTAGAAAATTGGGACGGATCCATGAACAGGTTGCCATTCATATATGAGCCATACATCAACCCTGTGCCTTTTTCTCTGATCATTCCCATGCGCTGTCTGGACTGACATCCGGAGAGAATAATTGTTAAACCTACTATTGCTACAAGCGCTGTGAAAATTATTTTTTTATTTGTCATTTCAGATTCCTATTTGCGATACATAACGCCGTTCTGTTTGAGAAAGTCGATGACTTCGGCATAGTGAATTGAGAAGTTAAGTCCTTCAGTTGCATCTTTAGAAAGTCCCCATGTGTTTACACCGACCAGCTTGTCTTTATAGAAAAGTGGGCCGCCTGAGTTACCATGATTGATAGGGGCATCAGTTTGAATGTAGCGAACTTTGTGTCCTGACGGAGCAGGTCCCATTCCTTTAAGATCTCTATAGGCACTGAAAACTCCACGAGTAATAGTATAAGGGTAACCTTCAGGATGGCCTATTGCCTCAAGCGTAACTCCGGCAGGAAGAGATTTTCCGGTGTAGAATGTGACAGGTTTTCCACGTGTCTGCATTTTTATCAGAGCAAGGTCGCGATTCATATCGTAAACCATAACTTTACCGAATGTTTCCATGTTATTATGGAGTTTCATCTCAGCAAAGTTACTTCCTTCAACCACATGAAAGTTTGTCAGCACAATGTCGTCGGTGACATAAAAGCCGCTTCCAAGGGAGCCTTGCGGGTTGAGTACTACTACAACAGAATCAAAGCGCGGATCATTTGAAGTGTCGGAAGTATATTTGTTGGAATAGAATTCAGCTAAGGCCTCGTTGCGGTCATTAAGAATAGATTTTTGAATTTGAGCAATGTTCTTGTATCTTTTATCCTTGCCTCTTTGCGAAGCATAGTGATTTAAAATATCTGATAAACGTACACTTACAGGCTGTTTCTCATAATTTCCAAGGTCTTTTTCGGTCTTGAATTTGGATAAGATTGATTCCGCTTTTGGATCTTCGTCTTGAACACCGTAAGCGACTTTAAAAGTGCGTTCTTGCGTTATATCAAAATGGTTCTCATAATAAGACTTACTGCGACGGTCGATTATGTAGTATTGTACCGATGCCAGTTTTGCATCGTTTACTGATACAACTTTATATTTATATTTTTGTAAAATAGGCTTGTTAAGCATGCGCGGAGTATTGGTTGCATTAGCCTGTGCTGTAGTGAAACGTTTGTTGTTCATATCAATTTCAGATTGCATTGATAATAGTACGAAGCCACCAACAAGGCCGCTGTTTCTGCACTGATTAATTCTATATTGCAGATTGTTATTAAGGTTTTGAGCTGTCTGATACAGCATTTGTGCCTTATCGTAGTCGTTGTTATAAACTTCGCGGTATCCAGTTATGAGTTGACTCTTTTCAGCTCTATAGCCTGTTGTTTTACGATTAATTTTGGAAACAGCCTCGTTAATCAGAATTACAATATCAGCATCTTTAGCTGTTTGTGAGTTGAACATCCCATTAGCTTCGGCTTGTTCTGCGTTAATAGGCATGTCTACATCAATACCAAGTCCGAACTCAATACCGTGCTGATTAAGCAGACTTTTGCTGGTAACTCTTACAAAAGCAATTTTACAGCCTGGAATTTCAGAAATCTTGAATCCGGCACTTTTTGTGACCTGCAGTGCTTTTACTATAGCACGTAAGGAAGGAGTTTTCTTACCGGTAATTCTGCGGAGTGCATTTTTATAGTATTGTTCAGCTAGGTGAGTCTTAAACTTTTCTGAAAGATCAGAATCGTAGGTTTTCATCAAATGAGGAACGCCTGTTCCTTTTGCTGTAAGAATGATTTTAGTAAAGAACTTTGCCTGTGAATCCAGAAATTCTGAATTGCTAAGGGCCACGGGGTAGGAATCGAAAAAATTTTTTCCGGTGAGAAGCGGATAATTATGAAATGTTGCTGCTGCGCCGTCAGTAATTAGTTTTGTTTTTTCAGCAGTAGTTGATTTAAGTTGGGACAGTTCTATAGGGCTTTGATTAAAAGCAGTGAGTAAAGAATCAGAAGAAACCGTTGCAATCATTTTTTCAGCGTCTGAGAGGCTGCCTTTGATTGCGGGCCACTGCTCAGCTGGGACGGGCCATTTAATTGAATCTATACGAGCTTTTGAGGCAGCCAGTTTCGGTTGAAACATGAGCTTTATAGATGAGGCAAGATTTTCTAGTTGAGTCTGTGTTTCAGGGTTGTTTTTAAAAAAAACTTTATTCTGTTTCCAGACGTTTTCAGCTTTAATCAGTTCATTTTGCTGAACCAGTTGAGTTATATGGTCAGCAGGCGTGAAAAACATTGAATATTTCGCGTCTCCGCCAGTGCCTGTTCCAGCTGTTTTACAACCGGATATAGCTGTCATCATTATCAGTAATAGAATCAGTAACCCTGAAAACTTAAGTCTCACAATCCCCTCCAGTATAACTGCATAATATTCTTATTCCACCGTTAAGCGGGTTTTTGGTACCATGCTTATTGTAGCTATATCAAGAGCGAATTTAGCGAGAATTAATATTTTTATAATAAACTAATGATAATTGATTATAGATATTTAGATTAGATTTGATACTATTTGTGATTAAGCTGGCGGCGGTGAAGTCTTGAAGCCTGTAAACAAAATGCTTCAAGACGTGCTTCAATCAATTGAGGAAACGGGTTCCCATCTGTTTCAATGGCCAGAAATGGAAGTTTGGTATCGTCATCAAGAATAGAGGAAGCTTTTTTACCTGCTGAGGTTGCATTAAAATTTTCGCTGAGTATTGATTCAGCTACACGCGCTGGCATGCATCCGAACGGTCCGATTGAGATAACTCCGCAGGATGGGCTCATAATTTCATGCAGTGATGCTCCGACTGTAAGGACTGCTTCACCTGTAAGTTGTTTAGAAATATGCGGCCTAGCTGTGTTGACTATTTTTTTAATGTCCGGCCCTTCAAAGTTGACTAGTCCGCTTGAAGAAAGGATAGAGCGAATCTTTTTTTCAAAATATCCTTTTATGCCCTGTTTCATAATTGTTCCAAATCCTGCAGTGCCTTCAATTCCTTTACGGTTTAGCCAGTCAGTATATTTTATCCATTCCAGAACAGGTGCAACTCGTACTATAAAGCCTTGCTTGGAAAGTCGTTCCGGCAGGTTCCTTCGTGCAAGCGGGTCATGGCGAACGTATATTTCGCCAAGTAGTGAAATGACAGGGTATTCTTCAATAGGCTTTTCAAGTTTTATGGCTGAAAGGTCTTCTGCCCCTTTGCGTAGGGCAGCTGAGAATTCTTTCCAGTTAGTTTTCATGCCATCGAGCAGGTCTTGTCTTACCTTCCAGAATAACTTGAGTGAGCTTTCTTTGTCGCTGGCGGCTGTAACAATCGTCGCATAGATGTCTTCGAGAATAGAGCCTGTAACAATTCCCTGCCATATACCTAATGTAACCTTTGAACTGAGACCGCCGTACCCTTGGGTCGAGCTTGGTGAAAAAATAGCAAGATCTGGTATTTCAAGTCTGTGTACAAGATCGTTCATAAAGACAGAATATTGCCCGAATCGACAAGGTCCTTTTGCTGTCGGCATAAGGAATAACGATACTTCGGACTCTTTTCGTTCTTCAAGATGGGTAATCAGGGCTCCGGCAGTCAATTGGAGCGGAAGGCATTCTTTGCATGATGAATTGTTTCGTCCGAGTTTAAGTGCTTTTTCGTCGGCGTGAGGCAGCACTTTGTATCGGATATTGTCTCTACTCATTGAAGCTGCCAGAAAGTCAGTGCTTATTTCTCCAAGGCTTGGAATAAGCATAATTACATCGGGGTCGGTTATCGGGCGCCATTTTCCTTTGGAGTCGATTATTCCTGAAATTTTATTACGTGTTTCACTGCGCGCTTTAATAAATTCTTTTTTACGTATGTCGGAGCTGATGTTTTGCCGCTTGAAGCCGTTAACAATATCAAGGAATGCTTCAATGCGGGTTTCGACACCTGCATCAGCTGTATGACTGTCTAATTCAAGCGTGAGTGATGGTTTTTTGCCCATGGCCCGTCTAAAGTGGTTAAGTAGAAATGAGTCAGGCCCGCAGGAGAAATTGGTAATAAATGTCCCGAAAAGTTGTGGATGCTTTGCAACGTAATCCGCTGAGTCTAAAATTTGTTCACCTGTTGCCCAGTACATGTTGCGGTCTTTATTCCGCTTTTTTGCTAAGTTTTTTTCTGTGCGTGGCAGCATGTCGCAAGGTATTATATCGATGGAACGGGTGGAAAATTTGGCCGGAATTGATTTATTAGCCCATGAGTTAAAGGCATTGTAAGGTCTGCCAAAGAGTGCGACTCCGGCTTTTTCTGGTGATTTTTTAAGGTCTGCTATAAATTGCTCACCTTTTTTACGCAGGTCTGTAAAAAAACAATCCTGCGCGGCAACAGCTGCTTTAAATGCATCTTCTGCCTTACGTGAGTTTATACCGAGATCCTTCACTGCCTTAACAAGAGCCTTGCAAACTTTGTCCATTCCCATCTGCATATGAAGAACAGGCGTCAGAACTGATCTGTTTGCCAGTTCTGGAAAAGCTGAACGTAAATAGTAGGGCTCGCCTTGCACAAGCACACAGGCTGAGGATCTATCACCATTTATAAGCGGTAATGATCGTACATGAGGGAGGAAAATATGATTTGTATTGAGCTTTAACAGTTTCCCCATACTTCCGTGAGCCTGTTCAACTGGATGGCAGAATGGTGCACCTTTTTGTTCAATGCTTTCCTGATCTATTCCGGCAGGTAGAACTACTCCAAATCCCAGTGCATGGAAAAAATAATTATAGAGCGGGAACCATGTATTCATCAGTAAAGAACGGTTCATGCCAATAGTCGGTTGACCTTTTTCAGGAACCTTGAGGTCACGGTAAACTCTTTTTTCACGCCATGTGACAAGATCTTCACCTTCAGCTTGTCGCTTTGAAATTTTGGAACTATCAAACCTGTTGCAGATTCCGCCAAAAGGGAAAATTTTATTATTAACTTCAATGCGGGCAATGGAACACCCTAAATCGCAGTCACGTCCGGCTCCGTTGCATGTGAAAGGCGATTTATAGTGTACTTTTCGCTGTGATAGCAGATGAGGATTAAATATTCCTTCGGATAATAGCCCTTGCTGTGTCCTTTTTGCTGCTTCAAGTGCAACACCGAAAGCTCCGGTTAGACCAGGATGAGGAGGTACTATTATTTTTCTGCCGGTCAGAGCCGCCATGGCTACGGGAACAGCTTTGTTGTAACAAACTCCGCCTTGCATGAAAATTTTGTTTCCAACGGTGCGGTTTCCTTTAACTCTGTTGGAGTAGTTGATGCATATTGAGTATACCAGTCCGGCGACGATATCTGCAAGAGGAACTCCTTCCTGACTTGCAAGCTTTAAATCTGAGCCGATAAAGGCCGCACATTGATCGTTAAAATTGGGGGGATTTTGTCCTTTGAAAGCTACTTCAGCAATATCTGTTACTTCAATTCCAAGTGTTTCTTTGGCACTTTCCTCTAGAAATGATCCTGTTCCTGCGCTGCATGCTTCGTTCATGGCATAATCACAGGGAACTGAATTTTTCAGCCACGTATACTTGGCATCCTGCCCTCCTATTTCAAAAATGGTATCTACTTCTGGATTATAATGAACAGCCGCCGTCGCGTGTGCAGTGATTTCATTGATGATACCGTCTGTTCCGGCGTGAAGACCTGCTATATTGCGTCCTGAGCCTGTAACTCCCATAATTGTGGCAACGGTGCCATCGGGAACTTGTTTTGCCAGCTCGGCATAAACTTTGCGAGAAGCTTCGATCGGGTCTCCGTCAGTACGCAGGTAGCAGGAAGCTACTATTTTGAGGTTTTTAAGATCAACCAGAACGCCTTTAGTGGTGGTTGATCCTACATCAAGACCTAAAGTAAGCTTGTTACCTTTAGTGAATTCGACTTGATCTTCTTCATGGAATTCTACGAAATCGATATACTTTTTAAGAGGGGGCAAAAAGGTGAAACTAGTATTTCCCTTACGGATTAATTCATTGAAGTTTCCAGAATTGATTTTACCGTTTTCAGCTCCCCACAAAGCCGCTCCGAGAGCTTCCATGTAATGGGCATGTTCTGGAATTGTAAGGTCCGGTAATTCTTTTTTCAGTTCCCTGACCATAAATTTGTTCATGGTGCAGCTGCCGATAAGGGCGACTTTGTCAGAAGGAAGTTTTCTAAGCAGTTCTAAGCATTTTCCGGCCATCATGCTCGCCAGACCTGCTACGATGGCATTTTTTTCTATTCCCTTGTTTAGTGCGTGGGTACAATCGCTTTTACAGAATACAGAACATCTGCCGGAAACTTTATGTGGGGCTATATTTTCGTCCATGTCCGCCATTGATTCAAGATCGAGTCCCATACGGCCCAGTTGCTGGACCAGAAACTCACCTGTGCCGGAAGCGCATTTATTCCCTGTGTGAACAGTTTCTACTTTGCCGTCAGCACTTAAGAAATATGCCATAAATGTTTCGCCGCCAGCACTTAGAAGTGTGCGGTGTCCTTTTTGAGCAAGATCATTAAAAGATAAAGCAGATTCGAGGGCTTGCGGTTCAGATATGGAAGGCAGGTTTAAAAGGTGTCTGAATTTTCTGCCGGTAGTTGCAATTCTGACATTATCTAAGTTGCCGAATTTTTCTAAAAGGGAAAGTGTTGTCGCAGCGGGATTTCCTTCGTGGGAAACAGAAGCAGTTTCAAGTACGGTGGTTTTACCATTTTCTGAAGAAATTAAAACCATGCCGATGGTAGATGCTCCAGCGCAGATGCCTAGTGATTTATACATATCTTATGAGTCATATTTAATTTGTTTAATTGGAGGAAATTTAATTTCAAAAATTTTGTTCCAGAATTTTCCGGTTACAAAAAGACGTTTATTCTTGCTGTCCCACGCAATACCATTAGCAACTTCCGCATTTTTCCCGGCAAGAGGACGAAGACTTGAAATATCTATCCAAAACATGATTTTACCATTCGCGGGATTAATAGCTCCGATAATATCTTTGTGCCACACATTACAAAGGATGACTCCATTAGCATACTCCAGCTCATTTAAGCGGTATATTTTTTTATTACCATCAGTGATGCAAATTTTGCTTATTCTTTTGAAATCATGCGGGTCACGCAGGGTTAGATATTCAGATCCATTGCTTTGAATCAAAAAATCTCCATCATAGGTCAGTCCCCAGCCTTGCCCTTTGTATTTATAAATGGCTAAGCGCCTAATGGAGTGTAAATCGTACACAAAGCACTTTCCTGATTTCCATGTTAGTTGGAATATTTTGTTGTTCCAGAGACATATTCCCTCCCCGAAGAGGGTGTTGTCAATCTTATACTCGGTGCGGATTATACCGCTATCAGGTTCTATTTTACGTATGGATGAGTGGCCGTGCTTGCCGGTGCTTTCATAGAAATAGTTGCCATAGTATAAAAGGCCTTGAGTATATGCAGAGTCGTCGTGTGGTAATGATTTTATTATTTTACACTTAATTATTGGGGCTTTATGTGGACTCTTTTCAGCATAGCCTTTTTCCGCAAAAACAGGCAAGATTAGAACAAAGGCAGCTAAAAAGGTTATTATTTTACGTTTGTGCATTGCTCGGAAACCTAGCTGATTTTTGTGAGAAGTTCTATATTTGAAGAGATCGTTTTTTATTTTTTGGAAGGCGGTGCTTAGTAAGCTTAATAAAATTTAAAATAACCTCTTTAGAGGTGAATCAAATGGGATCAAAAAATACTTTTTTTAAATATAATTCACCGTTACAAGCTGTGGAGGAGAAAACTCCTGAGCTAGTTACTGTTGTTTCCAAGAAGCTGAAAGATGGTACAAAGAATAAAAAAATACAGTATTGGCTTGTGCGTGAAACTCCCTCAGAGATGTTTGAACTGCAAGAGATTAATTCTAATAATGTTCCAACCGGTCCTGGTAAATTAATCTCCAGCGAGAAATTTTCTTCTGATTATTCTCTTGAACTGGATTATTGGCAAAAAAAAGTTCGTCCTTCTATGGAAAATCTGGACAAGACTGTGCAGCGTGGTGAAAACCATAGGGCGCATGGAGAGCTATACAGTGCAGAAATGGAGTATTCTGGAGCTCTTGAAGTTGACGAAGATAATGTTCGGGCAACTTTTGGACTGGGCCTTACTTACCTTGCAAAAGGCGACATAGAAAAAGCTCAGGAAATATTTTCTAAAGTTGTGCAGCTTGAATCTGCTTTTAGGGTAGAACATAAACATATGTTCAATGATTTCGGAATATCTATGCGTAAAACAGGAATGTACAAAGAGGCCTTGGAGTTTTATATTCGAGGTTTAACTTTAGATAGTGATGATGAGAATCTATATTTTAATATAGCCAGAACCCATTTTGAAGCTGGCGACTGGGAAAATTGTTTTAAATATCTGACTATGTGTCTTGAAAAAAATAAAGGAGTAGAGGAAGCCCGCAAATTTTGCTCCTATCTTATTGAAAAAAGCACAACTGATGATGCTATGCTCCGTGAATTTGGTTCGTCCAAGATCGGTATTAAGCTCCGTAGTGACATCCTGTCTTTGCTGCGAAAAATGCAGATTGCTGCCGGAGTAGATTTAGATGAGGCTATTGAAAAGACTCATCAGATACGGGACCGTATGCTCGTAATTGAAGAGGAGGAAAGGAATACTCGTGAAATTGAGAAAGATCTTTATAAACTAGATGAAAATAATGGCTGATTTTCTCTAATTCTAAGGCATTTTTATGAGGTTTTCGTGATAGCCTATAAGGACAAGCATGTCTTGTTCTTCTAATGGTTCTGTTGCTTTAGGGACAAAGTTAAGTTCGTCAGTGCCACCTTTTCGGATAGCAATAACCTGCACTTGAAAATTGTTTGTTAAATTCAAATCTATTAAGGTTTTTCCCTTCCAGTCGCCGACTTTTTTTTCTTTTATAAGGACATCTTGTCCCATGGAAAGATAATCAAGCATTCCGGGAGTTGCAAGTTTGTAGGCCAGCTGTTTGGCTGCAAAATGTTCGGGGAAAACAACGAAATCTACGCCAAGCCTATTCAGAACTTTTTTGTGGGCAGCGCTCATGGCTTTAACCCAGATCTTTTTAACGCCTATTTCTTGTAAGTTAAGAATGACTAGGATGCTCGCTTCCATGGAATCTCCGGTGGAAACGACAACATAATTAAAATCCTGAAAGCTGAGTTGTTCAAGCGTCTGCTGGTCTGTGCCGTCAGCCTGAAAAACATGAGTCAGGTATGGTTTTGCGATTTTCACTTTTTCCGGACTGGAGTCAATTCCGGTTACTCCGTGTCCCATTTCACGTAAGTTACGGGCTAATTCAAGTCCGAATTTTCCAAGCCCAATAACTCCTACTTCTATTCTGCCTGTCATTTAATTCTCCAAGTCTATATACAATTAATTATAGAAAATTAACCTAATGAAAGATCATCTTCTGGTAATTTGTAGCGCGGTTCTTTCTGCCAGCTGTTAATAGCTGTCAGCAGCCATACAGGTCCGAGTCTTCCGACAAACATCAGCGAAATAATAATTATTTTACCGGAAAAAGTCAGCTTCGTGGTGATTCCGGTAGAAAGACCTACGGTAGCAAATGCTGAGACTGTTTCAAAAAAAATTTCAATAAAATGTCCTCTGGCCTGAGTATGCGGAATATTTCCGCCCTCAGTAATACTGAGTAGAATAACTGCAATCCCTATAATAGCTCCAGCAAGAGCCATCAGGGTCAGTGATTTATTTATACTGTCTTCTGTCAGAGCGTACCAGCCGACGCGGACCTGACTTCTCCCTCTGATTTTAGCGGAAACAAATGCGAATAAGGCACGGAAGGTAGTTGTTTTTAACCCTCCTGCACAAGATCCTGGCGATCCCCCGATGACCATTAGGAAGATCATAAAAATAAGAGAAACATTAGTCATGCTGGAAATATCCAGTGTGTTGAACCCTGCGGTGCGGCAGGTAACTGACTGGAACAAAGCACTCAGTTCATTACTCTCAAAATTGGGTATTACATGGGCTCTTAAACTTTCCGCCAGCCAGATAGCAACCGCTCCGACAATGATCAAAATTAAGGTCGTTTCAAGTACCACATGTGTTTGCCATGAAATAGGGTGCGCCGTAATAGGCCGTTTCTTTCTGAATATGTAGTCGCATAACTTTTGCCATAGCTCTATCAATACATAAAATCCGAGACCTCCCAAAACAATGAGAGCCATGAAAACAGCGTTAATGCCTACATTATCCTTCCACGTGGAAAGACTGTCAGGATACAATGAAAATCCAGCATTACAAAAAGCTGAGATAGAGTGGAATATTGCCGAATAAGGCGCAAATCCATGGGGGTCCATTCTGTTCAGGAGGAATGCTCCGATAAGCTCAATAGAAAGAACTGCGGCTACCACTCCGACAATAAATCTACCAATATTAAACGAAGGGTCGTGGATAAGAGTCTGACTTACAGCGATACGATCTGAGGCACTTACTTTTTTGCCTAGAAGGTAGATTACAAGGCTTGCGTAAGTCATGATTCCTAAACCGCCGAGTTGTATTAGAGCCAGAATTACGGATTGACCTGTGCGGCTGAAAAATGAGCCTGTATCAACTACTGCAAGCCCTGTTACACAAACTGCTGATGTTGCAGTAAATATTGCATCAATCAGTGAAAGAGTTTTACCAGGATGGCAAATATCCAGTTTAAGTAACAAACCACCGGAAATAATTGTGAGGAGGAATGCATATATTGGCACCCAGAAAGGAGAAGATGCTTGTGATTTCATCGGCTGAATTTACGCTCGAGTGGAGGATATGGCAATAGTCTTGCCTTTAGCCTCCACCCGAGACTTGTTTCAAATTAAAATGTATTAATATCCGGCAGATTGCGATTAAGAATTATACTCGGCAAGCTTGGCTTCAACTTCTTCCCAGCGTTCAAAAGTCTTTTCATGCTCGCTTTCAAGTTCTCCCAGTCTGGATGTAGTTTTAGCCATTTCCTGCGCTGATTTTCTATAAAAGTCTGAATCGAGCATTAATTCCTGTATTGCAGCAATTTCTTTTTCAAGTTTCTCGATTTGAGCCGGTAAAACTTTCATTTCTTCTTCAAGGAGTTCCAGCTCACGCTGTTCTTTATAACTGAGTTTCTTTGGCTTATTAGCAAGAGCTGGCTGTTCAACCTTAACAGATTTTAGAGCTTTAGGTTTATTCTCTTTTTCTTCCTTAGGTTTTTGTCTTAGCCAGTCGTCATAGCCGCCGACATATTCTTTTACAGTGGCATTTCCTTCAAAAACGATTGTGCTTGTCACTACGTTATTCAAAAACGCACGGTCATGGCTGACTATAATGACAGTACCGGGGTATTCCATTAGTTTGTCTTCAAGAAGTTCCAGAGTTTCAGCGTCAAGATCATTTGTAGGTTCATCCATTATAAGCAGGTTGGATGGACGTGTGAACAGTCTTGCGAGCAGAAGACGGTTCCTTTCTCCGCCGGAAAGATCTCTAACCTTACTATTTGCGCGTTCGGCAGGGAATAGGAAATCCTTAAGATAACCCATAACATGCTTAGTGCGTTCACCCATTGTAACAACGTCGTTACCGTCTGCAACACTGTCGCGTACAGTTGCATCTGGGTTCAGTTGTTCTCTGTGCTGATCAAAATATGAAATTTCGAGCTTGGTTCCTAAATTAATCTTGCCGGACTTCAGTTTGAGGTTGCCGAGCAGGGTTTGAATAAGGGTTGTTTTACCGGTTCCGTTTGGGCCGATAATTCCGATTCTATCCCCGCGCATGATGGTGACATTAAGATCATTGAAAACAGGGGTAGCTCCCCATGAAAAAAATGCATGTTTAGCTTCGGCAACAATTTTACCTGAACGGGATGCTTCCTGAATCTGAATGGTTGCTGTGCCTGTGCGTTCGCGGCGTTTGCTTCTTTCATTGCGTAATTTTTCCAGTTCACGAACTCTTCCTTCGTTTCTGGTTCTCCGGGCTTTAATTCCCTGTCTGATCCAGACTTCTTCTCTGGCAAGTTTTTTGTCGAACTCAGACCAGTTTTTTTCTTCAGCATCCAAAAGTTCTTCTTTGCGTTTTAAAAAGGTGTCATAGTCGCAGGTCCAGTCAGCAAGTTTGCCGCGGTCCAGTTCAATAATACGGGTAGCAATACGGCGCAGGAACATTCGGTCATGGGTGATGAAAATGAGAGTTTTGATGTGTTTTAAAATAAATTCTTCCAGCCATGCAATGGAGTCGATATCTAGATGGTTGGTAGGTTCATCAAGAAGCAAGATGTCAGGGGTACTGGCTAGAGCGCGAGCGAGGAGTACGCGTCTTTTCAGTCCTCCGGAAAGGCTTTCAAAGCGTGTTTCAGGGTCCAGAGAAAGGCGGGAGATGACCATTTCAATTGTGGTCATGGCATTCCAGCCGCCATGCTGTTCCATAATGTCTTCAATTTCAGAAAGTTTGGAAACATCGCCGCCGTTAGCAACTTCTGTGCTGACGCGATGATATTTTGCCAGCGCATTACCCAGTTCTCCAAGTCCTTCTGCGACTACATCAAAGACCGTACCGTTAAGAACTTCTGGTACTTTTTGTGAAAGTCTAGCTACAGTGACACCTTTCTGGGTTGAAATTATTCCGCTGTCAGGAGTCAAATCCTCGCTCATAAGCCTAAGCAGTGTAGATTTACCTTCACCGTTTCTACCTACTATGCATATGCGTTGTCCTGCTTGAACTTGAAACGAAGCTTTATCTAAAAGCAATGGTCCGCCAAACGACATTGAAATACTATTAACACTCATTAAGGCCATATTTGTAAGCTCCGCATTATGTTCTGGAAAAAATTATATGTTATGAAATCTTAGAAAGTTCGTAAAAAGGATTAATCTGTACGAGGGCGGTATTGTAGATGGTTGCAGAAGAAAAGGGAAGGGCTTACAGTGTACCATAAATTTATGGGGATTTTGTCTTATTTCGGAGATTGACGAAATTAATGCAGTAGGGCAGGTATGCTGTATACTTAAAATTAAAAAATTGCAAAAAAATCACCCGTTGTTAGCGAGCGAAGCAGAATTAATAAAATAAAGGCATTACATTAAATGAGTACAGGCGACAGATTATTAGATATATTTCAAGAAGAGACTTTGGAACGTCTCGATAGCTTGGAATCAGGGTTACTTATTTTAGAAAAAAATACCGAGAATAGTTCTCATGAACTTATAAATTCTATTTTTCGAGATGCTCATTCCGTTAAAGCCGGATCAAATTTATTGAAGCTTCAAAATATTGAAGAACTTTCTCACACTTTAGAGAATGTTTTAGAATTGATACGCTCAACGGATCTTGTTCCTACTGAACTTATGATAACAGCCTGCCTTGAAGCTGTGGATAGACTGCGCGGTCTTGTAGAGGATATTCTTGGGAGTGATTCAAAGAGTATCCGTTTGCAGAAAATGATGCTTGAAGTTTCCCTTAAAAGAGCCCTTAATGGAGACTCCGAGGAATAAATTACTCGCGAAGATCTTTTGATAACCTGTCTTTACATATTTCTTTTGTCTAGTCGGTTCCTTCTTCTGCTCGCCTGCATTTACCTGAGTTTACATTAATGATGGAAGTGCTGCTTGATTCTTTACTCAAGAATTCCGGCTTGGTTTATCCTTGAAAAACTATCAACAAATTTCGGAGGTCTTAACTATGAGTGTTAAACTTAGTATTGAAGGTATTGATTCCTGGGGATTCAAACATGAAGGTCCACTGATTATTGCCGGACCATGTAGCGCTGAAACCCGTGAACAGGTGCTTGAAACTTCGCGCGGAGTAGCTAAGACTGGAGCACATATGCTGCGGGCAGGCATTTGGAAGCCGCGGACTCGTCCTAATTGTTTTGAAGGCATGGGCGAAGAAGGCCTTAAATGGTTGGTTGAAGCACGTGAAGAAACAGGACTGCCGATCTCAACTGAAACTGCAACTCCTGAACATGTAGAACTTTGTCTTAAATATAATGTTGACCTTATCTGGGTCGGAGCAAGAACCACTGTTAATCCATTCGCAGTTCAGGCTCTTGCCGATGCTCTTAAAGGTACAGATATTCCAGTACTTGTGAAGAATCCTATTAACCCAGATGTTGAACTATGGATTGGAGCTCTCGAGCGTATAAATGCTGCCGGGGTTAAAAAACTTGGTGCAATTCATCGTGGTTTTTCTTCTGCAAAAGCTTGCGAGTTTCGCAATGATCCTAACTGGAAAATTTTTATTGAACTTCGCCGTCGCTGTGAAGGGCTACCTATCATCTGTGATCCAAGCCATTTATGTGGAAAAAGAGAACTTATCCCCGCTGTAGCACAAAAAGCACTTGATCTCCTTTTTGACGGTTTGATGATTGAATCTCATATTGATCCTGATAAAGCTTTAAGTGACTGCAAACAGCAGTTCACCCCTGAAGATCTGGGTAAAGTTATTGCAGGACTCAAGGTCCGTTATCCAGCGATTGAAGACGCAGAATTTATTCATGCAATTGAAGGAAAACGTATCAGACTTGATGAAATTGACGAAACTATCGTTGAACTTCTTGCTGAGCGTATGGCAATAGGCCGTACAATAGGAACTCTCAAAAGAGAAAAAGGAATTGCTCTTTTGCAGCCTGCTCAGTGGAAGAAAACTGTTGAAAAGCGTACTCGCGCAGGTGTTGCTCGTGGTATGGACGAACATTTCATGCTTCGTGTTTTTCAGTATATTCATGAAGAATCTTTGCGTCAGCAGGAATCAACTTTTGCTGGAGATAAGTAATGCCGAGGGTCGATGTTGCGCTGAAAGGTGACTTTGATAACTCTTATGAGATTTTAGTTGAAGACGGGGTGGTGGATAATCTCATCCCGGATCTCTGTTCGCGGAAATTCGGTCGTACTCCGGTTATTATATGTGATGAGAATACTCGTGAGCTTTTCGGTCTTTCATTAATTGAGAAGCTTGCTCTTAAAAATATTGATCCACTCCTGCTTACTGTTCCAGCCGGTGAGAAAAGTAAAAGTCTGGATGTTTTTGCGTCTCTGCTTGAAGCTATGCTCGAAGCTGGAATAACCAGACAGGATGTAGTTGTCGCCTTAGGCGGCGGAGTAGTGGGAGATCTTTCCGGCTATGTCGCCGGTAGTTATATGCGCGGAATAAACTTTATTCAGGTGCCGACCACGCTGCTTTCACAAGTTGACTCTGCTGTAGGTGGAAAGGTTGCTGTAAACATCTCCGGCGGTAAAAATTATTGTGGAATGTTTTATCAGCCTAAGCGGGTTTATTCTGACATCTCTGCATTAAACACTTTGCCCGAGCGGGAAATTTTGAGCGGGCTTGGTGAAGTTGTAAAATACGGTTTTATTGCAGATAGAAAATTTGCGGAATATTTGCTGGATAATGCTGATAAAATATTATCTCTCGATAAGGAAGTTATGTCAGCCGTGGTTGCCCGTTGTTGTGAAATAAAAGCAGATGTGGTTTCCAGAGATGAGAAGGAAGGGGGACTTAGGCGCATACTCAATTACGGTCATACCGTCGGTCATGCTATTGAGACCTTTTCCGGTTATAAACTGTCACACGGAGAGTGTGTGGGGCATGGCATGAGAATTGTCGCCCGTTCATGCAACCGAGCAGGAATGCTTTCTGATTCAGATCTAAAGCTGCATCAGGACGTGATGGACAGATTGTCTCTTTCAACTGACGGTTTAAATATTTGTCCTGCCGAGATCATGGAACTCATGAAGCGGGATAAGAAAGTAAAAGACGGATCAGTTGTGATGGTTGCTCTTGATAAGGTTGGACATGCGGTCATCAGCGATGATTTCCCGCTTGAAATTATCGAGGCTGAGCTTAACGAAATGTATTGATTCTGATAAGTTCTCATTCAAGTTTAAACGGGGAGTCCCCTGCTTTTATATATTAAAATATTTGAAAGTAGCGGACTTCTCTTTTTATCTATAGAAATAATTATTGTTTATGCAAATAGGAGTGTTAAGAAGTGAAGAATATCGCCACAAAGTTAGTTACCGGGGGCCAAAAGGAAGCTCTTCAAAATATAAATACTATCAATCCTCCTTTGCACCGTGCTTCTACAGTTCTTTTTGATTGTTATGCAGATATGCAGCTGGATATTCAGGGTAAATTTGAAGGTATTGCATATGGGACCAGCGGACTTGCTGCGCAGAATGCTTTTGAAGCGGCTATGGCTGAACTTGAAGGGGCATATCGCTGTAAAGCTTTTCAGTCCGGCATAAATGCTATTGCTATGGTTTTGATGGCCTACACTAAACAAGGTGATCATGTTTTAATTTGCGATAATGTTTATGGTCCGACCCGTTATTTTTGCACAGATTTTTTATCGAAGTACGGTGTTACAGCAGATTTTCTACCGTCAAATGCCGGTCATGATATCAGTAGCTTTTTGAAGAATGAAACCCGCTTGGTATTTATGGAGTCGCCCGGTTCAAATACTTTTGAAGTTCAGGATGTTCCTGCCATTACTAAAGTTTGCCGTGAGAAGGGAATTGTCAGTGTTATTGATAATACATGGGCTACTCCGCTATATCTAAACCCCTTTGAGCTTGGGGTGGATGTCTCCATACAGTCTGCAACAAAATATATTACAGGCCATTCAGATATTCTTCTCGGAACTGTTTCAACAACTGAAGAAAGATGGGCGGAGTTCGAAGCATGTTGCCATCTTTTTGAAAGTTTTGCTTCGCAGGAAGATTGCTATCAGGCTTTGCGTGGACTCAGAACTCTTCATGTGCGTCTTAAACATCATGAACAATCTGCACTTGATATTGCAAACTGGCTGACAACTCATAAAGCTGTAGAGAAAGTCATACATCCTGCGCTTGAAAGTCATCCTGAGCATGAGCTCTGGAAACGCGATTTTAAGGGGGCCAGCGGACTCTTCGCATTTACTCTTAGTGACGAGTACGAAAATATGGATCATTCCGTCTTTGTAGATAGTCTTGAGCTATTCGGCATCGGTTACAGCTGGGGAGGGTATAAAAGCCTTATTACTGGCGGTAAAATGCAAAGGAATAATTCTTTTGCATACGAAGGAAAAACTATTTTCAGACTTAATATCGGTTTGGAAGACGTTGATGATCTGAAAAAAGATTTGGAGCAAGGGCTTGCTAAATTAATGAGCTAACACCCATAATTTTATGCTTTCCCAAAAATAAAGCCGACTGAATTTAATTCAGTCGGCTTTATTTTTAAGCTTAAGTGCAGATCCTTAGAAATCTTTCATGAATACTACATAAAATAGTTCGTCATCCCATAAAACATTAGTTCCTTGGATAGGAATTGACGCTGCCAGAGAACCGAATGCTTTGTTCAGATAAATTGAATTACGGTATAGTTGCGTCAGTTCTGCCCCGCTAAGAATTAGAACTGATTTGCGGAATTTAGATTTAGCAATAAATTTATAGAGAGGAGTATTTTCTACATGCGGATATTTGTTTTTCAGAATATAGCGCGAAACAACCGGCGCCATAATAAGGTCGTTAAATTTATGAATGTCGAAAGGAAGAGCTGCCAAGTATCTTCCATCCGAACTGTTGATGACATTGCGTAAAAAGAAGCTGAGGCCCGGGTTAGTGTGAATCGTATGCTGTGAAACTATAAAGAGACAATCCGCAGATAGATCCTTTTTGATCATTTTTACCAGATTTACAGCAATTAAAGGTTTGGGCTGGAATTTATTTTCTGAATTTATTTTTGGAGTTGCATTAAAATATAAAGAATAAACTGCAAACAAGGCAATGAATGCTGTTGTAAGAAATGCCACAGGTTTACGATAATTTCTGATGGCAGAAAATATTATCAGCGCTGCTACAACAAAGGTGGAAATTGCAAACGGCAGAAGCTCTGAGCTGAAATTGGTAACAGGAACATTTTTCCATAAGTTTACAGAAATTTCTCCTGTTGCCAAAACTGTAGCGCCAACGAAAACAGCTGTTCCGGCTATGATTGCGTTTCCGAGTATAAACAACCTCTTAAATATTTTGTCACGTGTTGCTGTCAGCAGCCAGTTTACAGTGATAAGTGATAATAGTGGCAAAACTGGCAGAAAGTAGCGATGTGCTCTGAGTCTAAATACAAAGATACACAGCAGCAGATAAAAGATGGAAGTCCAGACAATAATATTTTTCTCTTTAAATTTATCAGGTCCATATTTGAGTAGATTATGAATTGCTCCCAGTGAAAAAGCTCCTAATGGGAAAAATAAAATGATTGCTTCATAACTATAAAAGCCAAGACTCCCCAAATAGAAAAAAATAAGGCTACCCTTATGTACGGTGTTTTCAGCAGCGTCACCGAGCATTCCTGAAAGGTAGTTCATACCCGGAGAGCTGGCGGACCAGATCCATAATAAAAAAGGACCGCATCCAAGAACTATTCCGAGAATGATGGTCAAAGATTCTTTGCGTAAAGTCGGGATTGCAGATTTAAGAAAGGTATTAACATAGCTCTTGCATGGTCTGTCTCTAAGCAGTTCTGCCATGAGATATCCGGCCAGTGGAGGGAGCGCGAACGGGCCCTTAGTTAGAACTCCAAGAGATAACGCGATTGTTGCTCCGAGGAGATTGGCAGTGCTTTTGTTTCCTTGAAATCTGCACAAATAGAAATATGTCGCCCATGTTACCGCGGCCGTGTAAATGATGTCCGCTTTGAGCATCATTCCTTCAATTTTAAAAGTAGGCGCAACTAACAGTAATAACGCTGCCAGTAATCCTACTTTTACAGAATAAAGTCTTTTCCCGATCAGGTAAGTCGCAGTACCCGTTAAAACTGAGCTTAAAATTGCCGGAATACGGGTAATGAATAAGAGTGTTCCGTGACTGAATGATGTTCCGAATATTTTTAAAACCGGAACTGCCATCCAGTATGTTAAAGGCGGTTTTTGCATGCGTGGTAAACCGTTGAACATTGGATGGAGCCAGTCGCCTGATCTAAGCATTTCAAGGGCTGCTGTTATATATTTGGGTTCATCTATATCAAAGAAAAATGGCCGCCATTCACCCATAGAAGCGAATAGAAACGCAAAAAATATTAATCCTATGAGTGGTAGATAATTCTTGTAGGAATTTTGGGTGGTCATTATTTATTAGATCCTATGAAATATATGTCATGTGTATTTTTATATTTTAGCGAGTGAACTCCAAAAAAAAGTCACTGCCCTTATCACACATGTTTATATGTCTTTTCAAGTGGCGTGGAGCATATAAAAATCAATTGGTTTTGCTTCTGGTAGGATATATTTATTAAGTAATAATATATTAAAAATATGTTTTATAATATTTAATATAGAATAAGCGTTGATGTAAGAGGCGATGAGTGTCATAGTCCTTTTATGAGAGGGTTAATTTTATATTTTTTGATTTTCTTTTTGCCAGCAGCAGCCATGGGTGCAGAAAGAGATTATCAGAAATTATGGTGCGCTCAAAACCACGGGAAAATGGAATATAGACTTCCAGATTCTACTCGCGTGGATTGTTTGACTAAAACGCATGCTGTTGAAATGGATTTTGGTCATAAATGGGCTGAAGCTATCGGTCAGTCGTTATATTACGCTTCATGTACTGGTAAACGTGCCGGTGTTGTTCTTATTATGAATAAGGAAAAGGATGTTCGTTTTTTACGCCGGTTAAATGAGGCTATCATATATGCCAAACTTCCAATTGATGTGTGGGTTATGGATAAAGCTAATCCATAACTAACTATTTTTTTTGATAAAATTATAATAAAGACATAAATGATCGCTATTGCTTGTTTTTTGAGTGCAGGGTAAATAAATTTGTTCTTAACTCGGAGGAAAGAATGAATTTTAGCTCTGACGCTGTAATAAATAATGAACTTGCCCATATTTATACAATGTTCGAAGAACATGCTGAAATGCACAAGTGGTTTAAGGATATGGCCCTTGCTGTATGTGCAGACTTAAAAGACATTACTCCTGATCATAACCTCTTTGCGCGCATGCTTGCTGAGAAAGGAACACGTTGTTTTGAGGCAAACTTTGATGCCGTTGTTGGGCAGATCAGTAATCTTGATATCTCGTTTAAAATTGCATGTGCTAAGGGATGTTCGCTTTGTTGTTCTTCACACATCGCGGTGACGCCGCAAGAAACATTTAATATCGCATTATATTTGGCAGAGAAACTTAGTGTTTTAGAGATTGAAAAAATTGCTGAAGCCTGCGCAGCGTGTGCTGAAGGTTATGATTCTGAAGCATTGCAGGATTTTTCAAAAAAATATTTTTGTCCATGCCCTTTTTTAAAAGATAATAAATGTTCAATATATGAAGTGCGCCCCATCACCTGCCGAAATTGGATTTCACATGATCTTGAAGCTTGCAATGTGAGCT
The DNA here is from genome assembly GCF_006210265.1 of Desulfovibrio sp. UCD-KL4C. Classification (NCBI taxonomy): domain Bacteria; kingdom Pseudomonadati; phylum Thermodesulfobacteriota; class Desulfovibrionia; order Desulfovibrionales; family Desulfovibrionaceae; genus Desulfovibrio; species Desulfovibrio sp. UCD-KL4C. The sequence goes on from NZ_VCNC01000003.1 coordinate 220,148, forward strand.
ATGAATCGAAGAACACGATGTCCGTTCCTCAAAATGCCATGATCATGATTCAAAAAGATCTGATCTTTGCCGGTCAGCATGCTTATTTGGATAGTTTAGGTATTAACGGACATTTCGCATCTTTTTTGCCATTGATGCTGCAAATTTTATTAGACTATGAAGGAACTTACACCAGATGGATTGCAGGGGAAACTTTGCCAGGGCAAATGGAAAGATAACAAAAATCCTGCCAGCTTTATAAAATAAGGCTGACAGGATTTTTACTTTTATATCGCAAGAAAAACTCAATTTGCCTGATTTACGGCATACTGAATTCACCTTTACTGATCAAACTTTCGATTTCAGCAACGTCTTTATCACCGCGACCAGATAGATTAACGATAATAATATTATCTTTGGGTAATGTCGGAGCTAATTTTACAGCATGCGCCAGAGCGTGTGATGATTCAAGTGCGGGGATGATTCCTTCTTTTTGAGAGAGTGTGAAGAAAGCTTCAACCGCTTCTTTGTCAGAAGCATGCACGTATTCTGCTCTGCCCAGATCTTTGAGGTGTGAATGTTCAGGGCCTACGCTGGGGTAGTCTAGTCCGGCAGATATTGAGTAAACCGGAGCAGGTTCACCTTTTTCATCTTTGAGCATGTAGGAATTGAATCCATGCATTATGCCGGGTTTACCGAGACAAAGAGTTGCTGCGTGGTCGCCGGGATTAAGGCTGCGACCTGAGGGTTCTACGCCGATCAGTTTTACGGTTTCGTCTTTTACAAAATCAGAGAAAAGGCCGATCGCATTTGAACCTCCGCCAACGCAGGCAATGCAATAGTCAGGCAAGCGTCCTTCATCTTCAATACATTGCTCCCTTGCTTCCTTACCGATAACTGACTGAAAATCGCGGACCATAGATGGGTATGGATGTGGTCCTACTGCTGATCCTAGCAGGTAAAAAGATTCGTCTGCATCCTGAATCCATGCACCGAGAGCTTCGTCAACGGCTTCTTTAAGGGTGCACTGTCCTGACTGTGCGGGGACAACTTTTGCGCCCATCATCTGCATGCGGAAAACATTAAGTTTTTGCCTTTCAACGTCAACTGCGCCCATATATACAGTGCATTCCATTCCCATGAGAGCAGCGGTAGCGGCTGTGGCTACTCCGTGCTGTCCAGCTCCTGTTTCGGCAATGATTTTCTTTTTGCCCATGCGTTTGGCAAGCAGTATTTGACCTATGGTATTATTAACTTTGTGCGCGCCGAGGTGGTTTAAATCTTCTCGTTTTAGATAGATTTTAGCTCCGCCCAGCTCATTTGTCAGGTTGGAACAGAGGTAAAGAGGAGTAGGGCGACCGGAGTATTTTGAGAGATAATACTCAAATTCACGTTTGAATTCTTCATCGTCTTTATATTTATTGTAAGTGTCGGCAAGTTCGTTAAGGATCGGGATGAGTTGTTCTGGAACGAATTGTCCACCGTATTCACCGAAAAAACCGTCTGCAGTAATTGTTGAATTGTCAGCCATTTTTTCTCTCCTGAATCTCATTTTAGACAGTGGGTCGCCGATAATAAAAAACCGCGACCAGTTTTCACTGTCGCGGTTTTAAAATTCTTTATTTATCAGTCACTTTCTAATGAACGTAACCTAACCCGCGACGCATTACATGCGCCACCACCAATTGCAAAGTGTAAAGTTAGGAGAAGAAATGTTCATAGTGAGGAGTATTTACCTTTCAACCTGAGAGTTGTCAATGGAGTGCGGACTCTTAATTGTACATTATATAAATGCTGTTTAACGTTGCTGTTTAAAGGCAAATTATAGCTAGTTGATGATAGATTAAACTTCTATCAGTATTAAAAGATAGTGCTTTTGCTCCTGTTTTATTTGGGATATGAAAACAGCACATGTAACGGTTGCTAAAGTATGCCTTAACTAAATATTCCAGTCATAATATATATGACGCAAATTAAGGAGATATCTTAATGGAATTTTTTTTAGATACAGCAAATATTGATGAAATAAGAAAAGCTAAGAATCAGGGCCTTCTTGACGGAGTGACTACAAATCCGACACTTTTATCTCGTGAAGGCGGAGATTGGCGTAAACAGGCTCAGCTAATTTGCAATGAAGTTGAAGGGCCTGTCAGCTTAGAAGTTATGGATGAAACAGCGGAAGAAATGGTTAATGAGGCGGAAGATCTTTCTAAGTTTGGGAAAAATGTTGTTATCAAAATACCTATGACAACCGAAGGGTTGATTGCCACTAAGGCCCTGCATAAAAAGGGAATGAAAACAAATGTAACTCTCGTCTTTTCACCGCTTCAGGCTCTTTTAGCCGCAAAGGCTGGAGCAACCTACGTAAGTCCTTTTGTGGGCAGGCTTGACGGTATTTCGCATGATGGAATGGAACTTATTTCTCAGATACGGACAATTTTTGATAATTACGACTTCCAGACTAAAATTCTGGTTGCAAGTGTCCGCACCCCTTTGCATGTTCTTGACTCTGCGTTGATAGGCGCAGATGTTGCAACTATTCCGTTTAAAATTATAAGGGATTTTGTTAAACATCCTCTGACGGATCAAGGTCTTGAAACATTTAAGGCCGACTGGGACCGTTTAATCAAGTAAGTATTACTAAAACTAAATTTTGCAATTGCATGGAGTTATTATGTCCTGTTCTAAGCTTAAATTGATTTGTTTCTCACCTACCAGAACAACAAAGCAGGTTTTGTACGCTATGGCGGAAGGTCTTCAGGCAGATGAACTGACTGTTTTTGATGTGACCAGACAGGAAGGAATCCCTAATGATTTCGACTGTTCTAAGGATGATCTGGTCATAATCGGAGGGCCTGTCTATTCTGGTCGTTTGCCGTCCGTTATGCTGGAAAGGTTAGCATCTTTAAAAGGAAGTGGTGTGCCTGTTGTTTCAGTAGTTGTTTATGGCAACAGAGCATACGAAGATGCTTTGCTTGAGCTGACAGATTTTGCTGAAGCAGCAGGTTTTAAAACCGTCGCCGGAGCGGCGTTCATTGGTGAGCATTCTTTTTCTACTTCTGAGGTTCCTCTTTCAGTAGGCAGACCTGATTTTGCCGATATTGATAAGGCGAAAAGCTTCGGCGTGGAATTGGCTGAAAAGCTTGCAGCTAAATCTTTTGAAACAAGTTCAAAACTTAAAGTACCGGGTAATACCACATATAAGGAACGTGTTCCCGGTGAACCTATGTCACCGTTTTCGCAGGAAGAGTGTGAACTCTGCGGAGCATGCGCGCGAGTTTGTCCTACTGAGGCGATAACCGTTGGGTCGCACATCACGACCGATGCTGGAAAGTGTATACTGTGCTGTGCATGCGTTAAAGTCTGTACTTTAGGTGTTCGTAAGATGGAAGCTCCTAAAATCTTGAAAATTTCGCAATTTCTCTCTGATACTTGTAAAGAGCGCAAGGAACCTGAAATATTTGTAAGCTAGTTTTTTGATTATTTTTGTAGAATAAATTCAAGCAGGATTTCGTTCTTAAATTTGTGAATTCTGTAAGAGTTGAATTAAGGTATTAAAAAAGCAGAACTTAAAAAGGGAACCTGTAGTAAGGTTCCCTTTTTATTTTAATAACTTCTTGATGATCGTGACAGATTTTTCAAATCTGCTTTGCACGTTGCCGGAAATTATGTTGAACGGAAGATTTCTGGAATGAAGTTCCGTCAGAAAAAGATTCTGCATGTATTCACGCTCTTCCGGTCTGTCTCGCTGTCCATCTGCAACCCACGGGACATCTATGTCGCATAGCAGATAATGGATGTTTTCCCTCTTTTGCGCCTGTTTTTCTATCCATTCAGGACATTTCCCGAAATAATATTTGGAGTAGACGATTGAGGCGATTATATCGGTGTCGCAGAGGAGTGGGACGTTTCCACTGTTTTCAAGTTTCTGTTCTTTTTCCAGTTGTCCTTTTGCAATGGGAATAGCGTCCTCGATTGTAAGGATTCCGTTCTTTATCTCGAAGTATTCCCGAAGATATTCCGGCACGAATTCTACTTTAAAATATTCAGCAAGCTTTGCGGAAAGTGTTGTTTTTCCCGTACATTCTGAGCCTAGAAGAACTATGCGCAGTGACATTGCTGTTCCCGGTCAACTTTGTAAGATTTGAGCCATCCGATAAATCCGATAATTGCCATGATGGTATAAACGGTCATCAAGCCGCTGTATCCGGTCCAGCCTTTAAGGTAATAGATGACGATATACATAGCGTCGGCAGTAATCCATAGAATCCAGTTTTCGAGGTATTTTTTAGCCAGCAGATATTGGGCAATGAGGCTTAGGACTGTTGTGAGGGAATCCCACCACGGAAAAGATGCGCCGAGGTAGTTTTTTGTGATATATCCAAGCGGCAAGAAAGTGATAATGCCGATTGCTGTAAGGCGCAGTGCCAGCTTGCGGTCGACTTTTTGTATTTGAAGGGGGGCGTTATCTGCGCCGCCGCGGAGCCATTGATACCAGCCATAAAAGCCCAACACTACATATATGAATTGTAGAAAGGCATCAGAGTAAAGTTTGCCTTGAAAGACAACTACCATCCATATGGCAACACTCACGATCCCGAAAGGCCAGCACAAAGCATTTTGCCTGACGCTCAGCACAATATAAACAAGGCCGGTGGCAATGGATATCTGTTCACCTACCCCCATAGAATTGATGAAAGCTAAAACGAAATTTATCGGTATCATTGCTAAATCAAACATGTAAAAACTCCTGAATATAAATAGCTCTTGGCGTTTGATTGAGGAACCTACTCAGAAATTCTATTTCCATCAACATCCCCATGCGGGAATGCGATGGAAATAGACGTGTAGCTTTTATTCTTCTATTATTACTTGCTATTTTGTGGTGTTGTTAAAGCGGTGTATTATAACTAAAGCGATAGGTTGAAACAATGACATAACTATTGATAAAAGTCCGACCCACTTCATATTTATTAATTCTCCTCCTGAACCTACCGTTAAAATAAGTGAAGCGGACAATGCACCAATTCCATTTCCAATATGTTGCAATGATGAAAATAGAGACATAAAAGCAGCTCTTTCGTATGGTTCAGGTATTTTAGATGCTTCGGTTGTTGCTGAGATATTTCTGAAGCAAACCATTCCCATAAACATGATAAAAATTACTATCAGAGGTAATTGTGGGGAGTGCATAAATCCATCGTATGTAAAAATTACCAGAAGAACTGTTCCTAATATATTGGTTGGTATCGGGCCTATTTTGTCTGAGGATCTTCCGCCAATCTGAATTAAGATTAGACTAAAAAGTCCGCCGATAAAATATAAAAATCCGAGAGAGGATCTAGGGTAACCTAAATTCATTTGAAAGTAGGCTGAAAAGTTTGTGATGATTGCATAGGACGAAATTGCAGCTGTCATCATCATTATGAAAGCCAAAATATATTTTTTGTTAAATATAATTTTGAAGAAAGAACGTGACGCTCTTTCGTGGTTCAAATGTTCTTTTAGGGAAGGTGTAAATCGAATAATCAATAAAAGAACTATAATGCCGAGTATTGTTATTGCATAAAAGGGAGTTCGCCAAGTCCCTCTGGCTGCTAACTCCAATCCAAAAGGAATAGCCGCAATGGAAGCTACTGAAAACATTCCCATAACAATGGCCATTGCCTTACCTCGTCTTTCTGGTGGAACAACATCGCAGACAATTGAGAAAGAAATTGCTGCTGCTGGTCCTCCAAATATTCCCGCTAAAACTCTTGCCCCAACCAATGAATATAAATCCCAACAAAAAGTTGCATATAGAGTGGCAAGTGATAGGCCTAATACAGCGCTGATAGCGACCGTTTTTCGATCAAAATTATCTAAAAATTTTGCACATGCAATACCGGATATTCCAACCGCTAACGTGTAACAACCACAAATGATACCTATGTCGGAATTATTTATAGGTAAGTTTTTAGATATGTCAGGACCTAACGGCATTACCATCATAAAATCAGTAATATTTATAAACTGGATTAATGCAGCAATCCAGACAATTTTAGTTTCTTGTTTCATTCTTTTACCTTTTTTTTTATAGACGTATGGTGTCCATACATTATAGTTAAAAAAAATTACAAATGATCATCGATCATTTCGTAAGCCTTATTAAGAAATTGTTTTAGGGTGGTTAGGTGCTCATCATTTAGAGTGCTTAAGAAATGTTCCATCTCTTTGTGTTTGTAATTATGATAGTCTACATGGGCTTTGTAAGCCACTATCCCTTTTGAGGTTAAGCTAACCAATTGTTTTGTATTATTGTTCAAATCTATAGATTTTTTTACCAATTCTTTGGCTTCTAATCTTTTAACTATTTGCGAAATGGTTCCTTTTGTAACGCCTATCAGTCTAGCAATTTCAGAGATATATAATTCGGAGCGATCTCCGATAAGCTGAATAATATGGATTTCACTGCGATAAATATCGACATCAGTACCGAAAGATTTGAATCTCTTTGAAGTACTTGAAATTTTTTCGACCAGTATCATGTATTCTTCAATAATTTGGTGCATGAAAACCAAATAGTATGGACACCATACTAATGTCAATGAATATAAAAATAAAAGTAGCTTGTCTTAATTATAGAGTTTGAGTGGGCAATTTACTTAGAAATTCTTTTTCACCAACATTTACGCGCTTAAGAATTGAGATGATAACGACTCAAGCAAAAAAAAAGATCCTACGATGGTTAATCGTAAGATCTTAAAAATTCTTGGTCGGGATGAGAGGATTTGAACCTCCGACCCCTTGAACCCCATTCAAGTGCGCTACCAGGCTGCGCTACATCCCGACTCGGAGGGCGATTGATATTGAATTGTTATACATAAGTCAACTTTTTTATCTTTCGTGTTTTAAAAAAGTAACCACTATAAATAGTTGCCTGTTATATTTTGAGTTGTTATTTTTGTCTTTTTTAATATTATTTTAGTTGTTACAAGAGGGCGTCTATTAACAATTTTATTTGGTATAGAATATTATAAAAATTAGTTAGCTTATTAAAAACTCAACCTTATTAGAATATTTTTAATATTGAGTTTACCTGGAGGGATAATTTTGAAAAATTTGAATCTTCGATGGAAGATAATGATAATTCTGGCAATCGTTGTACCTGTCATTATAGGTCTTACGCTGGTTCAGGAAAATATCTTTATCAATAAAATGAGAGATGGTGCCGAAAGACAGGGTATTGAAATGGCACAAAGTTATGCTAATAAAATTGATGGGGATATGAGTGGTGCTCTAATCTCTGCGCGTACAATTGCCCGTATTGCTGAAGGAGTGGCTGCTAAGAAAGGTCATGATTCCAGAGAGGTTTTACTTGGATCTTTGAAAACATTTCTTAAGGATCATGATGAGTTTCTCGGTACATATGTAGCGTTTGAGCCTAATGCTCTTGATGGAAGAGATGATGATTTTAAAGGGGCGGAGTTTCATAATCAAGATGGAAGATTCGTTCCATGGGTGTACCGTGATTCAAATCAGATCAAAGTAATACCCAGTGTAGGGTATGATAAGTATAGTAGTGACGGTGCATGGTATCATCTTCCTAAAAAGACTGATGGCGAGATTGTCATGGAGCCATACGCATATGCTATTGGCAACGAAAATGTGTTGATGGTTGATATGATTGCTCCTATGAAGCTTAATGGCAAATTTATAGGTGTTGCCGGGGTTGATTTTCCGATGAACACCATTGATAAATTTATAAACAGCCTTGATGTCTTTGGATCAGGTTATGCTTTTTTATTGTCTAATAGCGGCCGATACATGGCTCACCCTAAAAGCAAAGAATACGTTGAAGGTGAAAAGAATTTCTTCACAGATGAAAATATAAGTGAATCCATCAGAGATGGGGTAAAAAAACAGGTTTTAAACGGAAAGCCTTTTGCCCAGTATGAAACATCTGACGGAGGATCTACCTATTATGTATTTGCTCCGATCAGTTTAGGGCGTTCCGCGAAACCACTTATTCTGGGATTAAGTATTCCTATGGACCTAGTTCTTGCTGACGCAAGAGATTTGAGCAATCTAATGCTTGGTTTGGGGCTTGCCGGAATCATTTTAGTGATAATTGCGATATTTTTGATTTCTAATTCAATTACAAAACCTCTTCATGAAACAGTTGGCGCGCTTGAAGCTATTGCGGATGGAGACTTTACTGTCCGCCTACCTGCAGATTCTACCGATGAAATCGGGAGAATGCAGGGAGCTGTGAATGGCATGACTGAGAAGCTTGAACAGGGTATTACTGAAATCAAGGAAAAGCAGGCCATGGCTGAGGAAAAAACTTTGATAGCTGAAAAAGCTGTTGCTGATGCTACTAAGGCACAGGCTAGAGCTGAAAATGCAAAGGTTGAAGGAATGCATATGGCTGCTGATAGGCTTGAAAGCATTGCCGAGCGTAATTCAACGGGATCAAAAGAAATGCTTGCTCAGTCGCAGGAAATTGAAAAAGGTAGTCAGTTGCAACGTGAAAGGATTGATTCAACTGCTACCGCAATGGAAGAGATGAATGCTACTGTCTTGGAAGTTGCTAGAAATGCCGGAGAGACCTCTGAACAGGTAAATGATTCTAAGAATAGTGCGCTTGAGGGGTCAAAAGTTATCACTGAAACTGTTAGATCGATGGACGCAATCCAGAAACAGGCAGAAACTTTGAAAGTGGATATGGGAAAATTAGGACAGCAGGCGCATGAAATCGGAACCGTTATGAATGTAATTGAAGATATTGCAGATCAAACCAATCTGCTTGCTTTAAACGCAGCGATTGAAGCGGCCCGTGCGGGGGAAGCCGGAAGAGGATTTGCCGTTGTAGCCGATGAAGTGAGAAAACTTGCTGAAAAAACGATGGGAGCGACTAAGGAAGTTGGTGATTCCATCGGGGGCATACAGAAGGGAGCACAGGCTAATATTAAAAATATGGATTCCGTTGTAGAAAATATATCAACGGCTACAGAACTTTCCAGAAATTCCGGTAGCGTCTTTGATCAAATTGTGCAGGGCGTTGAACTTTCATCTGAAAGGATTAGGAGCATTGCTACTGCCGCAGAAGAGCAGTCCGCAACATCTGAAGAAATTAACCGTTCAATTGATGAAATTAATCAGATAGCAATTCAGACTGCTGAAGCGGCCGCAGAGGCTAGTGCTGCCGCTGAGGATATGACCAGACAGGCTGAAGAATTGACTTCAATTATTTCAGATATGAAGGCTGAGTAAGATACTGAAGTTAAAGACTAATTTGAAAGTGACCGAGAGCAATATCGGTCACTTTTTTTGTGGTAAAAGACTAATTTGAATTTTCTAGACTTAGGTTGATTATATCTGCTGATAATGTTTTTTTGGGTTTTACGCCAAGCTCTTTTAAAAGTTCTGTCTGTCTAACAATGTTTCCTTTGCCGGATGTGAGCTTGCTAAAAGCGTTATCGTATGAGCTTTGCGCCTGTCCTAAACGTTCTCCAATTCTTTTAAGATCTTCGACGAATCCGACAAATTTATTATATAATTCAGCTCCCCTATGGGCTATTTCTTGTGCGTTACGGCTTTGCTGTTCCTGCCTCCATAAGTGGGCAACTGTGCGGATAACAAAGAGCAGAGTGCTGGGGCTGACAATTAATACATTTTTATTCCATGCATCCTGCCACATGGTTGTATCTTGAGTGCTGCCGAGGATAAAAGCAGATTCAATCGGTACAAACATGATTACGAAATCCAGCGATTCCAAACCGTACAGCAGCTGATAATTCTTTGCTGACAATCCCTTAATGTGTGAGCGCATTGAATCAAGATGACGTTTAAGTGCATTCTTTTTGCTGTTGTCATCTTCGGAGTTAACGTAATCATTATAACCATTGAGTGATACTTTTGCGTCAACAATCAGATGTCTGCTGTCCGGCAGGTGGACAACTACGTCAGGCATTGCGCGTGATCCGTCATTTCTGGTGTGGTTTTCCTGAACATCATATTCCTGCCCTTTGCGCAGGCCGGACATTTCGAGAACCCGCTCTAAAATAAGTTCACCCCAGTTACCTTGAGTTTTAGCCTGCCCTTTTAGGGCATTAGTCAAATTATGAGCATCAGCTGACAGTTGCTGGTTAAGATCCATCAACTGTTTAACTTGCTCAGAAAGAGCACTTCTATCTTTACTCTCTTGTAAGTAAACCTCTTCAACTTTTCCCTGAAAATCACCGATTTTTGCTTTTAAAGGGGTGAGAAGCTGATTTAAGTTTGTTTGATTCTGCTCCGTAAATTTTTTTGTTTTTTCTTCCAGAATATCATTTGCAAGGGCTTTAAACTGGTTGGAAAGTTCTTCTTTTGCATCACTTAACAGAGTAAGTTTTTCGGTGCTTTGTTTGTGTTCATTCTCAAGCTCTGTTTGTAGTCTTGTCCTGCTTCTCAGTAACTTCTGTTGGTTTTCCAGCAGAATATTTCGCTCTTCTCTGAGTTTTGTAATTAGTTCATCCGCCTTATTAAGCTGCTCCAATTGTGATTTTACTGTTGATTCATTTGAACCATTTTTTTCACGCAAATCGGCAAGGTCATGGTTGAGGGCGGATATTTCATCTTGAGCCAGCGTTAATTCCTGACTCAATTCCGGAATACGCGTGATCCGTTCTTCTAACTGCGTAAGCTGGTTTTGCGCATTAAGATTCGCCAGAGTCATTTTGTTAAAATGGACGACTATTGCTCCTATGATGCCGACAATTAATCCGGCTAAGAACAGAAAGGGTTCAACAGGTAAAGAATAAATATATTCGAGCACAGCGTTTTTCCTTGAGTAGTTATCATTTTAAACCTTAGGACTTAGAGTGCTGTACTATAATTTTTGATGTTGATTAACAAGCTTGAGAGTGTGGGGAGTGTGATACACTTTTTTAAAAAAGTGGAGATGTAAGTTTCGTTGCTGCTGGTTCTCCGGAATTTCTGGCGTACGCATTTTTTATCTGTTTTGATAGTTCGTTAGTACTTCCATCAAAAAGAGAACCTCTTTTATTTCAAGAGGAAATGTCAGATAAAATCTGACTACTACATTTTAAAGTGGGCTAAAAAAGTCAGTTAATCGTTAAAAGTTATTTTTTGCAAAATCATTTTCTGCGAAGGCGTAACCGTTTTTGCCAGTTTTTTTGATGGAGTACATGGCGTCGTCAGCTTCTTTAATGAGTCTTTCAATATCCTGTTTTGCGCATGACGGTGTGCATATCGCAATACCTACGCTTGCTCCGATAGTGACCTGATTATTTTCATGAGCAAATGGAATTGCGATTGATTTAACTATCTTAGCGGCAATCTGGTCTAAGTTCTCTTTTGCGTTTATCTCATTTAAGACAATTAAAAATTCGTCGCCGCCGATTCTCGCAACAGTATCTACTTTTCTTACACAGGAAAGTAATCTTTTCGCTACCTCTTTTAGAACCATATCACCTGCATCATGACCAAGTGTATCGTTTACATTTTTAAAGCCATCCAGATCTAAAAACATTACCGCTGTCATTAGCTCTTTGCGAGTAGCGATGGCAAATGCAAGTCCGACTCTATCTTTGGCTAGTTTGAGAGTCGGTAACTCCGTAAGCGTATCATGGGTTGCCATATGGCGTATCTGGTCTTCGATATTTTTCTGTTCAGTTATATCCCAGTTTACTCCGGTCATGCGGAGGGGATTATTTTTTGCGTCTCGTTCTACCTTTGCTGCGGCATGAATATGTTTGACTTCACCACTTGCAGTAATGATTCTGAATTCAGTATCAAATGTACCTTTTCCTTCAACCGCAGCAGAAAGTTCAGCCTTGGCTTTTTCTGCATCTTCAGGATGCAGCGCGGTGGCCCATGTTTCATAATTGGGGTTAATATCTGACGGCACATCGTATAGTTCAAACATCTTTTCATTCCACTTCAATGAATTTGTTGATATTTCCAAACTCCAAATTCCGATTTTTCCGGCTTTTGCGGCAAGCGTAAGTTGGGCTGAAGCTTGTTTAAGGTCTTTTGTCGTTTTCTCATGATTTTCAATTTCGAATTCGAGTGTCTTTTGTGTGGAATAGGTACGCCATGCTTCAGCAGACGTCTTTTGAAAAAGCTGGACAATGAATGAAATCAATATTGCTAAAATAGAGCCGATCAATAATGCTATTAAAGCATGATTATTTTTATGGTGGGGAAAGAAAAATTTTGTAGGGCGGCAAGAAATTAGAATCTTATGCCCCATGATTATAGCTGCCGAATTTGCATCAAAGTAGCCCGGTTGTAGTTGTTTCCAACCAGTCTGCGTGTATACGGGGACTTCGTCTATAGTTACGGATATTTTGAATTCACTTATTTCACTAGGAATATTGTCAGTACGGAAAACATGTTTAAGCCATGGTGTAATACGGAAAACTGCGGAGACAAAACCATCAAAACCATGCTTAGTGTAGATAGGGAAATAAATTATAAAACCTTTGCCGCCTTGCACTAAATCAATAGGTTTAGACATGATCGGCATTTTGGTACTTTCTGCTTTCTCGAGAGCAATTTTTCTATTTTCTTCAAATCCTAGATTAAGGCCCACAGCCTTTTCATTGCCAGCTAATGGAACAATCCATCTTACATACAAATTTTTGTCAGTCCATGAAATGGCTTGAAATCCGGGAAGATCAATAACGTAATGCTCTGCATCGTTTTTAAAGCTTGATTCAGAGGTTCCCCCGTTAAATTCCCAACGACTGGCTATGCGTTTGAGCGCAGGAATTCTGGAGCGCATGTCGGCCTGAATATCTTCTGAGAGCTTGTTTGCGTGTTTTAAAACTAGATTGTGCTGGTCTGCTCGGTCTTCTTCTCTTAGGGACCACCAGAAAATTAAAACTAAAGAAAAAAGGAGAGAACCTGTAAGTACTGGAAGCCAAAGACTATTGAAGCGCGGTTCTGATGAAATATTTTTTTTGTTGCGGGTAATCATGTCTCTTCCGGTGGTTGTTCCGTTGAAGATGCTAAAACTGCGAGTCTGTGACATTGTATATACTTATAGTGTATAAGCATATTTCTGGGATGTAGTCTATATTAGATGTGATTATTAATGGTGGGGTGGAAGCAAAACTCTACATGTTATCTGATTTTTTATAATTTGCGATTTGCTGTCCTATTCGTTTTTTTGCCCTGGCGCTGTCACATAGAGTTCCACTTCTTTGCTTTTCATCAGGTCACGGAAGGATACGGAAGGTTTTTTGTCTGTAAAAATAGCATCTATCTCGGATAAATCCGCAATTCTGACCATGGCATTTCTATTGAATTTAGTATGGTCTGTGACAAGAAAGGTGTTTCTTGCATTATTTATAATTTCCCGGGCAACACTTACTTCATGGTAGTCATAGTCAAGCAGAGTTCCATCCTCATCAATGCCGGAAACTCCGATTATACCATAGTCTACCTTAAACTGTTTAATGAATTCAACTGTAGCCTCGCCTGTAATTCCTTTATCTCGCTGTCTAACCACTCCTCCGGCAACAATGACTTCACAGTCTGTATTGCTCATTATCAAGGCAACATTGAGGTTGTTGGTTATGACTCTGAGCCCTTTGTGCCCTGAAAGTGCTTTGGCGACTTCCTCAGTGGTTGTCCCAATATTTATGAAGAGGGAAGCGCGGTCAGGGATGTTTTTGGCAACCATTTCCGCAATGAATCTTTTTTCTTGATATAAGATGTTTCTTCTATCGTTATAATCAACGTTTTCAACACTTGATGATCTACCTGCACCGCCGTGAAAACGTTGTAGAAGTTGAAGATCGCAAAGTTTGTTTATGTCACGCCTGATAGTTTGAGGTGTAACTTCAAATTGCTGAGCCAGCGATTCAATAGGAGCGAACCCTTTGTCGTTGACAATATCTAATATCTCACGTTGTCTTTTGGATAATGAGCTTAAATTAAATTTCAAGTTATTGCGCTTTTGGGTTTTAGGTTTCTCAGTCAAAATCAATGGTTCTTTCTTTAGTCAAGAACGAACATAGCGATTATAATATGTAATAAATGTGAACCTTTTGGAACACTCTTATTACAGAAAAATTATTAAATTACCATGATAATTAGCAATAGAATCGTTTGTAGGCAAGGTAAATCTATTATTTTAAAGCACAATTGAAAATGAACATATTTTTATTATTTACAGGCTGAAAGCAGCTAATTTCTTTTACCAGTGTTTGTTTATGATGATTTATGTTTCTTTAAATGACTTTTTAATTTACAATTATATAAGCTGAAGCGTTTGCTTTATGTAATATATTAGATTATTTGTTTTTTTTAAATTATCATTTAATATAAACATTTTCTTGTGTATTTGTTTTCAATATGTCACATTTTGTTCAGAAACGAACATTAATGAGTTTCAATTTGTTGTAAAACGCTTTGTTTACTGAAGTGGAGAGGGTTCGAGTCTGTGGTAGCGTGATTCTCTTTGATTCGAATTCAGAGTAAAAAATATTAAACTTTTATCCGGAGACGATTATCCGGACCAAAAAAATGGGTGTTGTATGAAACGTTCAGATTTTATTCAACAGATGGAAGACAGTTCCAAAGTATGGGATTTCATCATTATCGGGGGCGGCGCAACAGGTTTGGGTTCCGGCTTAGACGCAGCAGCCAGAGGATATTCTGTTCTCGTTCTTGAACAAGGTGATTTCGCTGAAGCTACTTCCAGCCGCAGTACTAAAATGGTGCATGGCGGCGTAAGATATCTTGCGCAGGGTAACATTCCTTTAGTCATGGGGGCGTTGAAGGAACGTGGAATTCTGCAACAGAACGCCCCACATATGTGTTACAATCAGAAATTTCTAGTTCCTGATTATAAGTGGTGGGGACTTCCTTACTACGGAATCGGTCTGAAAGCTTATGATATGCTTGCCCGGAAATATAGTTTCGGTCCTTCTCAAATTTTTTCAAAGTCTAAAACGATTAAAGAAATTCCTGGAGTTCTGACTCGTAAGCTGAAAGGTGGCGTAACTTATCATGATGGTCAGTTTGACGATGCTCGCCTTGCTTTGACTCTTGCCCGTACAATGGCAGATATGGGTGGTTGTCCGATGAACTATACCCGTGTTACGAATTTGGTTAAGAATTCTAATGGGTATGTTTGTGGTGTTCAGGCTGAAGATAAAATTACCGGCAAGTCATATGAGTTAAAAGGTAAAGCCGTTATAAACGCTACCGGAATATTCACTGATGATATTATGAATATGGATAACTCCAATCATAAAAAACTTATCGCTCCAAGTCAGGGTATTCATATCGTTATCGATCGTGAATTCCTCGGCGGCGAGACCGGTATTATGGTTCCTAAAACTGACGACGGTCGTGTTATTTTCTTTGTTCCATGGCATGGCAAAGTTGTTGTTGGTACAACTGATACCCCACTTTCTTCTGTTTCCATGGATCCAAAACCACTGGAAGAAGAAATCGACTTTTTGGTTGATCACTCCGCTAGATATCTTGCTAAGCCTTTGAAACGTTCAGATGTCCGCAGTGTGTTTGTAGGTATCAGACCTTTGGTTGCAGCAGGAGATTCTGCTAAAACTTCAGCATTATCCAGAGATCATTACCTGACAGTTTCTCCCAACAAACTGCTGACCATTGCAGGCGGTAAGTGGACTACTTACAGGCACATGGCTGAAGATTGTATTGATCATGCTATCAAAATGGGTGGTCATGCTTTCCGCCCGTCCCCTACTAAGCATTTGAAATTGCATGGTTACACTGAAGAGTTTGACCATACCGATCATATGCATGTTTACGGAAGTGAAGCTGCGGATATTAAAGCTCTTGCTGCTGAATTTCCTGAACTTGATACCCGTATGCATCCTGATCTTCCTTACTCTTGGCTGGAAATTGTATGGGCAGCTCGTCATGAGTGGGTTCAGACTGTTTCAGATGCTCTTGCACGCAGAACCAGAGCTTTGATTCTGGATGCGAAGGCAGCCGCAGAAGTTGCTCCTAAGGCAGCTGAAATAATAGCTAAAGAACTTGGTAAAGACGAAGCATGGATCAAAGAACAGACTGAGTCTTTTGTAGAATACTCTAAGAATTATATTGTAAAATGATTTAAATAACTTCCCTTGAATGCGGGAAATAAGGTTTTGAGTATATATGAACCTTGTATATCGTTTTCATTATAGCTTTAAACACAGTAATATTTCAATATATGAAATAGTTGCTGTTTGGTGAATATTTATTTATGCCGCTGGTCATCTTGATCAGCGGCTTTTTTATTGTCTTTCTATTATAGCCGTTTAGCGTATGTTTGCTTTGTATTTGTTTCTTTGTGTTTTGTGTTTATGATTAGAACGGGATTTTCTTTGAAATGTATATTTTTGCTAAACCGAAAACAATTAATATAAATTTCTTTCAATCTCGAACATTTTGTTGTTGATTTTTTTCTTTTCACAAAATAACAAAGAAGGAAGGGTGACTAACGTCAAAAGTGAATAGTGCTTGTAGAGGCATTCGTTTCCGAGAGGAAGCGCTTTGGACTTAACTTGTTTTAAGGAATGTGGGAGTGGATTATGAATTTCTTTTTAAGTGAAATGATTGGAACCTTGATTTTGACACTTTTTGGGTGCGGGGTTGTTGCGAACGTTCTTTTGGAAAAATCAAAAGGGCAGAACAGCGGCTGGATTGTCATTACCATGGGTTGGGGATTTGCTGTAGCATTTGCGGTTTATGTTGCAGGTAAACATTCTGGAGCTCACATTAATCCTGCGGTTACTATCGGGCTTGCTTCTATCGGAGCTTTCCCATGGGCCAATGTTCCTGTCTATATTGCAGGACAGATGACAGGTGGTTTCCTAGGAGCTGTGTTGGTTTATTTTGTTTACCAGTGCCACTGGGAACCTACTAAAGATCCTGAGCTAAAGTTAGCTGTTTTCTCTACTGGACCTGCAATCCCTTGTACAATTCAAAACTTCTTGTGCGAGTTTATAGGCACAGCCTGTCTACTGTTCATCCTTCTAGGGATTGGTGCAAATAACTTTGCAGATGGTCTTAATCCTCTTATCGTCGGTTTCTTCATTATGGCTATAGGTCTTTCTTTGGGTGGACCTACCGGTTATGCTATTAACCCTGCTCGTGACCTTGCACCAAGAATTGCACACATGTTGCTTCCTATTCCAGGCAAAGGCGGCAGTGATTGGAAATACGCTTGGATTCCTGTAGTAGCACCAATTTGCGGTGGTGTTGCCGGAGCTATGCTTTACAAAGCTCTCATCGGTTAATTAATATAGTTTGCTTAACAGAAGGCAAGATTAGTAACTGGGGGTGAAGATTTCTTCACCCCAATTACCAAGGGGAAATTAGAATATGAGTAAGAAGTACGTTCTTTCGATTGATCAGGGAACCACCAGCTCTCGCGCCATTATCTTTAACAAGAAGGGCGACATTGTTAATGTAACTCAGAAAGAGTTCACCCAGATTTTTCCTAAATCCGGTTGGGTTGAACACGATGCAATGGAAATCTGGTCCTCTGTTCAGTCTGTAGTAGCAGAAGCTTTAGCCCATCCTGATATTTCCGGCTCAGAGATCGCAACTATCGGTATAACTAACCAGCGCGAAACTACAGTTGTATGGGATAAAACTACAGGTAAACCTGTTTACAATGCGATCGTATGGCAGTCTCGCCAGACAATGGATATTTGTAATGAGCTTAAAGAAAAAGGTCTCGACCCAATGTTCAGGGAAAAGACCGGATTACTTATCGATGCGTACTTTTCCGGTACTAAAGTTAAATGGATTCTCGATAACGTAGACGGAGCTCGTGAAAAAGCTGAAAAGGGCGATCTTCTTTTCGGAACTATCGACACATGGCTTCTCTGGAAACTGACTGGTGGTAAAGTTCATGTAACTGATTACACCAACGCTTCCAGAACTCTCATGTATAATATTCATGACCTTAAATGGGACGAAGAGCTTCTTAAGCACCTCACAGTTCCTGCTTCTATGCTTCCAGAAGTAAAACCTTCTTCAGAAGTTTACGGCTATACTGTAAAAGAAAAATTCCAGGGACTGGAAGTTCCTATCTCCGGTATGGCTGGCGACCAGCAGGCAGCCCTTTTCGGACAGGCCTGCTTCAGCGAAGGTATGGCTAAAAACACATACGGAACCGGTTGTTTCATGCTGATGAACACCGGCGAAAAAGCTGTTCCTTCCAAGAACGGCCTGCTCACCACAATTGCATGGGGTGTTGACGGCAAAGTTGAATATGCTCTTGAAGGCTCAATCTTCGTTGCAGGTTCAGCTGTTCAGTGGTTGCGTGACGGTCTGCGCATGTTCAGAGAAGCAAAAGACAGTGAACTTTACGCAACACGCGTACCGAACTCCGATGGCGTCTACATGGTTCCTGCTTTTGTTGGCCTTGGCGCTCCTTATTGGGATTCAGAAGTTCGCGGTGCTGTCTTCGGGCTGACTCGCGCTACCACTAAAGAACACTTCATTCGCGCTACTTTGGACTCTTTGTGTTACCAGACCAAAGATGTTCTCTCCGCAATGGAAGCTGACTCCGGTATTAAACTGGCAAAACTTCGCGTTGACGGTGGTGCCGTAGCTAACGATCTTATCTTACAAGTTCAGGCTGATATACTCGGTGTTCCTGTAGAACGCCCACTCTGCATTGAAACTACCGCTCTTGGTGCTGCATATCTTGCAGGTCTTGCTGTAGGGTTCTGGGCAGATAAGAGCGACATCGTTAAGAACTTCGGTGTTGACCGTGAGTTTGGTCCTAAACTTGGTAAGATTGAATCAGATAAGCTTTACGAAGGCTGGCAGAAAGCTGTTAAAGCAACTATGGCTTTCAAATAAGCTGATTCGTTAAGAATATTCCGTGCTTAAAAAGCCCCGACTTCTCGTTATGAGAGGTCGGGGTTCTTTTTTGATCTATAACATTATTGGTTGTGGATCTGAAATTGGTAAGATTGATATCTAAGTCTCTACAAGCTGACTACCCCGTTTAAAATATGAATTTTAGAATCTAGGATTTAATATTAATTTCATCATTATGAAACGAAAATGAAATTAAATAGTATGATATTGTTACCGTTTAGATTGATGGTGACAAAAGATTATTTTTATAGCAATCTAGTTATATAATATATACTAAATAAATAAGATGGAGTATGATTAAAAGTTTAATTTAATAAAGTGGAGGAGGAACGTTTAGTGTTTAAAAATATGAAACTTAGAGAACAAATTCTTATCCCGGTCCTAGGGATAGTGGTTTTGTGTGTAGCAGGGCTGCAAATTTTTACATATTGGGAATCTTCCACACTTCTAGAAGCTGAAATAGTTAGGTCTATAACTCGAGAGCAGGAATCAGCCGTTAGAGCTGTGGACGATTGGTTTGAATCAACTAGGGGAACCCTGGTGGATTGGAGCCAGCAACGAGAATTTTTGTTAACGCTTGAAGGGGATAAAGAAGCAAGAGCTGTCATTGAAAATCGTGTTGCTAATTCTGCTAAAAATTATGCGGCATTATCTGACATTGAATTGGTAGATCCTTCCGGGATAATTGTTGCTGGAACTTCTCCTGATGATATGAAAATAGATGTCTCTAAGCGAAAATATTTTAAAGAAGCCTTAAAAGGTAATGTTTATATTTCTGATCCACTCATTGCTTCCAGAAACAATAAGCCAATTGTTATAATTGCCGCTCCGGTTAAAAATAGTGCTGGAAAGGTGAAGGGTGTTCTGTTTGTAGTTGCAAACTTTAAAACACTTTATGACGAATCTTTCAGTCCAATAAAAATAGGTACAAATGGATATGCATTTGCTGTTGATTCAAAAGGATTTATTGTCTGTCATCCTGACCAGAAAATTATAATGAAGATTAATGTTTTGGATATGCCATATGGTAAGGATATGCTTTCTAAGGAAACTGGAATTTACAAATATTTTCATGAACCACAGCAGATGTGGAAGATTCTGGCTTATGGAGAAGCAAAGGTTCCAAGGTGGCATGTTGCTGTAATTGCTCCCATCGGTGAACTCCTTGCACCTCTTAAAACTATGCGAAATGAAGCAATTCTTGGAGCTGTTCTGGTTCTTTTGGCTATAGCAGGAATAGTTTTCTGGGTTGTAAGACGGATTACTCTTACCTTAGGTCTTGTTGTTGAATATGCAGACTGTGTAGCTAAAGGTGACTTGAAATCTGAGATTACCGTTCAAGGTCGTGGTGAAATCAGGACTCTTATTTCCGCTTTGCAGGCTATGGTTGCTAATTTGATTGATATGATTGCTATGTCTGAAAAGAAAACCGAAGAGGCTGAAGCTCAGTCAGAAATGGCCAGACAGGCAACAAAAGAAGCCGAGGAAGCTCGTTCTGCAGCAGAAAGAGCTAAGAGTGAAGGCATGAATCAGGCTGCAAATGAGCTTGAAGGAATTGCTGGACAGGTCGGGGCGGCTTCAACTCAACTTGCTTCTCAGGTAAAAAATGCCAAAGACGGGGCTGAATCTCAAAAAGCTCGTACAACTGAAACAGCGACCGCAATGGAAGAGATGAATGCATCTATGCTGGAAGTAGCACAGAACGCTTCGCAGGCTGCTGATATGGCTGAAAAAGCAAAGGATGAGGGAAGTAAAAGTGGTCAGGTTGTTAATGAAGTTGTTGGATCTATTAAAACTCTCAATGAAGAAACCGATTTACTGCAAAAAGAGTTAAACAGTCTTGGGTCGCAGGCTGAAGCTATCGGAAGAGTCATGGGAGTGATTACCGATATTGCCGACCAGACCAACCTGCTTGCACTGAATGCGGCGATTGAAGCTGCTCGAGCAGGAGAAGCTGGACGTGGTTTTGCTGTTGTTGCCGATGAAGTTCGCAAATTAGCAGAGAAAACTGTAAGTGCAACAAATGAAGTTGGCGATGCTATTAAAGCAATTCAAACTGGAACTCAAAGATCTTTGCAACATATGGAAGATACGACAAAGGTTGTTGAAGGTAGCACTGAACTGGCTGGTAAGGCTGGGGAGTCCATACAGTTGATTGTCGATATCGTTGAGTCTACGTCTGATATGGTTAGAGCTATTGCAGCTGCGTCAGAACAGCAATCCGCTGCCTCTGAGGAGATTAATAGAAGTACCAGTGAAGTAAATGAGATAGCGAGTGAAACTTCAGAGTGCATGATTCAGGCTTCGGATGCTATGAATTCTCTTTCCGAGATGACCGAACGGCTTAATGAGGTTATTAGAGAACTTAAAAACAGCTAGTTTTATTTTTCTCTAACTATTTAAGTTATTAATATAAAACCCCCGCACATAATTTGCGGGGGTTTTGTTTTGAACTTATGGAAAACTATCAGCGTTTTATTGAATTTAAATCAGATATGTTCACATCGTGCATATGTTCATACTCTTACTGAGTTTGGCGTTAAACATTTCCTGTCTGCTCATCAAAAAAAGGGCTGTGCTAATAATGCACAGCCCTTTGGGTAAAACTGGTATATTTCAGTATCAATCAGTTATGTTTGATTAATATGAACTTTAAAAGGATTCAGCTATTTTTTCAGATTCTGTAACTTCATCTGAGATATCATTGCTTATGCCGGCAATATCTGCTGCTGCGGTAAACAGAACATCTGTGGAACTATTCAAAGCTGTTTCAGCAGAGTCCTGAATAACTCCTACAATGAATCCTGCAGCAACAACCTGCATGGAAATTTCATTAGGTATGCCGAAGAGACTACAGGAAAGAGGGATGAGAAGGAGTGATCCTCCGGCTACGCCAGAAGCTCCGCAAGCAGAAATTGCTGCAATGCAGCTCAGTAATAGGGCCGTAGCTATATCTACATCAATACCTAAGGTATGAACTGCTGCCAAAGTCATAACTGTGATGGTAATGGCAGCTCCCCCCATATTAATGGTAGCCCCTAGAGGGATAGAGACAGAGTAGGTATCTTCGTGCAGGTCCAGTTTTTTACAGAGGTCCATATTTACCGGAATATTTGCTGCAGAACTGCGGGTGAAAAATGCGGTTATTCCACTATGCTTTAAGCAGGTAAAAACTAAAGGATAGGGATTACGCTTTGTTTTAAACCAGACAATGATTGGGTTTACTATCAAGGCTATGACTCCCATGGAAGCCAGTAATACCATGATCAGGTGGCTATATCCGGCAAGAGCTTCAAAACCTGTACTGGAAACAGTTAAGGCCACCAAGCCGAAGATTCCTAGGGGAGCGAAGCGGATGACCAGTTTTACAAGCCCTGATACGCCTTGGGCAATGTCATGTAGTACCGTCTTAGTGCTTTCAGAGCCATGTTGAAAAAAGAATCCAAGAGCAATAGCCCAAGCAAGGATACCTATAAAGTTTCCGGTTGCTAGAGCATGAACAGGGTTATCGACAACTTTGAAGAGCAAGGTGTGGAGAACTTCGCCTATCCCACTTGGAGGAGCTATGGCAGTTTCAGAAGCTGATAATGTTAATGTGGTCGGAAGCAGGAAGCTTAAAGTGACAGCCACTACAGCGGCCATGAAGGTCCCTATCAGATAGAGTGATATAATGGAGCGCATATTGGTATGCGTCCCTTTTTTTTGATTTGCGATAGAAGAGGCTACGAGAACAAATACGAGGATTGGAGCGACAGCTTTCAGTGCTGTTACAAATAATTTTCCGAGGAGTCCGACTGAGGTTGCCGCCTCAGGAGCTATCATCGCAATACCAACTCCCGCTAGAATACCTATAACAATTTGCAGTACAAGACTGCCTGATGAAATCCTTTTTATGACACCTAGTATTTGATCCATAGTTACCCCCTAAATTTAAAAAAACATTCATGCTTTAAGTCTTATATATGTAATCTTCAAATTACAAATTTGTCAACTTTTTCCTTGAAAATAAGTAAATAATTAAAATTAGGTCATTATTTTAATCATTATGCATTATATTAGCTTTTTTTTGTAACCGGTAGGTATGGCTTAATTTCATTTTTTTAAGCATGATAAAAAATGCCTGAGCTTGTAAAAAATATTTTTTGAAGCAGCTAAAATTCTGGACTGTGAATTATAATGCGAGTTTTTGTTCAACATGTTATAAATATTCAAGTTGTATATTTTGATCCTGTTTGTACTGATTGTACTGAGCAATGATGTATGTAGTAAGTGGATAAAATTGAGGGCAAGGCTCTTATGTCAAACGATTATAATAAAAGAAGTGCGCTTTTAAGTGAACTTAATGCACTACGAGCTAGGGTTGATGAGTTAGAGGCCGAACTGTCTTCGCCAACTAACTGCGTAGAGTGCTATCCACTGGATAGCACATCTAAAGATACACATGAAGGTGTTGTCTTTGAAGATTTGTTTAATCTTAAAGATATTCAGCGTCTTCAAGATGAGTTTGCCAGTGCAATGGGGGTCGCGTCAGTTATTACACGACCGGATGGAACTCCTATAACAAAGCCAAGTGGTTTTTGTCGTTTGTGTGAGATTGTCCGTAAAACTAAAAAAGGTCTGGCAAACTGTTATAAGTCTGATGCAATAATTGGACGATTGAATATTGATGGACCTAATATTCGTAAATGTATGAGCGGTGGATTGTGGGATGCCGGAGCTGGAATTGCCGTTGGTGGGCAACATGTGGCTAGCTGGCTTATTGGGCAAGTGCGTGATGAAAGTCAGGATGAAGATACTATGCGTGCTTATGCCCGTAAGATCGGATCTGATGAAAATGATATTGCCGAGGCGTTCGCAAATGTTGTCTCTATGTCGTATGAGCAGTTTGAGAAAGTTTCAAAAGTTCTGTTTACGTTAGCCACTCAGATTTCTGATATAGCATATAAAAATATTCAGCAGGAACATTTTATTAAAGATCTTAAAGGAGCAGAAGCTGAACTTGCAAAAACGCGTAACTACCTATCGAATATAATTGACTCAATGCCATCCCTGCTCATCGGCGTAGATACTAAATGCCGAGTTACTCAGTGGAATATAGAAGCAGAAAAAGTAACTTGCCTCTCAGCTAATGAGGTGCTTGGGCATTCTCTAGGTGAGGTCCTCCCGCGTATCGCATTTGAAATGGATCGTGTAGAGGAGGCTATACGTACTAAAACTCCACGCTCAGATTCCTTACATACCAATATTCCAGGTGGCGAAGTTCTCCATGAAAATATTACTATCTATCCGTTAATAGCTAACGGTGTTGACGGTGCGGTAGTGCGCATAGATGACGTGACAGACCTTATTAAATTACAGCAAATGATGGTCCAATCCGAAAAAATGCTGTCTGTCGGCGGGTTGGCTGCCGGAATAGCGCATGAGATAAATAACCCCTTGGCAGGTATTCAGGGATATGCGCTTAATATGAAGAGGCGAATTTTCGGGGATATTAAGAAGAATGAAGAAGTGGCCGCTGAGTGCAAGGTCGCGTTGAAAGATGTTCGTAGATATCTGGAGCGTAGAGAAATACCTAAAATGATTGATGGTATTCAAGAATCAAGCATGCGTGCGGCAACTATTGTGCGTAATATGCTCAGCTTTAGCAGAAAAAGCGAAGAGAAGCTTATACCTCATGATATTACTAAGATTTTGGATAATACACTGGAGTTGGCCGCCAGTGATTATAATTTAGAAAAGAAATATGATTTTAAAATGATAGAGGTAGTGCGTGAGTATGATGAGCATGTTCCGTTAGTGCCTTGCGAAAAAAACGAAATACAGCAAGTCTTTTTGAATCTGTTTAAAAATGGTGCCGACGCCATGATGGAGAAGGCGTATGTTAATGACCATCCACGCTTTGTTTGCCGTGTTAAGCATAGAGTTGCGGAGGTCATAGTCGAAATAGAAGACAATGGCCTGGGGATTGATGATGCTACGCAAAAGCGTATCTTTGAGCCTTTCTATACAACAAAAAATGTAGGGAGCGGGACAGGGCTAGGTTTGTCTGTATCCTATTTTATTATAACTGATCTTCATCATGGCAGTTTGGAAATTGATTCAGCTTTAGGAAAATGGACTCGGTTTACCATTAAGCTTTCTCTGCAATATATCTAGCCATCATCAAATCTAGATGAGCTCCTCCGCCATTTTTGAAAATGGTAATCTCTGATTCAGACTTTCTACCAAGTGATGAGTCATTGATTATATTGTACAAATCCCCTTTAATTGAATCTGCCGTAATTATACCTTTTTCAATTGGAATTGTCAGTTCGCCAATATGGTTGATAGTAGTTTCACGACTGTCTACAAATAGCGATCCGGTAGATATCAATTGGTCATCAGCCTCACGCATGTCAGCTTTGTATGCGCCTATCAGGTCCACATGCGTCCCCGGTTTAATCCAATCATATTTCAATATAGGTTCACGAGCCATCGTAGCTGTCGAAATTATATCCGCTTGCTGGGCAGCGGAAGGCAGGTTTGCGGTAAATGATACGTTGATATCGTTGTTTATGAATTCTTGTGCA
Source organism: Desulfovibrio sp. UCD-KL4C (assembly GCF_006210265.1). Taxonomy (NCBI): domain Bacteria; kingdom Pseudomonadati; phylum Thermodesulfobacteriota; class Desulfovibrionia; order Desulfovibrionales; family Desulfovibrionaceae; genus Desulfovibrio; species Desulfovibrio sp. UCD-KL4C. The sequence continues at coordinate 245,560 of NZ_VCNC01000003.1, forward strand.
AGTTGCTCTGCTTTTTCAGCGCGTCTAGCCCACACAATAATTTTTTTAAGATTTGGAAATGCGACTCCGTAAGCTTTTATCAAGCTGCGAGCAACGGTTCCCGCCCCTACGATCAGTAATATTTCACTTTCTGGACGGGCGAGTAGGGATGCTCCGAGAACTGAATCCGCGGCTGTTTTAAATTCAGTAATAAGCTTACTTTCGATTATGGCGGTCAGTTGTCCGTGTTCGTGACTAAATATCAGCATGGCTCCTTGCACTGACGGCAGGCCGATTTTTGAATTGTTAGCAAATACAGTAGTAGATTTTACTCCATATCCCAGCCCTTCGATATAAGCACCACGACTGAGCAGAGTACCTTCTGCCGGACCAAGGAATATATCATTCACCTGCGCTTTTGGGAAAAGATGTCCTGAGCGCAATGCTTCAACTGCGTCAAGCCAGGTTAATTTATTTATTGTTTCATCGTAAGTAATGAAGGGGATGTTCAAGATTTTCTCCCATTAATATCCCTAGATTTTTTATATTGCAGGATATAAAATAAAGGGAAATACAAGTTCTTAAAAAAATAATCACTAACCAAATTTTAAATAATATGAAGTTAAATATCATTCAAGTTTCTATTTTTAAAAAGCTGAGTAAAGAGGATGGTCTTGAAGTGGATTCCTATGTAGAAAAGAATTCCATCGAATTTATAAATATACAACGGGATAGACTTGAGGATCTTAGCGAAGAGGAAGGGGATGAGTGGATCAACAAAGCATATCTTATTTCTTTGTCTGACAGTGGCTGTAATATTTTGTAGTTTTGTGTTTGTAATGTCGAGAAACTCAGAATCAGCTTTAGCTTTGTAGTTTTTTGACTTCTTAAAATAGATTGAGCATTTCCCAAAAAGAAAAAGGGTTAACTAATTTCTTAGTTAACCCTGTAATTTCTGTGGTCGGGGCGAAGAGATTCGAACTCCCGGCATCCTGCTCCCAAAGCAGGCGCGCTACCAAACTGCGCCACGCCCCGACTGAATTGTTTGCTGCACTTGCGCTGTGCACAAGAGAGGGGATAGTTGAAACGCATGTGCTTGGCAAGTGTTTTTTTTATAAAAGTGAAGATAATTTTAGGTGTTTTATGCTTTATCCTTTAATAACAACATCTTAATGTTTTTAAATTATATTACAATTAATCGTGACTGTCGTCAAAAACACCATTTGCGTGGGTTCCGCAGTACTTGCACATGCCGTTTTCTACCGCAAAATTATCCAAAGAAAATCCAAACCTACGTATAATTTCCTTATTACATGACGGACAGAAAGTTGAAGAACCGTCATTTTCGGGAACGTTGCCTACATATACATATTTAAGTCCGGCATCGGTTCCGGCTTGTCTGGCAAGATTCAGAGACTTCATGGGGGTAACCGGACAATCTTGCATCATATAGTCAGGGTGAAAGCGGGAGATGTGCCACGGGACTTCTTCCCCAAGTTCATTTGCAATAAATTTAGCTAACTGTTTCAGCTCAGACATATCATCATTTTTACCGGGAATAAGTAGTGTCGTAATTTCCAGCCACCATCCCAGCTTTTTAATATGCTTAAGCGTTTCAAGCACCGGATTGAATCTGCCTTTGCATATTTCTTCATAGAATGAGTTGTTAAAACTTTTAAGGTCTATGTTGGTCGCATCAATCAATGGTGCAAGTTTTTTAAGACATTCAGGGCTTTGAAATCCATTTGAAACCATGATGTTTTTTAGACCGTTGTCATGCGCAATCTTTGCAGTGTCGTGCATCAGTTCAAAGAAAATTGTCGGTTCGGAATAAGTGTAGGATATGGATTTGCACTTATGGGCTATGGCAAGTTCCACAAGTATTTCCGGCGTTACTTTTTGTCCGGTTATTTCACGGCCTGATTTTGGATGCTGAGACAGGGAGGCATTCTGGCAGAATTCGCAACCGAAGTTACACCCTTGCGTTCCCAGTGAAAACGTTTTGGTGCCGGGGAGAAAATGGTAGAGCGGTTTTTTTTCAACAGGGTCAACATTAACAGCTGCGACCAGATTATAAGTCTTGGTCATAAGCGAACCGTCAATGTTCTGCCGGACTCCGCATATTCCGTGCTCTCCTGATCCAATAATACAAAAGTGGCTGCAAAGGCGGCATTGGACTTTGTCGTCTTTAAGTTTTTCCCAAAGTCTTGCAGGATGTAGCATTATTGTTGATCCTTATCTTTTAATTTCTGGAACAAAAAGAATCGGACCAACTTCCTGTGTTTGGTCTTGGTCTTTTTCTTTCGGATGAGTGCTCATTATATTTTCATTTTTTCCAGATTTAATTGTAATGTCACTATTTGCACTATTTCTTGTCCCCATAGTGATGCTTTCGCGGTGTTTGGCGGTGTCTTTATTAATAAATTTTGTTCTGGCCAAAGCTGATCCTGCTAAAAGAAGACCTGAAATAATTAAGCCGAATATTAAAGTTTTCTTGTACATGATATTTCTCCGTGGCATACTATACCAGATTGTTTCGGGAATGACATCTTCTCTGTGACATCAAAAAGTGAACGTGCTTAATATATTACCTGTTAGTATCTTTTGACTTTTTAGAGATGGTTCTTACTTAATTTTTTGAATATTGATAATTGTTATGCTTTTACGACAGTTCATAATGATTAATGCAAGCTGTGGTCCTAACCAGTTTAACCATCGGCAAAAGGGGCAATTATGTTCCTTGAACTCTTGCCGATTTCAGCATATACAGTCCCTTCTTAGAGATTGTTAGGAGATAAATATATGGCAAGTCGTTCAGATGCTTATAAGGCCGCCGGTGTTAATATCGAAGCGGCAAATGATTTTATAGGTCGCATTAAAGGTATGGTGGGCTCCACCTTCACCAAAGGTGTGGTCACGGACATCGGTGGTTTTGGCGGGCTTTTCAAGCTTGACCTTACCCAGATGGAAGAGCCTGTTCTTGTTTCAGGAACAGACGGTGTTGGAACAAAACTAAAACTGGCTTTTGAGTTAAACAAGCACGATACAATCGGTATCGATCTTGTTGCTATGAGCGTGAATGATATACTTGTTCAGGGCGCAAAGCCTTTGTTTTTCCTTGATTATTTTGCAACAGGAAAGCTGGAAGTAGGCGTAGCTGAAACAGTTCTTTCCGGAATTGTGGATGGTTGTAAAATGTCAGCATGTGCTCTCCTTGGCGGAGAAACCGCAGAAATGCCCGGTTTTTATGCTGATGGTGAATATGACCTATCCGGCTTCTGTGTCGGAATAGTTGATAACGCAAATATTGTTGATGGTTCTTCCATTACATATGGTGATTCAATTATCGGTCTTGCATCCTCTGGAGTGCATTCAAACGGATACTCTCTGGTTCGCAAGCTGTATAAAGAATCCGGCCTCGGAGCAGATGATCTTCTGCCCGGTACGGATGAAAAAGTCGGAGACGTTCTTATCGCTCCTACTAAAATTTATGCAGACGCTGTACGTAACATTATTCGTGAAATTGAAGTTAAAGGTATGGTTCATGTTACCGGTGGTGGTTTTTATGACAACCTGCCTAGAATCCTGCCTGATCAGGTAACTGCAAATATTGATTTCGGTTCATGGGAAGTTCTTCCTGTCTTTAACTGGATGAAAGAGCAGGGTAATCTAAGCTGGCCTGAAATGTTGCAGATTTTCAACTGCGGAATCGGCTACATTATGATTGTTAAAAAAGATAAAGAAGAAGATATTATCAACAGACTTAATGGCATGGACATTAAATCTTGGAAAATTGGAGAAATTGTTGCCAGAGAGGACGACTCCGAACAGGTGACAGTTAATTTCTAAATACTGATTAAAATCTTGAATTAAAACCCCCTGAAATTTAAATTTCAGGGGGTTTTTTGTAAGTAAAAGCTTAGTTGTTGATTATTTTTTCTTCCAGTTGCCAGCTGCGTCTTGAATCCACCATCCTGCTGGAGCTTTTTTTTGCCACACTTCAGTGAATATATTTTCAACTTTTTGAATTTCACTTCCGGGGATGTTCATGGATGCGGCTACTTCTTCGTAAAGCTCATCTCTTGTCTTGTTATCCTGCGCTATAAGCCGGCGTACTTTTGCCGTTGCCGCAATGGTCATACCGTCATTGTTTCTCAGTTCTATGAAACCGCTTTTGTTGATGCCGATATTTCCTGATTCATAATATGGGATCAATTGCTGGTGATTGCTTGCAATTGTCTGCTTTAATCCTCTTATTGCGGAGTTGGACTGTTTAAGTCCTTCAATGTCAGATTCTGTAACACTCTGAGCATTTGCCGCGGTAGGCGTCATAAATGCTATAAAATTGGACAGAGAAGAGCTGTCTTTGTTCGTTTTAGCTGGTTGCTGAGCATCAGTTCCATAAATGTCATCAACTATATTTTCCGCAGCTTTTTCGACCTGTGCAGCAGGAAAATAAATGTTAACGGTAACGCAGGCGGCAACTGCTAAAAAAGTCATCAATGATAAAACCTGTGCGGTTTTTTTAAACATAATTATCTCCTGTTATGAAATTAACGCGACCCTGAAATCCTTTTTAACCTTTTAAGCATGTCCGAGAAACTGATAAGATTTTTAGGATTGCTGTTGATAACATTTATACCAAATAATAGTGGTTTTTTTATTATGTACTCGATTCCGTCCTCTCTTATCAAGCCTCGTATCATAAACAAGTCGTGGTCCAGAGTACATTCAAGGCCTATCCCAGCATAACTGAATTCTTTGAAAAACTCTGAAAACATGCCAACACCAACTCCGGTAAGTCCTGATCCTGTTCCAATGACGGATAAGGTATTCACGGCCTTGAGACTTATGACCTGATTTGAATTAGAATCAGGAATGGTAATAATACGAAGTTTAAATTTTGCTGGCTGATCATAAGCGATTATCAGATCGTTAAGATCTAAGTTTATTCTGCCCGTGATTCGTCCTATATTAAGCGCTTCACTGAGCGGCTGGATTTTAAGATCTCTAATTTTAAAATCCGCACCATATTGCCGTGATTTAGTAAACGGATTCTCGGCAAATATTTCTGATATGGTGATTTTACCACCGTAAACCTCGCCGGATAAATTTCCACTTGTAGAAAGATCGTTTTTTAGTAGCCAGAATTCTATATTCCCACCGATTTTTCCGTCTATCGGTAACGATGGTGGTGAAAGCGGTAACATATTAATTTCATGAGCATTCATTTTCCCGTGTAGAGTGAAGTCGCTGGAAAAAGGATTATCGACAACAAGCTCGGAAAGCTGAATGGTTCCATCTCCAAGAGGTATTATACTTAACTGTCCGAAAACAGCTTTATTTGAAGATAGAGTTATCGGGATATTGCAATCTGTTAACGTCAGTTTGTCCGTCTTTAAACTGCCTATGCTGATTAAACCTTGCTTTGGTGCAACTAAGTTTTTGTTTATTTTCGGGAGCATATTTGGGTCAAGCGAGGCAGAAAAAGGAAGGATTGCTGTTATTGACTTTGAAGTAATAGAAGGGGAATTAAATCCGCCGTTTACCAGATTTATTTTTCCGGCTAAAACGGTGTTATCTAAATTACCTTTAAAGCTGTATACAACTCCGAGTGAGCCGTTGGCGGATAGTGTCCCAAGTGAGAAGGGTTCTACTGCAAAAGTTTTAAAAGGTGTAGCTAGAGCCGGAATTTGAATGTTTGCATTGCCGGAATAAGTATATGTTTTTTTAGTTTTTTTGATAAGTGCTGTTGCTGTTAAATTACCCATTCCTGTCCACTGTGTATCTATTTGCGAAGATATTTCATTTGATTTATCAGCCACGGTTGAATGCAGGGTTGCTTTCAGTGGATGCTTATTCATATTTAAATATACAGTGTTTAAGAGTGCTTCCCCTGAATTAATTTGTAAGTTTGCCTTTATCTGTGGTTTATCGATCGGGGCGGAACATTCTAATGATCCTGAAGACTTGTCTATTAAATAAAATCCGTCAGGCGAGGCCACTGAAAGTTCTTTAAAATTGAGCAGAGCTATGGACTCCGGAGCAGAGTTAATTTTGCGCAGTACAAGTGAAAGGTCAACTTGTCCTTGTTTCTCCCAGTCAGTTCCAACACCTTTAAGAAACTTAGCTGCTATGATTTGCAGCAACGGAAGCGGGTCGATGATTTTTAACGCCAGAGTTCCATCAGATTTAGGCGAGTAATTTAAATCTGTATTTATAAGTGGTAGGTTGCCTACTGCTATAGATAAATTTTGAAATTCAGCAGAACCGTTTTGGGTAATGAATCGGCCGCTACCTTTAATTGATATGTCTGGATTTATAATTTCGAGTGCGGGGACGCTTATTCCAAGTTTAGTAATGCTGATCTGTGAATTATTAAAGTAAATACTTCCATCATCTAGTCGGATATCAGTGTTAATTGTAATTTGACCGACTTTCAGCGGACTTTTCTTCGTTATAAACTCACCGCTGAAGCGGAAATCCTTATTTTTAATATGTTCTATATTTCCTGCTAAAACACCGGATAGACCTGCTTGAGACAGATTCACTGCAAACTGCCAATGAACGTTGAACGTGCCTGATTTATCGGCATAAGAATTGTTTGGTATGGCTAATATCAGCACTATTAGTGTACTGACTAACAATGATAGTAGGCGGCGTTTCATTTCTATCTTATACACTTCAGCTGGATTCGTGGAAAGGGAAGCGTCATTAGATTTGTTGATTAGTCTCTATAGAATAAAAATAAATTAATAAGTATTTAATTATTAAGAAGCCGTCAAAAAACGATTTGTTTTTTGACGGCTGGTATATCTGGAGAATAGATTTTTTAAGCGTTTAGGATTCGCCGAGGTAAGGATTGAAATATCCGAAACCAAGCCAAGGACATTCTTTTAAAACTCTTTTACGGAAGTTGATGAAGCCCATAGCCGGACCGAAGTCATTTCCTTCAACTAGCTCCATATAGAGGTCTGGGTCGATGTTTAGGTTACGAAGCTGAATAAAGTCTAATTTTGATTCGGTGGCGACTTTAATAAGCTCAGCTACTTCATTTTCAGTGTCATTTACGCCCGGGAAAAACAGGTAGTTCAGCGAGACATGAAGTCCAAGCTCTTTTGCTGTCTTGATGGTGGCGATGACATCATCAAACTTATACCCCTTAGGGTTGTAGTATGCGTTGTATACAGGTTCAAGGAAGCTGTTCACGCTTACTCTGATAGATGTAAGTCCCGCTTCGCGCAGAGGTTTCATTGTCGCTGTTAAGGAGCCGTTGGTGTTTATATTAATGGTTCCTTTGCCGCCTTCACTACGATATTTTTGTACAGCTTCACAAATCAATTTTGCTTCAGTCAGCGGTTCGCCTTCACAGCCCTGCCCGAAAGAAAAAATCGGTTTTTGCTCACGCTTGGCGTGGTAGTGCATGATTTCCGTGATTTCTTTTGCGGTCGGTGTAAATTTGATGCGTTCCTGCGTTGAAGGAAATGCAGATGATTCTGGCTGTTCTGAAATACAACCTATACAGCGGGCATTACAGGTTTGCGCGGTAGGAAGCGGAGCCTCAAATCTGCCTAGAGAGAAGTTTTTAGCTGCCGGGCAACCGTAAGTCAGCGCACAGTTTGTAAGGTGTCTTACTAAGCGGTTTTCTGGCATTTCCTTCATAGCTCTTTTGGCGCCAGAATCAATTTTTTGTTGCGGAATTTTAGTAAAAATTTGGCGTTTATCTTCATCAACAACTTTGGCTGTAATCCAGAATTTGCCGTTTGCATAACCTACAGCACCGTAAGCGAACATTGGTAAAATTGGGGCATCTTCCGTATTTCCGTATGCTGCAAGTCCAGTCAAGGTATGACCGGGGCAGGCAAAAGCGGCTACAGCTAGTCCTTCAACTTCTTCAACTTCACCTGTCTCGGAGTTCAGTCCAAGAGGGATTCTTCCGGGGAGCAAGAAAAATTCGCTGTCAGGAGGAAGCGGGATATATTCTTCCGGTTTAGGTTGAGCAAGCTCATCCCCTCTGCGGCAGATCATTTCGAATTCGGGGTGGTCGAATATTTGACCGTCTTTATCCGCGTATACTAGTAGAGGGCGCGGTTTTTTTTTAGAAGGCATTAAATTAATTCCTGTTCAAATTTATGAAGGTTTTGGGAGAGTTGTTGTCAGAGATGTTCCATGGTTACGAGAGGTTGTAAAAGATATGTCTCCGCCTGAGACTTTGGCGATAAGTTTTGCGCTGTATGTGCCAAGGCCTGTCCCATTTTTTTTGCCATGGGTTGCATAACGATCAAAAAAACTATTTTTAATTGAGCTTGGCACTTCTCCGAAATTATGAATTTCTGTGATAATGGAATGGTTCGTGTCGCTAAGGCGGATTGTTACTGTCGAAAAATCGGGAGCAGCTTCCGCAGCGTTTTTTATTAAATTTGAAAACATGGTGATAATTAGAGAAGCTTCGCCATAGCAAACAAGCGGGCATTCATCTTGAATAAGGTCATCATCTAAAAAACATTGAATTTCAAGTTTTTTTTCTTCAACTAACTGACTCACATCGCCTATCGCTGCTGTAATTGCTCCAAAAAGGTTGAATGGATGTGAGTCTGTAACTAGAGAACCTGTTTCAAGTCTGATTAGTGTTAAAGATGTATCAATTTGGCGGATCATCCTTTCACTTGTTTTACGTATGATTTCTGCAAGTTGTTTGTAGTCACTATCCAGATTAGCTTCAGTTTCAAGAATGCGGGACATACCGACAATTGTGGCTGTCGGAGATCTTAGATCATGTCTCGCAATGCGTTCCATTTCTTCCCTGAGCTGTAGTTGTTTGCGCTGTTCTGTTACATCAAGTGCCAGCAGTAAGAAAACAGAAGGAGCGACTTGCTCAAAAGTTAGATCCCAGAACTTGTCATATGCACAAACTGATTTAAGGGAATGAGTGCGATATGTTTTTTGATCTGTGAAAAGGTTATTTTGAACATCTTCAGACAGAAAAGAGATAAAAGGTATGGTGGATTCAGAATTTATAATAGGTAAGTTTTCAAGAGCTGCTTTATTAGCTAAAATAGTTTCATCATTGCAGGAGCAAACTAAAAGCGCTGGGAATGGAAGTCCCTGAAGAATTAAATCGTATAGTTTTGAGTTCTGCGTAGATTGTTTTTTACGAATAATAGATTTATGAAATTCTGAAATTTTTGAAATGATGCTTTCGGTTGTAGCCGTGGTTGGTATAAATGAAATGTTATGAAAATCAAAAAGAGATTCAAATGATTTTGGATTATCAACATCAATAACAAAGAGGGCTTCAGCTTCAGGGTTAATTTCGCGAATAGCTTCAAATGTACTGTAGGTACTTTCAAAGTCAGAAAATATTATCAAGTCCGGTTGCTGACTGGCGTAGACGAAAAGAGTTTCGTGTGGAATTTTAGTAATAGAAATTGAATGTCCGAGGTTATGAAGTTCGAGCATTACAGAATGTAGGAGCGGATTACTTCCTGTGATGAGTATGTTTAGTCTTTTCTGGTATTCGTCATAACAATCTTTTTTCATATTCCCTCCAACGTTCTTAATTGATCATGTTGTTTGGAAAAAACTGTTTGTCCAGCGCATGGAATCATAATAGTTGCGTGATACTGATACAGGAGTGAGCCCAAGCTCAAGAATTGTGTCTTCGAGTTGATCCCATTGAGCTTCTTCAAAATAGCTAATCAAATCAAGATGGGTTTTATAAATATTCTCTTCACCGCATAATGCCGCTTTTAGTTCCTTATCAATAGGCAGATATTGAGTGACGGATGCCATAGGCATGTCAAACATCGCATCTAAAAGTGAGAATAAGCCGAATAAGAACATGGATTGTGGGCTAAGGTTCTGTTTTGAATCGAGCGTAATAAGTTCAAGAAATTTTGCGCGTTGAGTTGCAAGTTGAGGCAGTTCAGTGCTTTTTCTGTCTGACGTCAAATCTGTTAAAAGTATAACTCGAAGCCAGTTTTTAGTGAGCCTCCAGCCTGCAAGAACAATTGCCTGTTTTATTGAAGTGATTTTTTGTGAGAACCCGAATGTCGGGGAGTTAAGCAAAGTAAGCAGTCTGTAGCAAATTGAAACATCATTTTGTAGAGAATCTGCTAACGTTTCAAAATCCTGAGTAGGGTCTTCAATAAGTTTGAAAAGTTTAAGTTTAACAATTTCGGTTGGGCGTAATTTCCTTCCGGATATGTTTTCAGGTCGCTTAAAATAAAAACCTTGGAATAAATCAAAACCTGATTCTTGAGCCATTATGAAATGACTCATGTCTTCAACTCTTTTTGCTAGTAATTTTACACCGGATTCTTCTGCAATGTCTTTTATCTGCTTAAGCTTATCTTCATCTGTCTCTTTAATGTCGACAATTAGGAGATCAGCATATTCAAGTAAAATGGTTCCTTGCCTGCTTCCTGTAAAATCATCGATGGCAATAGTATAGCCATCTTTAGAAAGTTCTTGAAGTTCAGTTATAAGATTAGGAGTAGGAGGTGTCATCTCAGGGATTTGAACGACAGTGTTTCTGGCCGGCAGAGAATAGGGTATTTTTTCGATGATGGACTTGTGAGAAAAATTGATAACAAGTTTTACATCATGTGGAATTTTTTCTCCCTGAATTGAGCAGGAGTCGGACGCAACGATTAAAGTCGCCTCATAATCATCAGTAATAATGGCAGTTGTCGCAGAACTGCTATTACGAAAAAAAAGTTCGTATCCCCATAAAGTTTGATCCGGTAGTAAAATCGGTTGCCGAGCAAAGAACATATTATCGTATAATGGGGCGCTTCTCATGGTAATTATTCACTGCTGTTTGTTTATTTGTCTAAGGTCTTTAATAAGTAAATATAATTTTTATTTGAGAATGACCAGTGCTTAATGGTGATGATATTAATTATCTTTAATTAAAGTAGGTAATTATAAGGGGAATATAGGCGTTTAAGTATGCAGGAGAGAAGGCTATAGAGAGTGATAAATGTTGCGTTTTGCAAGCAAAAAAGGCGGAATCGTAAATACGATTCCGCCTGAATAAATCCAAATATAAGTCGTAAGATCGACTTAACGTTTTGAATACTGGAACTTTGCGCGAGCGCCTGGCTGACCAGGTTTTTTACGTTCTTTCTTACGAGCGTCACGAGTCAGAAGACCTGCGCGTTTAAGAAGAGTGCGAAGTTCTGGATCCATAGCGAGAAGTGCGCGAGAAATACCGTGTCTGACAGCCTGTGCCTGACCTGCTACTCCGCCACCGTCTGCGGTTACTTTAATATCAAACTTACCAATGTTTTTAGTAAGTTTAAGAGGCTGCTGAACAATCATCTGGAGAGTTTTACGAGGAAAATAATCTTCGTAAGCTCTGCCGTTGACTGTGATTACGCCTGTGCCTGCATAAAGGCGTGTACGTGCTACAGCATTCTTTCTTTTGCCAGTACCGTAATTGAAATCTTGGCTCATTTTAGTGCTCCACCCTGTAATTAAAATTCGAAAGTCTTAGGCTGCTGAGCTTCATGCGGATGCTCTGTGCCTGTGTATATTTTAAGCTTCTTGAGCATCTGTCTGCCGAGGCTACTTTTAGGAAGCATACCGCGTACAGCTATTTCAAGAACAGCTTCAGGTTTCTTTTCAAGCATAACTTTCAAAGTCCTGGATTTGATTCCGCCAGGGTGGTTGGTGTGCTTGTAGTAAGTCTTCTGTTCCAGCTTGTTGCCGGTAACTTTAATTTTGTCAGCGTTCAAAACGATGACGAAATCGCCTGTGTCACTGTGAGGTGTGAACATAGCTTTGTCCTTACCTCTGAGCTTTGTGGCGATTCTTGTTGCCAAGCGACCAAGTACCATGTCGGTTGCATCAACTACGTACCATTCGCGGTTGATGTCCTCATCTTTTGGGATATATGTTTTCATTTTGAAATGCTCCTTACGTAGAATCTGAGAATGGGACTTATACATATAATGTTGATTTACTGTCAAGAGTAAATCGCCCATTTCGTGTTTTTATTATGACTCAGCAATTATCTTTTTCAGGGTTGCCAAAGCCTTGTCAATTCCTTTGGGGTCGGTACCACCGGCTTGAGCCATATCTGGCCTGCCGCCGCCACCTCCGCCTACCTTAGCTGCAACGGGTTTGATCAGCGCACCGGCTTTGAACCTGCTTGTCAGGTCTTTAGTCACTGCAATGATCAAGGAAACTTTATTATCTTCAACCTCAGCTATCAAGCAGATGATTCCTGAATCCAGTTTGGATTTTAGTGCGTCTGTCTGATCGCGCAATGCTTTCACATTGGTCATGTCAAGCTTGGCAGCAAGAACTTTTATTCCTGCGATCTCTTCGACAGAGTTCATCAGGTTTGCTCCTGTGCCGGAAGCAAGCTTGGCTTGAAGGTGTTCATTTTGGCGAGTCAGCTCTTTAGTCTGAGCTATGAGTGCTGCTATTTTGTCAGTAACCTGCCCGGGGGCTGCCCTGAGCAGATCTTGCGATTTGCTTATTTCGTCGCGTTGTTTTTGCAGGAATGCAAGTGCATTCAATCCGGTTGCCGCTTCAATGCGGCGAATTCCTGCCGCAACGCCTGATTCGGACAAGATTACAAAGGTTCCGGCCTCTCCTGTTGATCTTAGGTGAGTACCGCCGCAAAGTTCCATGCTTTCGCCGGGGATATCGACAACTCTTACAATATCTCCGTACTTTTCACCGAACAATGCGGTCGCGCCTTTTTCGGCAGCTTCTTTGCTGCTTAATTCTTGAACGTCAATCACAGTAGCTGTCAGAATAGCCCTGTTCACTTCATTTTCAACCTGCCTGATTTCTTCAGGAGTCATGGCCGCAATGTGAGTGAAGTCAAATCTGAGTCTGTTAGATCCAACCAGTGATCCAGACTGCTTTACATGGCTGCCGAGAATTTTTCTCAGCGCAGCATGGAGCAGGTGTGTAGATGTATGATTGCGCTCAGTGGCTAATCTTATTTCGTCATCAACTTCCAGTTTGGCTTCCTGGTCTATAAGAAGTTCACCTTCGTTGACAAAAATTTTGCAAGCAGTGAGCTCAGGAGATGCTTTTACTGACTCGAGTATATCGGCATTTCCTGTCAGAGTTCCCACTGAACCTGAGTCTCCTGTCTGTCCGCCTGATTCTCCGTAAAATGGAGTGGCAGCTGTAATAATCCATCCACCTGATCCCTGAGAAATGCGGTCTAAATGTTCACCACTCTCAGACAGGAGGTTTACTATTCTGGATTCAGTCACCAGTTCACCATATCCAGTGAAGCGGTTTTTTAGTCCTGCTTCAAGAACGGAACGGAAGATGGTCGCGGTATCTTTTTCACCGGAGCCTTTCCACGCTTTTTTAGCACGTGTTTTTTGTTCCTGCATGGCGGCTTTAAAGCCTTCTTCATCAACAGTAAATCCGTGCTTTTCAGTAACATCGTTAACTATATCAAGCGGGAATCCGAAAGTGTCATAAAGCTTAAAAGCCAGCTCGCCGGAAATTATATTCTTGCCGTCTTTTTTAAGTCCTTCCATCTCATCTTCGAGAATTATAAGTCCTTTATCTAGAGTCTGGCTGAATCTTTCTTCTTCTTCTCGGACCATGCGGGCCATGAAGTCTTCATTATCTTTAAGTTCCGGGAACTGTCCGCCCATTTCTGCAACAACCATCCTGACTGTTTCATGAAGGAAAGGATCGGTCAGTCCTATTAAGCGTCCGAAGCGGAAAGCTCTTCTGATCAAACGGCGCAGCACATAACCACGACCTTCGTTTGATGGAAGAATCTGGTCGGTGATCAAGAATGCTATTGAACGGGAGTGGTCGGCAATAACCTGTAAGGCGGTGTCGATTTCTTCGTCATCCTGATATTTAACACCGGCTTTTTTGGCGATGGCCTGAATCATCGGCTGGAATAAATCTGTTTCATAGTTTGACTGTACGCCCTGACATACTGCGGCAATTCTTTCCAGGCCCATTCCTGTATCAATAGAAGGCCGAGGAAGCGGAACACGAGTACCATCCTGGCTCTGATTGTACTGCATGAAGACTAGATTCCATATTTCAAGGTAGCGGTCACAGTCACACTTGCCGATCCCGCAATTGGGGCCGCAAGTCATGTTTTCGCCTTGATCTATATGTACTTCGGAGCACGGTCCGCATGGACCAGTATCACCCATGGACCAGAAGTTGTCTTTGTCTCCAAGCTTGAAAATTCGATCACTCGGGATGTTTGCAATTTTTTTCCAGAGTTCTCCTGCTTCATCATCATCTTTATATATAGTGATATAAAGTTTTTCTTTGGGGAGTTTCAGCTCCTCAGTCAGGAATTTCCAGCAGAATTTGATGGCATCTTCTTTAAAGTAGTCACCAAATGAAAAGTTGCCGAGCATTTCAAAAAAAGTGTGATGACGGGCAGTGCGTCCAACATTTTCTAGGTCATTATGTTTTCCGCCTACACGTAAACATTTCTGAGAAGTTGTCGCGCGGTTATATGCCCGTTGTTCCTGTCCAAGGAAAGTTCTTTTGAACTGAACCATACCTGCATTTGTAAATAGCAGGGAAGGGTCGTCTTTAGGAACTAAGGATGAACTGGTGACAATTTCATGTCCGTTCTTTTTGAAAAACTTAAGGAATCTTTCTCTGATTTCACTGGCCTTCATGGGCTGTCTCCGTAAAAAAACTCTAGTAGCGTGAATATTCTATGTACTTATATTAAAAACCCCGGGAGGCCGAGGCTATCAATCATCGGGATATTTGGCTCTACTCGTCAGAAGGCAAAGCGTCAACCTCAGTCGCAGGGCCTTCTTTCATGCCGAGATGAATGAGTATTTTGTCTTCAATATCCTTACGTAACTCAGGAGTATCAATTAGGAACTGGCGGACATTTTCTTTACCCTGTCCCAGTCTTTCAGAGCCGTAGGCATACCATGCACCACTTTTATCAATAATACCAAAATCAACACCTAGATCAATAATTTCGCCTTCGCGAGACATTCCTGTTCCATAAAGGATGTCTACAAGAGCTTCTCTGAAAGGCGGTGCAACTTTATTTTTAACTATTTTGATACGAGTCCGTGAACCATATACTTCCTCTTTGTCTTTGAGAGTCTGGATTCTGCGGATATCAAAACGTACTGATGCATAGAATTTTAGGGCATTACCACCGGATGTTGTTTCGGGGTTGCCGTATCCGGTCATACCGATTTTCATACGAATCTGGTTGATGAATAAAACAACCGCGTTCGATTTATGTATTGTTCCGGTAAGCTTTCTAAGAGCGTGAGACATAAGTCTAGCCTGTCCGCCAACCTGAGTTTCACCCATATTTCCTTCAAGCTCGGCTTGAGGAATGAGTGCGGCTACGGAGTCAACTATAACTATATCAACAGCGCCGGAACGAACCAGAAGGTCTGTTATTTCCAGAGCCTGTTCGCCGTAGTCGGGCTGCGAAATAAGCAGTTCATCGGTGTTTACGCCGAGTCTCTGCGCATATTTAACGTCAAGGGCATGTTCAGCGTCGACAAATGCAGCTGTTCCGCCCATTTTCTGGCATTCTGCAATAACATGCAGGGCCAGTGTCGTCTTACCGGATGATTCCGGTCCGTATACTTCGGTTACTCTTCCTTTAGGAATGCCGCCGATACCCAAAGCTAAGTCAAGGCTTATAGAACCTGTCGGAATGACAGGGATAGCTTGTATGGCTCCTGAGTCGAGGCGCATGATTGAGCCTTTACCGAACTTGCGTTCAATTGTGGTAAGAGCTGTACTCAGGGCTTCTTTACGAAGGTCTTCGGGGCTAGCAGATTTTTTGCTCATGTATTCTCCTGTTTGATGTTGGACGTTTCAACGCATTTTTCTCCAGTGATTGTCACATGCACAAGAAGCCTTTACGGCGGGATGCGGTGGTCTTCGTCCAGACGAATCAAGCAACTGCTTCCGATACCAAATAGTACGTAATAACGCAATCTCTAACGTTCATATTATTTATTGTTAGATTCTTAAATTTGGGTAAGAAAAAATGATGAATCAGTTATTTAAACGATTTTTTGTCAGCTTACAGTCCTTATTCGCCGGTTGCAGTTTAATTAAAATGAGGTTACAGCCGCCCGATGAATAATAGATATGACGCTTTAGCCCTTTTTTCAGGGGGCCTCGATAGTATACTGGCATCCAAGGTTATACAGGATCAAGGACTAAAGGTTCTTGGGTTACATTTTATCACGCCTTTTTTCGGCAATCCAGAAAAAATTAAAGAATGGCAGGAACTTTACGGTGTAGAAATCCTTCCTGTTGATATAAGCCGTGAATACATACAAATGATGCTTGATGTTCCTGCTCATGGCATGGGTAAACTTGTTAATCCTTGTGTGGATTGCAAGATTATGATGCTTCGTCATGCTCGCAGCATGATGGAAGAATTTGGAGCAACATTTCTTATTTCCGGTGAAGTTTTAGGGCAAAGACCAATGTCTCAGCGCCAAGAATCACTTAATTCAATACGAAAAGATGCTGATGTTAAAGATATTTTGCTACGTCCTTTATGTGCTAAAACTCAATCAATTACTCCGTGTGAAGAATCAGGTATTGTTGATAGAGAAAAGCTTCCACACATCAGTGGTCGCGGTCGCAAACAGCAGCTTTCAATGGCTAAGGGTTACGGTTTTAAAGTTATTCCTACTCCTGCTGGAGGATGTAAGCTTACCGAACATGAAAATGCCGCCCGTTTTCTGCCGCTTCTCCGTAATCTTAAAGAACCGGATGTTAATTTTTTCAAACTTGCAACTGTGGGCCGTCAATACTGGGCTGGTAACAAGTTGCTCGCAATAGGTAGAAATCAGGACGATAATGAAAATATTGAAAAAATATTCAGGGACGGAGATTATGTTTTTGAGATAAAAGATTTTCCCGGCCCTTTCAGTCTGGGGCGGTCGCTTAACTCTGAAAACTGGACTGAGCAGGAAATCATGGACGGCGCAGCTATGACAGCATCGTTTTCTCCTAAAGCTCGTAATTTGGGTGCTGAAGTGGTTGTTAATGTCACAGGCCCAAGTGGTAAAAGAGAAGTTTGTGTTCTTCCATCGCGTGAGACGCAGACTGGTTTTGTCGGTCCGAATCTTGATGGACTTAAAGAATGGAAAATTGAGCGTGGAAACTTTAGACTTGAAAAAATTAAACGTGAAAGTTTTAAAGCAGATGATTCGGTGCTGGAAAAATAATATTAACCTGAGTATGGTAAATACTTATTCCAATACCGGAGGCTCTAATGGTTTCTAATGCGATATATTTTATTATCAGTATTTTTTTGCTTTGGTTCGGTGCGGACTGGATTGTTGATTCTGCATCAAAAATTGCTAAAAAATATGAAGTTTCAGACCTTGTCATCGGTCTGACTATAGTAGCTTTCGGGACATCTGCTCCTGAATTTCTGGTTACGGCGACTGCGGCCTTTAAGGGGCTTTCTGATTTATCTTTATCTAATGTTGTCGGTTCTAATATTTTTAACCTTGGTTTTATTTTAGGACTTATGGCTCTGATTAAGCCCCTTCCTACAACAAGGGCATTGGCTTTTCGTGATGCCCCGTTATTGCTTGCTACTACAGTTCTTATTCTAGGGCTTGCTTATTTCGGTAATTTAGGGCGCGGAGCCGGAGTATTACTGATATCAATTCTGATCGGATATATTGTTTATCTTATTGTGCACAGTAAACGAGCTTCTAAAGCTCTTTCAGGTATTTCTCACGCTGATAAAGAAGTTTGCGAAATCCGCATAATGGATTGGACAAAGTTAGTTGCAGGGTTTGTAGGAATTGCGGTTGGCGGTGATTTTATGGTCGAATCTGCCTCCGCCATTGCTACTCACTTCGGGGTATCCAACTGGGTTATCGGTATGACCATTGTGGCGGCCGGTACATCTTTGCCTGAGCTGGCAACATGTCTTGCCGCATCACTGAAAGGGCGTAACGAAATGCTGCTTGGTAATCTTATCGGCAGTGATTTCTTTAACTTTGCAGGGGTTCTAGGGCTGACATGTATCATGAAACCGCTCAATGTCTCACCCGAGGCAATGTCCGGTCTCACAATACTTGTTGCTATGGTCGCATTGGTTCTTTTGTTTATCCGCACCGGCTGGAAAGTCTCACGCACTGAAGGGGCTATTCTTATTTTGCTGAGTATACTGCGCTGGGTTCAGGACTTTATGATTTAGTTATGACTTTTAAATTTGAGTTTGAGTTAATAAAAATCCTCCGCCGGAATATTCTGGCGGAGGATTTATTTCATTATTACTTAGCTGTGTAGCTAAACGATAATGTGTGTTAGTCTTTAGCTACCATAACGCTTGTTGCTTTGATCATAGCATTAATTTTGTCACCTTTTTTAAGTCCCATTCTATCAACTGAGCTTTTTGTGATGACAGAAACGATTTCTACGCCTGCTGAAATTTCAATAACTACTTCAGCGTTTACCATACCAACAGTGATTTCTTTGATTGTTCCGGGGATAAGATTACGTGCGCTAAGTTGCATAGTATTTTCCTTTTAATATTATAGTTATAAGGTAATGAAGCCATTGCGGAACAATGGCTTCGTAAATTCTTCATACAATAAGTAGAGCTATGTTATTTTGAAAGTCAATAGATTTATATAAAATTAAAAAGAATTAAAATTTGGGGTTTAATATTTCTAAATAATTTATTCGGGCCAATTGCTTTATACCTTTGTAAAATTTCATAAGGGTGTGCATTTTAAATTATCAGTCGTATAAATTATTAAAATTGATTCTGACTATAGCTGGTAATGTCTATTTTTTAGACTTTGCAGTTAAAAAAAAATACAAAAATAACCACTATTAAAGGGTTATAAAAAAGTACTCACCTAAAAGTCTTGCCTGTTTAGCAGAAGGTGACTATCTTTAAGAGAACGAAACCCGTTAAATATGAGTGGCGTTTGTTAGATGCAGCTATAAAAGGCTGTAAACTGAGACTCTGCTCGACTTAGTAGATGAAAAATAATTGTGAGGAGAAAATTATGAGTAAATTTGGTTCTGCCGGTGCAGTGAGATCTAAACCGGAAATCCTTAATGCCTTCATGCGCGGAGTTTATAACTGGATGAGTTTGGGCCTTTTGATGACAGCCGCAGTTGCGTGGTTTGCCGCATCAACTCCTGCTGTCATGAATCTGGTTTTCGCTCAGAATATGGAAACCGGAGCATACGGACCGACCATGTTATTCTGGATTGCTCTTGTAGGTGAAGTAGGACTTGTTTTTTACCTAAGTGCTCGGATCAGATCCCTTTCTGCAAGCGCTGCAACTGGTCTTTTTATGGCTTACAGCGGACTTAACGGTCTGACTTTGTCTGTTTTGTTGATGGCATACACAGCTTCTTCCATCTTTCAGACTTTCCTTGTTACCGCAGGGATGTTTGCTGCTTTGAGCCTTTACGGTATGACTACTAAAAAAGATCTCACTGGAATGGGCTCTTTCATGTTCATGGGACTTATCGGTATTATTATCGCTTCAGTCGTGAATATGTTTATGCACAGTTCTGCTATGGAATTTGTAATTTCAGTTATCGGAGTAATCGTTTTCGCAGGTTTGACCGCTTACGATTCTCAGAAGCTTAGAGATATGGGTGAAATGGTTCCATCAGGTGATGAGACTGCGCTTAGACGCGGAACAATTATGGGTGCTTTGACCCTCTATCTTGATTTTATCAACTTGTTCCTTTTCCTTTTAAGATTTATGGGAGCTGCTCGCGATTAATCATGAATCTTTTATTAATGTAGCTGTTTACAGCTTACTTGGATCAATAATATTATCAAGGGGAACCGTCAGGTTCCCCTTGATTTTTCAGGTGATGAAATAATGGCCCTGTTACGCTCCGCTCAAAATATTCTAAGCCCTGTTCTAGCGCCTGCCGGTTATGTTTACAGCTCGGTGATGGCTTGTCGTGCCAAACTTTACAATAAGGACTCCCTTGTCCGTTTTAAACCTGCATGCCCGTGCATATCTGTCGGCAATATAGGGTCCGGGGGAAGTGGTAAAACACCTGTGTCCGGTTGGCTATTGGCTTGGGCTGAAAGGCAGGGAATGCATTCTGTTCTTCTAAGTCGCGGTTACGGGGCTAATCCTTCAAAACTCCCTTATCTGGTTACTGCTGAAAGCCCTGTAGAAGAATCCGGCGACGAACCTTTGATGCTTGCAACTGAAAATCCGTATGCAAGGGTTGTTGTTGATCCTGTGCGTAAACGTTCCGGTAAATGGGCTACTGATCAGTTTAAGCCTGATTTAATGGTGCTTGATGACGGATTTCAGCACATGGCTGTACAGCGTGATCTGGACTTTGTTTTAATGACTCCTGATGATTTTACAGATGGTTGGAATAAGGTCATTCCACGGGGAACATGGCGTGAAGGTAAAAACGGACTTAAACGGGCAGATGTCTTTTTTGTTAAGAGTCCGGTTGATGATTTCAATTCGATGAAAGATCTTATAAAAGACAGACTCGGTAAATATAAAAAACCTGTTTTCCAATTCAATTTGAAAGCCGAGGGTCTTAAATTTCTAAATGGTGGCGAAACTCTTCAGTTCGGCAATGAAAAATATATGCTGGTTTCAGGCATAGGAAAGCCTGAGCAGTTCAGCAGAGACTGTATGAATTTTATGGGGCAAAAGCCTTGTGAGCATATGATTTTTAAAGACCATCATCCCTATAGTTCACAGGATGTAAGTTCGATCAGGGAAAAGAGTGAAAAGGTCGGTGCTGCGAAAATAATATGTACTCCTAAAGATGCAGTAAAGCTTCGCAGGCTCGGATGTGACGATTTTTATACAATTGATCTATGTGTAGAATTTAAAGAGTCCATCTTTTTTGATGGAACTGAGCCTTGCAATTTTGAACGCTGGTGGAGCTGCGATAGGCTTGAACTGGCTTATAAAAGTAGAAATAAAAATTCCAAATTATAATTAACTAACTAAATCAATTCAATAACAGCAGCCGAATGAGCTGCATAATTAAATCTAAATATTTTAGAATCAGGATAAATATATCATGGGTAAAAAGAAACATTCCAAAAATCCAGGCGTAATTAAGCCGTATGAAGTACTTAAAATTTTGCGTTCCAGTGCTAAGCCTCTTTCAGGCGGCGAAATACAGAAAAGACTGGGCTTAACCAAACGCCACCGTAAATTTGTAAAACAACTGCTGGTTGAACTGTTAGATGAAGGGAAAATAGTTAAGGCTGGAAGCGCCTACGGACTTCTCGAAAAGATGAATATGATTACCGGTAAGCTTCAAGTTCAAAGATCAGGTGCTGCCTTTGTTCTGCCTGACGATAAAGGTAGTAAAGATATCTTTATTCGTCCGCGCTCAATGAATGAAGCATGGCACGGGGATAGGGTTTCCGTAGCACTTTTGGGTAACAGCAGTAACGGTAAGAATCCAGAAGGGCGTATTCTAAGTGTGCTTGAAAGAGGGAAGCAGGTCTTCCCTGTGAGAGTTATCCGGCCCACAGGAGCAACTGCTTTGCTTTGTACTCCTACAGATCCTAAACTTGATTTCGGAATTGTTGTTGAACCGAGTGAGGCCGTGCAAACTCATTCGGTGGCTGGTGGAAAGTTTAAAAAATCAGACTATAAAAAAGCTAATATTGACTCAAGCGTATCTGGTTCAAGCGAAGTTGCTTTTGATTATTCGAAGGTTGCGCGCGGGGATATATTGTTAGTTGCTCCCGGCGATAGGATTCATCCTAATTTATGGAAAGGTAAAATCCTTAAGTATCTTGGACGGGAAGATGATGTCCTTGTTCAGGAGGCTATAGTAAAAGCTAATAACGGAGTTCCTACTGAATTTCCTGAAAGTGCGCTTGAAGAGGCGGCTGCTTTGCCGAATCGTCCCAGCAAGGAAGATTTTAATTCTCGCGAAGATATGCGTGAAATACCGTTTGTTACAATCGATGGTGAGACTGCAAAAGATTTTGATGATGCAATTTATGTTGAAACAACTCCGAAAGGATACAGATTAAGAGTCGCAATTGCTGATGTAAGTCACTATGTTGCAATGAATTCTCCCATGGACCGTGAAGCTGGAAAACGTGGTAATTCATATTATTTCCCGAAATCTGTCGAACCAATGTTTCCAGAAGCTCTCAGTAACGGACTTTGCAGTCTTAATCCTGACGTTGAACGGCTTGCTATGAACGCGACTATTGAGTTTAATAAAGCCGGAAAACCTTTATCCTCTAAGTTCGCTTCGGTGGTCATTCGCAGTCATGCCCGCTTGACCTATAATCAGGTTTACAAAGCAATTATTCAGGGTGATGAAGAAGAACGTGCAAAGATTCAAGACGTTGTTCCAATGCTTGAAATTGCAGAAAAACTGGCCCGCCAAATCAATGCTCGGAGACAGGATCGGGGTAGTCTTAATTTTGATCTTCCGGAACCGGAAATTATATTCAATTTGCAGGGAGAAACGACAGATATCTGCCCGAGAACTCGCAACTTTGCACATCAAATGATTGAAGAGTTTATGATAGCAGCCAACGAGGCTGTCGCTGAATTTTTGACAGAGCGTGAAATGCCTTGTCTTTACCGTGTACATCCCGGCCCTGACTCAATGAAGCTTACTAATTTCTTTAAGATACTTAAGAAAATGGGTATTGCTGGAGAAGTTCCTGAGCCAGTTACTCCGCAATCATTGCAGCAGGTTCTCAATAGTGCTGAAGGAGCAGATCAGGAGTTTCTTGTTAACAGGATGCTGATAAGGTCTATGAAACAGGCTAAGTATGAACCTGGTAATGAAGGACATTTCGGGTTGGCCTCAGAGTGTTACTGCCACTTTACTTCACCTATCAGGCGTTATGCTGACCTTACGGTGCATAGAGCTTTAAAGGTTGCACTTGGTGATGAACATCAGGCCATGCATGCAGAAAAGCATCTTGTCGGACTTGGTGCCCATTTAAGCGGCCGCGAGCGTGTAGCTATGGAAGCAGAACGTGAAATACTTAAACGACTGACTATTATCTTCTTAAAAGATAAAGTAGGTGAGCAGTTTACCGGAATTATTTCCTCAATGGCTGAATTTGGATTCTGGGTAGAACTTCAGGAAGTTATGGCAGAAGGAATGATCAGGCTGGCTAATTTAAGTGATGATTATTATACTTTTTGGGCTGATAGGCAGATGATTGTCGGTGAACGTTCCGGCAAGGCATTTAGATTGGGACAGAAGATTGTGGTAAAACTTGATTCGGTGAGCCTTGATATGCTTGAAGCCAACTTATCTGTAGTTAAAGGCGGAGAAGATTTTAAAAAATATGTTTAGCGATCATTAATTTTTATTAAATATTTGATTATATTGCAAAAAATAGATAGTGGACAGACTTTTTCATCTATTTCACAACTGAATATATCATCAGCTTCGGATATCGTATTTAGGCTTTCATATACTTTAACAAGAGATTCTTGAGTATTATCGCCTAGCACGTCCTTGATCATGCTCAGTAGTTCTGGCGGGGCTTCTTCAGATAGAGTCAGGACAATCCCTGAATCTCCGAAGTCAAAGTCGAAACAGCTTGCGTATTCAGCTGCAAGGGCTTGCACGTTATCATCTGTCATGAAATAAGCTCCAAATAAGTGTCCTCGTGATAAAATACGACTTTACTACAAGCTAAGATATTTGAAAAGAGTTCTATTCTTATAAAATGGTTGCGATATTTTCTCGCCTAAGTTAATCATAAGTGAACTTGTGTGTTAAACTTTGATTGATTTGAGGACGTAATGCAAACGAAAGATTTTGATTCCTTTTTTGAAAGGCTATGCGAGCAGACAGATATTTCAACTCAAGCCCAGTTAGCTCGTGAACTCGGTGTCGGGCGTGCAGCTATTTCATTAGTCAAAAAGAAAGGGGCTGTTCCTCCGCGTTGGATTTTGGATTTATCCGTCCGCTACGATATTGATTCAACGTGGCTTGAATCCGGGGTAGGATTGCCTCACCCCGAAGAAAGCGCAGAGGCTTTTGCTGGTGATTTCACACGAATTCCAAAAGTTGCAGCTAGGCTTTCAGCTGGTGGTGGCTCATTTGAAACTGGCGGAACTGTCGAAAGTTATTATGCTTTTCAAAAAAGCTGGGTAAGCTCAAAAGGTAATCCGGCTAATATGGTCTTGATGGAAGTTTATGGCAACAGCATGGAACCTGAGCTTAAAGCAGGTGATATTGTGTTGGTTGATCAGTCTAAAAACAATGTTTTGGCTGGTGGAATTTATGCAATTGGTGTTGAGGATACTGTTATGGTTAAGCGTGTTGAGAAACGTCCTGGACAGGTAGTTCTACACAGTGACAACACTGATTATTCGCCGATTTTTCTTGGTGGAGATGAACTTGCTAATGTGAGAGTGCTTGGTCAGGTCGTATGGGTTTCACGCGAATACCAATAGATAAACATACTTTTTAGAGATTTGTTTATGCGAGATTACACAAGGTAAGAGTGTAATCTCGCTTTTTTTGTTTATAATGTTTATTTTTAGTTGACATGCATGTTGTGTTATGGTTGATTTGAGTCGTCACATGTCAAGAGGTTTGGCGAGAGGGTGTCCCCTTCTTATTCGAAAAGACCAAGGTCAGGAGAACTGTCATGCAGGAAAGATATTGCAAGTGCGGAAATCAGGTTATCGTTCAGTATTCAAATAAAAGATCTGATGATTGGTTTACGCGTTTCTGGATAATGGGAGCGACTTTTGGAAAGACCGTAAGGGTTTGTCCGCACTGTGGCAGTCTTTTAGATATTGACAGCTTAAAATGATATTTCCATTTAATGTATATAATTTAAAAAATTTCGGTAAACGTCTCCCCTGTTGTTTGCCGGGAAAGTGACTTCTAACCACACACTTCTTTACACATCTGTTTTATTTTCTTTCTGATTAATATGCCGCCGTTCTGGCGGCATATTAATTTGTCACAGGCTAAATAGCTTTCACGTTTTTATCTAAACCAGAAACAGCAATCCCTTTCCTTTTCAATTCAGCAAATGTATAAGCAGATCGTTGCAAATATTAGCTTGGAGGAAAATATGGGTGAGTGGGTAGTTGATTTTAAGGGACGTAATCATTCAACTGCAATTAATCTTAATTTTTTGTGGAAAGAGCGGAATGTTTTTATAATGGATAATCATCGGGCTGCGCTTTGGTGCTGGGTTTCAAGTTTAAAGCAAAACTCTGATATAGGATTGTTTCACGTTGATAGGCATTACGATGCTTTGTTTTCTGATAAAGATTATGCTCATTTTCCTCATAGCAGTTTCAGCTCTTTACCCATCGAAGAGTATCTTTCTTGCGGATATGATAATGATTATTTTTCAGTAACTCCGCTTTTCAGGTGGGATAATTACCTAGGTCTGTTTATTGAAAAGTATCGTAAACAAGTTAAAGAGTGGGCTTTTGCAACTCATGGCAAAGGTTCTGCTCCAAAGGATATCCGCTACGCAGCATATGATCCATGGGAGTTTCCTGCTGCCCTTGGTGAGTTGGAAGGGAAATGGATTTTTAATCTTGATCTTGACTATTTCTTCGGAAGAATGAGTAGCGGGGAGATGGAAAAAATGTTCACCGATACGTATATTATTGATTTCGTAAAGGGAATACGCGCTTGCCTTGATTCAGGAGTAATTGCTGTTTTGACGGTGAGTCTAAGCCCTGAATGTACAGGTGGATGGCAAGGTGCCGAGTCCGTTCTTCAGTTGGTTACTGATGGACTCGGAATTGATTTTAAATTGCCTGCCTAGGGTCTTACGGTGACAGCTTAGTCTTTGTTCCAAACTTTGAACTTATGATTAGCGAAAAATTCATTGTAAAGTTTTTCAGCTTTTGCTTTGAACTTTTTATCGTGCATAATTAAAACACTTAGAGCTTCATATTTAAAGTAGGCAACAACGTCTTCCCAGTCGATTTCGTCTCCGTTTTCTTTGCGTCTGAACCCTTCAAGTGCTGGTTCAACTAATTTTTGCTTCATGGGGTCATCGACACCAGCATCTTTGAAAAAGTCGCAGATTTCTTTTTTTACATTTTCAGGCCAATTGGTATCGCCGAGCGGGATAAGGTCTTGAAATTTATTATCCTGTCCTTTTTTTAGTATATACATGGTGCAGCTCCGATTTAAAATTAACGTTTGATCTTGTATGTCAGTATCTCCTAAAAAAAAATAATTCACAAGAAGTTAGAGTCTCTTAGAGTGGTTTTTCAAAAAAAATAGCCATTATTTAATTCTTTTGAACCTACCAATTATATGTCCTGTGGAGGGCATTATTCTCTCATCATCAAATTCTGTTTTTAAGAATGTAAGAGCTGATAAATCAGGGCTGAAAACTAATGTTCGCACTTGAGAATTGCCGCCGCCTTCTTTATAATTAATAATATCGGTAATATAAATTGTATCACCTGAGATTGTTACAGTTCTCAGTATCTTAATTCCATCCAGCTCCCATGCGTATTCTGTATATGATCCTTTGGCTGGTATAACATAGTAGTTGTAATGGCTTTTGCTTATGTTTTTAATGTTAGAGTCAATCGTCAGTCGGGCTGTAGTTGTAACCAGCTTTTGGGTGTAATGAACGGTAACAGTTCCTTGAAATACTCCAGCAAAGCGTGAGTTATTAATTTTTTTAATCGTTCTAGTAAACGCCTGTTCAGACTTAGTTTCAGACGTACGAAAATTGAATTCAGGTCTTTTAAGATTATTAAGGGAAGAACTTTCTTTACCGTATATAGTTGAAACAGAGAGTGCTATTATTGACAGTGTTACAAGTATTATTTTTTGCATGTGTAGAGACCTGTTCGTTTTACTAGTATGATGTTTCCGATTAATATATAAAAGTATTTTAAAAGGAGAGTAGCATGAATTACCTTACCAGGAAAATATTTCCTTTAGGGTTAATTTTGTTAGCTTTTATTTATGCGCAAGATTTATCCGCAGATATGAAAATAATTTTGAAAGATGGAAAAGTTCTAACTGGTCCTATCCCTCGTGATGATGCTAAATCTATCGAACGCAGCAAGACGACTACTCCTGGTGAGTTAACCCTTTCCAGTAGTAATAAAACGCAACTCGTTTATCGTGAAGATTCTATCTTAATAGAGAGTGCAAAATATGGAAATGTAAGCTTTGAATTAGGAAATAAACTGGGATACAAACAATATTTTTGTAATGCAAAAGAAGCTTTATCCGAAATGTGCGATGGGGATAAAGCCTGTCAAATCATAGTAGGAAGCCAGATTTGCGGAGACCCATATCCCGGAAAAGGAAAATATTTATATGTAGAATATTCATGCGGAGGCAAAATCAAAAGAGTTAAAAATTCTCAGACTGAAATTATGAAACTAAAGTGTCCCTAAAGGTAAGAAATTTGCTTCGTCGGGTTCATTTTTTGCATTAAAAGGCAGATGAGAAAAATAATCCCTATCGGAGTTTGTAGATGCAGAAGATTTTGGCTTTGGTTTTAGTTATTATAAGCGGTGTTATGTTGTTTCATTCTGGTATGGAAGTTTATTGCTCCATGAATTCAAAAAAAATTGTTGAGCCGCAGGTTGTTAAACTTGATAGGATTGAAGGCAAGTATTGCCCATTATATTTTCCAACGGAATAAAAGAATAATGAATTTATGTTGAAATTTTTAATTCAATTCAATGATTTTATTTTCTACTATAAAAGCGTTGAAATCAGCTAAGAAGTCAAGCTTGTCTCGTTTTATCAGCAAATGTAAATAGTATTCGTAAAGAGGTTTTTCAATCAGCCTGAAATCTTTTTTCGAATATTTAGTTCTACCCATCAGTGTTGGTAAGGTGCGCTTATTACATATTGCTCCATCAACTCTTCCCGCGACCAGCAGTTTAAAAAATTGCGATGTGCGATATACAGCCTGTTTACGTATTATTCCTTTTGAGAAATATACATCCAATGGGCCATAACTATTGCCATGCAACACTGCTAATTTCTTGCCACTCAGTTTTTCAATATTTGATTCCTTAATATTTGAATTTACCTTTACTAATAAATGGTCACTTATCTTCCATAAGGGGGCAGAGTGAACGTATTTATTTTGTATTTCTTTGGATAAAAACATCGGATTAGATAAAGCGAAACAGTCTGCTTTTTCTTCAGTTAAGACTTTATTAATTCGTTCGCGCGGAAGACATTTGTATTCAATTTCATATTGTGGATGGCTCTTTGCAAACTTTTCTAATATATCTATGAAAAGACCTTTAAATCGAGGATGTGTTTCGCTTTTGCTGGTAATAGAGTAAAATGGCGGAAACCTATGACCAAATAGAATAGTAATTTTTTCTTTGTGAACTTCTTGGGCAGAAAGATATCCTGCAGAGCTCATCGACAGTATTACCGTAATAAATATGATTTTATTAATTAGTCTGAATATTTTAAAACTAAATGTAGGCATCTGACCTTATTTTAAATACAGGTTAAGGGGTTATAATGAAGATCTTTTATACTTTTTTAAAACCATTTGTAATTATTTTAATTATTTTATTGTGCGTTGTAATTCTATGGTTTCTTTATAGGTGGATTAATGATCCTGAATACAAAATCAGTAATGTTCAAGAAGGTCTGGTTCTGAATTTAAATGAAAGCGTAGAAGGATTAGACTTAAAAAACAATTCGCTAACAGTTATAAGCTACAATCTTGGTTTTGCTGCAGGACCTATGCAGAAAACTCTGGCGGATGAGCATCCTGTATCTTTTTTTTCGCAGAATCTTGATAATTTTATCAGTTTGGTTAAAGAGAAAAATGCCGACATTCTATTGTTACAAGAAGTCGATTTAAACTCAAAACGATCTGGTTATGTTAATCAGTTGGAATACATAATGAATCGTCTTGGTTGGAATTATGCAGCTCCAGTTATAGACTGGGATTTTTATTTTCCATTTCGTAAAGAACATCAAATTGTTAAATCTACAGTTGTTATCTCAAAATTCCCCATAATTTCTAATAAGTACACTCTTACTTCATGCAAACCTAATTTTGAGAATAAGCTATTAGATATTTTTTATTATCCATTACTTTGGAAGTCTACTATGCAGCAAGTTAGAGTCCTTGCTGGTAAAAATACAATCTCATTCTATAATGTTCATTTATGTGTATGGAACAGGGCTGCCAGATTGGAACAGATTAAGTATTTATCTAAAATGATCAGGAATGATGATAATTCTGATGGTTTTATTATTGGAGGAGATTTTAATTTTCAAGCATACATAAGGGGTACGCCTGTTCCTACAGATGACATGGTTAAATATCCTGTACTTAGAGCATTATGGAATGATTTACCAGAAATTCGCGAAATAATTATTGATAAATCGTCAAGCACCGAAGATATTCATAAGCATTTTACATTTCCAGAACGAAAACATCGGTATGATTTCTTATTTTATTCAAAAAAAATTAATATTGAAAGTGTGGAAATTATAGAAGACCTTCAATCTTCAGATCATCTTCCACTTATTGGCGTTTTTAAAATACTATAAAGTAGATATGTTGGGTTTGTTTATTGTTTGAATAATTTGTTTAGATGCATGTTTGTCTTTTTAATGTTCGGAAAAATGCTATATTACACCTTCATTACGGGGCGAGTAAGGGGAATTTCCATTCAATTTTGGAATGTGGAGCGTGCATGCGTAAATTATCTATTTTTAGTCTTGCAGTTGGTTTTTTTTTTATTTTCACGTGTTTAACAGCTTTTGCTGAGAATAGTGAAATAAAGAAAATATTTATTGTGAGTAGCTATTCTGGCAAGGATCTTTGCGGTTTTCCACAATACCAAGGCGTACTTGAAGCAGTCGCCAAAGCCGGATTCAAAGATGGAAAGAATATAAAAATTTATACTTATGCAATGGATTCAAAAAAAACTAATAATACTCCCCCATTAATTAAATCACAGGCTGGTATTGTTTTAGCTAAAATTAGAGATGTTCATCCGGATGTAGTCGTTGTTGTGGATGATAATGCTTTCGGAGCTGTCGGGTTGAAACTTTTAGATTCTGATATTTCAGTAGTTTTTTCTGGGATGAACGGACAGCCTGAAGATTATAATGATACTGTAAAATGGATGAATTCAAGGCAGAAACCAGGGCATAATATTACTGGAATTGTCGAAAAATTACATTTTGTTGAAGCTTTTAAGGTTCAAAAAAAATAATACCGGGGCTGACCAAAGCAGTTGTTATTTGTGATAATTCTTTTACAGGCAAGGCTGTGTTAAAGCAGATACAGCGTGAATTGTCTGAAGAGCCTGTTGATATTGTTTTTGACTTTAAAATTGCGCAGTCATGGGAGAGTTATAAGAAGCTGATTTTTAAACTTTCTTCTGATCCAAGTGTAGGAACAATATATCCTGCAGCGACTCTGTTAAAAGATGAGAACGGTGTGACTCATGCGACAACTGAAATTATCAAGTGGACAGTTAAAAATAGTCGTAAACCTGAAATCCCGATAAATTACTCCTTTGCGCAGCTTGGTATGCTTGGCGGAGCAGGGGTGGACTTTATTTCAATGGGACGGCAGGCAGGGACGCTTGTATCTTTGATTTTAAATGGGCACAAAGCAGGGGATCTTCCTATTGAAGATGCTAAGCGGTATGCCTTTGTTTTTAACCTTAACAGAGCCAAAGAGCTGGGGATAACAATTCCCAGTGATATTTTAATGGCTGCAGATGTCATTTATAGGTAATCAATTGTTTAGCTTGGGTAATAGCATAGAAAGTAGAAATCGTTACCGATTGTCTACTCTAATGGTTGCATCTATCTGCGGTATTGCGCTTATTTCTGCTCTCTCTTTTGGTGGAGTTCTTTCTTACAGTTATATTAAGAGCTTAAAAGTAGAGTTTTATGATCGCGTCAATGCTGAAGGTGAAGGGCATAGCTTAGAAGTTTACAGTTTTTTAAATAGAGCTATGGCCCGTCTCGACGAGCTTAGTAGAGATAATTCAATTAGAGTTACAATGATGCTCGGCGTTGATTATCCCCTTGCTGAAAAATTATCTGAATATGATCAGATTCCTCATGGCGTGGATTATTTTATCTTGCGTAAAGGTGATGATAAAATATTTTCGTCTACATCACAAAAGTATGATGAGAAAGTTGTTAGAGAAGCTCTTAATCATGCTCCTTCCCTCAGTATTTTATGCCATTCTTCGAATGGTAATTTCATTACGGTTTTTTCCGTCCCAATTCGTAGTAGGAATCAAATTGTAGGTAGTGCTGCTTGTGTTGTTGATCTCGCCAGATCAGGGCTAGCTTCTGCTCTTGACTCCCGCGGTGGCAAGCTCCTTTTGTTTACCTCCGGCAAAGCTTTTGATTTGATGTCCGGTAAAACCCAAGAATTTAAAATGGGCGATGCTATTTCGGATAAAATGTTGCTAGCCAGTCTTGGCCGCAATCGTGGCGGTGTACTTTATCGCAGCACTCTAGTCCCCGGACTTTCTTATTTTACATCTGATACTAGGCTTAACAAATCCATAACAAGAGCTTTTTTGCTTTCTTTGCCGTTTTTAGCAATCGTGACATCTCTTTGTTTTATTATTGTTTTAATCCTCAGCAATAAACTGGGTAAGCCTCTGCGTGTTATCAGTGATGCTGCTGAAGATATTTCAAAGGGGTTGGATTTAGATATTCAGACCAAAGGTAGTTGCATTTATGAAATAAGTGTTCTTGAGAAATCATTATCTTCAATGCTCGAAAATCTGCGCAAAACAAAAGATTTGGAAGAATATCAGTTCTTTTTTGATAATGTTGGAGACCTTGTCTGCATTACTGATTTAGACGGTCTTTTTTGGGAAACAAATGGACAGGTTATTACGTTACTGGGGTACTCGCGTGAGGAGTTACTAGGGAAAACTATTTTTGAGCTTATTCCTGCTTATGAACGATCATCTATGCGTACTGTTTTGCATGATATTTTAAGTGGCGGAGCAATTGATAGCTTTGAGTGTTCTATGGTGACTAAAGCCGGTCTGACAATTCATTGTGAAGTTCGTTCTAGGAAAATTGTATACCGCGGAGCAAATGTTCTTTTAAGTGTAGTGCGTGATGTTACGGATCGAAAGATCAATGAAGAAGAATTGCAACGCTATGCTGCAGAATTACTTAGCGCAAAAGAAGTTGAAGAACATAATTCAGCGCATCTTTCTGAAACATTGAAACAGCTTGAAGAAGCTATTACGCGCGCGGAAGTTGCGAATCAGATAAAAAGTGAATTTCTTGCACAGATGAGTCATGAGATCAGGACCCCCATGAACTCAATTATGGGTATGGCAGATATGCTTAGAGACACAGCTCTTTCTTCTGAACAGAAAAGTTATGTCACTATTTTTAGTGATTCAGGCAAGGCTCTTTTGACGTTGATCGACGGTATTCTGGACTTGTCAAAAATAGAGTCAGGGAAATTGACTTTAGAAAAAGCTCAGTTCAATTTAGATAATCTGGTAGATGAAGTCTCTGGAATATTGTCTGTAACTGCGTGGAAGAAAAACCTTATATTCGCCTGCCATATTGATCCAGCCACCCCTGCGCTTATGATTGGTGATTCTACCAGAATCAAACAAATTATAGCTAATCTGTTAAGCAATGCAATTAAGTTTACCTCTGAAGGAACTGTATGTCTGGATATCTCAAGCCATGCAGGGGATGATGGACTTCTTGTTCTATCTATCAAAGTTACTGATACTGGTATTGGTATATCAGAGGATAAAGTGGAAGTTATTTTTGATAACTTTACACAGGCGGACTCTTCTACAACCCGTAAGTACGGAGGAACGGGGCTTGGTCTAGCTATTACCAGGAATCTTGTAACACTAATGGATGGTAATATTAAGGCTCAAAACATTGAGTCAGGCGGAGCCCTTTTCTCCGCTGAAATTACTGTTGATAAATTTGAAAAAGATGACCCTCTTGATGATAAAATCAGAAAAGTAATGCAGGGAAAAAATGTTCTGGTAGTCGAGAAAAGTTTTGTTGTTCGTAGTTATATTTGCAAGTGTTTATCTAGTTGGGGTGGAAATTGTGTTCATGTTGAAAACAGTTTTCTTGCGTTAGATTCACTTAGGGGCAGCAACAAGGTCGACCTTGTTATTATTTCTGAAAAACTTGAAGAAGATGGGCTCGGTGAAGTTGAAGCCATTAATGATGTGTTGGAATCACCGTGTCCAGCAGTCTGCTTACTTTCTTCTTCTCCTGGAGACAGTAGCAATAGACCAGAAATCAATAAACTCTTCGGGGTACGCGGTAGTGCTCGCTGGCCTCTTACCCGCGGAGTTTTGCTTAACGCTATGCTTAATCTCTTTGACCCTGTAGATCCGGAATATGCAGAATCTGCGGCTGAAAAAGAGCTCCTGCCGACGAGAATTTTGCTTGCTGAAGATTCGGAATCAAATAGGGCGCTGGTCGAATTTTTTCT
Source organism: Desulfovibrio sp. UCD-KL4C (assembly GCF_006210265.1). Taxonomy (NCBI): domain Bacteria; kingdom Pseudomonadati; phylum Thermodesulfobacteriota; class Desulfovibrionia; order Desulfovibrionales; family Desulfovibrionaceae; genus Desulfovibrio; species Desulfovibrio sp. UCD-KL4C. The sequence continues at coordinate 278,969 of NZ_VCNC01000003.1, forward strand.
TAAAGATACTCCGTTCAGAATTACTTTTGCAGTGGATGGCGCAGAAGCGGTAGCAATGTATAAAAAACATAATTATGATTTAGTATTAATGGATATTAAGATGCCTAATCTTAATGGGTATGAAGCAACTAAAGAAATACGTACTTATGAAAAGACGAATGGGTATCCTGAAACTCCTATAGTTGCTTTGACTGCAAATGATTCAGCTCATGATTTTCAGCTCAGCCTTGATGCTGGGTGTAGCGGTTATTTATCTAAACCTATTAAGAAGATTACACTGATTAAAAATATTTTAAAATATATTTCTTAGATACTTTTTGTAAAAATATGAATAAACCCCGTTTTTTTTTTTAAATCGGGGTTTAACTTTAAGTAAAGCTGAATTTATAAAGACTATCCTTTTTTACTCCTCTCCAGCCATACTCCCAAAGCTTCCTGTAAAGCTGAAGATGCTAGGTGAGCACAGTGTTTCTTATCTTCCGGGACTTTGCCGAGAGTTTTGATAATATCTTCGCCATCAATTTCAGACGCCTCATCAATTGTTTTTCCCGTGGATAGTTCGCAAACTGCGTCCGCGCTTACGATGCTGGCCCCGCAACCGGTTGTATAAAATGATGCTTTACATATTCTGTTGCCATCAAATTTGAGAAATATTTTTATATTGTCAGTACAACTTCCTGTCATTTCTCCAACTGAATCAGGTTGTTCCATAATTGCTGCAAATGAAGGGTTTTTCCATCTGGCAGTAGTTTCCGCGCCGAACATATCTACAGCAGCGTTGTCACATTCATGCTGTATATCTGAAAGTAAACAGTCTAAAGGATCAATCATTTTGTTCTCCGTGTTTGTTTGCTAGTTAGCAAAAAAAAATAGTAATATCCATTAACTGGGCTGGGCTAAATTTGCGTTCTTTCGCTTATAATTTGTATTTGATAATATTAGTTGTAGAATGAGTGCATAAAGTCGAAATGCAAATTGTGTAGCATTGATTTATTTAAGAATATTATAAAAAATATCCAAATTTTAAACTATATATTGCGTACTGGGTGTATAAAAAGATGGAACTAAGACAGTTAATATACTTTGTTGCAGTAGCCGAAGAGCTGCATTTCGGTCGCGCTGCCAAGCGAGTTCATATTGCGCAACCACCTTTTTCTCAGCAGATTAAATCACTTGAAGAAGAAGTGGGGTCAAAGCTGCTTGAGAGGAATAGTCGTAACGTTCGGTTAACAGTAGAAGGGCAATATTTTTATGAACAGGCTGTTCTAATTTTAGAGAGGATAGATCTGGCAGCTTCAACTGTTGGGAGAATGGCAAAAGGTGAAACCGGAAGAGTTAGAGTCGGTTTTATGGAGATTGCCATGGATAGCTTGGTTCCTGAAGCTATCAGAGCTTTCCGCAGCAGATATTCTGACGTATCGATTCTTATAAGTCAGCTTGGCGCCAGGGTTCAGCTCAAACGTATTCGCTCAGGAGATCTTGATGTGGGATTTACTACTGTGTTTATGCATGGGATGGAGGGACTTGAGTCACTAAGACTGTTTTCTAAAAAGCATGTACTTGCCGTGCCAGATGATCATTTTTTTATACATAAGAAAAAATTGACTCTTAAGGACATTGCGAAGGAGAAATTGATTATGTTTCCGCGGGCAGGACAGCCTGATTTATATGACTCTATGATGGAAACATTCAGTAAAAAAGGATTAGTGCCGATAATAAGTCAGGAGGTTGCAGGTCTTTCCGGGGCAGCTACATTGATTTCTTCCGGTATGGGAGTCGCCTTTTTACCGGATAATAGTCATGTCTCTCGTAAAGGAATCACTCTGATTCCGTTAGAGGAAGATTTTCCCTTAATGGATATTTATATGGTATGGAACAAGGATTCCTGTTCTAATACAGTTAAGATTTTTATGGAAAGTGTTGCTGAATATTTTGCGGTATCTAACAATATTTAATGTCTTAAACTAATGAACTAAGGTTACGGGTTGTGTTAAAGGTCGAACAATGACTGATATTCTTAATGGTTATGAAGTATCTTGGGCTGAATCCATTTTGCGGGTGGACAAAGAAGAATGGAACGATCTTGCGAGTCTGATAAATTTTCCATTTCTGGAGTGGGACTGGCTGCGTCTTCTTGAAGAAAGTGGATGTGTTTGTCTTGCTACGGGTTGGCTTACTGCGCATATGCTTGTTCGCTACGAAGGACGGTTGGTTGCTGCGGTCCCTTTATATGTGCGAGATCAAAGTGATGGAGAGTTTATATTTGACCGTGTTTGGTTTGAGGTTGCTCAGAAAGGTGGCATTACTTATTACCCCAAATTAGTGGGGATGAGCCCGTATACACCCGCTTCAGGATATCGTTTTTTGATAGCACCTGATGTTAATGCCGGAAATATTATGCGTCTTGTATGCCAGACTCTAGATAGGTTTTGTGCGGTTAATAATCTTGGGAGCAGTGCGTTTAATTTTGTTGATCCAAACTGGACAGCAGAAATGGAAACTTACGGGTACGCAACATGGCAGCATCAGGGTTATCTCTGGGGAAACCATGATTATAAAAATTTTGAGCAATGGTTGGGGACACTTAACGGAAACCGCAGAAAAACTATTCGGCGAGAACGTAAAGCATTGAAAGCAGAAAAAGTTAGGGTTGAAATTTTGGTGGGTGATGAAATCCCTGATGAATACTTTTCTTTGATGTATAAATGCTATGCTTCAACTAATGATAAATTTGGGGTCTGGAGTTGTAAGTATCTTAATGAATCTTTTTTTAATGGGTTAAGTAAATCAATGCGTAAAAATTTACTTTTTTCCGTTGCCTTTAGAGAAGGTCACGAAGAACCTATTGCTATGTCTATGTTTGTATTTTCAGGGGATCAGATTTGGGGAAGATATTGGGGATGCTTTGAAGAGGTTCGGTTTTTACATTTTGAACTTTGCTATTATGCCCCGATAGAGTGGGCTATTGACAATAATATTAATTTTTATGACCCTGGAATGGGCGGAGAGCACAAAGCTCGGCGTGGATTTTTATCGTCTCCGTGCTATAGTCTGCATAGATTTAGTGATTCTTCTATGGACTTAACTTTTAAGACTTATATCCTTGAAGTTAACACCCTTGAAAATGGCTATATAAATGAAATGAATGATATGATGCCGATTGTTAAAAGTTAGTTATCAAGCAGAAAACTTCGTACTTTCTGATTGGTTTCTGTAACGTTATCGTATCCTTCAAAGTGGTGATCTGTTTCAAAAGAAACTACTTCAATATTTAATTTCCCAAGTATTTTTTTCATTTCTATTTGATCCAATACTTCATCCTGTTCACCGAGAAGAGCCAGCACTTTACCTTTTGCAGAAAATCCATTGTGAATGGCTTTTTCTATTTCTTTTTCAACTTCAGCAAATTTTTTAACATGCTGGGATGTGATAAGAATAGTTTTTCCATTCCCGAAGTCGTATACTTCGCCTAGACGTTTTTGCACAAGAAATGAAGGTGCAAGAGCTGGATTAATAAGCAAAGCAGGTATGTTGTGGCGAATATGCATAACCAAAGCATAAAGTCCTCCCATAGACGATCCTTGCAGTACTAGTGGGGAGTTGGAATTTTCTGCAATGATCTCTTCAAGAAGATCAAGGCATTCTTCCGGATCTGCCGGAAAATCAGGACTGATAAGTTTATAGTCTGGAAAAGAACTTGTAAGAGCTGCAGCTTTTGAGTTGTTCCCAGAAGAGCCGAAACCGTGGATATTTAAAAAAATATTTTTCATTGTATTGTAATCTAAAGTATATGTGATAAATGGTTGAATATGTTTTTCTAAGCTGTAAGAGAAATTATGACAAGGTGGCTTTTAAAGTCAAAGGATAATTCAAGGAACTGATTTTATGGCTGTAGACGGGGATTTGATTTGAAGGCATACTTCTTTACAGGTAAATAAATTCATGCAAAAAGTCTTTTTTTCAGTCTGTATAGCTTTATATTATTTCGTTACAAGGAGACCGGAGTGGAGAAGGATCATCCAGGAATAGTTTTTTTCAGCGGAGGGACAGCTCTTGCCGGTCTTTCTGGGCAACTCGCTGAAGTTAATCCTGAATGCTCATATATTATAACTACTTTTGATTCAGGAGGTAGTTCAGCTAAGCTTAGGAATATTTTTGATATGCCTGCTGTAGGTGATATTAGAAACAGACTGATATCTATTGCAGACACCAGTGATCCAGAAAAAGCTAGTATTGTTAAATTGTTGAATACCCGTTTTCCCAAATATGGTGATAAAGAGGATTTAACAGGAGAATTGCAACACCTTGCCAATGGAACTCATCCTCTGATGGAAGATTTTTCAGATGTAGTTCGCAAAATTCTTTCGGATCTTTTTGCTCTTTTTCTTGAGTTGTCCGCAGATGAGTTTGACCCAGCGAAAGCCTGCTTGGGAAATATCCTTCTAGCTGCCGGATTTATGGTTCATAAGCGTGTACTTGCTCCACCTATTGCGCAATTTTCTAGACTTGTCAGAGCGAGGGGAATTGTTCGGGCTGCATCACTTGATAGTGGTCATTTGGCAGTGCGTCTGCAAAATGGTGAAATCATCGCCGGGCAACATCTTTTTACGGGTAAGGAAGTTCCGCCTGTTCCTTCGCCTATCGACGGTATGTGGACTTGCTCGGATATTGATGATCCGTGGCCGCGCTCAGTACATGCCTCATCACTGGCAATGATGCTTATCAAAGAAGCAAATTTGATTGTTTATCCAATGGGAAGTTTTTATTCCAGCATTCTTGCTTCGCTGATTCCAAAAGGCATGGGCCAAGCTGTTTCAAGAAATTCATGTCCTAAAATTTTTATTCCTAATCTTGGGTATGACCCTGAACTTTTCGGGCATAATGTCCCTTTGCAGATAGAAAAACTTTTAGAAGTATTACGAATGGATAATCCTGCAGAGATAAAAAAAGAATCTGTTTTAAGTGCTGTCTTGATTGATTCCGCGAACGGTGATTATCAGGATGGTCTGAATTTAGATATTCTGAAAACTCTTGGTATTAAGATATTCGATTGTAACCTTGTTTCCGAAAAGTCTGATGGGCTTATTGATCCGGATTTACTGGCCCCAGTACTTATGAAGCTTGCCATACAGGAAGAGCTTTAGAATAAAATCTATCTGTTTCTCCAATTAATTATTTATAAATAAGGGTTACATTTTTATGTATATAGGCGCTCACATGCCCATTACCGGGGGTATTGATAAAGCAGTAGAAAGAATAATGTCTATAAACGGAACCGCTTTACAGATTTTTACTCATAATCAGAGGCAGTGGAAGGTTAATCCTTTAGACGCTGAAGCTATAAATTCTTTCAAAAAGTGTCGCGAAGAGTGGGGCAATTATCCTGTTTCTGTGCATGACTCATATTTAATAAATCTAGCATCTCCAAAATTGGATAGTGCTTTAAAGTCTGTAAAAGGTTTTGCACAGGAACTAGCGAGAACAGAAGAACTTGGCATTGAGTATGTTGTTACTCATCCTGGGTCGCATTTAGGGGCAGGTAAAGCTGAAGGCTTGGAACGTTACGTGGCAAACCTTGACCTTGCGATATCTATGTCTGAAACAGAAAAAGTACACGTTCTTATTGAAAATACTGCTGGGCAAGGTACAAATTTAGGTAGCAGATTCGTCGAAATTGCCGCTATTTTTGAAAATTCAGCCTGTTCCGACAGGCTAGGCGTTTGTTTTGATACTTGCCATGCCTTCGCCGCGGGTTATGATCTGCGCACCCCCGAAACTTATAATCAGGTTTTTGAGCGGTTTAATCAGCTTATCGGGCTTGATTATATCCGTTTCTTTCACCTTAATGATTGTAAAGAAGATTTCGGTTCACACAAAGATCGCCATGAAAATATAGGCAAAGGTAAAATCGGTATTGAAGGCTTTAAAAACCTGATTAACGATATACGCTTTTCAACTGTTCCTAAAGTGATTGAAACTCCGAAGGGGGACGATTTAAATTTTGAGTCAGATAAGATTAATTTAGATCTTCTCCGGTCGCTTCGTCACGCGTGAAAATAATTTTATAATTTTTCAAGACAGCTTTTTAAGGTTGAAACTCCACATGAATGAAACATGTGCAGGGGAATATTGTTTGCTTTTGTATATTTTACGATATCAATTTTAGCGGCGTGTGAGATCTGATTTGTAAAAATAATTACGTGATCTGCACTTCCGAGCATCGCAGATACTTTATTTTCCTTGCCTGTAAAAACTTTAAGTTTGACACCTTTTTGTTTTGCTGAAGTAATGTAATTCCGCTTGAGTCTATCCATTCCACCTATAAGAGCTGCGCACATAGTGTTTCTCCTTAATAGTTGTGATCTGTTAAGTATGTCTTATTGAAAATGAAAATCAATGTCAATAGGTTTTTTGGATTTAAAAAATTATTTGGTATATAAATAAAAGATGATTTTTAGTTACGACATAGACGTGCTTGGTCTTTCATTTTACGATTAAGACGATCTTTTCGAAGCTCCTTTGAAATGGTAAAGAAGGATGAAATGGCGGCTTATTGCCAAAAAATGGAGATGTTTTAACCATATCTTACTAAAATAAAAAAATGAGCTGATTTAAAATATGGATCAAGATTTTACTCACGTTGAAGATGCTCCGAATAATTTCCGCTTTCGTCTGATTTTTATCAGTGCGGTTATCATTTTCGCAGCGCTCATTGGGTACGTCCTTTGGACCAGTTATTGTTCGCAGCTGCAGGTCAGGAAGACTGCTCGCTCTTTTTTTATCGGGGAATCAACCAAAAGAGCTATGGCTGTTGGATTTTTCTTTTCTGGTAGGCTTCGTGAGCTTAACAGGCTTAGTTCCAGTGCTGCTATGCAGTCTTTTATATCACTGCAAAATTCCCCGGATTTTGATCTTGCTGACCAGAGCTGTTTATCTGCATTTAATAGTATCTATCGCGCAATATCAGATGCTGTTTCCATCAGATACCACGGACAGGATCAGCCTTTTTCAAGAATAGCTGTTCTGGACAAAAATGGTGAGTTACTTGCCGATACTGACAGTGAATGTATATTAATCAGAGACAATGATTCTTACGCAAAATACGTGGTAAAAAATAATGTTCCGCAGTTCAGTGTCAGGCATTCAAGTGGAGATCTTTCCATAATTATTGGGGTACAGTGTGTTGGAACTGGCGGAGATTTTGCAACAATTCTTGGATGGGTGAGTCCTGATAGCCTGTTTGAGAGTCTTAATGACCTCACTGCAGTGCCTGCCGTTGGTAGTGATTTCCTTGTAATAGGGCACACTGTTCTTGCTCTCACCGATAATTCAGCCAGTGAAAGCGGACAATTATTGCTTATGGATGCTCTTGATGGAGGATGGAGCGGAGTAACACGGCTTGAGGCTGGTAAGTCCGGTCGAAAAGTAAATTATTTAGCCCTTTCTTCACCTGTTAAAGGTACTTCGTTGCATATAATAAGTCTGGTTGAAGAACAAAAACTTTATGGTTTGTTAGGGCCTCAATTGCTGCTTTCTTTTTCAATTATATTATTTTTAGTTGTTCTTGCCGGATGCTATTATTTAGTCAGGTCTACAATTATGCGGCAAATATACGATACTGATATAGCTGATGCGGCAAGGCGTGAAGATGCAATAAATGGTCAGCGTCTGGAACTTGAGCGCGAAATTGAGGAAAGAAAGCTTGCAGATTATTTGAGGATTAAGGCTGAAAGCCGGTATAGAGATATTTTTGATAATGCTCCTTTGGGAATTTTTCAAATTGATATGAATGGCGATTATATGACTGTAAACACTGCATATGCTTCACTTTTGAGGTATGCTGATACAGATGAATTACTTTCTTTAGGTTTGGATGCTCAAAATAAAATTTATTATAATCCTGATGATATTCATAATGTTGTGAATCAACTTAATATTTCAGGTAAAGTCGCTGGGTACGAGGCCTTGTGCGTGTGTAAAGATGGCTCACTTGTTTGGACAAGTCGAGATTTCAGGCTTGTTGATTCAGATTTTGGTGTCCCCAGCTATATTGAAGGGTTTGTTATTGATATTACCGCCCGCAAAAAAGCTGAAGAAAAGCTGCTTAGTAATCAAAGCCGGCTCAGCTCTATTTTTGAAAATTCTCCTGTTGCATTGTGGGAACTAGATTTGTCTATTTTGAAGGATAAGTTTGATTCTTACGGTGAATTTACTGTTGAAAATCTTCGTGAAAACGTTCTTAAAAATCAAAAAAATACTCATGAATGTGTCGAGATGATCAAGATTACCGCTGCAAATAATCTTGCTGTTGATTTTATCGGAGCTAAATCTTGCGAAGAACTTATTGCTTCGGGTTTTTCTTCATATGTTCAGAAAAAATCATGGAAATATTTTAGGTCTATTCTTCTTGATTTTGCGTCAGGTGTGTTGCGGCATAAAAGTGAATTTTACTTTGTTCGTGAGGATGGAAAGGAGCAGTTTTTTATAGTTAATTGCACTATTGACCCGAGCATGGAAGGTTCATGGGGTCGAGTTTTAGCTACTGTAGAAGATATTTCTGAACTCAAAAGAATTGAAAAAGAATTACGGCTCAGCAAAGAAGAGGCGCAAAAAGCCAATGCGGCTAAAGGACAATTTCTTGCCAATATGAGTCATGAATTCAGAACTCCTATGAATGCTATCAAGGGCATGGTTCAGCTCATTCAGGCGACAGAATTAACTGCCGAGCAGAATGAAAATTTGCGGCTTATCAAGTCTTCAGTGGAAAGCTTGCTTGTTATTGCAAATGATATTTTAGATTTTTCTAAAATTGATTCAGGCCATATGGAATTGCAAATTGATTTTCTTGATCTGCCACTCTTTTTAAAAGAGATTCGTGATGTTATGGATATAGGTGCAATGAACAAGGATCTGGAAGTAGTTCTTAAGACAGAAAATATTCCGGTTTGCATTGAAGTTGATAGCATGAGGCTCAGGCAGGTATTGGTCAATTTACTTGGAAATGCGGTTAAATTTACCAGTTCCGGCCAAGTTGTACTTACTGCTGAATTAATGACGGATATCGACTCGGGAAGAAAAAAGAAAATTTATTTTGAAGTTTCTGATACCGGTATAGGACTTCCCGAAGGTGGAGCAGAGCATCTTTTTAAATCATTTGTGCAGGCAGATACTTCGATTACCCGTAAATACGGTGGAACTGGTCTGGGATTGGCTATCTGCCACAAACTTGTAAAGCTTATGGGCGGAGAACTTAATGGCGGCAATAATCCTGATGGGGGCGCTGTATTTTCTTTTGTTTTGCCCGTGTTGGAATGCCTTGTCGGTGCTAATGATGAGCACGCAAAAACAGCTACAGGTGATATAGATACAAATTACGATTTTTCAAAAATCAAAGTGCTTGTTGCAGAAGACAGTAAAATGAACCAGATTCTGCTACGCAAAATTTTTGAAAAGAACGGAGTGAAAAATTTTACTATTGTGGACAACGGTAAAGAAGCTGTGGATGCTATTACTGAGTCGGAAGATTTCGATATAGTTTTTATGGATATCCAGATGCCTATCATGGATGGATTCGAGGCGGCACGGGCTATTCGTAAACTCCATTCACATGTAAGAATTGTAGCTCTTACGGCAAACAGTGACTTAGAGTATTGGCAACGGTGTAAGGAGTGCGGTATGGATATACGTATCACCAAGCCTTTTAATATTGAGGATCTTCTTACTGAACTTAAGAAGGTCTCATGATTATTTTTTTCGGTAAATTTTGATGTTAAGAACTTTTGCATTAAGACATAATAATTATTTGCGGGTGGCCCCTTTACCACACTTCGTCCTTGGGCTGTGTCTTGGCATGATAGTTACTCTCGGCTGGCTGGCCGCTGAATTTTACCGGGATGGGCATCATTTTGGATTTTTAACTTCTGTTGCGATTGGTTTGAGCTGGATAACAGGAGTCTTTTTTTCAGTGGCGGACATTGTCAGCAGGTATAGAGAGTATTTGCGGATAAAGGCGATGCTTGCTGATAAGGGGTACAGCGATAAAATCTTTAAGGCTGTAGCCTCATCGCGTTGTCAGCGAGATGCTGCAATCTGGGCGGCTAAGCAGTCCGGGTACGGCTCTTTGGCAAAAAAGGTCTACCACCGTTTAGGGTACCGCTGGTATCATGTTATGCCGGATGTTTTGGTAAAAAATCCATTTCGTATTTTCACTCCGTCTTTTTTGTGGACAGCTTTTCGTCCCGGCAAAAAAATCAAAAGTGAACAGTAAAGAGCCTCCGGTTAATTAGACCGGAGGCTTCTTTTTTAACTATGCTCGTTTTTTCGTGCAGGGAAAATAAATCCTGCGTCTGATTTTTCACCGACAGCTTTATGCCTAGGCGGTGTGTTGCGGTATTTTACTGCAGGGTGGCCAAGTAGCAAGGCCCCGTGAATGATATGCTGGTCAGGGATATTCAAAAATGTTCTGATCGGCTCACTATATTTAGCTGCTGCCATTAAATAACCGGCCCAGCAGACTCCCAGACCTTTAGCGTGCGCTGCAAGTTCAAGGTGAGTTGCAGATACAATTGCATCCACATCAGGGGTTATTCCGATGCTCGGCGCCCAGTTCACAGCCAGTGCCGGAGCTTCGCGGCAGATCAGGTCTATTCCGCTTTTAAAGGCTCTTGTAATGCCTGCAAGAAATAATTTTTCTGCCAGAGGATTCTTTTGAGCAACAAGTTCGTTCATCCAATCCACGACAAGGGAAGCCAGTTCTTGAACTTTTTCAGGCTGATTCAGAACAGTCCATGAAACAGGCTGAGCATTATGCCCGGAAGGGGCATAGGCAGACAGGTGGATCAGGTCAGAAATTTCATCAATTGAAAGAGGTTTCTTTTTGAATTTGCGAATAGAACGCCTGGTTTTTAAAAACATCTCAATTGATTCATAGTCAGCAATTTTATCAGATTCAAGCGGAGAAGAATTTTGATCTGCAAATGCGGTCAGTGTTATAGCGTTTGTTGGACAAACAGCCATACAGTGACCACAGTTAATACAGTATCTTGCTTTTCTGGGGCTTACAACCGGAGCTTGGCCTTTTTCGACCATTTTAAGAACGCCTAGCGGGCATTCTCGTACGCAAAGTTCGTCAAATTTACATAGATCAGTATTAATGGTTACTGGAGTCATTTTGTGTCCTGTACACTCAGTTAATGCTCTGGGGTGCGTCATCGAGCTAACCCCATTTGTAAGTTTAGTTGAGCATTTTGCGAAGGTTAGAATTATTTAAATCTGGGTTACTAAATGTTAAGTGTAAATAGTAAGACATTATTGGCTATTGGCTAGTACAAATTGTTAAAAAAAGGCCACTTATTTCTATGAGCAGCCTTTAGTGTGGAGTTTGTAATTGCGAAACAAAAAAAGTCTCCGCAAGAAAAGCTTGCGGAGACTTTAATAATATTAACGTGTTTAGTTTATGGGATTAGTCAGCGTTTTCTGAATCGTTATCTGATTTCTCTGTACTGATGCTCAGTTCGTCATTTTCAGGTTGTTGATCTTGCCATGAAAACTTCATACTGAATTTAGTCTTACCTTTCTTACTACCTGCTTTAAGCTCAAAATTAATCTCCTCAGAAGGATTAAGGGTAACACTGTCTTCAGCATTGTTTATAATAAGCTGTCCGGCTTTAAAACTTTTAAGAAGGTCTTCAAGATATGTCACAACTCCGTCTTGTGTCAGAGTTTGTTTAACAGTAATTTTATTCTTTTTATCTTTGCTCATGAATTACCTGCCTGAGTTTGCGGAAATGATTTGATCAAGTAAGTGAAAGTAACGCTTTAGACAGGAGAGAAGCATCCAGATGGGGAGTGCTTTCTTTGCTGATAAGGTTACAGTCTATGATCTGAATTCCCAGTTTATTTATTTTTTCTTTATCAACGCCACCGGGGTAAATTCCATTATTTGAATCTACAAGAATAAAATTTAAAACTTCGTCTACTTTTATATTATCAGGATCGTCCTTTTGTAGATAGTGTAAAAGACGTTCCACTTGGTGAGTTAATGTATGCCCTTTTAGCTCTAAATCCACACCTGTGTTAGGAGTGAAAATTTTGGGGCATCTGGTTTTCATAATAGCTGTTCCTACACCGTGAGGAAGAAGATTTGCGATGACACTTGAATAAAAACTTCCAAGTGGATAACAAATTAATTCGGCACTTTGTATTAAATCACTCAGCTTAGTACGAATTTTTGCTTTACATGGCTCATTACAGTTTAAATTATTTGTCAACCAGATATCTTCAATAGGAGATATTATGGGATTTTCTTCTTTTCCGGTCAGCAGATGTTGCCCCACAATTGTTGTTCCGTCTTCAAGTCTTGCAGCAAGGTGGAGGTCCTTGTTTATGGATGGGCGTACAATTCCACGCACTTCAACAAGTTTGGAAAATAGGAAAATAACTGGATCTAAGTGACGTCTGTTTGCAAGATATCCGGCTGTAAGGATAATATTGCCTATGCTCGCTCCGCGTAAATCAAAGTCATCCATGATATCTGAAAACTGGCGAAAATGATTACGGATAATCTTACGCATGGGCGCAGGAATATTCATAATCAGTGGATGTTTACCAGATTCAAGCTGGTAAAGTTCCTTTTTTAGAAACTTATCAGTGCTGTTTTTGGGAAGTCTGTAAGCAAAAAGTGCGTAAATTTGAGGGTTGCCCAGTACCGATTGATCTGCAAGAGCCATGAGTCTGTTTCGGATATCTCCCACAGCAGGCATCTTGAATTTTTTTCGGATAACCGCTGAACTGCCGCCTGAATCAAACGGAGTGATAATATGAATTGAATTGTGAGTATACTGCGTAAGTTCTGATGAAATTTTTTTTAAGGCTGTCCCTCCGCTGAAGAATAGAATTTTCGGGCCCAAGTCCGGTGTTCTTTTGTATCGTTCAAGTTTTATGTTGTCGGGGAGATTTACTTCTTTCTCAATTTTTATACGCATAAAATTTCTCTATAGAAAAGCAGTAAAATGTGACGTAAATGTTGCTAAAGTGTGCCTAAATCCATGAATTTTAGGCATGCGTTAGTCGCTTTATCAAAATCCACACCACCGCTGATTTCAATGAGTGTCGTCTTAGAAAGTATTGCTGCGTAGTGATCAATGTCAGGATCTTCTATTTTGTCACTCGAATCCGGCAGGTAGAATAGTCCTGTGCTTTTCATGAAAGCTGGGAGCAGATCTTTACGTTCTATAGGATCGACAATTTTAATGACAGTTTCGCTGTTATCCCTCTGCCAGTTTAAAATTACCAATCCATTTAGCGGTCCGCGCAAAATAAATTTGTTTTTCCCGTAACATTCATCAATCAGGGCATCATACTTATGCTCAAGGTTCCATAACTCTGTTTGCGTAAGGGACAGGAATTTTTCTTTATCATTTTCAGCAATAATGCGTGCAAGATCGGGGTTATTTAAGGCTGTTCCCGGGTTGATTCTTGGCTGTTTTGCAACTCCGTAGACAGTTACTTGAGAGTCATTGTCTTCGATCATAACTCTGTCATTGCTGATAAAGGTAGTTCCCTTGCTCATTAAATGGAGGGCTAGAGTTGATTTTCCCATTCCTGAGAATCCCGCAATAGCAATCCCCCGACCGTTTTTTATAACGCCGGCAGCATGGCCTAGTAGACAACCCTGATTGAGCTTATATTCAATAAAGCGGTTGTTGATGAAATTGATGACCTGATTGGAATTTTCAATGCATGGACCTAGAGCAATATTACCGCCGCGTCCGAAAGCGAAGATCATTCCAGTCAATCGTTTGTAGACAACTCGTCCATCTGCAAGATCTGCGTGCTCTTCTTTTATTTTTACTTTGCCTTGGTCAGGCTCTTTAACGATATATTTAAGTCCAAGGTCAGCGGGAGGGCATTCGTGTGCCGTGATAAGTATATCGCCCTTTGTTCCTGCTATCAGGAATTCTTTAAAATAATTTTTGAGGTCTGCAAGCAGATCTTCACTGTTAACTTTTGTTTCAATAACGCAGCCGCCGAAATCAATGAAAAGAGATTTTGCTGCTGGAAATTCTTTGCGATATTTTTCAACTATTTCAGTTTGTGTTAAACTATTTTTATTCATTATTTTACCTTCTTAATTACATAATCTGCGTACATGGACGCAGCGTCTATCCCACGCGCATCAAGCAATCCTCTGAATCCTCCGAAGGCCGAAACTTCGAAGATGAAAGGCCCGTCGTCTGTTAAGGCTACATCAACGCAGGTAAAGTCCAGATTGAACAGAGATTGAGCCTTGTGGGCAAGTTTTATTATTTCTTGTGGTGGATCAAAGGGAGCGTATTTTCCACCGTTTATTGTAGTGGTGTTCCATGCATTGTTTGTTTTACAGCGAGCATATGTTGTCACATATTTTCCGCCTAAGAAAACGATCCCGAGATCACTGTCTTTGAGATCGATAGTTTTCTGGATGTACATGGTTTTATATTTTTTGCTGTATTTTTCGATAGTCTCGCGGGCTTGCGGGTTTGGTTTAAGCACAAACATGCCGCGGGCCTTGGTGCTGTAGAGTGGTTTAAAAACGGCTTCACCGTATTCGTCCACTGCAGCAAGGGCATGGTCGACATCTTCGGTGATAGTTGTAGGCGGCATGGGGATATCGCCAAGTTGTAATGATATTGTGCAAGTCAGTCTGTCCAGTACCCTTAATATGCTATAAGGGGATGAGAATATTTTAACTCCACGTCCTTCGAGCATGCGAAGCATTTCAAGACGATCAAGCAGGTCTGGTGAATATTGTTTGCCGATTTTTTTTATGATGATTGCGTCAAGTTCTGCAAGATTAACTCCGTCGACAACAGCCTTACCGGAAGGAAGGTCAAGTCGCACATCCTTCATCTCGAAGAGCATTCTGTCCTGACCTGTTTTTTGGGAGACAGCATCAGCCAGTTGCTCTGAAGACCAAGCTCCCTTAAGCCCGATTACTCCTATTTTCATAGTATATCCTTTATGTTGCATTAATAATGAAGAATGTCTTCAGGCAGTGTGAAATTATCCCAACTTCCGCTGTAACGGTTAATTTTTTCAAGGAGAAACATTGAGCGATTAAACATCTCTTTTGCAAATCCGTAATTAAATTCAAAACGAGTTGAAGTGTAAAAGGATCGAACCAGTGCGAGCGTCAGCCTTGCCTTCCATGTGGGGTCGTTGTTCTCAGCCGCAAACTCTTCCGCAAAGCTGTAGAATCTGGAGATTACCACGTTTATTTTATTCCGTATCGGCCTGTCGAATATGGGCATGCGGAAGCACGATACTAGAAAAACAGAGATGTCCTGAATGTAATCAAAGTTTCGGGATCTGTAGAGATCAATAAATCTGATCCGTTCATCTGCATTGCTGTAAACAACATTATTGCAGTTGAAGTCCCCATGGATAAAAACAGTGAATGGAGCTGGCAGACCATGTTCAGCAGATATTGCTTCATCAATAAGCTCCGCTGAGGATATTATTTCTGATGATCCAAGTGATCTGGCATGACGGTTAAACTCGGGATGAACCTGCAGTACACCGGCCTGACGGGATTTAAGCTGTTCCATATAGTTGGTTACAAATGGGCCTTTTTTGATGGTCGTTGTCCAAATATTTCGCAGTGACTGTTCAAGTGTGAAAAGACCGTTTTCAAGGTCCACATCGTCAGAGGTGAGGATCATTGTATCCAATGTACAGCCCGGTAAAAATTCTACCAGCATTGAGGCTTTATTTTCCGCAGGGGTTTCGTGGTAACCGAAGATGTCAGGAACTCTTCCGGGAAACATTTTGTTCCAAAGCTTGAGGTTGTCACGCTCAGCCTTAATTTTTGCAAGATTGCCTTCTTTATAGATGCTTCCTTGCGCAACCGGAGGTCCGTTTTCCTTGTCTTTTGCCTGTACATGTCCAATTCTGCATCCTGAGCGGGAGCCCCATATTCCTTGAAAATCGATGTCTGAAAAGGAACCGTCAAAGCCTGAAACAGTCAGAGTATGTTGTAGTGATTCAAATTGTTCAATCTTGATACGTTCGCCCAAAATGGAGAATATGATTGCTTCGCCTATGTTAAGAAGTGAGTCTCCGATTCTTTCAAGATAGCGGAATATAAATAAGACTGTAACTAAATCAGGAATATTTTTACCGCTTCCCATTTCAGCCATAATACGGTTGAAATTGTCTTTATAAAGGGAATCGAGGTTATATTCGGATTTACAGATTGCAAGGGCTAAGGGCATGTCCTTGTCATCAAATCCTTTCTCTATTGAGGCCGTCGTTGTTTCTATTATATCAAAAGCTTCAGGGCTTTCGAATCTGTTAACAAAAGATTTATCCTCAAGGTAAGCCATCTGGTTAACTATGTTGACACAGTAGTCACCGATTCGTTCAAGATTGACGGATGCTAATTGTATGGCTCTTATTTTGTTAAGAGTATTGTCGTCGAGTTGAGTATCTTTGTTTATACGGGAATAAGTTTTGTTTTCGATGATTGTTTTTAAGTTATCAATATAATCGTCACGTGAAGTGATCTTACGGAAGAGTGAACGCGATGGGGAATTGACAAAATTTCGAGTCGCAGCAATCTGATTTTTAACTTCAAGCACAAGAAATTTAAAATTTTCGTCTAAACCTTCAAATGTCAGCATAATTAAGAGTTTATGTTTAGGGTTTTAGTTGAAGCTTTTTCATTAGTTTCTGCGTCTTTCCATTCAATTTTGATAGCAATTTTGTTGTTTTCACCTTTTGTTTTGGCTTTTACTGCAAAATTTAAAAGCCCATGGGGAGTTAATTGAATTTGATCCCCGTTGGTTGAAAGGTCTATTTTTCCTGACTCAAATCCATCAATAAGGGATTTTAAAAAATTACCGATTGTTTCAGAATCTTGTAGTGATTCAAATAGAAACTTCTTTTCAACTGTCATCTAATGGCTCCGTTATGCATTGTGCTGTGAATCTTGTTTGCTGAAATATAGTGATGAGATAATCATCTACTTTAACAGTGATGCACTTTATCAATGTTAAAGTAGTACTTCTTTGCAGTTACATGATGTTTCGGTTACAAAGATGAAAATGTCATCCTGCTAATCTTGCTCTGTATTCATTAATCACAGACTGCCTGTTTATTCCGGCTATGATTAATTTTTTTCTGATATTAAGATCGTTCCAAGCTGGTTGCAGGCCAATTTCACGAGCTGCTTTTGCAGGGTCCTGTGTTTCGATTGGTTTTGTTTTTTCACTCATGTGGCAGTCGTCACCCATGAAAATTAAAATTTCTTTGTTGCCTGAGTTACGGTTAATGTTCTGCTCGTTTACAACCGAAATAAGGAAGTCCGTATACCGTTGCGACTGAGGATTCCAGACTTCAATTCCATCCACATCATATTTAGCAAGCAGTATAGGCCAGAATTCTTCGGGGTGAGGAATTACGACACATCCACCGAGGGACCTCGTTTCTTCAATTATTTCAGTAGCTCTATAGAAAAATTTCAAGGAAAAGTCTGTTTTTACAAGCGATTTAATTGCTTTCAGGTAGGATTGAATCCTATTAATGACAGTATTTCCAAATTTTGGACGCAGTGCATCAAAATAGTTTTTAATAAGCTTGTTTTTAACTGATGCTTTTGGAACATCGGCCCAGTTTTCATCAAGCATGGTTTTAATTTTAGTTACATAAATTTTTACTAATTCAACCAGTTCCTTATCCGCACCAGTCTCACGGGCGGCTTCATGGACTTTTTTTTCATCCGGTCTGGTAATGGAATCCATAAATTCAAACAATTGTGATGTGCGGTACTTGAATGTGTGAGCCAGCATAGACTTCAGAACGTGGGCATTTTCAACTTTTTTGTTTTCAAAATGAAGCAGCAACTGGACTTTCTGGTTGAACCCACTGGCGTAGCAATCAACTTCAACCCCTGTGTATGGGCCGTAGCTCATAAGCTCATTATGTTGTGTTGGGATCAGCAGTTCATCTTCCATGTTAGGGAACATGGTTTCTATCCGTTTTGAAATAAGGTTCATGGGAACAAATTCAGGATGCCAGTGCACTGCAAGAATTTTTTCCTGTCTGTGGCAGATTTGAGAAGGGGTCACTATTTGCTTAATCTGCCAATCCGCAAGTTTTACGGAAATGACGGAGGCGAATATAGCACGATCTTCATCTGTTATTTCCGGGGTAACTTTAAGTTCTTTAAGACTTACATGTTTTGTATTCATTTTAATTTTCTCTATTTATGTTGAGAATGGCAGTGGGCTTTAATGCTGTTTAAATTATCACATGCTTTGTGAGCTTCTTCAAGATTATTGTCGTCAATGGCCGTTTTAAATGTTTCGCACGCGTCAATATATTCTGCATAATATTCGTCGCCATAACCTTCGTAAGTGACCATTAATTTTGAATCAGCAAGAAACAGGCTGACAGCTTCTTCCGGAGGGAGTGATCCTGCGTGAATGGCTTTAAATATGATTTTGAAGCTGTCCTTCATTCTTTTCTTTAAGCTGGAGTATTTCATCTTTTGCGGGAGACCGTCAGATGTATTCTGTTTTTCAGTTTGTTTAGCCGATTTTGCTTTAATTTTGATAGTTGTCTGTTCCGAATTATGACTGATATTAATTTTAAGTTTTTTAAATCCGGCTATAACTCCGAAGTAGGGCATGTCTTCCGATTCACCGTTTTCAATAGCTTCTGCCATTTTCCGTAGAAAATCTGGAAGTTCTTCCGGTTTTATAAATTTTTCAATTTTGCTTTCGTTGTCCATATATCGTCTCCAGTTTTTTATTGCGGGTAATTCTGTCTGTTAATTGTCTCCAAGACTATAGCTTATAGAGTAGCATTGTCCGATAAATATTTCGGTAATGTTACAATCGTGTGACTGATGAGATGTTTTTAAGGAAAGCCGTGATAAGATTAAACAGAAACAGGCAGTATTTGCTATCCTTAATATTATGGCCGTCAGTCATAATTCTTGCTATAGAGTAAATAAAAACGACCTGATTCTTTTGGGAAGATTCAGGTCGTTAAAGATAGATTTAAATCTATAAATTTAGTCCCTTGTGATTAAAAAGGTTTAATTATCTGCAATAGCGAGTTCTTCCAGATTCTTTTCTGTTTCACGTTCAAGTGCCGTTTTTATCTTCATAGCAATTTCTTTTTTGCGTTTAAGATCAGCCACTTCTTGAGGGTTATCTTTAGCGGCTTTGATTTTAAGGTCATATTTATAAGCAACGCTGATAATCTGATCTTTTTCAACCAATTTTGTTGCAATAAAAACTATTTCTTTTTCAGAAACATGTTGTTCGCCTGAAAAATCGAAGTCTAAGTGCGCTTCAACAATATCGGCTATTTCGGGGTATCCTTGTTTTCTAAGTGCTGCTCCTGCCAGTTGTTCATGATCTGGACCATGACCGGCAACGTTGCTCAGTAATGCGCCAGCCCTTATCAGGGCAATGTTCGGTCCGCTGTCGCGTAACCACTTTAAGTCGCGGCCTATTCGTAAAGCAACTGTGCTGATAAGTTCGGCGTTTATAAGCTGGTCTTCCGGAAGTTTAAAAACTTCTGTCAGTAATCTTTCGCATTCTTCTGCATTCGGAATATTGGTATTCATGTTCCACCTTAAGTTTTTGATTGAGTGCAGATTCTCAGAATTACTGCTTTGTATCAAGCAAATTAAGTCATTATGGAGGGAATAGTAAATAAAGTTTTGAATTAGAACTATAAATTTGTAGACTGATCAGTAGCTAGTCGTAATTTTTATTCTTATGTCTGGATAATTTTGGCTAGTTGATTTTTTTGGCACTAATATATAGTATAATCTATAAATAAAAATTGATTATTTTAAGTTGACCTAATGTTTAATTGATAATATTACGCTATACAAATAATATGTTAGTTTATTAAGTTGTAATTTCAGCATTATTTATGGATTTTAACAACTCATATAGGTTTAACGTTATAAAGAGGTTGTGTGGGGAGAAGGATGAATTCAAGAAAATTTCATACATGTTTGCTCTTGCTTATAATTGTCTTAGGGGTTGCATGTCCCGTACAGGCGCGAGTTGTAACTGTTGTTTATGATGATTCTAAAAGTATGTTTGGCGGTTTCACTCTTAATAAATTTCATTCAAAGGTCACCGATCGATGGGTATACGCCAATTACGCTCTTCAAACTCTTGCAGCCCTTATGCACAAGGAAGATAAATTATATGTTGTAAGAATGAATGCCTTTAATGGGAAATCTAAGTCAGAAAAGAAATCTGCAAAGGTTGTAAAGTATTTGGGAACAGAAGTGCCAGAAGCTCTGAGCGATATTATGAGTTATGGATGCGGACTATCTACACCGTATGGATCCGTTCGTTTTGCTGTTGATTGTTTTCTTAATGCTACAGATAAAACAAATAATAAAGGTAAATTCAATGATACTCCGCTGAGAAGAGTTAAAGAGAAACGTAAGGATTGGTTGATCATAATTACTGATGGATCGTTTGATAGAATGTCTAGTAATCTTTCTCAAAAAAAGGATCATTTTTTAAAAGATATTGCTGAAGATGTTGAAAAATATAAAGAAAAAACAGGAAAAGATAGCAGGGTAATTTTTTTACTTATCGGATCAAAACCGGATAAAAGTCTTTACAATAAATGGAGAAAAGTCGTTGGCGGGCATGTGGAGGAACTAATAACTGTACAGGCCGCAGAAGGTGGTAATGGTATTCTTGATGCAATGAAAAAAGTTGCAGCTATAATTGAAGGGCGCGATGCTGCCGAAGATAAGTTTCGGCCTAATTTTTCCGGTGATATATTTGAATTTGATTCACCATATCCACTGCGTCGCGTCAGTGTTCAGCAGCAAGCCGATGGTATTAAGAATTTTTCAAAGCCTTATATTCTTATATTACCGGACGGAAGCGAAATTTCTTTTAGCCACTTCGAAATTGAAAGTCCCCATAAAACTAAAATAGTAACATTATTCGGTCAGAAGCTTGAAGAACGTAAAGCTCTTGATATAACGGGGGTTATTTCCACAGCGGGCAGCAATGAAAAAGTTATGGGAGCTGGAATTTATCAAATATATTGTCCGGGTAATTTTACAGATTATACAATTAAAAATCTTCTAATTGAAACATCAGTAAATTTTAAACCTATGTTGGAAGTTAAAGGTATTGGAGCTAAAGATGAAAATAAAATCAATGGTAGCTATGATCTGTGCAGAGATGATGAAATCAGGTTTCATGTAAAATTTTCAGATTATAAAAGTAAACAGACTTTGACTTTTAATGAGGATCAAGCTGCGAAAATTGATGTTTATATTCTAGACAGTGATATGAAAAAGCTTGGGGGATCATTTGTCTATGATGCTAGAACAAATGAGTTTATTTCAAATTGGCAAAGTGTTTCATCTATAAAAGGAACTCCTGATCTAAAAGAAATTTCAATCAGAGCTGTATCCCATGGATATTTTGATCTGAAATCAGATATATTCAAAATTAAAGCACAGAAACACACACGTAATGTTACTGCAACGTTAACTCCTTCAGCGATTAATGTTATATATAATTATTGCGATACACCTAAAGAAGTGGCTTCAGTTTCTGTGAATTTATCTAATGTACGGAACAAAAGCAGAGTAAAGTTTATTGCCAGAGATATTCCAGAAGGAATAACTATAAGTTCACAAAAAAAATCAGCTTCAACAGGTTACTCCGCTGAGGCGATGTATTCAACAGAATCTCCAGTTACTATTTATTTGTATAGAGATAAGCATTTTATCCTTCCTGCTCCTGCTGAATTTTCCTTAGATATTCAGTTCCCCGATGACTCCGCATTAAGAATTACTAACGCGAATACAAGAATTAAGATTATACCGCAAAAACGAAATATTAAGTTTGTACCTGATAGAACGGCTTGGAATTGCAGTGTTGTTGCCACGCAAAGTGTTTCTCCACTGATTTTGCGGCTTAGTGAAAATGGTAATCCTGTCGATTTAAATAAAGAAAATTGGTCAGCTAATACGCACTCGAATGGAGATGCTGTTTTCTTATTAAGTCATAATCCTGATCTAGGCGGAGCTTATGCCTTGACGCCTGATTTCGGTTCACTTGTCCCTCCATTACCGGCATCAGCTGGGGAATTTCCTGTTCAAATTAACTGGCTAGGACCGTTTCCAGGTGAAAAGTTTTCATCAACAGTGGTGTTGTCAATGCTCGATACTGATTTGTGGACTAAATATAAGTGGTTTGCAGTTTTGGTTTTAATATTTTTTTGCGTGGTTTGGTTCCTCTGGAGGTTATTTACGAAGAGAAGATTTTCAAGGAATGCCCAAATTAAGTTTAAAACAATTCGTAGCGGTGTACCTCCCCGAGTCCAAACAACTTTTTTGAGGAAGAAAGGGATTGGTATTTTTTTAAGCAGATGGCTTTGGCCGTCAACCTCAGAAAAAATTAATGTCAGGGGAGTGAGTTTTAAAGCAGGAGATAATTCTGCAAGCATTATTATCGCTAGAGGCAGTCAAAAGAAGACTATGTACATGCACGGTGTTCCTCTGGATTCTCCAGGGCAAAGAGACCAAAGCCTGACGCGCGGTTCCGCTATTGAAGATCGCGGAGACTATGTAATTAAAGAATACTATTACAAATAGGTAACTACGGAGGTTGATGTGGATTTCAATACAGTTCCTACGCTTCTTATTGGTTTAGGCGGAATCGGTTCACAAGTCGTTGATATGATCTATGGAAAAATTCCTTCGAGCATGCACGATAGAATTGCTGTTCATGCTTTTGATACCAATATTAATGATATTGAAAAATGTTTTAATTTGAGAAATTTAATTACGCAGACCAGCACGAACTGGACTGTTGGTAATTATTTAGAAATTGCTGATAGTTCAGTAAATGAATGGTTTCCAAGCGATATTAGAGAGCTTAAACGTAAACTTTTAACTGATGGAGCAGGCCAGGTCCGATGTGTTTCTAGGTTGGCATATCGTGCTTCCATTGATGATGGTAAACTTGAGAAGCTTCGTTCGCAAATTCGAGATATTTTTCAGGCACGCGGCGACAGGGCTATGCCGAGCGTCAGAGTTATGATTGTAACCTCTTTAGGCGGAGGAACAGGGTCTGGTATTTTCTTGCAAACCGCTATGTATGTCCGCGATATTTTGACTCATGAATTTCACAAAAATGCAGTGCTGGTCCGCGGTGCTTTTTTGCTTCCAGATCCTCTGATACAGAGCGGAGTTCTCGATAAAAATCATCACGAAAACGTTCGTGCTAATGCTTATGCCAGTCTTAAGGAACTCAATGCCATAACGATTAATGCCGGTTCTGACAGTAACAAACATAACGGAGCTACTATTGAGCTTGAATATAAGCCTCGTCAGGTAGATATCAACGGTAGGCAGTCTCATGTTGTCACTGATATGAATCTCCCTTTTGATTTTTGTTTTTTATATGATTTTGAGAATGAAAGAGGAGAAAATCTCAAATATCTGGATAATTATATTAATCAGATGGTCAAAACTATTCATCTTCAGCTTTTTTCTCCTATCAGCGGTCCTTCATTTTCCGAAGAAGATAACTTCATTCTTGGATTGGTTAGCGAAAACGGGCTTAATCGTTACTGTGGAGCAGGTGTTGCTTCACTCGTTTATCCTTACGATAAACTTGTCAGATATTGCGCTCTGCGTTGGGCTGATGAAAGCTTTACCAGCGAATGGCTGAGGCTTGATAAAGAGTACGACGAAGAGCTTGAGCAATACGAAAGAGACAGGCAAGCCGGGGTAAACGGTGAGCGTCCTAAAATTGGAAAGAGATATATCTCTCTTGTTGATAATTATGCAAAGGACAATAATCCTGATCCATTCTTTTTAAGTATACATGATGCTGTTCATATTCCAGGTGCGAGAGCAGTAGATATAAAGCCCCGTTCACAGTTATTTCTTGAGAATGTAGAGAAGCTGATTGAGCAGATTGTTAAGGATGATGTGGATCTTAATTATATGGAGCAGGAATGTATCCTTGATGATGGCCGACTTAAAAAAATCGATGATGCTGTCTCTGAAGTTGAGGATATGGAGGGACATCTTCTAGCTTATCAGCGTCAGGTTTTTGTTTCAGTACGTAGTCATAAAAGTTTCATTATCAATCAAGCTATAAGAAGTGGATATGATAAAGTAAGTACTTCAGAATATAATCTGAGTTATTGGATGCTCAAACGACCGACGCCTCTTCATCCAGTTGCAGTACGTTATGTCTTGTACAGTTTGGAGGATAAGCTGGATTCCAATCTGAAAAAAATTCGTGAAGAAATCAGTGCTGTTGAAAAAAGTATCGATAACTATAAACAAGCTTATAATCTGAGTTCCAGAAGAGATGTTGTTGAAACAATTGAAGACAGGTTCATGGCTATTGAAAAAGGGTCGTGGTTTTCAAGAGTCTTCGGTGGCAAGTTAAAACTTTTAATTAATGAGTACAAAGAAAAGTCCTCCAGACAGCTCAATGCGCTTAATGTATATAGATTAATAAAGCTTAAGGAACTGGTTTATGAAGAGTTATTAAGCTGTGTGCGTGATCTTTTAAGAGACTGGAAAGATTATTTTGATCAGTTGCGCTCTATTAGAATCGGTTTGCAAAAAGAACTTAGAGATTGTGCGAATGAGAATGAACGTAATCAAGATTCAATGAATGTTTATATACTTGCATCTGTAGAAGATAAGGAAAGTATGTGGAATGAATTACGTACTTCAGTTGCAAGAAGCAGTGAGTTGCCTCCTGATTTCCTAGAGAAAATTTATGACGATAGGTACAAAAGATTTTGTGATAATCATTTCGGTGCGAACCGGGAAAGATACTCTAGAGGCAAAAATTTCGGAGAAGAGATTGTCTCATGGTGTGAAACTGAAATCAAAAGGTCAGGCCGCTTAAGCTATAACATCCTCGACGCCATTACTGAAGAAGCCCGCTCCAGAAATATTGATAATGATGCCCATTTAAAAGAACGGATTGCAACTTTGGGTCGCCTTGCTTCGCCTTTCGTGCCTGAAATTTCAAAAGGACAAGTTCAAAATCAGGAGTATTGGGGAATTAATTCCAGTACGCTCAGCAGCTATTCAGAAGATTGGATTAAAGACAATTTCGGAGGAGTCAGCAGGCTTGTGCGTGACGATTCTTTTTCAGAAACTGAACTGATTAGGTACACTGCTAGATATGGCTACCTAGCCTCTGATTTTACCAAATTTAAAGCTTCTGCACCGGGGTCAAGTATGGGAGATGGTTCATACCATACGGCCTATATGCGTAGAATTAAAAAGATTGTTGCCGGTGGAGAAGCTGTTACCCCACATTTAGATAAACGTTGGCATCTCCCTGCATACATGACTGATCTTAATAGTATTACAGGAGAAGGTGATCTTAAGATGAGCGATGAAGCGTTCTTGCTCGGGTTAGTCTTTAAGCGCTTTGTAAATCGGACTGAAGGTCGAAGATCACTATGGGAATGTCATACAGAAGATAGTGTTGGAAATGAGACTATTAAGCTGGTTTACAAGGGGGGGGCACCTGTCGTCGGCGGTTTGTATGATTTATATGAGGCTCTCCCCCATAACCCTGGATTGGTTAATTCGATATCAGATTGGGCTAATGCAGAAATAATCAAACTTCCTTCCGAACGTTCAAAAAATAATGGGGAAATTTCTTTCAGTAAACGAAATGTCCAAATCGGCAAAAAGAAAGTCACTATTCTGGATGCTATAGCAAGTTTTGTAAGTGAAAGGCCCACAATGGCTGAAGCTGAGCTTGAAAAAATAACCGTAAACCTTATCGGTATCCTGTTTGATTTGATTCTAAATGCAAAAGAATCCAAGAACGGCAAAACATCCCAACTCAAAAATGCGTCAGAAACTCTACAGGAAATTAATGATCTTTTACTAAACTCATCAATTTACTCTGAGTTTATATCTGATGGTACTCGTCTAGCTCGAAACTGGAATGTAAAGGTTCAAAGTTATGAGAAAAGTTTAGAGAACTTCCTTTAGCGCTGATATTTGTTTGGGCTTATATACAAGACATCTTATTCAAGAATAAAGGGGACTGTCTGTGCATACTGTTGTGCTTGATTTGTATGGTGAGATACCATCTATGGCTGAATTCAAACCCTTTTTGTATCCGTTATTGTCTTCCAAAGAACTTAAATTGTTTTGGGAAGAACGTAACTCTGAAAACCCAGTTAACTACGAACTCAGCTATAGAAAGCTCTTGCAGCATTTGCGCAGGTTCTCTGTAAATAATTGGCATCTGATAATTGTGCTTGGTGTTTCGGAAGAGACTAGCAGTTATGATGAAAACGAGAATTTATGTGCAGGCTCACTTGCTGACCAAATTACAAAAGTTCAAAACTCTTTGATTGCGCGTCTCAGCGGTAAAATGGTCCCTATGCGTGTAAGTTATATTGTCGTTGACCCTCTCAGTCGTCAGGGACATACAAATGCTCCTATTGATAAGAAAGATAAGTCCTATCTGCATTGGGAAATGGATACTTGCGGTTACACTTCATCAAATAATATTCCATGTACTTTTCGTGAGCAGGACATCAAGGATCTTGAAGAATTAAAAGCTGATATAGATTTTAGTAAAGAGACAACAAGTGAAGGTTTTGGAGGGCTGAGCAGTGATTTGCGAGATACGCTAACAGCTTGTTGTGAAAAATATATTGAGTGTGTTTCTTCTGCTGTCTGCAGGGTCGCTTGTGAGTTGGAAGATCAGTTGGCAGCAAGTCGGGGTGTGAATATATATTCACGCGATAAAGAATATCTATCCATTAAAAAAGCGTTAGCTATTGAGACTAATTTTGAAGAAACTCTCTGGTCCAGAATACAACTTGATCCTGAATCTGTGAACAGTCTCAGGCCGGAAATAATCTTTAAAGAGCTTTTATATGATTATTATAGTGTTAACGGAATTATGAATGAAAGAAGTTGCTGTGTCAGAGTACGGCAGGCTGATTTTAGTGCTCCACGGCATGATTCAATACAGTTTAGAGTTGGAATTATGATTCTTCTGCTTCATGAAATAGGGGATGACGGCAACATGCTGGGTGCAAAAAGTTTTCTCGCTTTAGGAAATAGTATTGATGTTAACACTGAATTGGCCGGCAATATGATTGATCGCTACTTGCATGCGCTCGAAGTCGCTAAGGACTCAGTAAAAATTGATAGTACGCGTGCTATACAGGGAAGCTTCACTTTGCAGCGTACTCCTGAAGTTCATTTGGAAGAACCTAAAGTTCTAGAGCTTCCTGTATTCCCCACAACTATTTCTTTCGTGGATTGGAAGGCTTGGTGGGAAGAAGTAAATTCTTCTTTAGCCTATGAGAAGGATCAATATAAAAAATTAGATAAGGAAAATGTTTTTTTACTTAAACGAGCTAATAAAAATATTGAAACGGTGGATATTGATAATATTGAAACCGCTTTGGAGAAATTCAAAGAAGATAGTGAGGCTATGAAGAAGGTCGTAGCTAATAAGGAGTATTTAGATTTTAGTGTGAGCTGGAGGGCGGATACAAAAGACTTAATCGATAAGTTGAAATATAGAATAGAGATTTTTTCAGGAAAAAGATTACTTTTTTATTATGGGTCTATTGCTACTTTTTTTGTCATACTTATGCTTTTTTTGGGTGGAGGAGGTGGGTATCAGTATTACATGCTTAGCTGGGGAGTCCTTTCGCTTTTGACCATGGGCATTTGCTTGTTAGGTGCTAAAATAAAATTAAAGCGTGTTCAGGATGCGTTAAAAGCAAAAGCAAGTGCTTGTAAGAATGATTTAAGCAAAATTTTAAAGGGGAATACAGAACATTTGAAAAAGCAGTGTGAGTTTTCAGCTGTTGCCAATAATTATCGTAAACTTTCTAAAGAAGTTAATCACGAGCTCCGCTTGAAAAGTTTAATTTTGTATCATGCTAATAAAATTGCTGATCATATTGAATTAATGCGTCCTTTGGCTGAGATATGGAAGGCAGAGGAACCTATTCTTAATTCAGATGAATTTGCAGATAAAATTTTCTATGATCGCCCTGTTATTGACAATTTAATATATTCACCATCCACCTTTATTCCTGATGCTGCTTCATATCGTTTGGTGGTTAAACATGGACTTACGAATCCTTCTGTAACTTATTTCCCGTTCGAGTTGGTTGAGCTGGAAGAAGACGGGATGTTTGAAGGAGGAAGAAAAGATGTATAATTTTTTACCGTTTATTATTGGTTTTGTGGGGCTTGTAGCCGTGTGGGCTTTTTCTTTACCACGCAATAGGCGTTATAGAATGCGCCCATTAGTATATCTCATTTTGGGAATTACAGTCTTTTTTTATGCCTTTCTGAGAATTTTTCCCGAAATTTTAAGTAACTTAGAAGAAGTACTCGGAGATAATTTTCAGAGTAAACAGATTCTTATTTTGTATTTTAATGCCGGTTTTATCGTAATCTTTGCTGCGTTTATGGCTTTTGCAAGAGCTGGTGGCTGGGCATGCCGTAGAGTTATACGTTCTCAGAAAAAGTCGCTAATCTTTATAAAGTTAAAAAAAATATGTCTAAATGACGCATTCACTGATGACTATTCGCGGTCAAAAGAAAAAAGAATTCCTTTTGGATACAGAAAAGGGCTTCAAAATAAAATTCTGATGAATCCTGAATTTAAAATATGGGGAATATTTCTTAACACTCTGGCTCTCTTTTTTATTATAGCATCAGTTGTTGCACAAATAGTTTCCACGCAGGGGCTGCTTGAGTCTACGGTCCTTAAGTATCCTGTCCTATTGACTTTAACATTCATGATTACCGGACTTTATTTTTCAGGAACCAGTAAAGAGAATCGCACAAAGTTTACAAGTGAGGATGGTTCAGGCGGACTTTCCGGTAAATGCGGGGAACTGTATGACTCAATCGGTAAAGTTTTCCGAAGTAGTATTCTATTTGCAAGTGGCTTAACTAGCAGTAAATCCAAGTATTTTGCAGACCAGTCTTCACTGATAACTGATCAGCGTTTGGTTGCAATCATAAGAACTACAAAAGAATATTTTCCATGTGGATTCAGTGAAATGCATAGAAAGTTGCTTGAGGCTTTATGGAGGGGGGAAGATTTGCTTGTTGTATCTGGAATGTATGATGAAATATCTCCCATCCTTTTTTCAGGTGTTCAGTATGATATACAACGGCTTAATCGGATTGTTGTCTTTACCAGCTCTCTACATGGCTCTAGGCAACGGCAGGAGGAAGAAGCATGGCTGAGCCGTTGGCTTGAAGATGGTTCTGTTTATTCCAAGAATGCAATTGCAATGGTCGGATTTGAAAATTTTACTGGTCAGGAAGATGTTCTAATAACCAGTCCGCATGAACTCCTGCTGAAACGCTTAGATTCTGAAACTGTAAAGGAATGGGTCGAGCAGGTTAGTAAGATTATAGTGCTCAATATAGATGAAAGTGTTTTTTCTAATATTCTTCCTGCCGCATCAATTCTTAGAATTCTTCGTGATATTTGCGGAGAAGATTTACAGATGATTTACCTTACAGACGATTATGATGCTTCAGTGAAAGTTGTTGCCAGAGCTTACCTTGGCGGACATCCTGAAAAATATACCTTCAGGGGTAAAAAACCTAAATCATACTGCTATAGGTTTTTTGATCAAAATGATTCCAGTAATTATCTTACAGCTCATGGAGGGGTAAGTGATTACGTAGCCCCGGAAAACAGTCTTGCCGCATTTATGTTGGCTTCAGGCGTACATTCAGTTCAGCTGCAAGGACTCAACAACACGGCATGGAATGAGTTTGTCAGTCGCATGGATGATGTTGAAACGGGGAGCCTAAACAGAGGGGCATACAGCAGTAAGGTGAGAATAAGGACTAGGCCCATGCTTGGTAAAATAAGTGATGCGGCTATCATTGTTTCACGTGATGATTCGTATAATTTACCTTTGGCTCTTAGTAAGACTCTGGAGGGTGCAAATGATCATCTGATGGCTAATATTTTCAGTCCCCGTTATTTGCTGCGCGATTATTTCCTTGAATATTTGGATTTTTTTCTGGATAACCCTTTGCAAAAATTAGCTCCTTTACTTAGCAGAGATAAGACAGGAGTGGCTCTGCTTGTATATGAACGCCTTTTAGTGGAAGAAATGGATGAAAAAAGTATTCGCCAGTTTGTGGATTCATTTTTTTATGCTGATCAATTATCTGGAGCTACTGTTGATGACAATCTTCGAGCCGTTTTTGATTATGCATATAATAAAAAGTCAGATATTTCTTCATATTTTACCATCAGGGATGAAATGGTTTTTGATGATGATGCAAATGATTTCATCCCAGTTGCAAAGTATAAAATTTCACGTCAAATGTCTGAAGACTGGGCAATGGCTCATCGGCTTACTTTTAAATTTAAAGATCCCTCAGGAAAAACTATTAAAAAAGTTTTTGGGCATCAGATCGTGCAAAATTGTCTGCCCGGACAGGTCCATTGTTATAATGGAGAGGCATACAGAATATCTTCGATCAATAGAGCTGGTAAATTTGTAAATGTTGAATATGTCCTGCCTGATGACGAAAGAAGCTATCGACATAAAGTTAAAATTGAGTGTCATGGCTGTAACGAAGTACTTGCTCGTGAAAATGATGGGAAGAGTGCTGGGAGTTATTATCTGAACAGTACTATTGAAGATTGTTTTTATTCCATAAAAACAGAAGGTTATTTTGAGTTTAGTGACGGTGTTAATCTTGGAGATAATAAATATAAATACATTCCGATAAGTGATCCATTAACACGCACCATGATTCATGGCAGACGTTTGCGTTGGGAAATTTCATCGGTTGAGTCACTGCCTCTTGATGTAGACTCAAGAATATCTTTTACATTTGCAATTTTGGTTAAAGAGATGTTGCAGACTATGTTTCCTGATTTACATCAGTATCTGCATGTTATCCCAGTCCGTCCTCCTGAATTTGTCGATGATCATGTTGCTGAAAATTTACAGTTGGCAACTCGTGTATCCGCTTTGCCTGAAGTGGAAGACGTAAATAAAGTCGGTGGTAATTTAGGGGTAGGGATTGAAATTTTTGAAGATTCTATTGTTGATATGGGACTCTGCAGAGCTCTTGAAGCCAGTAAGTCTCACCTTTTTGAGCTGATAGAAGATTATCTGTTATGGTATGAGAATATTGAGGATAAATCGGATTGTTTTTTATGGTATGGGCAGGAGTCAGAGCCTGAAGTGTTTAAGCTTAAGGAATTACGTGAAATTATTTCATCGCTTATTGAGACGCGTCATCAAACAATACGTAAACGCCGAGAAGCTTTTGCTCGGAGACCAATTGTAAGTGAGAGTGGTGATTCTAAATGTTGTTTCTGTGCATGTCCTGTTTCACCTGATCTTGTGTGGAAAGAAAAGGATGGCAGGAAATATTGTTATGAGTGCAAGCAGTCTACATGGGTTAGAGATAACGAATCTTACGAACAGCTTCTAGTCGATATTGCAAGTTGGATGTGCCGTCGGTTTAATTTAGATGGCATAATTGATTCTTGCCATGTTCACATCGTTAACCCTATGACTTTGGCAAAGTGTGTAGGAACGTTATATAATCCATGCGTAAAGCTTACTCCGCGAAGTCTTGGCGCGGCTGTTAAAGAAGATAGTGGTGAAATAAAAATTTATATTGAAAACATGATGCCGGAATATATAGCCGTGTCTACAATTGTTCATGAACTAACGCATGTTTGGCAATATAATAAGCTTGGGGATTCATTAAGTGTTGTTCCGTTACCTGTGATTGAAGGTCATGCAACGTGGATGGAGATAGCCTATCTTACTGAGAAAGGTATGGGGCATTCCTATGTGCAGCGACTTGCTGGAGCAGATGATATATATGGCAAAGGGTATCAACTGATTAAGCAAAAGTTAAACGGTCAGTATGGAGATCCGTTCGAGTATATTAGCAATTTAGTTAATGCATAATAGGGTTGTTTGTATTGCAGAAAGGATCCAATTATATGATTGGGTCCTTATTCTTATAGCAAAATAGATAATTGAACTTATACTCGTATATGCTCTTTATAAAACGTCAGAAAGTTTTCAACCAACGGTGTTACCCTGTCTGGACTCCAGACCATTGCTACTTCAAGCGGGGCTGATTCAGTTTCGATTTGTTTTAACACAACTCCTTCAGGCATAATGTGTTCTGAGCCGCAATCAACAAATGTCCATCCCATACCTGCAGCCACAAAAATTGTCTCAGTATGTTTACGCTGGAACTGCATTCCAAGTTTCAGCTTAAGTCCAGCCTCTTTAAATTTTTTTTGCACTTTTTCGACGCGCCTTTGGGAATAAGCTTCTCTGCTGCAAATATATGGAATAGTAGATAAGTCCTGCAGAGTCAGGACCTCTTTTTTTGCAAGGTCATGGCTGGCCGGTATTGCAGCGCATGAAAATGTACGCTGTACAATTACATGTGATAAGTCCTGAATGTCTGTAATATTCAGAGTGAGAAAGCCTACATGGCGCGTGCCATCAATTAAGTTAGTAATCTGTTGCAGGCTTGTCTCATCATGTAGAACTATATCCACTTGCGGAAACTTTTTCATAAAGTCTCCTACAATATCAGGGAAGGCAGAGGATAGAGTCAGATAGACAAAGCTGACATGAAGTTTTCCGGCTGTCCCTTCGCCCATGGCTTGAAGGGTCGTTCGAGCTCGTGAATCGTTTTTCAGTATTTCTTTAGCTTCACCTAGAAAATACTTTCCAGCATCGGTTAATTCCACCTTGCGGTTGTTGCGGTTAAACAGCTGCGTTCCAAGTTCTTCTTCTAATCTTTGAATTTGCCTGCTTAGTGGTGGTTGCTGAATGTGTAACCGCTCAGCAGCCTTACCAAAGTGCAGTTCTTCCGCCACTGCTTCAAAATAACGTAACTGACGCATTCTCATATGATGCCTTTTAGGTATTAATAAGTCTTAAAATGGTATTGGATTTGTATTATTGCCTGCCATACATAAGATCAAACAGCAAGGAGACGTCAAATGAGTTTAAAGATTTCGAAGATTGTTATTATGTGTTTAATATCCAGCATTATTACCTTCAGTATATCATTTTCAGCCCTGGCTGAGGGAAGTGAAGATTCGTCTGGAGTGCTGGTAGCGACTGGGAAAACATATCATTACTTGGCAGAACAGGCCGCAGGTAAAATCTATGTTCTCTACCCAGATGGTGAGCGGCAGCTGCTTGCAGAAGGTTTTGGTGTGATTTCAGGATTGGCTGTTTCCCGTGATAATTCTGTTTATTTAATTTCAAAATCTAAAAAAAGACTTTTCAGAATAGACCGTGACGGCAGCGTTCAAATGGTAAGAAAAATAGAGAATGTTCCACAGGCAATCATTGTGGACCGAGATGGTGCTGTGAAATTTATAACTAAAGATGGAATCGAGCTAGTAGAGGATTAATTGTATGAATTGTTATTTCACAGAGAAGATAAAAAGAAAGCTCCTTACATATATATGTAAGGAGCTTTCTTTTTTAGTGGCGTTCCCAAGGGGATTTGAACCCCTGTCGCCTGCGTGAAAGGCAGGTGTCCTAGGCCAGGCTAGACGATGGGAACGCATCTAAAAATATGCAAATTTTCGTTGTGGCAGGGACACAAGGACTCGAACCTTGATTGACGGAACCAGAATCCGCTGTCCTGCCAATTGAACGATGTCCCTGCAACGAGAAGCCTTTCTATGTGGATTGTTCTATTCTGTCAACTACTTATCACACTGTTTTTGGAGGAATATGAAATTTTGTTAATTTTAGCAATATTAGCTGGTTGGTCATGCTTTAAAATTAGATTCTAAGGGTGTTTTTTTTAATTATTGAAGGAGGTTCTGCTGTTTGCCGTTTAGAACTGTTAAATGGCTTCTGTAGGGGTAGAATTAAAGCGTAGTACTAAAGGATGAACCTGTAAATATGACTTAGGATAATTTATGCAGGCAGATATGTCGGATGTGAGGGCAAATTAGAAAATTTCTATTTATAAAACGAAAAAAGGACTGAATCTTGCGATTCAGTCCTTTTTCAAATTCGTGGCGTCCCCAAGGGGATTTGAACCCCTGTCGCCTGCGTGAAAGGCAGGTGTCCTGGGCCAGGCTAGACGATGGGGACGCATCTAAAATATCGTACCTGCTTCTGCGAGCCTGATCGCGTTGGTGAAGCGGGTTAAGTTGCAGCCAGCTCGACTCTATTGGCTTTAACGAGTCTTCACTGTTTTTGATTGGCGTTCCCAAGGGGATTTGAACCCCTGTCGCCTGCGTGAAAGGCAGGTGTCCTAGGCCAGGCTAGACGATGGGAACGCATTAATCAAAAAAAGTGTTGCTGGCAGGGACACAAGGACTCGAACCTTGATTGACGGAACCAGAATCCGCTGTCCTGCCAATTGAACGATGTCCCTGCAACGAGAAGAGTGTTTATGTGGATTAGCTCTCGCTGTCAATAACAATCTTCAAATATTTTTAAAATAAACTTAAACTGCTCTTGCCATAGCGCGAGTGCGTTTTTTCAGCTTATTGATTTTGCGACGTAAAAGGGAACGGTCCTTGCGTGATTCAATTTTAAGTTTGTCTTCACGCATGGTTTTGATCTGACCCTTAATAGTAATGATTTGATCTTTGTAAGGGGAAACAGAACCTTCTTCTTCAACTATTCCGAGGTATTCTTTAACGTTGGCAATGATAGCCGCTTTGTCCATTCCAGATACTCCAGCAATCAAAGGCATCTTGTTGATACAAAGTTCGCGGAGCTCTTTGGTGGTCATTTTGTCAAGGGGCTTCTTCAGTGCAAGGCTTTCAAAAGTAATGTTTTCTTCGCTCATGATATTCTCCTTAGTGCCGTCTCCGGCTATGAAATCTTATGAATTTTCAAACAGACGGACGTACTTCAGATAACATCTGCCGACCGCCGATTCTGGATCAAATTTGTCTTTCATCCCGCCAATTTTGCCGGGTTTTTTGATCTTAGGCTTTTGGACAGGGATTTTCGCTAATTCGTACCCGTCCAATGGAACCCTGCCGTTTAACAGCTCGAATAGTACTTTGTCAAAGACTTCTTCACCGAAAAAGGAATTAATTCTGAGAAGAATTTCCGGGGCGAAGTAAGAAAGTTCTTGAGCGGCGACAGAATCTTCCGCTGCGAGAATTAAAGTAGTTTTGCGATGACCAAGCGGTTTCGCAAATTCAGCAAGTTCTCCCATAAGGTCCGGCCATGCTTTCCATAGCTTAGGAATCATGAGTTTTTTGTTGCCATCAATAACGGAAACAAATTGACTCATAGCTTCTCCCATAGTGCGCAGATTACGCTGGCGAGGGTGAAACAACCTTTTTGAGGGGCCTGAATATTTTGTCTTTCTAATCATAGTCTAATCTTAAAATCTATGTTCATACATTAAGGATTGTCTATACATTAAATGGCTAGAGCGCAATATCTTCCGTACAGATGAGTATAGCAAATTTTTAACTATATATGATATAAATTATTTAAGCATAGTATTTTCTTTTTAATTGTGCTTGACTCCACCGTGTTCCACGAGTATCTCTTGCAAATATTGTTATATAAAGATGTTGTTATGTTGTACTTTTTGTCGTCTTATGGCGAGGTTATAGATGGAAATATTAAAATTAAGCAAAGCTTTATCAGATGAAAGCAGGATTCGGTTGCTGGCTATGCTTAGAGATAATGAGTTGAATGTGGGGGAGGTCGTTCAGGTTTTAGGAATGTCTCAACCCCGTGTTTCGCGACATCTTAAGATTTTGCATGAAAGCGGTCTGCTTGAATCACGAAGAGAAGGGCTCTGGAACTTTTACCGCCTTGCTCAGTCCGGAACCGGAAAGCGGTTTTCTGATTCTATCAGCTGGCTGATTGAAAATGAAGCTGAAATATTAGCTGATAAACGTCGCGTTGTTGATGTTCTGGCAGAACGCAATATGGAAACGCGCAGATTTTTTGATGAGATTGCTGAAGACTGGGACCATCTTAAGAGGAATGTTTTCGGTGATTTTGATCTTAATGCAAAGCTGCTAAGTTTTATGAAGGACTGTTCGGTCGGCGTTGATCTTGGTTGCGGCAACGGTGCTTTTTTAAGCCATATGCTGAAAAAGTGTAAATCTGTTATAGGTGTTGATAGTTCACATAAAATGCTTGAACTGGCAGTCAGACACCTCGGCGAAAATTCTGATGTTAGCCTTCGGATAGGTGAGCTTACGCATCTGCCCCTGCGGGACTTAGAAGCTGATTTTGCCGTAATTTCAATGGTTTTACATCATTTACCAAATCCTGACAGAGCTGTTTTAGAAGCCGCAAGAGTTCTGACAGTTGGTGGCAGGCTGGTTGTTGCAGATTTTGAAATGCATTCAAATGAAAAAATGCGCACCGAATATGGTGACCGTAGACTGGGGTTTACGGAAGATGAACTCCACGGGTGGATGAATGAGGCCGGACTCGGCATTGTTACAACTCATAACTTCCCTGTGCAGGAAGGTCTTACTGTACTGGTTTACGTTGCAGAAAAACAATAATGGGCGGATAGCCCGTAAAAAACTTGGAGGATATAATGATTAAACTAGATCCTAAAATGGATAACAAAGTAGCTGATATGTCTCTGGCCGATTGGGGTAACAAAGAAATGCAGCTTTCCGAACGTGAAGTACCGGGGCTTATGGCTCTGCGTGAAAAGTATGGTAAAGAAAAACCTCTGAAAGGTCTTAAGATCATGGGCAGCCTGCACATGACAATTCAGACTGCAATGCTTATCGAAACTCTTGCTGAACTCGGCGCTGACTTGCGTTGGGCTTCTTGTAATATTTTTTCTACTCAGGACCATGCAGCAGCAGCTATTGCAGCAAATGGAACTTCTAAAGTATTTGCTTGGAAAGGTGAAAGTCTAGAAGAATTCTGGTGGTGCACTGAACAGGCTTTGACTTGGCCTGACGGTTCCGGTCCTGACCTTATCGTAGACGACGGCGGCGACGCAACACTTATGGTTCATAAAGGTGTTCAGGCTGAGAAAGATCCTTCCATGCTTGAAAAGAAATATGACAACAAAGAGTTTCAGCTTGTTATCAACCGTTTGAAGGCTTCAGTGGCAGAAAATCCAACAAAATGGACTAAAATCGCTGAAAAAATTCAGGGTGTTTCTGAAGAAACAACCACAGGTGTACATCGTTTATATCAGATGCAGACTGCCGGAGAACTTCTTTTCCCTGCAATTAATGTTAACGACTCTGTTACCAAATCAAAATTTGATAATCTTTACGGTTGCCGTGAATCTTTGGCAGACGGAATCAAACGTGCAACTGATATCATGATTGCAGGTAAGATTGTTGTTGTTGTCGGTTACGGTGATGTAGGTAAAGGTTGTGCTCAGTCCATGCGTGGCTTCGGTGCTCGTGTTATTGTTACTGAAGTTGACCCGATTTGTGCTCTTCAGGCAGCAATGGAAGGTTTTGAAGTTACTCCAATGGCTAAAGCTGTTGACCGTGGAGATATCTTTGTAACTTGTACTGGTAACTACCATGTTATCACCGGTGAACATATTACTCAGATGAAAGATGAAGCTATCATTTGTAATATCGGTCACTTTGATAACGAAATCGAGATGGCTTACCTTGAAGATAATCCAAAAATTCAGAAGGTTGAAATCAAACCTCAGGTTGATAAATGGATTCTTGAATCAGGTAAATCTGTAATCGTTTTGGCTGAAGGGCGTCTGGTTAACCTCGGTTGTGCTACAGGTCATCCTAGCTTTGTAATGAGTAACAGCTTCACAAACCAGGTCCTTGCTCAGATCGACCTAGCTCAGAATACTTATGAGCCATGTGTTATGATCCTTTCCAAAAAACTTGACGAAGAAGTTGCTCGTTTGCACCTCGATCGTCTTGGAGTTGAGCTTGAAGTTCTTTCAAAAGAACAGGCTGATTATATCAGCGTTGATGTTGAAGGTCCTTACAAACCAAATCACTACCGCTACTAATTAAAAAAGTAGAGTTCAATTTTTTTGAAGTCACTTTTTCTAAATAATTATTTATATGGTCCATCTGTTCTAATAGCCTGTTGTTTAAGATAAAATGGCTTTTTAACGGATGGACCATTATTTTTTGTCAAAATTAAACTTTACTTTTATTATATAATGAGTAAATAGACCTCACCTCAGCGTGACTGGACTCACAGAAATTCTCTTTGCCATTTATTGGCAAATCTATTCCGCATCAAGCCGGATGAAGATCAAATTCATGTTCCAGAGCCTCAGATAAATACCCTCCGAAATAATCGGAATACGACCGCCGTCACGCGCCGTCGTTATATATTCTCCTTTCACACCAGGAATACTTGTGAATTTTGATTCTTTTTCCTTTGACCGGCGCTTAGTCTCCGGAATCAACTCTTGCGGCTATACTACACCAACTCCAATTCAGGTTCGTGCAATACCGGAAGTCCTTAAAGGTAAGGATGTTATGGGCCTTGCTCAAACCGGAACAGGCAAAACTGCTGCTTTTGCTTTACCTATCTTACAGCGTCTGCTCGAGAGCAAGGTACCTACTCAAGGCCCAGTTCGTGCTTTAGTGCTTGCTCCAACGCGAGAACTGGCTTTGCAGATTCATGAGAATTTTATTTCTCTTGGTAAGCAGACTGGAATTCGCAGTGCTGCCGTTTTCGGAGGCGTAGGTGCTAATCCTCAGATTAAAGCTGCTAACAAGGCAACGGTTATTGTAGCATGTCCCGGAAGACTTATTGACCTTCTTAATCAAGGCGTGCTCAAGCTCGATAAAGTTGATGTTCTGGTTCTTGATGAAGCAGACCGCATGCTTGATATGGGTTTTATGCCTGATATTAAAAAGATCCTTTCCCGTCTGCCTGTAAATCGTCAGAATTTATTGTTCTCAGCTACTATGCCGCATGATATTCGGGATCTTGCTGGTAAAATTCTTGTTAATCCTGCTACGGTTCAAGTTGCTAATACTGCTCCGGCAGCACGAGTCGTGCATGAATTTTATCCTGTTCAATCGGGGCTTAAAGCACCACTTTTAGAGACTCTTCTTGATGTAACGAAGTATGAAAGTGTCCTTATTTTTACGCGTACTAAGCATCGCGCAAAAAATCTGGCCAGAAAGCTTAGTTTTAGAGGGCATGAGTCCACATTTTTGCAGGGCAATATGAGTCAGAATCAGCGTCAGCGTGCACTTGACGGATTCAAAGACGGAACTTTTAAAGTAATGGTCGCTACAGATATTGCTGCACGAGGAATCGATTGTGACCGCATTACGCATGTTATCAACTTTGATGTGCCTGACACAGCTGAAACATACACTCATCGTATCGGTCGTACCGGTCGTGCAGGACGGGCTGGAGTGGCTTTAAGTCTGGTTACCAGAGAAGATGAACGGTTAATGCGTGAAATTGAAAAAATTGTCGGAAAATCTATTGATCGCCGAAAGGTTGCTGAATTTGATTATGATCAGCCTTGTAAAAGTCAGCCTGGTCTTGAGAGACGAGGACGGGGGCCCGCAGGTCCTAAGCGCTCATATGGATCTGATAAGAGACGAACTTCTGGGGATAGTCGCGGCCGTTCAGGAAAATCTTCAGGTAGATCCTCTGGTAAGTTTGCTGGTAAGGCTTCCGGTAAGCCCTCAGGTCGCGTAAAGCGTTAATAGTATCAGATATGTTAGGAAGAAAATAATTATTATGATTTTTGTTTTCTTTTATAATAATTTCTCTTGACTTCCTCTCTAGGTTAGTCCAAGGTCTTTCTATTGAATCGGTGACCTCTACGAAGGCATCGGTGGAAAGACAGGTATATCAAGGCGCAGCGTAGCATCTTGAACGCTGTCCTTTTTATATATTAAATGGCACATGAGTGCCATGCATCATCACTTTTTATGGAGAATATTGAATGTCTAAGAACATCTATGTAGGCAACTTGCCTTGGTCAGCTAGTGAAGACGACGTCCGTGCAGCATTTGAAGCTTTCGGTGAAGTCATTTCCGTTAAACTTATTGAAGATAGAGAAACAGGCCGCCCACGCGGTTTCGGTTTCGTCGAAATGGACGATGCCGGTGCTCTTGAAGCTATCGACAACCTTGATGGCAAGGATTTCGATGGTCGTAACCTTAAGGTTAACGAAGCTAAACCTCGCGCAGAACGCCCACGCTGGTAGTTATCAGTATATAGGCAGTTTTTCTGCTCTTTACGCCCGCTCCCCGAAAGGGAAGCGGGCGTTTCTTTTTTTAGGCCTTGCCGTTTTATGTTAGGTGTGATTAAACCTGACCTGAAATTAGTAACGTCTGTAATTATCTGGAGCTTATAATGTTTCGCAAATTGTTTTTTATTATTCTAATTATTTTTTCTTTCCCCGTAATATGCGGTGCTAAACCAATAAATATTAAAGCTTCAACCTTTACTCCTCAAACTGGTGAAACCCCATTTAATGCTACCATTCTTACGGATAATGACACTGGTACAGGGTGGATTTTTAATACTGGTGGTAAAAAGACCATACAAGAATTGCAATTTTCTTTTCCGCAAGAAGTGGTTGTAGATACAATTTCTTTTATTAATGGAGTGAATTTAAAAAGTAAAAAGGTGAGCAGGGTTAAGAAAATTGAGGTTTCCTTTGGAGGGATTCATAGGCAGTCTGCAACATTAAAAAATATTTCGAAACGACAGGCTATTAAAGCTGTTGCATGCATAACCGAAAGTTTAGAGATCATTGCCGACTCTGTTTATTCCGATGGTAAAATCGCAAAGGCAGGAATTTCAGAAATATTAATTAAATACCATCTTCCAAATGAAAAAGAAAAAGCCAGTTTAGTTATAAGTAAAAAAGAGAGAATAAAAAAGCCTAAGTTGACAGCTGAGCAGAAAAAAAAATTGGCTGAAAAAATAGAAAAATTAAAGCAGGAAAAATTGCTTCTTAGAGAAATGAAAAATTTCTTCGATAAGTTTTATACAGCGTTTGTGACCATAAGCGAAGAATACCCCCGCATGTTTGTGCAAGAAGAGTTTATCCGTGAAAGTTCGTACTTTGAAAGTTTTAGGTCAATGCTTGAAAAGCGTGGTGTCCTTGAGAAATATAAGAGAGCTATGATATCAACTTCCGGGCTCAGATTTAATATCAGGACGCGTACTGCTGATGAAGTTGAATTGTGGGTTAAAGGTTCCTATTCCGTGATCATTGATCTTAAAGATAATCAAGTTACTGAAAACGCTCTTTATATTCTTAAGAAGGAATACGGAGAGTGGAAAGTTAAGAGCAAGACTGAATATTAGATTTGTTGCCAGCAAAAAAAGCCTCCCCAGAAATTTCTGCGGAGGCTTTTTTTTGAGGTTATGATTTAAGATTATTTGTGAGTATAGTGGGACCAGTATTCCACGTCAGGACTAATATGCAGAAGTCCTAATTCTTGTCCTATTTCAACTAAGAATATTGCGCTGAAGCAAACGATAAGTATAATTCCAGTTATTTTTTTAAAGCTGCCGTGTTTTGAATATTTCCAGACTATGAATCCCGGCAAAATCCCAAATATTAAACATTCTCCGACTCCGCCTACAAGATTTATGGCAACTAAGAATATGTCCGGATAAATCAATCCTACCAAAAGTGGAGGCATAAAAGCTAAACTCCAGACCAGAAATTTGTTTTTAGTGCCTAAATATGTGGCGGTAAGATCTCTCATAAAGCTCATGAGTGCTGTTCCGTTTGCCATAAACGCTGTGGACATAGCAATTAAAGCAAAAACAAGAGCTACATATGAGAACACAGGAGTTTTGAGTAACAAGCCAAGCGGAATTGTTGCGGGCTGGTTTTTACCGAAGGCGGTTATTAAATCTATGCCATTAGGTGCGGATAGCGGAAGTGCACCGAGTACTACCAGTAACCAGATGCAGTTCATCAGTAATCCGATAGTTGTTCCGCCGATGATTGCGAAACGAACTTTTTTGCGGTCGTGATTAAGAGCGCGGCTGATACTCGGAATTATGTTGTGAAAATGAAAGGCCATCAGCAGAACTGGAAGTCCGGCAGGTACATAGGACCAATCAAGTTTAGCAAGGTTTTCTGAAGAAACATCCGGTACCGTCATAAAAACAAGCATTCCGAATGTTATCCACATAGTGATAACCATGTATGGAGTGCATTTATTCATCATTATCATGCCAAATGCGGTAATGCCTGTCACCACTATAAAATATATTGTCATAACAACAGGTTGAGAGATTGAAGACTGCAAACTCATAATGATTGAGGATATTCCGGTAAGGTACGCTACCAATACTCCGTATAGAAGGACAGCATTCCCGGCAATCGTCACCCATTTACCTATTGGGCCAAGCTCTTGACCGAAAAAGGTCGGTAAATCGGCATGCTCGTTGGTGGTCAGGCTTTTTTGGTCTGAATAAATGATAGCGGTGTAGGTCATCAACAGCCACATCGCTAAAGTTGCGACGACTGAAGGCCAGAACCCTGCTGCGCATAGATTTACAGGCACAGCAAGAATTCCTGCACCAAGCATGTTGCCAACGACAACAAACATCATTGCCATCGTTGATACTGATTTTCCCTGAGTCATGCCGTTCTCCTTTATGGATAGATTAATGTCCTTGCTGTAAAAAAAATCCTGCAAAACTTATTGTCTTGCAGGACTATTTAAATGCTATAATTAGATATTCGGGTCTAAATTCAGCGGGTGAGTGGAAATCATGCTCTCTGGAGAAAGGGCCTTATCCAGTTCTTTTTTTGACATGTACTCTTTTTCAATAACAATATCGTAAACGGATCGATTGGTATTAAGGGCTTCATTCGCTACTTCTGTCGATTTTTCATAGCCGATATAAGGATTAAGAGCCGTAACCAGTCCTATGCTGTTTTCAACATAGCCTCTGCAGATATCTTCATTGGCGGTAATTCCTGAAACGCAGCGATCTGCAAGAGTTCTGAATCCGCGTCTCATGATAGTTAGTGAGTTAAGCAGGCTGGCAGTAATAACAGGCTCCATAACATTAAGTTCTAATTGCCCGGCTTCAGCTGCCATTGTGATGGTTACATCGCCGCCGATTACTGTGAAGGCAATCTGGTTAACAACTTCAGGAATAATAGGATTAACTTTACCCGGCATAATGGAAGATCCTGGAGCCATGGGTGGTAGATTGATTTCATTTAATCCACAACGCGGTCCTGAAGAAAGAAGGCGCAGGTCATTACATATCTTCGAAACTTTAACAGCAACACGCTTAAGGACTCCGGACAGCTGAACATATGCACCTGTATCCTGAGTTGCTTCGATAAGATCATGAGCAAGTACCAGTTCGAATCCAGTAAGTTCTTTAAGTTTTTCAGTGACTTTTGGAGCATATTTAGGTGGAGCATTAAGTCCTGTTCCGATAGCCGTTCCGCCCATATTAATCTCGCATATCAGGCTCATTGCTTCGCGGACTCTTTCAATGTCCTCACCTATCATTACGGCGTATGAGGTAAATTCTTGACCGAGTGTCATAGGCACTGCGTCTTGAAGCTGAGTTCTGCCCATTTTTAACACATGAGAAAACTCTTCACCTTTAGCCGCAAAACTTTCTCTAAGGTATTCCATGGAGCCCATAAGGAGTTCCATCTTATCAAGCAGAGCAATTCGCAGGCAGGTAGGATAAACATCATTTGTGGACTGTGCCATATTTACATCAATATTCGGGTGGAGGTTGTCATATTCTCCTCTTTTATACCCCAAGAATTCTAAACCGATGTTTGCAATAACTTCATTGGCGTTCATGTTAGTGGAAGTACCGGCACCGCCCTGAATAATATCAATTATGAAGTGTTCATGGTATTTGCCGCAGAGTAGCTCATCACATGCAAAGACTATAGCTTTTGTTTTGTCATCGTCCAATTTGCCGAGTTCGTTATTTGTTATTGCTGCTGCTTTTTTAATATATGCAAGAGCGTTAACAATATGAGGGTAGTGCGAAATAGGAATGCCGGTTATTTTAAAGTTCTCAGCGGCCCGTAATGTTTGTATTCCGTAGAAAGCATCATCAGGGACATCCATGGAGCCTATGCAGTCATGTTCTATACGCGAGTTCATTTTTTCTCCTGAAAATTATAAATAAAAATATATACAAAAAATCATAAAGTTGAGTGAATTCATATTAAACCATTATTTCTTTTTAACATAAAAGGATAAAGGGTCAATAATGCTTTTAAACGTTTCAGCAAAAGTTGTGATTTAAAAATGTTTGAGATTCTTGAGATACAGCTTCAGTCCATTGCCCGATAAATTGTCAGTAAAAGTTCTCTAGGGATTGATTTTTAAGATATCCTTTTGGTTTTGTTCTTATGTTTATATAGGCTGTCAAAAATGTAGATTGCAATTCCGGTCCAGATAAAACAGAAAGTTATAAGCCGAGTCTGGTTGAAGGGCTCATCATACATAAATATTCCGAGTAAAAGCATTAAAGTTGGAGAAATATATTGAAACATTCCGAGTGTCATCAATTTTAAGTTTCTTGCCCCGATAGCAAAAAAGATAAGCGGAAGAGATGTAACCACCCCGGCTCCAAGAAGGAGTATATCTGCCTCAATTCCGAATTTGCCTATGCCTATAGTGCCTTGAAATACCCGCCATAATAAATAGCCGCCTGCAATAGGAGTCAG
Source organism: Desulfovibrio sp. UCD-KL4C (assembly GCF_006210265.1). NCBI lineage: Bacteria > Pseudomonadati > Thermodesulfobacteriota > Desulfovibrionia > Desulfovibrionales > Desulfovibrionaceae > Desulfovibrio > Desulfovibrio sp. UCD-KL4C. Next base: position 323,673 of record NZ_VCNC01000003.1, read on the forward strand.
TACTGCTGTTTCAACAAATAATCCCGGCAGTGATTCAACCTTCATAATTTTTCTAACAAGTCCATAAAGTCCGAAGCTGATGGCCAGAGTTATAGCTATATAGGGGAATTTACCAAGGTCTATGACTGAGTACATAACTCCGGCGAACGCACAAGCTATTGCAGCTCCTTGCATTTTATTTAATTTGTCATTCATGAATATGAAGCCGAGCAATACATTCACAAGAGGGTTTATGTAATATCCCAGACTGGCCTCGACAACATGGTTGTTGTTGATAGACCAAATGAAAACATACCAGTTGATTCCAATTAAAGAGCTGCTGGCAATAAGTAGATATTTACCTTTTTTATCCTGCATGGCTGCAATTACTTCTGTCCATCTCTTTTTGGATGAAATAACAATTGCTAAGAATAAAAAAGACCAGACTATACGGTGGCAGAGAATTTCAAGGGGAGGTATTCCCGTTAAAGTTTTCCAGTAGATAGGCAGCAGCCCCCACATAATAAATGCGGATGCAGCAGAAATTAGACCCTTGCGGGTGTTAGTGATCATTGTCGTTAATCCGTAACTATAAATAAAAAGTGATGCGTAATTTAATATACTAAAATATAAGTATAAATTGTATTAAGAAAGCATTTCATTTCGGCATTGTGTCGCTTGGGTGATCATTAATCAAAAAGTGATGGAAAATCAGCAAAAGAATAACCAAGATTAAACATTAAGCGTGAGTCATCTTGTTTTTTCCTGAAACTGGATCGTTGGTCCAGTCATAGTTATATTGGAATGATCCGAAGAAGCGTTTTACAATTGGAAACATTATCCCAGACCTGGACTGCCAGAGCCAGTGCTTAGAGTCTTCCAAGCTGACTAATCCCATTTGATTATGAAATAGATTCAGGTGGTCTGGAAATACCCACCAGTTAAAATTGATACCCCATTTTCCTGCTGCATAGTCTCTGCTGTCGCGGGTTGCGTAATCTTCCCATATATATGCAGGACCTGCTTCAACTGACAGGTTAAGTTTTTTACTATCAAAAAACTGGTAACCAAGTCCTGTGCCGATAATTGAACGTAACTTGAGATCTTGAAATTGATCTTGTTGTATTTGCCCAGAACCGGTGACGTAAATTTTTTTATCTAAAAAACGGTTATAATCGGCAGATAAAAGCCAATTGTAGTCTGATCGTTGTCCTTTTGACGTTGCCCAGTAATGGTTAGCTCTTGTTTTCCAGCGATTTTTACCTGTCGCATATGTTAGGTCAAAAGATGCACCAATGTTTTCCTTACGAGTATTTCCAGAAGCTTTGTTCCACCCAGCTTGTATACCACCTTTAAAAGTATAATCTTTAGGGCTGGAATTAATAGCTGCAACTTCACTTGTTTTTATGTTTTTTCCGTGTCCAATATTATGTGTTTGTTCATATTTTATTGCAACAGCAGTCTTGTCAGCTTCTATTTGTTGATCAGGCTTAATATAAACTTTTATTTTTTGATCAGAATCAAGAGATTGAACTTGTCCCCAATCTATTACAATTTGTCCGGCGTAAGTTGTAGAGAGTTTAAGTTTTCCATTTGTCATTACATCGACTTTTCCAGTTAACTTATCCCCGTTTAAAAGGTGAATTGTATCAGCATATGCTGCTGGCATTGATGTAATGATCAAAAGAAAAATAAATGTAATAATTTTAATTCTAAAAAACATTAGCTCTCCTAGTGAATACATGGGCAATCTGCCTGCTGTAAAATTGTTTCAGCAAGCAGCGAGTATAGCATCCTTTACCAATACCAATTTTGTGTTATTTAAAAAAAGGTAACAGAAGGTTTTTAGAATATAAACCAGATTATTTTTTTTAAATGGTGCTGATATCAATGCAAAGTATCGGGCTGTTTTTATCACAATTTAGTTTTGATGAAATTGTTATACATGTATTTCCTGAGGCAAGAGAAATATAAGGTGTAGTTGTATGCCACTTTTCACCGGATTTGATGGTCAGATAGTACTCTTTAAGGGAGTGGTCTGCTCCTTTAGGCGCAGGTTGGTAAATGAGTCTGCGGTTTTCTCTTAATCTGAATGGATTGCAGCTTGTCTGCGAAATTTGTTTCCCGTTTGCGTCTAAAATATAGGCACACTCAATGGAGCTGTTCTCATCAATAAATGAAGTTAAAATTGCATCTGGGCTTTCTGTAGGCGTTGAAGAAATGAGTGTCTTTAGTTCTTTTGCTAATTTTTTATAAGAATTTTCGAGCCTTTTCTTTACGGCAAGTCTTTCCATTGTATGGATTTTAAATCTTGAAGACAGTGCTTTAATCGGAGCAGTGTGGTCTTTTTGCACATTTTCAGCACACATAGGCTTACCGAAGTAAAACCCTTGGAAAACATCAATCCCCATTTGCATAAGGGTCAAGGCTTCCTGAGTCGTTTCAATCCCTTCCGCAAGCGGAAGAGTTCCTGTTCTTTCTGCAAGGTTTATAAGAGATCTGGTGACTTCAAGGTTATGAAATTTTGAATCTATATCTTTAATCAGTGAACGATCAATTTTGATTATATCTGGCTTAAGGGCTGGTATCCTATCAAGATTTGAATGGCCTGTTCCAATATCGTCAAGAGCAATGAGAAAGCCTATTTTGCGACAATTCTCAGTAAAGTTATAGAGAACTTCTTCACTCCCTGCTTTCGATTCAATTATTTCTATAACTACATTGCTGAATGGAATATCGAATTCCTTAACCATTTCCCCCGTAATGCCTAACGACTGAGTGTTTTTACCAAGCACTGCCGCGTCAATGTTTACAGAAAGTATTAAGGAGCGGTTTTTTCTTGAAATGGGAGCAAAGGTCTTGAAGGCATTTCTTCTGCAAGCTCTATCGAGTTTTGTAAGCGTTGCGACATCATTACACATTGCAAACAGGTTTATCGGTGAGATTACCTGCTCTGTATAAGGGTTGAGTCCTCGCGTCAAAGCTTCATACCCCAGCACGGATTTTCTGCTCATGGAGATGATTGGCTGAAACATCGTTGCCAAGCAGTTTCTCTCTATGATTTCGTGAATTGATAGTGTTGGTGTATTAAGCATTTTTTAATAAAATTAAAAACCGGCCGAATGGGAGTGGAAGACCGTTCGACCGGTTTGGGTGGACCCGATGTGGGTGGTCATCGGGGCTGTTTATAACGGGCTTTTCATTTCTGGAAAGCCCGTTCAGCTTTACATAATTTTAAAGAGTTTCTTCACCGGTTCTGATTCTGATAGTTCTTGGAAGGTCTTGAACGAAGATAACTCCGTCGCCTTCTTTACCAGTCTGAGCACCGGCTTTAATAGCATCAATGGCACCTTCAACCTTATCTGCGGCAAGTCCAAGTTCTATGCGTACTTTTTTAAGAAGATTAACTTCCATAATGACACCGCGATAAGTTTCAGTGAATCCTGCCTGTCTACCTGAACCAAGAATGTTGGTTACGGACATGGTGTAGATTCCTTTTGCGTAGAGAGCCTGTTTTATCGGAGTCAGGCACTCGGGACGAATATATGCAATAATAAGTTTCATTTGTTTCATTCCTCTTTCTATTGTGTGACTATTCGTTAGAGAAGACCTGGAAGCCGCTGTAAGACTCCATTCCGTGTTCAGATATATCAAGGCCCTTCATTTCTTCTTCTTTTGTTACTCTGATTCCGATGAATGCTTTAGCGAGCATGAAGGTGATGAGACCTGCACCGAATGCCCATACAAAGACTGTTACAACACCTATGATCTGAGTAGTCAGGATAGAGACTCCACCGCCGTAGAATAGTCCGCCTACACCGTCGTGAAGTTCAGGAACTGTGAACAATCCACAAGCTAGTGTTCCCCATGCTCCGCAGACACCGTGTACGGAAACAGCACCGACTGGATCATCAATTTTGAATATTTTATCAATCAATTCAATTGAGAGTACTACAAGCACACCTGCAATCAGTCCGATTATGATTGAACCGGCAGGAGAGACAGTTGCACAGCCTGCGGTAATTCCTACAAGGCCGGCGAGGGCTCCGTTACAGGTCATTGAAATGTCAGGTTTTCCGTATTTGATCCAAGATGTGATCATTGCTCCAAGCAGACCTGCACAACCGGAAAGGCTTGTTACTACTGCGATGAGACCGATTGAACCGTCAGCGGTTGTTGTTGAGCCCGGGTTGAATCCGAACCAACCGAACCAAAGAATGAATACACCAAGAGATGCTAATGGAATGTTGTGGCCTGGAATAGCTTTTGCTTTTCCGTCAGCAGTGTATTTCCCGATACGTGGTCCGACTACGATAGCTCCTGCAAGAGCAACCCAGCCACCTACGGAGTGAACAACAGTTGAGCCTGCAAAGTCCATGAATCCTAAGCCTTCAAGCCATCCTGCTCCTGAATCTCCGAGCCAGAGACTGCCCCATGCCCAGTGACCTGAAATAGGGTAGATAAGTCCTGTTACTATCATGGTAACAAAGAAGTAGCTGCTGAATTTTGTGCGTTCGGCAATACCACCGGAAACAATTGTAGCTGCAGTTGCGGCAAAAACAGACTGGAAGAACCAGAAGGTCAGTGTCCACTGTGCGTCAGGGCTGGTCAGGCCTACTCCTGCCAAGCTGAACCCTGATGTTCCTACAAAACCTGCAGCATCAAGTCCGAACATGAGTCCGAAGCCGAAAAGGAAAAAGATGATAGAACCTGCGGCAAAATCAAGAAAGTTTTTCATTAGGATATTACCGGCGCTTTTGGCTCTGGTGAATCCTGCTTCAACACATGCAAATCCTGCCTGCATAAACATAACGAGTATGGCAGCAACAAGTGTCCATAAAATGTTAGCGTGGGTCTGAGTAAGATACTCTTCGCCAGCAAAAGCTGCAGTCGGTGCAGCCAGCATCAGCACAGCGAGAATGGTCGAAATTTTCCGGCCTATTGATGGAAATTTAGAAATCATGAAGTCCTCCTCCAGGGTGTAAATTGCTTTAAGGATGTTGCTAACCAAGCATTTACCGTGCCAATTATTTAACTAATTGATAATATTGATTTTTTGTAGGAACTGGTGTTTTTATGGGTTACAAAAATGTATTAATATACTTTTTTGTGTACTTTTATGTTCTTTAAATTGACAAAAAAGTAACTAATTAGTTTTGCGTGTTTTTGTTTTTCATTTGAAATTAACAATTATCGAGTATTATATATGATAGAAAAAAATTAATAAAGTTGTTGACTCTTTTGAGCGAGAGTGGTTACGTGTTTCCTATGCAAACTTTCAACTCTTCAGGCGCTAGCCAATCATTTTTTTATTACTTTTACTTTTGGTGCACCCACGCTTGTGGTCGTGTGGAGGTTTGCTCGTAAGTAATAAAAAATCTTAGCAAACTACCTCTACTAAAGGGCCGCAGGCGATAACTCGCCGGCGGCCCTTTTTTTTTAGCTGAGGTCGCCAGAGGAAAGCGGTTTTGAAGTAAGGGTGAAACAATCGGAGAATTAAAATGGATGTCGGAAAAAAAATCAGACTTGAAAGAATTTTCAATAGAGCAACTGAAAGAACAGTAATTGTTCCTATGGACCACGGTATCAGTGTCGGCCCCATCGCAGGTCTTGAAAATATGCGACAGGCTGTAGATGACATGGTTGCCGGAGGAGCCAACGCTGTTCTCGGTCATAGAGGTCTTGTTCGTTGCGGACACCGTAGCGAAGGGCAGGATGTCGGTCTTATTGTTCACCTTTCTGCTAGCACATCTCTTTCTCCCACTCCCAATGCTAAAGTTTTGGTAGGTTCTGTTGAAGACGCTCTCCGCCGTGGTGCTGATGCTGTAAGTGTTCATGTCAATCTCGGAGATGAGACTGAAACACAGATGCTCCGTGATCTAGGTGAAGTTTCCGCAAAAGCCACCAGCTGGGGAATGCCTGTTCTTGCTATGGTTTACGCTCGCGGACCTAAAATAAAAAATGAATATGATCCTGAAATTGTTGCACATTGTGCCCGTGCAGGTGAAGAGCTTGGCGCTGATATTGTTAAGGTTTCTTACACCGGTGATCCTGAGTCTTTTGGACGTGTTGTTGATGGGTGCTGTATTCCGATTGTTATCGCAGGCGGTCCTAAGCTCGATTCAACAAGATCTTTTCTCCAGATGGTTTCAGATTCAATCAGCGCAGGTGGAGCCGGTCTTTCCGTTGGACGCAATGTTTTTCAGCATAAAAATCGCGTGAAGCTGGTAAAAGCTCTTAGTAAAGTTGTCCATCAGGACGAAACTGTTGAAGCAGCTCTCGAATTTCTTGGCGAATAACATAATTGGGAATAATGATGAAAAAGATAATTTTTAAAGCGATTCCATTTGATAAAGAACTTCTTACATTAGCTCTTGAGTCTGGTGTTGATGCGATTCTTGCTGAACCTGAGCATGTTAAAGCTATTACCGAACTCGGCAGAGTTACTGTTATCACTCCGGAAGATATGCCTCTTGTTGCTATTGATCAGAAAAATGATGAAGAGGTTGCAATAGGTCTTGCGGCGGAAGGCCGTGAAGTCTGTCTTACAAAAGGTTGGGAGATTATACCTGTAGAAAATATTCTTGCACAGGTTAAAAGTCTGGCCCTTGAGGCTGAATCTTTGGACCGTGCTATACTTGCCGCTGGAATTCTTGAGCGTGGAGCAGACACAATTGTTATTTTGCCGGAAGCGGCACATGATCTTAAGACAATTGTTGCAGAACTTAAACTTAGTCAGGGACATATGGAATTACAAAAAGCTAAGATTACAAAGATTGAATCTGCGGGACTCGGCCATCGTGTCTGTGTAGATACAATCTCCATGCTTAAAAAAGGGCAGGGTATGCTGGTGGGTAATTCAAGCGGGTTTACTTTTCTTGTTCACGGTGAAACAGAATCAAACCCTTATGTTGCGGCCCGTCCGTTCCGGGTCAATGCCGGAGCTGTTCATGCTTATGCACAAATGCCCGGAGACAAAACTACTTACTTGCAGGAGCTTAATGCCGGAACTGAGATCCTTATTGTCGATGCCGCCGGAAAAACTTCTATTGCAACAGTCGGTAGGTGCAAGGTTGAAGTTAGACCTATGCTGCTTATAACAGCTGAAGTTGCGACTCCGCAGGGTCCGGTTGTAGGTAAAGTGTTTTTGCAGAATGCAGAAACAATAAGAGTTGTAAGTGGTGAAGGCGAACCTGTAAGCGTAGTCACAATTAAGCCGGGCGATGAAGTTATGTGCCGTCTTGATGATGCCGGACGCCATTTTGGAATGCGTATTACTGAAGAGATTGTCGAGGAATAATAGAATGTCAGAATCCAGCGAAAAGAATTTGAATCACCTCAGAGAAGAAATTGATACACTTGATGGTGAGATACTTGAGCTTCTCAATAAGCGAGCTGCAGCATCTCTTTCGGTAGGTAAGCTCAAAGCAGGGTCCGCAGATCAAATCTTTAAACCTTTTAGAGAGCAGGAAGTTCTCAGAGGTTTGACAGACCGTAATCCCGGTCCGCTTCCAGGTGAACATCTCGAGGGTATTTATCGCGAGATTATTTCCTCATCACGCAGATTGCAGCGCCCTGAAAGAGTTGTCTATCTGGGGCCTGAAGGAACATTTTCTTACTTTGCCGGATTAGAGCACATGGGACGGCAGGCTGATCTTGTCCCGAAAAATAATTTTGAAGACATTTTTGTAGCTGTTTCCAAAGGTGAAGCTGACCTTGGCATTATTCCTCTTGAAAATTCTCTTGCAGGAACAGTCGGGCAGAATGTTGATTTGTTCATGCGTTATCCAGTTTATATTCAGGATGAATTGTATAGCCGTATCAGTCATGCTCTAATTACCAAAGGTTCTGGGCTTGATCAGATTAAGACAGTCTATTCACATATAAAAGTTTTAGAACAGTGCGCCGGGTGGCTGCGAAGTAACCTTCCTGATGTGAAGTTGGAAGCTGTTGATTCTACTGCAAAGGCAGCTTCAATGGTTGCACAGGGTGATGATACATGCGCAGCTTTGGGCAACATCAAACTGGCTAATATTTTCGGACTTCATGTGGTTTGTGAAGCTGTAGAAGATTTTGCGGATAATTGGACAAGATTTTTAATAATCGGTCCTAAACCGGGAATCGAAGGTAAAAGAGATAAAACCACTATTCTTTTTACCACCCCTGACCAGCCGGGAGCTCTCGTCGGAGTTCTTAATGTTCTCTCCGGTAAAGATATTAATATGACTAAGCTGGAATCTCGTCCTTTTTTAGGTGAAAAATGGAAGTATATGTTTTTTGTAGATCTTCAGGGCAATCTCAGTGCTGATGAATATGAAAGCATCATTGATGAACTCAGGTCACGCTGTCTAACTTTCAAAATTCTGGGAAGTTATCCAAGTGGATCGCAGAACGGAAGTAGACTTTAGTTCTCACAACTGTTTTTAAAAAAAAGGAATAAACGGATGACTTCTGATAATGTAATAAAAATCAAGGCTCCTTCATCAAAGTCTATGTCGCATAGAGCACTTATCGCAGGTGCTTTTTCAGACGGGTCGACTGTGGTGATTGATCCGCTTGACAGTAACGATATCAATCGGACTATGGACTGCCTTACAACCATGGGAGCGCAGTTCAGTGTTGAGCAGAATTCTACCACCGTTACAGGTCTGCATGATGGTCCGCACGGCGGCTTAAAAGAACCAGCTGTTCTTGAAATGAGAGATTCAGGAACAACTTGTAGACTTATCACAGCTATTGCAGGAGCCGGAAAAGGCGTTTTTCGTATTCAGGGAACACCTCGAATGCATGACCGTCCTATCGGAGAACTTACCAAAGCTCTTGAGTCTCAGGGCGTAAAAGTTACTTTTGCCGATAAAAAAGGATATCCTCCTGTAACTCTTGAATCTAATGGATTTCTTGGCGGAGATATTGAAATCTCCCTTGAGGAAAGCAGTCAGTATCTTTCAGGTTTATTGTTGGCCGCTCCGTATGCACATAAAACAACGGTGATTAAAGTTGTAGGCAAAAAAGCTGTTTCATGGCCGTATGTTGCATTGACTCTTAAGGTTATGGAAGATTTTAAAATTTCATTTTCTGTTGAAGCTTTTAAGAACGGAGAGTGGAAAAAGACAAACTGGAGAAAAGTTTCTAAAGTTGTCCCCGGTGAAATAAGATTTCGCGTGAATCCTTCTGATTACAAAAAAGACAATTATGAAGTTGAAGGTGACTGGAGTAACGGGTCTTACTTTTTAGCTGCCGGAGCGGTTGGAACTAAACCTGTCAGAGTTAAAGGGCTTGCGATTGATTCCTTGCAGGGCGACAGGGCAATTATTGATATTTTGAAAGCTATGGGCGCGAAGATAGAAAGTGACTCTTCCGGAGTTACTGTTTACCCTTCAAAGTTACATGGAGTTGAAGTTGATATGGGGCTGTGTCCGGATCTTGTTCCAACGGTAGCAGTTGCAGCAGCTTTTGCTGACAGCCCTACAACTATAACTAATGTAGCGCATTTGCGTATTAAAGAATGTGACCGTCTGGATGCCAGTGCTACTGAAGTAATAAGAGCAGGCGGTAAAGCCGAGATCGGAGATGACTTCATTAAAATTTTTCCGGCACCACTGAAAAAGGGTGAAAAAATAATTTTTTCGACATATGACGATCATAGACTGGCAATGAGTACAGCTATTTTCAGCTTAGCCGGAATTGAAGCTGTTGCTAAGGAACCGGAATGTGTTGCAAAGTCGTTCCCTGAGTTCTGGAAGGAATGGGATAAAGTTAAAAAGGGGAATGGTTGCTAACATGGAATCTGACTTTAGCAAAATCCATAGCATTGCCGTAGTCGGTTCAAGAGGGCAGATGGGAGGTTTTTTAGCCCTTAAGGCCGAACGGGCAGGGTTGCTTGTCCATAGATTTGATCAGCCTCTTGATGAGAAAGAGATGGTTCGTCTCCTCCCCGTTAGTGATCTCGTTATTTTATGTGTTCCGGTAACTGTTATGGATGAGGTGCTTAGTAAGGTTGTTCCTCATATGAAAAAAGGTTCTGTTTTATCAGATGTAGGTTCTGTAAAAGGGCGCCCCTTGCAGCAGATGGTAAGAGCTTATGACGGCCCTGTTGTAGGAACTCACCCTTTATTCGGCGCAACTATTCCTGTTGATTTTGAGCCGACAGTTGCTCTTGTTGCAGGAAGGGAAGAAGACAAAGGCGCGCTTGAGTCCGTTAAAGATTTTTATAGTCGTTTAGGATTTGGCGCATTCGCATCAACTGAAGAAGAACATGATCGGGCAATGGCAATGATTCAAAGTTTAAATTTTAGTTCTACCATAGCTTTTTTAGCATGTGCGAGAGAACTGCCTAACATTGAAAAATTTGTGACTCCGTCTTTCAGGCGTAGGCTTGAGTCCGCGCGTAAAATGGTAACACAGGATAGTGATCTTTTTGTAACTATTTCTGATGCAAATCAGTATAGCCTTGAAGCTATTCGACTTTTCCGTTCCTTCCTCAGCCTTGCTGCATCCGGTGATATGGACCTCCTTTCCGAACGTGCTTCTTGGTGGTGGCGTGAAAACAATACCTAGGGAGAACTGTATTTAAAAAAAGTAAAGCCGCATTCTCCCAGAGGATGCGGCTTTTTTTATATTTAGTGTTTTTTGTAAGTGTTAATTAAAAAAATTTAAAAGGGAGCAGGAGATATGAAAATCGAATTGACTCAGTACGGCAAATGGTTGCCAGCTGATGTGCAAACACCGATCAGTCTTTATCTTGGACTGGTTGGAGATGCACCTGGAATACTTCTCGAAAGTGCCGAAGTTGACGGAAGACTTGGACGATACAGTCTTATTGCTTGGGATTTTAGGCTTGTCCTGTCGCCAGTACGCGGAAAATTATCTGTAGAGTGCGCAGACTCTCGTCTTGCCGGGCTTGCACAGTATTCAGGTATGGATTTTCTGGAAGGGTTACGCGCAGTGATGAAAGCTCTGCATGTGAATCCTCAGGAGGAAGTCGGCCCTCTTCCAGCTTTGACAAGAGGATTATACGGCACATTCGGTTACGGTATTGCCGGAATGCTCGAACCTAAGTTGGCTGATAAAATTCCAGCTAAAGAAGCTGAGGTCCGTTTGGCTCTGCCTGGGCGGGTTGTTTTATTTGACCACTTAAAACATCGTTGCTGCTTTCTTTCTCTTGATGGAGGGGCCAAGCCGGAATTCACACCTCAGGATTTCAACAGCAAATGCGAACCTACTGTAGTCGGTGAGCCTGTAGCTGTACCGGGACGTGAAAAGTATATGGAAAACGTTGAAAAAGTGCGTGAACTTATTGCAGAAGGTGAGTGCATTCAGGTGGTTCTTTCTACCCGTTTCTCAGCTCCTTTCAGCGGTAATTCTTTCGACCTTTATCGTCGTCTCAGGCAGGCAAATCCATCGCCATTTATGTTCTACATGAAATTCAGCCGTGAAGAAATTCTGCTTGGATCTTCCCCTGAAATGATGGCTCGCTGTGAACGTGGCAGACTCGAAGTCCGTCCAATCGCCGGAACCCGTCCAAGAGGTAAAGATGCTGCTGAAGATAGAAAATATACCGCAGAGCTTCTTGCTGATCCTAAAGAACGGGCTGAACACGTAATGCTTGTCGATCTTGGTCGTAACGACCTTGGACGTATTGCCAAGCCCGGCTCTGTTACCGTTGAGAAATTTATGCAGGTTGAATATTTCAGCCATGTTATGCACATGACTTCATATGTAGAAGCTGACCTTCGTGATGAATATGATGCCATTGATGTCTTGCAGGCCACTTTTCCCGCCGGAACTCTTTCCGGTGCTCCCAAAATAAGAGCAATGGAAATAATTTCTGAACTCGAAGAAGTGCCCCGCGGACCTTATGGCGGAGCAATCGGTTTTATAGGTCTGGATAAGGATTCAATCAATCTTGATACCGGAATCACCATCCGTTCAATGTGGATCAGAGACGGCAAGTGTCATTGGCAGGCAGGGGCCGGACTCGTTTACGATTCCGATCCTGAAATGGAATGGAAAGAATGTAACAATAAGGCAAGAGTTTTAAGAGAAATTTTGCAATCGGAGGGCGGCGATGTTTTTGCTTGTTGATAATTTTGATTCATTCACTTTCAATCTGGTTCAGGCTTTCCAGCAACTCGGAGCTGATCCGCTTGTTCTTAGAAATGATCGCGAGGAAATTCTGGAACTTGCTGAATCCGGAAAGCTTAAAATGGTTTGCCTTTCCCCGGGGCCAAGCAATCCTGAAAATGCAGGGCTCAGTCTAGAGTTTCTGGCTCGTCTTCCTAAAGAAATACCTGTTCTGGGAGTTTGCTTAGGTCATCAGACTCTCGGGCATTTTGCCGGAGCTTCTGTTGTGCGTGCGGATCGCATTATGCATGGTAAGACTTCAAAAATTTATCATAATAATGACGGATTGTTCAGCGGACTTGATGACCCCTTTGAAGTCTGCCGCTATCATTCTTTAGTGGTTAATGTTGATGAAGCCCCTGAGCATTTGGAACTGACAGCATGGACAAATCAGCAAGAAGTAATGGGACTTCGTTATAAAGATCGTCCTTGGGCGGGAGTGCAGTTTCATCCAGAGTCGATTTTAACTCCTGACGGACCGAAACTTTTGAAGAACTTCCTTGAGGGAAATATTTAATCAACCATCATTAATCTAAGGGAATAGGGTTAGTAAAATGGCGGACTGTGTAACCTCGGCTCTTACAGAGCTTACTTTTGGCAGAGACCTTTCAGCAGAGCTGGCGGGCTGCGTATTTACCTCTCTTTTTGCAGGAGAAATTTCTCCAGTACAGGCCGGAGCGTTGCTCATGGGACTTCGTGCAAAGGGAGAAACTGCAGCGGAAGTTGCTTCAGGCGTAAAAGCAGCACTCAAAGAATCTAAACTTGTTAAAGGATTGGGCGGGAAACTTATAGATACATGCGGAACAGGCGGTGACGGCAGTAACAGCTTTAACTGTTCAACTGCCGTCGCTTTGTATCTGGCAGATATGGGCTATAAGGTCGTTAAGCATGGGAATAGAGCTGTGTCTTCTTCCTGCGGGAGTGCAGATATTCTTGAAGAACTTGAAATTCCGATAACAACTCTCCCTGAAGATGTGCCTGAAGTTCTCGGCAGTGATAATTTCGTCTTCCTTTTTGCGCAGAATTATCATCCGGCCTTTGGGAAAATTGCACCGATCAGAAAAGAGCTGGGTATCCCGACTCTCTTCAATCTGATGGGACCGCTTTTAAATCCAGCCAGACCGACTCATCAGATTATTGGTGTCGGCAGACCTGAAATTATGCATCTTATGGCAGAAGTTCTGACTTTAACAGATGTTGATAAGGCATATGTTGTGCATGGAGCAGGCAATTTTGATGAGCTGACTCCTTTCGGCATTAACAAAGCTATTCTTGTAGAAAATGGAAAACTTACTGAGCTTGAAATTGATTCTGCTGATTATGGTTTTGCTCTTTCATCGCCTGCGGATGTAGCGGTCACTGACCGTAAAAATGCTCGTGATACGATTCGAAAAGTTTTAAAGGGAAAAGCCCCGCAAGCTATGCTTGATATGGTTGCGTTAAATCTTGGAGCAGCAATTTCATTACTTGATGGAATCGGCCTTGCTGACGGTATTGAAAAAGCAAAAGCAAAAGTCGCGGTCGGCGTTAGCAAGGAGTACTAGGAGATGCTTGAGAAATTTCGCATAGCCAAACAACGCGAAGTGGACATGCTCCACAAGGCTGAGTCGAAAGGGGCTTTGCCTGCGCCTTATGCGGGAGTTCGCCCGTCGTTTGCTGACGCTATCAGGCGTGACAACTTAGGCATGAAAGTTATTGCCGAGTATAAACGGGCTTCCCCTTCCAAAGGTGATATTAATCTCGGGCTCACGGCTGCCGAAGTGGCAAATATGTATGCCGGAGGAGGAGCTTCTGCAATTTCTGTTTTAACGGAAGAGCAGTATTTTAAAGGTAATATCTCCTATCTGGACGAAATTAAACCTTGCGGGCTGCCGATGCTTCGCAAAGATTTTCTAGTTGATCCGCTTCAGATTGTGCAGACCGCTTCAACTCCTGCTTCGGCTCTATTAATTATAGTACGTATGTTTGCTGATGACGGGATGCTTAAAGAGATGATTGATAAAACTCATGAGGCCGGACTTGATTGTGTTGTTGAGGCTTTTGATATGGCTGATCTTATGCGGGCTAAAAAAGCCGGAGCGCGAGTAATTCAGATTAACAATCGTGATCTTGATACTCTCGGAATCGACATGAGTAGGTCTCTAGATTTTATTAAAGAACGTGATGACAGCGAAATTTGGATTTGTGCCAGCGGCATTAATGAACCGGATGATTGCATAAAAATGGCCGAGATCGGTTATGACAGTGTGCTGGTTGGAACATCCATAATGTCGAGCGCAAGCCCGCAGGATAAACTAAATTCTTTAGTAACCGGAGCTAAGTGCGGAGCTTTGCGATGAACATGATTGTTAAAGTTTGTGGCATGACTAGAAAGGAAGACGTTGCAAGTTGCGAAGAACTTGGTGCTGATTTTCTGGGGTTCATTTTTCATCCTTCCAGCCCGAGGTGTGTGGATGCGGAATTTGTGCGTTCGGTTGAGCTGGCGAAAGCTAAAAAAGTAGGGGTGTTTGTAAAGCAGAGCGCGACTGAAGTTCTTGAAACTATGAAGAATGGACAACTTGATTTTGCACAGCTTCACGGTGGACAGAATGAAGAATTTTGTAAAGCTGTCGGCAGGGAACGTGTGATTAAAGTGCTCTGGCCTCAGCGGTATGATTCGGTAAAGGAGTTTCAGGCGGATATAGATAGGTATACTCCTTTTTGCCGCTATATGCTCTTTGATGCCGGAAGTTCCGGAGGTGGACATGGCAAATCGCTCGACTTTTCAATTTTTTCAGAAGTTAAAATCCCGAATCCTTGGTTTTTGGCCGGAGGACTTACAGCAAGAAATATGCTGGAAGCCATAAGCTGTGCAAAGCCGAGTGGTGTTGATTTGAATTCCGGCGTGGAAGTCAGTCCCGGTATTAAAGATATAAATAAATTGAGTGCAGCTTTTGTTTCAGTGCACTTAGCAAATAAGAGGAACCAGTCATGAAAAGAGGATACTTTGGAGATTTTGGCGGACAGTTTGTACCGGAGCTGCTTATGCCTCCGCTTCTTGAGCTTGAAGAGGCTATGGGGAAAATTTTAAAATCGGCTGAATTCCAACAGGAATTTACCAGTTTGCTTAAAAACTTTGTCGGTCGTCCTACAGCTCTTACTTATTGTGCTAATCTTTCTCGAGAACTCGGTTTCAATCTCTGGCTGAAACGTGAAGATTTAGCTCACACTGGTGCTCATAAAATTAACAACACAGTTGGGCAGGCGTTGTTGACAAAAATGATGGGTAAACCACGGATGATAGCTGAAACAGGAGCTGGTCAGCATGGAGTTGCCACTGCAACAGCCGCTGCACTTCTTGATCTTGAATGTGAAATTTATATGGGCGCAGTTGACGTTAAACGTCAATCTCACAATGTTCGCCGTATGGAGCTTTTCGGAGCAAAGTGCATTCCGGTTGAATCCGGCACACAAACTTTAAAAGATGCAATAAACGCTGCGCTTCGCATGTGGATCGCAAATCAGCGCACTACGCATTATTGCTTCGGAACAGCTGCCGGACCGCATCCGTTCCCGCTTCTCGTAAGAGAATTTCAATCAATAATAGGTCGCGAAGCAAAACAGCAGTTTAAAGAACGTACTGGCGAGATGCCGTATATGGTTGTTGCTTGCGTAGGCGGTGGTTCCAATGCAATTGGTATGTTCCATGAGTTTGTTAGTGAAGAATCTGTTAAGATTGTTGGAGTAGAAGCTGCCGGAACAGGTGAACCGGGATGCTTTAATTCCGCTCCGATTAACTTAGGAACTCCAGGGGTTCTGCATGGAGCGCACTCTTTGCTCTTGCAGTCAGAGGACGGACAGATACTTCCATCACATTCTATTTCTGCCGGACTTGATTACCCCGGAGTAGGTCCTGAGCATGTTCATCTTCATGCATCCGGAAGAGTTCAGTATGGAATGGTTAATGACAGTCAGGCTATTAATGCTTTTAAGATGCTTTGCCACAATGAAGGGATTCTTCCTGCTCTTGAGAGCTCTCATGCTGTTGCATGGGCAATCGAGAATAAAGATTCTATTCCAAAAGGTGCAAACGTAATTGTTAACCTTTCCGGTCGTGGCGACAAAGATATGGATATTTTTGAAGACTATCTCAAGCAGCACGGAAAATAGCGGAGCAAATAAAATGATTATTACAACACTTGCTGATAAAATAAATGATGCTAATGCAAAGGGGCGCACAGCTCTTATTCCTTTTCTTCCCGGTGGATATCCGGATAAAGAAAAATTCTGGAAAGAAATTCTTGAACTGGATGCTAACGGAGCGGACATAATTGAAATAGGAATGCCTTTTTCCGATCCTGTTGCGGATGGTCCTGTTGTTGAGGCAGCTTCCCTTAAATGCCTTGATGCCGGAGTTAATTTGAAATGGATTCTTGAAGGATTAGCAAAAGTCCGTTCGCAGATAAATGCAGGCATCGTACTGATGGGATATTACAATCCGGTACTGCAATACGGTCTTGAAAAGTTTGCGAAAGATGCCAATTCCGCTGGGGTAAACGGTTTGATTATTGCCGATTTACCGTACGAAGAAGGTGTCGAATTCCGTGATTTACTAGCCAAAAACGAAGTAGCCCTTGTTCCGCTAGTAGGACTTAATACATCACCTGAACGTATGAAACTATACGCCGATGGTGGGAATGGCTTTTGTTATTTTGTTTCGGTACTTGGAACAACGGGTGATCGTGATTCATTGCCGGAAGAAATTAAGGTTGGCCTTAAGCAGGCAAAAGAAATATTTAATATTCCGGTTGCTCTAGGGTTCGGATTGAAACATCCGTCACAGCTGATACAGCTTGAAGGGTTGGTTGACGCGGCAGTGTTCGGTTCTGCTCTTATCCGTCATCTCGGTGATGGAAAAAGTTGTGCTGAATTTATGAAGGTTTGGAAGTAGGTAAGATTAGAGAAGAGTTTTTGGAGTCCAGAGGGGGAACTTTTTTAGGAAAGTTTCCCCTCTGGACTCCTTTTCAAAAACTTTTATATAGGGAGTTTTTTAATTTTTGTTGGTAGGTTTTGTCTTTTTAATCATGTCAATCAGGTTTGGCATTTCAGTCATGGGATTTGTCAAAGGAATATGTGAAGTTATTCTGTTTGCGTAGGGTAAAAGGTGCCCAGTTGTATTTAAATTATTACAGTTGATTATTGCTGATTCTAACTTAGCACAGAATATTTCTGCTTCTTGTCTGTTTCTGGGCATTGGCTTTTCATAGATACTATATTTTTGTTTTAGAAAATTTTTTGCTTCTGTCGCATTCATGAATGACTTTGCTCTTTCAGCAAAATGCAAAATATACCAATATTCAATTGATGGATAATTAAAGAATACAGCCCATTTTGTTCTTTTGTTTGAAAGTTTTTTGGCTGAATTTTGCAGTGTAATGAGACTGTTAATCTTGGTTTCTGATAATTGTGTATTTTCAAGATCTGTTAAAAAAAATACAGCGTCAAAACTCGTAGGACATATTAGAATATGTTTTTGTGCAGCTTCAATTGAATTTAGTTTTCTTGCATCTATTTTTATGGTGTTCGATTTAGATGAAACACAGCTGTTCAAAACATATTTTGCGTAGTTTATTTCTGTCCTTCCATCACAAATTAATAAAATATTTATATTTTGGCGGCGCTGATTTTTTGGTGTGATCTTTGGACGTGCCATTATAAGCCACCGTCCCAGTCGACCTCTGGAACTGCACCGAATCGCCCATCAAGGTAATCTTTATAAAGTTTTTGTCCGCGATCATTTTTAGCGACTGACCCAACGCCCTTAAATTCAGACAGGCTGAAAAGCCTTGTTTCAAAGGTTTCTTTATCCTTTTCAGTAAAATAAATTTCGTCTGGGCGGAGGAGAGTTTTGTCCATGACGGTTACGTCGTGGGTAGCAAAAATTAGTTGTGCGCCGTTAGGGTTTGTTTCTTTGTTCGTGAAAAGTTGGATTATTTTTCGGACTAGGTAGGGGTGCAAGGCACTGTTAAATTCGTCAAGAATCAGCTGTGTTCCCATTTTAAGTGACATAATGATTGAACTTGATATATTGAAAATTGTTTGGGTTCCATTTGATTCCTCATTCTGCAAATCTAATGAGGTTTTATTACCGTGAACGTCTAGATGTATAAAATTTGTTGTTAACAATGAATTGAACCATTTATCAGGAGAATTCAAAACATATTCCTCGATGGGAGTATTTTTCTTAGAATTATTCTTTTTTTTAAATGAAAGGTCATGGATATTAATATCAGCAGATTTTAGAAGAGAAATGATTTGCTCTTTTTCAATGACTTTAGAGTTAACAACATTAGCTGTAATTAAACTAGGGAAGTTAGCAGTGTGAGATATTAGCAACCTGTTAAACCATTTAGTAATATCCTTAAATGTCGATATTTCACCTTTGTTATCTAAATATGCAAGAGCTGTTTGTTGGTTATTAATCTCCGCTTTCCACATATCTAGAAATCTTTTTTGTGGGTGGATTGAACGGTGAAGATCTATCTTGTTTTGTTTCCTGTTAATAAGGATTACTTCCCTTGCTCCTTTTGTGTTGGGAATTACAGTCAATTTTTCGCGGATAATTTTTTCTGGAACAAGATCAAGCCAATATTGATACATGTATCCATCTTTAGCGATGAATTTTATCATGAAACAAGTTGGCTTGTTGGTGTAGATAGGATTTAAGCGGAAGCGGTTGTCTTCAAATAAGCTATCTTTTTGTCTAAGGGCAGAAGTTTGAATAATTTCTTTCAAGGAAGATAACGCTTTCAAAATATTACTCTTACCCGAAGCATTTGCCCCCAAAATTGCCACACAAGGTAAAGCCTCCGGCTCGCGTTTAATACCTGTCTGCAAGATGTTATGGTCATCATCTTTTTTGCTTTTAATAGCTGGCTGCATATATAAAGTCTGCTCTTCTCCGATAGAACGAAAATTAGCGACACTGAATTCTAATAACATGTGAACACTCTCTCAGAGTTTGTTTTGATAATTATTTAATGTTCAAGATATACATGAATGTATGAAATTTTTCCAAAAAATGGAAGTAAAAGTTCTTATAAAGTGAAAAAAGACGGTTAAGACGATATTTTATGAAGAGAGGATTAAATTTAGTTGGTGGATGTTTGTGCCAGTTTGAATGCTATGAATATTGCTTTAAAGCGTCAGTCGTTACATTCCTGTTCAAAAGCAACTTTCCAATTTTTTACCTTGTCATTGATCACACCGGACTGCCTCAGAGCTTTGTCTATAGTTCCATTTTTACGCATAATTCTGAGACCTTTTTCCAAAGCTTCGTAAACTTTTTTACCTTGCGGATTTATTTTAGAAACCATGAAGTGTCTGCTCTCTGGTAATACTATTTTAGTGTTCTGGATGGGATATAAGTCTCCAGTTTTATTTTGTATAATTAGATCAGTGTTTCTTGGAAATTCTAATATAGTGAAATCTCCCCGATTTTTATTGATCATTTTGAACAGCAGGTCATATTTGGGTGCGGTTTGGATGTATTTGAACCCACATTTTTTTAATATGGCTATGTCCATATTCCATGTGTGTTCTACCAAAGGTATTTTGTTTTTAAGATCATTCGCTACATTGGGGGATGTTAATAGTGGTGAATCTTTTTTTACATAAATCCCTTTTTGAAATTCTCCTTTGCGTATAATCGGTGAGGTTTTGTAGACAGAACTATCAAAATCCTGCTCCCACATGTCCGATGAATAAACTACTGCGCGCCCTTTTTTTACTTCGGATATACTCCTTCCCGGGTTAGGGCAGGAAATATAAACGAAATCAGCATCTATTCCACCTAAGTGCAGAGCCTGTCGTAAAAGCAGAAGTGATATAACTGGTCTGGAAGAATACGGGGAGCTGTAATCGGTAATGGCAATAGGGTTTCCACCCTTGTATTCTATTAGTTTTTGATAATTTTGCTCAGTACTTTTATTGCCCGCAACGGAAAGAATTTCCGCTGCGACTGTTCGCATTGGAAAAAGTAATATAGTCAGACAAAAAAGTAAGTAATATAGTTTCACATTGTTACGGAGTTATGGTTGTAAAAATAAGTAATCACTAATGGTTATAACTGGTATATTTGAAAAGTGAAGTTTTACCCATTTGCAATAGGCAGGGTGACTTTGATTGTAAACCCATGTTCAGAATTTTTGGCCTGTATGTAACCATGGTGCATGGTCGTAATTTTCAAGGCGGCAGCAAGCCCTAAGCCGTACCCCGGTGTGTCGTGGCCTTTTAATCTGTGGAACGGGTTGAATATTTCTTCAAGTTCTTCTTCTGGAACCGGATCATGCGTGTTGGTTATTTCAACGATAGCTTTATTTAAGATGTCTTTATCTTTTTCTGAGTGTAGCTTTACTCTGATAATACCATTTTGCTCAGTATATTTAAACGCATTTCCAATAATATTATCAAAGATTATTCTGATAGAGTTTTGATTGCAGTCAGTTATGACTACGTTTTCAATATTACTGATTATTTCAAAGTTCTTATGATCTGCGGTTGGCTGGTATTGGCGTAGCAGGTCTTGTATCAACAAACTCAGGTTAACAGATTCATCCATCGGCGGAGCTGTGTGCATATCCAGTTTTGAAAATTCTATTATTTTACCGATGAGTGTATCCATATGGATAATCTCTGACTGCATTCCACTAATGAGTCCTTTGCACTGATCTGTTTTGTTATCATTTATCTTTTCTCTGAGCATTTCCAAAGAAATTCCCATCCGTGCAAGCGGGCTTCTCATTTCATGGGATACATTGGCAGTAAGTTCTCTGTTACTCTTAATCGTTTTTTCAAGGCTTTCAGCCATGTGGTTGAATGTTTTGGCAAGATCTGCAACTTCATCTTTACCACGTACTTTTACACGCTGGGTTAAATCACCTTGTCCCAGTTTTGCAGCAGAGATAGTAAGTTTTTTTATAGGTCCGATTATACGCAGAGCTACTGGGAAAAGGAAAATTGCAGCCAGTATTGTGATAAAAAGTTGTCCGCGCAGAAACCATGTTTCTTCTTCGAACTGTCTCCATGGATGAAATAAATGGTAACTAAAAGGATAGCCTGCCGGAATATCGGAAGTATATGTTCCATAGATGGACTTCATGCCTTTACGTCGTCCTTTATATATATATACGTCTGCCGGAGTCTTTGAAGGTTCTTCTGTCAGGTGTTGAGCTAGGTCAGGGACTGTTTCTTTTGATGATGCAACAACTTCTGAATATGGTCCCGTAATCCAGATATCAGCTTTGAAAGATTTGCTAAGAGTTGCAAGTATTGGAGTGAGGATTTCTTTTTCCTGTTCCGGCGAAAGGCGCTTCTTTGATATCTCCATTTCCGTGAGGTCTTTTATGGCCATTAATTGGCTTTCAGTTCTTCTTACATGGGGATTATCAGCCCATCTGGAGTGAAGTATCCATATGACCGTAGACTCAGAAATCATGAGTACCAGCAGGAAGGCTAGAAAGATTTTCAGGTAAAGTCTGCTTATTTTCATTCTTCACCTACGAACATATACCCGGTTCCCCAAATGGTTCGTATGCGTGATTCATGCTCCGGGTATGGTTTAAAGAGTGCTCTTAGTTTGCTGATATGAACATCAATGCTGCGGTCAAAGGCATTAAAATCTTTTCCCCAGACTAAAGTCATCAAATCATCACGGGTAAGCGGAGTTCCGTGGTTACTCATCAAGGCATGCAACAGTTTAAATTCTGTTGAAGACAGTTCCAGCTGTTCATCTCCGATTTCAAGTCTTTGATGGGCTACGCTCAGAGTCAGTCCGGCAACTTTTATAACTCCTGAGTTGTTTTTAGTTTCGCCGTTTCTCTCAGAATCTCTTGCGCGGCGAAGTACTGCTTTGATACGGGCTAACAGCTCACGGGGATTGAAGGGCTTGGGTATGTAATCATCAGCACCCAGTTCAAGACCTACAATACGGTCAGTATCTTCACCTTTTGCTGTAAGCATAATTACAGGAACATTTGAATGCGGGCGTAGCTCTCGCAATACTTCAAGTCCGTCTTTTCCGGGCATCATAATATCTAAAATTACGAGTGACGGTGATTCTCTTTTGACCGTTTCAACGGTTTTTTCACCTGATGGAAGAGTTAAAATTTTAAAGCCGTATCCATCAAGATATTGGGTGAGCAAGTCTCTAAGCTTAGAGTCATCATCGATAATTAGTATGGACAGTTGTTTTACCATATTACGGGAGTACCCTTACAGCTCATTTCATGGAAGAGCGAAACTGTTCTTTTTTACAATTATTAACAAATTTTATCATCATGGTAATACTCTTTTATCCCTCTTGATATATTAGAATGAAAAATGGAATGCAATGGAGATTTAAATTTATGCCTTCATATCAGTATAAAGTATTAATATACAGCTTGATTGTTGTTTTCGGATTATCCGCATGCTCACCTTTTAGGCCGGACTCACGCGAAGGGGTAACAATGGGGTTACCCCTCTCTTACACGCTTTACTCCGCTGAACCGCAGAATTTCGGTAAGTGGTGGGAGAGTTTCGGCAATGCTGAACTTAACAGTCTGGTGGAAGAAGCCCTCACAGATGATTTTAATGTACGTATCGCATGGGCAAAATTGCGTCAGCTTCGAGCTTCAGCCTTAAAAGCCGGAGCCGCAAAGTATCCTACACTTGATGGTTCCGCCGGGTATACCGGAACTAAAACGGGCTCAGACGGTACTGAAGGGAAAAAAGGTTCCACCTCTACCGATAATCACAAGATCGGTCTCGAAGCCGCATATGAAATAGATGTATGGGGAAAAATTGAGGCGAACGCCAAGTCCGGTGAGCTAGATTATCTGGCTTCACGCGAAGCCGTAAATACTGCCGCAATGACAGTTGCAGCGGAAGTTGTATCCCGCTGGCTCGAAATCCAAACGCAACGTCATAAAAAAGCGATTCTTTATAAACAGCTTGAAACTAATAAAGTTTACTTAGAGCTGATTGAACTCAGATTCAGAAACTCTTTGGCCACCGCTTTGGATGTTTATCAGCAGCGTGAGACTGTTGCCCGTGTTAAAGCTTTAATCCCTCCTGTTGAATCACAGGAAAGGCTTTTGCTTAACGAATTAGCTCTGCTGCTGGGTCGCCCTGCCGGAACAGTTGACATTGCAACTGCTGAATATCCGGAACTGACACCTATACCCGGGGTTGGGTTGCCGTTTGATTTGCTTGCCAACAGGCCTGATATACGCGCAGCAGGGCTTGCTTTGAAATCTTCTGACTGGGCCGTAGCTGCTGCAAGAGCTGATAGACTTCCGAATTTTAATATTTCAGGTAATGCAGCTCTGACCAGTGTTCAGATTGCTAATATTTATAGTGGATGGTTGGTCGGGCTTGCCGCTTCTATTGCCGGACCCATTTTTGATGGCGGATTGAGGTCTGCCGAAGTCGATAGAACAAGAGCTGTAGTTGAAGAAAAACTTCTTAACTATAAGAACACAGTTTATACCGCGTACAAAGAAGTTCAAGATGCTTTGATTGAAGAGACTTGGCAGCATAGATACATTAAAGCCCGTAAAAATCAGCTTGCTGCAGCAAAAACAAATCTGGATGAAGCTGGATCGCGTTATTTGCAGGGACTTGAAGATTATCTTCCTGTGCTGACAGCTCTTGTCAGTGTTCAGGATCTTGAGATCAATATTGTTGAAGATGAGGCCAATCTCTTATTGTACAGAGTTGAGCTCTATCGCGCTCTAGGCGGCAACTGGACTGACTCACTTACCTCCGCAGATGAACTTCCATCAGAAGATGACGGTAAACAGAATAATCCCGTCAGTTCTGAAACTTCCGGCAAAACAGTTGCAGATATAAAAACAGTTTCTACTAAATAAGGAAATTTAGATATGACCAAGCAAATTATGTATTATGTCAAAAATATCGGTCTTAAAGGGATTGTTCCTATTTTAATAATTGTTCTTGCCGTATTCGGGGCGCGTGCTTTGATTGCAACAAAACCTGTTGCTAAGAAAAAACCACCTGTAGCCTCAGCTCCTTTGGTTGATGTGAAGGTTGTGAAGGCGGAAGATTTCAATATTTGGACTCCGGTTATGGGGACAGTTCAGGCAGCCCGTAAAGTCAGTCTTGAACCTGAAGTTTCCGGCAGAGTTATCTCTGTAAGCGATAATTTTATTCCTGGTGGATATTTTAAAAAAGGTCAGGAAATATTGCGGATTGATCCGCTTGATTACGAGCTTGAAGTTAAACAGCAAGAAGCCAGTGTTGTTGATGCTGACTATGATTTAGAAGTTGAGCAAGGGCATCAGAAAGTAGCAGGCAGGGAATGGAAACTTTTAAAAAAATCCTCAGGTGGGACTGTAGAGGAAGCTAGCCTTGCCCTTAGAAAACCTCATCTGGAGAAGGCAGAAGCTGATTATGCTTCCGCTAAGGCAAAACTGCAGCAGGCCCGTGTTGATCTTTCCCGCACAATTGTTAGAGCTCCATTTTCCGCAATGATTGAAAGTAAGGTTGCAGACCTTGGTGCAAACCTTGGCGAGCAGGAAGAAATTGCCACTCTGGTAGGAACTGATGAGTTCTGGGTTATGGTATCTGTTCCGGTTGATAGGCTGGACCGTTTGGTTTTTCCTAGTGAAGCTAACGGCCTTAAAGGTTCTATTGCCCGTGTAACTTCCGGTAGCGGTGAAAGTTCGTTTGAAAGGAAAGGACATATTCTGCGACTTTTACCTTCACTTGAATCACAAGGGCGTATGGCCCGCGTAATTGTTACGGTGGAAGATCCTTTGAATCTTAAAGGTGAGGAAGGTCTTCGCCCATTGCTACTTGGCAGTTACATAAATGTTTCTATCGATAGTGGACTTTTAAAGAATGTTTTTGCTGTTCCCCGCATTGCATATCGTGACGATAATACTCTGTGGATAATGAATAGTTCCGGTAAGCTTGAAATCAGGAAAGTTGATCCGATTTGGCGTGATGAGGAGTTTATTTATCTTAAGTCAGGTCTGGTGGATGGAGAAAAGTTAGTTTTAACCGATATTTCTACTCCTTTGAAAGGAATGAACCTGCGTGAAAATGTTTCTGATAAAGGGAAGGAATAACAGCAATGGCTGATAAAAATAAAATAAATCCGGGTGCTATTGGATGGATGGCCGGAAACTCTGTTGCCGCAAACTTGGTAATGATTGTTCTGCTTGTCGGTGGGCTTTTGATGGCCTTACATATAAAGCAGGAGGTTTTTCCTGAGTTTTCTGAGGACACCGTAACTGTATCTGTTTCTTATAATGGAGCCAGTCCGGAAGAAGTAGAGCAGGGAATCATTTTAGCTATTGAAGAATCTGTTACAGGGTTAGACGGGGTTAAAGAAGTTACCAGTAGTGCATCCGAAGGAAGCGCTTCAGTTACTATAGAAGCAGTTGAAGGGTACAACCTTCAGCAGTTAACTCAAGATGTAAAAAGTGAAATTGACCGTATCTCATCCTTTCCTAAAGAAGCTGAAGAGCCGGAGGTAAAGGAAGCGACTCATAAACGTCAGGTATTGTCGCTGATGGTTTACGGCAATGAAAATACTTTAACATTGCGCAAGCTTGCAGAGGAATTACGCCAAGAACTTATTAGCCAGCCGGGTATTACTCAGGTTGATCTTTCCGAAGTAAGCGATCTTCAGGTCACAATAGAAATTCCTCAGGATAAGTTGCGTGAATATAATCTGACTCTTACAGATGTGGCTGAAAGGCTTAATGATGCCTCTGTTGAATTACCCGGAGGAGGAATTAAAACCCAGTCCGGTGAAATTCTGGTAAGATTTAAAGAGCGAAAGGATTATGCACGTGAATTCGCACGCATACCTATTGTTGTAGGTAATGATGGAACTCAGGTCCGGCTTGAAGATATTGCAGATGTAAAAGAAGATTTTCAAAATGAAGATATAATTACATCATATAATGGGTCCCCTGCAGTCCGGCTAAATGTGTACAGAATCGGAAAGCAAACACCTATAACTGTTTCCGATGCAGTTCATGAAACGCTTGAAAGGTTTAACCGCAGTTTGCCTAAAGGCGTACATGTTGATGTGCGCTCGGATAATTCTGAAGTTTTTAAGCAGCGCATGGATTTGCTTCTTAAAAACGGTTTTATGGGATTAGTGCTTGTATTTGTTGTGTTAGCTCTGTTCTTGGATCCTAGGCTTGCCTTCTGGGTTTCTATGGGAATCCCGATTTCATTTCTTGGTTCAATGTTGGTTCTTGGGCCTGCAGATACAAGTATCAATATGATATCTATGTTCGCCTTTATTATTTCTCTTGGTATCGTTGTTGATGATGCCATTGTTGTCGGTGAAAATGTTTATACAAAGCGACAAGAGGGAATGTCTTGGAAACAGGCTGCTTTTGAAGGGGCCAAAGACATTGCTATGCCTGTAACGTTCAGTGTTCTCACCAACATTGTTGCGTTCATGCCTTTGTTTTTTCTTCCCGGGATTATGGGGAAAATTTTTAAAATTATTCCGGTCGTTGTCTGTAGCGTTTTTGCTGTTTCGTTAATTGAAAGTATTTTTGTCTTACCTGCTCACCTTGGGCATGGCTCTGAAAGAAAGCCCGGCAAAATAATGATTTTTGTTATGAAATATCAGCAGAAAATTTCTACAAGCCTTATGGGGTTCATTGAAAAAGTGTATCGCCCATTTCTTGATAGAGCTGTTGCATGGAAATATCTGACTGTTGCACTTGGCTTGGCCTGCCTTTTGGTTACTTTCGCATATGTTAAAAGCGGCAGACTCGGTTTTACTATGTTTCCTAAAATTGAATCAGATTCTGCCTACTTAACTGTTGATTTACCTTATGGAACAGCAAAAGAAGTAACAATGAAGGTTAGGGAACGAGCTGTTAAAGCTGCTGAAATCGTTAAAGATGAAAATGGCGGAGATAAGCTTGTTCGCGGTATATATGCAAAAATCGGTGGTTCCGGAAGAAGTGGTACAAGCGGAAGTCACGTGCTTCAGGTTCAGGTCTTTTTAGCTGATGCTGATGCTAGGCCTATTTCAACCGATATGTTTGTAAAAAAATGGCGAAAGCAACTTGGGCCTGTTGTTGGAGCAGAATCCGTTTTATTTGAATCTGATCGAGGAGGCCCCGGGTCCGGCGGGTCTCTTGAAATTGAACTTAGTCATACTGATATAAACGTTTTGGATAGGGCTGCTGAGGACCTTGCAGAGGCTCTAAGTCACTATCCAAAAGTAAAGGATATTGATGATGGATATTCACCGGGAAAAAGGCAGCTTGATTTTGAATTGCTGCCTGAAGGAAGAAGTCTTGGACTGACACCTCAAAGCGTTGCAGCTCAGGTTCGTGCTTCTTATTACGGCGCAGAAGTACTGCGTCAGCAGCGCGGAAGAGATGAAGTCAAGGTTATGGTCAGGTTACCGAAATCAGAAAGGATTTCTGAATATGATTTGGAGGAAATGCTCATTAGAACTCCGGATGGAACAGATGTTCCTTTACGTGAAGTTGTAAAGATTAAAGACGGGCGAGCATACACAACTATTAACCGCAGAGATGGTAGAAGAGTTATTTCTGTCACTGCTGATGTTGATCCTAGAAAGGAATCTGCACAGATAATTGCTTCTGTTGTAAAAGAAGTTATCCCACAACTGAAGGCAGATTATCCCGGATTAGGTTACTCGCTTGAAGGTAAGCAAGCTGATATGCAGGAAAGCACAGACAGCCTATTTACTGGTTTGTTTATGGCAATGCTGGGTATTTATGCTTTGCTGGCAATACCGTTTAAAAGTTACTTTCAGCCTCTTATTATTATGATCTGTATTCCGTTCGGTATTGTCGGGGCAGTTCTCGGGCATATTCTGTTGGGATACAGTCTCAGTCTTATGAGCCTTTTCGGTATAGTCGCTTTAAGCGGGGTCGTAGTTAACGATTCACTTGTCTTTATTGACTATACAAATGAAATGCGTTTGAAAGGCCATTGTGCTTATGATGCGGTCCTTGAAGCCGGTACGGCGCGTTTTAGGCCGATTATGCTTACGACTTTAACAACATTCGGTGGACTTGCTCCGATGATTCTTGAAACGTCAAGGCAAGCCCGTTTTCTTATTCCAATGGCTATATCACTCGGTTTCGGGATAATTTTTGCTACTGCTATTACTTTGGTTTTGGTCCCATCCGTTTATATGATCTTTGAAGATATCAGGCGCGTGTTGAGAAAACTTTTCGGGCTTGCCCCGCAAGGTGAAAATCAGGATCTTATCGAGAATGTTCCGGTAACACATTGTGAGCATAGGCAGGATTAATTCAGCATATTAATAAAAAATGGCCCGTTCAAAGATATTTGAGCGGGCCGTTTTTTTCTGGGGAGTGAGGTCTATATTTACTTAGATTTAGTCCGTCCTATAATTAAAGCCGCTGTGAGCGCAATGGCTTTGGCTGCAATTAATATTGAAAGGCTGTAGCGAAAATCTGCAAGTGTAAATTCGTTTCCGTTGGAGCTTGCAACCAGCATCCAGCCGATAATTGGCTGGGCGAGTGCGCTTCCTCCGATAAGAAAAGTGTTAACAAATCCAAGAGAAATCCCGTTGGCTCCTTTCGGGCTTATATCATTACCATAAGCATATGCCACAACATTACCGCTGCAAAAGAAGCCCAGCATTAGCATAAGTGCGTACATTATTTTAATTGGGATTCCCGGTAAATATACGACAGCGCATACGCTAATAAGTCCACCTGCGGCGGCAATGATCATAGGTAAGCTTCTTTTGCCTAATTTATCAGCGAACCAGCCGAAAAAGAAACTGCCTGGGATGGCCCCTATAAAAAGCATGGAAACTACAATGGCCGCATTAGTTGATGAAATTCCGTAAAGTTTAGCAATAAAAGATGTTCCCCACAAAGCTCCGAAACCAGTGTAGATCATATTTATAGTAGCGGCGTAGCCCGCATTTAGCCATGCATGGGGATTACAGGTTATTTTTTTTAGCGCAACAAGAGCTTCAGCAAGACCTGATCCTTTGTCGGCAAGGGTATGTTTTTGAATGATTCTAGGCGGATGGTCCCGAACAAGAAAAATTATTAAAATGGTTACAATCCCTCCGAATGCGGCAACACCAAGCACGGTTCCTTTCCAGCCAAGAATTGCAACGGCTCGCGTTAAAGGAGCTTCTCCCATAACAGCTCCAATCATACCGATAATATTTGTAAGGCCGACCATTGTAGCGAATCTTTTCGGCTGAAACCAGTTTGAAACTAATTTTAGACAGGATACGAATGAAAAACCTGTTGCTGCTCCAAGGATAATTCGAACTTCGATTGCTTCTGACGGTGTAGCAGTAAAAGTGAAAAAAACTCCGGCGCAAGTTGAAATGATTGCAGCAACAGCAAGTGGACGGTGCGGACCGAATCTATCTGCCATTATTCCGATTGGAATTTGCATTAATGCATATGAATAGAAATATACAGATGAAATAAGCCCCATGGAAGCAGCATTAGCGTGAAAGTGGACAGCTAGCTCTTTCTCCATTGCCCCCGGGGCAACTTGCTGCATGTAGTCGTAAAAGAAATATAAAGTTGCCATGGCCCATATGGCCCATGGCATTATTGGGTGGGATATCTTTGATTTCGTAGTCATTATATCTCAATTTTTATGGTAGTTTTTATGAGTATCCTGATAGTGAAGATAAAAAGTTGTAAGGTCAACCTAGACCGTGGAATTTTAAGCAATAATACTGTACGCTCCCCCCATGTCACAACGCCCGATACTTGTGCTTCAGATGCAGCGGATGGGAGATTTAATTCTTTCTTTTCCGTTTTTTCTGTGGCTTGAACGAACTTACCCCGGCCATCCCATATGGGTTGTGGCGGAGGAGAAGTTTTTTCGTCCGCTCATGCCTTTAAGCCCTAAGGTTATTTATTTCCCGTGGGCGGGGCTGGATTTTCTTCGTAAGGAAAAATACGAGCTGATCATAAATTTAAGTATTCGCGAGCAGGCCGCGACTCTTGCCGGAGAGCTTGGAGCAGAAGCAAAGTTCGGGCCTGTTATAGGGCTAGACGGTTCTTTTCGTATTCTCGGTAACTGGCAGCTTTATCGCGCAAGCGTTGTGGAGAATAATAGACATAATAGGTTTCACTGGGCAGACCTCAATGCTCTTGATTGTATTCCGTTAAATCGTATTTTGCAAACGGTATGGCCGGAGCCCAGAACCTTGCAAAGTGATAGCAGACGCATAGGACTGTTTTTGGGAGCAAGCGAGGAATCCAAACGGCCCAGTATAGAATTCTGGTCTAAACTTTGTTCCGAAATCCTTGGGCGAGGAATGAAGCCTGTTCTTTTCGGTGGTCCGGCCGATAAGGATCTTGGTGCAGAAGTCGCACGGATCTTTGGTGGTCCGGTACTTGATATGACAGGTAAGCTTAGTCTCGGTGAACTTGCCGCGGTAGGGCAGTCTCTAGAGCTTTTCATTACGCCGGATACAGGTCCGATGCATCTTGCGGCTTGGTCTGGGGTAAAAGTGCTTAACCTTTCCATGGGCAACGTTAACCCGTATGAAACAGGACCGTATCAGAATAATCATTATGTGTTGCGGTCCACTATGAGTTGCGCCCTTGGATGTTGGACTTGCGTGCGTGACAGATTACATTGCCATGATCCTTTCAGTCCATCGCGCATAGCCTCGGTTGCAAAGAGTATGATTCGTAATGACCGGGCGGCTTTGTATAAGACCAAATTGCCGGGATTGCGGCTTTACTCATCATCCAGAAGTGCCGGTGGATTGTATAACCTGCTTCATATAAGTGGGCGTACCACTGAGTCAGGAGAGACTCTCGGCCGTTTCTGGCAGGAATTTTTCGGTATGTCCTTCGGGTTGTGGGATTGTCGCGGCGTAGAAAAAATATGGGCTGAACTTTGTGACAGTCAGCCGCTCCTTGCCCGTAAAATGTGCTCGCATTTGCCTTTGTTTGGTAAAGAGTTCAGCAAAGGGCTTGCGAAAAGTGCTCCGCTTTCTGAAAATTTCTGGAATTCATGCCCTCTTATCTTCCGTCAATTCGCCGGTTATATTCATCTTTTCTTGCAAAATAATGATTATGATCGAGCTTCATGGATAAAAGTTTTATCCCTTTACGAAAAACTGGCAGCCATAGTCAGTGAAAGTAACCAACCCTGAACTTTTTTTCCTTATAGGGAAGAAAGTACCCGCTTTTAGTAATTCTTATAGTTATAACATATTGAAATAGTGTGTTTTTGTTTTTGGCACGCCTTGTGAATAAAGAAGTGCGAGGAGCTAGTAAATGAAAATACTTCCATATCTTGAACAAAGTGCTCAAAATTCAGTTTTAGCTACTGATAGAACCCCATTGATTGAAGATTCATATCGTTCTTCTATGTTCGATAGTTTCTTATATTCAAACAATGATGGAGCTGCTGAGAGCCTTTACCAGCCTGTAGAGCAAGCTATAGATGAAGTTCGCTCTGCTCCTGAGAAAGTTCTTCATAGTGAAGACGGTAAAAGTGCAACGGATCATTTGGAAGCCGCTGCACGTGATGTTGCTCTTGAGTCAGTCAAAGAGGAACCACAAAATTTACAGGTAAGTCGTGAAGACTGGAATAAAATCAAAGACGAACTGGAAGAATACGGTATTGATAAGAAGGATATCGCTGATCTGGAAGAAAAGGTCATGAGCGAAGGGGGCATCACTTATGGTGTCTTTGTTAGTGAACTTTCAAGTATGATGCAGTCGCAAAAAGGAGTTACTCTGACTCCTGTTCAAACGCAGAATATGGACTCAATTTTTGCAAAGCTAGGTTTTAGTCCAGATGAATCTAAGAATATGCTTGCGGATATTTCCAAGGGGAATATGGGTGAAGTTTTAAAGAAGATGCAGGATAAGCTTACATCCATGTCTGATTCGCAAGATCTTCAGTTTTCTAAAGATGAAACAAATACTTTAAGTCAGCTATTTAAGCTTTCCGACGAAAACAGCTCTAAAGTTGCTCAGCTTCTTACTAAAGAAGGGGCAACTGCCGATGTTATTAAGCAGGGGCTTTCTCTTTTAAAAGAAGCTTTTACTGAACAAAGTTCAAAGCAGGATGCAAAGGACCTTAAGCTTGTTAAAACTGTAGCCTCTTCACTTCAGAAAGCTATGGATAAAGCTTCTGATCAAAGTCCTGATAAGATTAGAATGGCTTCTGCTAAAGTAATCAGCGATTCACTTGGAGTCGAGAAAGAAATCAGCGAGAAGGCAACGTCCAATGCAGCGGTATCTCAGGGGGAAGCAGGTGATTCTGCTATAACTCATAAGGATACTACTGAGCAGTCAATTGATAAAAATGTAGCCAACAGCACGCACAGCTCAGAAAATAAATCTAATAATGGGCTGAATAATCAGACTAAGGGAAGTCTTGAAGGTAATTCTTCTAATTCTTCTAATAATTCTAACACTCCTAATAATTCTAACAATTCTGATAATTCTCAGAGCAATCCACAGAATAATTCTACTGCCAATGAGACTAAATATACTAATAAACATTGGCTTGAAAATATTCTTTCAGATTCCAAAGATGTTGACACTTGGAATGACTTTTTCGGTAAACTTACAGATGGTTCGACAACTAAAGGTGAGCCTTCACTTTTGGGTGATTCTTTAGGAAGCGGAGGTCAGCTTGGTGCTCTTAAGAATGCAGCGAATATAGCTACGTCAGGAAAGACCACAGGAATATGGGAACAAACTGCCAAATCCAATATTCTTGAGCAGGTTCAGCAAGGAGCTTTTAAGAATTTGGGGCAGGGTACAAAACAGCTTACTCTTACCCTTAATCCTCTCGAGCTCGGAACTGTTAACGTTATGATTCAGGTCCGTAATAAGGACGTTAAGGCAGTCATTAGAACAGATAATCCTGATACCGCCAGAGTAATAGCCGACCAACTTGAATCGGTTAAGCATGCCTTGGAACAGCAGGGACTTAAAGTTGATAAACTTGAAGTCCAAACAGGTCTTGCTGATAGCCAGACTCAATCTTCTTGGAATGGAGCACAGGACCATAACAGTGCACATTATCAGGAGATGATGGCAGGGATGAAAAAGCGTTGGCACGATTTACGAAGTGGCGGAACTTCTTTGGTCCAGGATGTGCAGAATATAGAGCATACGGCAACAATTTCCAAAAGTGTTTTACACATAGTCGCTTAACGAAAAGAAGAGGTACGAATCATGGGATATGTAGGGTACAGCAATTTATTGGGCCGGGCTGAAGCCGATATGGCCGCAAGCAATGCGCCGGAACATAAAGATTCACTGGGGAACGAAGATTTTTTAAAACTTCTCTTGACCCAGATGCAGAATCAAGACCCTGCAAATCCTATGGACGATAAAGAGTATATGGCTCAACTCGCACAATTTTCCAGTCTTGAACAGCTTACAAAAGTAAATACATCTTTAGAAAGTATGCTTGGTAACTCTTCTCAAGAGCAGATGGTTTCCGCAGTAAGCTTTATAGGTAAAGAAGTTAAGGCCGAAGGTTATACTGTTAGCCGCTTAGACGGTAAAGTCAGTAAAATATTTTACGGGCTTGGTGAAGCTGTCGCAAGCGCATTTATCAATATTTACGATGCTAATCAGAATCTTATCAGGACAGAAAAGATCGGTGCAAAAGGTGAAGGCACCTACGAATTTGAATGGGACGGGAAAGATTGGAGTGGCAAGGATGCGCCTGACGGTGTTTATAGCATTGCGATGGCTGCGGAAGATGTCAACGGTGAGCCTGTTATGATTAAAACAGAAGTAAGTGGAGAGGTTACAGGGATTGTTACCGATAATGGTCAACAATTCTTACATCTTAAAGATGGGCGTTATATCAACTTTCTTAATATTAATGAAGTTGTCAGTCCCACGGTTGTTGCGGACAGTTCTGCAGAAACTGAAGATACAGCAAAAACTGGAAGCTAAAAACAACTACGAGTCACTGGGACTTAAAGGAGGTTTCTCATGGGTTTATCAGCGTCATTATTCTCAGGTATTACAGGACTGCAGGCGCACGGCGAGAAAATGTCTGTTCTTGGTAACAACATTGCAAATGTTAATACAGTCGGTTTTAAAAGTGCAAAGATGCATTTTGAAGATGCGATTAGTCAGGACATGCCCACTGCGACTGGTATTGCTCAGGTTGGGCGTGGTGTTCAGGTAGGGGCAATTTATGCTGACTTCGCACAGGGCTCATTTGAGACAACTTCTGAATCAACTGACCTTGCTATCGGTGGTAACGGATTCTTTATAGTTAAGCCTAAAGAAGACGAAACTACTTACTATAGTAGGGCAGGTAATTTTAGGTTTGATAAAGACGGCTACCTGACAGATCCTCATGGATATGTTTTGCAAGGGTGGCAGGTTCAGAACTCTACCGGTGGTATTGCTACCGGAAATTCAACCACCACCACTAACACAGTAAGAACAGTTGGAGTTCCTACAGACATCAGATTAGAGAATTTTCAGTCTGCCCCGCAGGCTACGAGTCGTGTGAATATGATTACTAACCTTGATTCAAGTGAAGTTAGTCATTCAGACAGCGCAGCCAATCCCTACTTTTCCCTTTTTGAATCATGGGATGGCACCGCTGACCCTCCACTTGGTGATTCTCTTTATGGGTATCAATCAACTATCGCAGTTTATGATGCTAATGGATCATCTCATAATGTAACAATTTATTATGATCAGGTTACACTTAGTAATGCAGGCGGTAAAAAGGTATGGGAATTCATTGTAACCAGCCAACCTAATGAAGATGGGCGATTATTAAGTGGTAGCAATTTTTCCACAACTTCTGCTGCAGGTCTTTTAATGACTGGCACTATGACTTTTGATTCCGCTGGTGATATGACCGGAGCTTCCGCATTCACTCTTAAAAGCGGAGTAGGTGCTGGTGGTGTTAAGAATCTGTCAAACTGGTCTCTTGCAAACTTCTCTCAGGATGGTTTTCCTGTCCTGACGGCAAACTTTTTGTCGACTTCGAATGCTAGTTTTACTGATTCAATACAGCCGACAACTATAGAAATGAATTTTGGTCTGACAAATCAGGATTTATCAGGAAGTGGTATTACTAAAGGATGGAATACCGGGTCCGCGGCAATTACGAATGCTTCTCAGTTTGGGGCAAATGTTACTGATATAAGCCGGGTTCCAAATTTTGCCAACGTTGAGAAAAGTGCTCTGTCTTCAACAAGTTACAGTACTGGTTCAACCACATTGTTCAGGTCTCAGGATGGATACACTGCTGGGTTCCTGGAAAGCGTGTCGGTAAGTAGAGACGGTGTCCTGACAGGTAGGTATTCAAACGGGCAGATACAAGAACTCTTTGTGCTGACTCTTGCAGATTTTAATAATCGCTGGGGTCTTAGGCGAGAAGGCGGTAACCTCTTTTCCGAAACAAGAGAATCAGGTGATGCGTTGACAGGTTTGCCTAACACCGGAGGTAAGGGTTCAATTGCTTCAAACTCTCTTGAAGCCTCAAATGTTGACCTTGCAGTGGAATTTGTAAATATGATTACAACTCAGCGAGGTTTCCAGGCAAACTCTAAGGTTATCACAACAACTGATACTATGATGGGTGATCTAATCCAGCTCAAGCGTTAACATAAACTAATGTACTTTGAGAATATGCTGAAACTATAAGAAAGCTCCTTTCTTACAACCTCCGCCGCCGGGATTGACTCCCCTGGCTGCACAGGTACCAGAAATCCTTGCTCCCGATCGTGCCGTATCGGAAGCAAGGATTTCTTTATTTTATACTTGCCGGAATAATGACTGCATTAATCTGATTTTACTTTACCTACCTTTTTATATCTTAAACGAATTTTAATTAATTACCTTCTAAAAGAGATATAAATTCAAATGTTTGAATAGTTTTAGCTGTCTTATAAGAAGGGGAATAAATTGACATGTGCCCCTTAAAGTAGTCGGTAAAATTTGACCGATATTGCTTAAGTTTTAAAGTCTAGACTTTATCTATTATTATAAATCTTTATATTTGTTAATGAAAGTATTTTTGGCATTAGTGTTGCTTCATGTTGGTTAACAAAACGGAATTTTGTGAACAACAAGGAGGTTCAGATATGTCCTTAGTCATTAATCATAACCTTATGGCCATGACTGCTCAACGCAATTTAGATACAGCGTACGGCAATTTAGGCGTCTCCACCCGACGTCTGTCATCTGGCTTAAGAGTCGGAACCGCAGCAGATGATGCTGCAGGATTGGCAATTCGCGAGCTTATGCGTGCTGATGTTAAATCTTTGAATCAGGGTATGAGAAATGCTAATGACGCAATTTCTATGATTCAGACTGCAGATGGAGCATTGCAGGTAATCGATGAAAAGCTCATTCGCATGAAAGAACTTGCAACTCAGGCATCTACCGGTACTTATAACTCCGACCAGCGTCTGATTATCGATTCAGAATTTCAGGCAATGGCTTCGGAAATTACCCGAATCGCTAACGCAACAGACTTTAATGGAATTCATCTGTTAAACGGGAACCTTTCCGGAGCACCTTCAACCCATAATGGTAACGGGTTGCACTCAACCGGACCAATGAAGGTTCACTTTGGAACAGGTAATGATAGTTCCGAAGATTATTACTATATTTCAGTAGGCACAGCTACAGCCTCTGCTCTCGGCGTACAGACCGCCATTTCAACTCAGGCTTTGGCACAGCAAGCTCTGGATAAGCTGAACTCCGCGATTATCTCAAAAGATAAGATTCGTGCGAATCTTGGTGCTATGCAGAACAGGTTGGAAAATACTATTACCAACCTTTCCATTCAGGCTGAAAACATTCAGGCTTCAGAATCACGTATTTCTGACGTAGACGTTGCAAGCGAAATGACTGAATTCGTTCGCAACCAGATTCTCACTCAGTCAGCTGTGGCGATGTTGTCACAGGCCAATTCGCTACCGAAGATGGCAATGCAGCTCATTGGCGGATAACGCATGACATATTGGGTGACGATTAAGGACTGTGGAGGTGGCTGATCACCGCCTCCCAGTCCTTAACCTTTTTAGCAGATAGTAGAGATTAAAATATCATAAGAAGAGCTGTCTTTATTTGGGTAGGATCAATCTTCGTTTTTTTGAGAATTTAAATAAACAATTGCAGTTGCAGCCGCTATCTGTTCAGCTTTTTTGAGACTTGTCCCATCTGCTTCAAATTTCTTACCATTCGGAAGATTCAGTTCAACTTGAAATATTTTTTCATGTTCAGGTCCTTTAGTTCCTGACAGCATGTATGTAGGCCGTTCTTTAAAGATAGCCTGTGTTATTTCCTGCAGTTTGCTTTTAAAATCTTTAGATGTTTCAACTTCAAAAGATTCAGGCCACTTATCTTTAAATATTCTCAGAATGAAATCGTGGGCTTCTTGGTAGCCTCCGTCAAGGAAGACTGCGCCTATAACTGCTTCCATAGTATCTGCAAGCAGTGACGATCTCATTCTGCCTCCTTGCGACTCTTCCCCTTTGCCAAGTCTGGAAAAGTTATTTAATCCTAATTCAAGAGCGATTGTTGAAAGACTTTTCTCTTTAACCAGTTTAGATCTGATTTTGGTTAACTGTCCTTCGTGAGCATCATGAAATCTCTTGAAAAGTTCTTCAGTTACGCATAGTTCAAGAACTGCGTCTCCCAAAAATTCGAGTCGCTCATTATCTTCACATGGTTCAAGCTGTTCATTTGCCCATGAACTATGGGTTAATGCCGTTGTTAAATACTTGACTTGCGAAAATCGATAGTGGATACATTGCTGTAGGGGTAAGTATTCTTCTTCCATAAAAAACCTGCTTAAATTTATAGTAAATTAAAAATGCACTCTTATTCATCGCTAGAGGCTCTATTTGAGCCAGCGTCTATTGCTATTATCGGGGCAACTTCAGATCCTGAGGATTCTGGAAGTATCGTTGCGGCCAATCTTCTTAACTCAGGATATAAGGGTAAAATCTTTCCAGTCAATGCCGAAGGCGAAGAAGTTCTAGGAATAAAAGCTTTTTCTTCAATTTCGATGATTCCAAGATTTACGGATTTGGCTGTCATCTGCCTGTCGCCGGCAGAAGTGCTGGGGGCAGTTGAAATGCTGGCTGATCTTCCTGTCCGCGCTGCAATTGTAACCTCTTCCGGTTTTGGTGAGACTGGGCGCGAAGGGTATATGCTTGAGCAGCATCTAGCGAAAATGGCTAAAAATACCGGCATGATTATACTTGGTCCTAACTGCCTAGGGCTTATGAATCCATCGCTATCTCTTAATGCAAGCCTGTCTGTAGATTATACTAAGCAGGGAAATATTGCATTTTTTTCTCAGTCAGGAGCTCTTTGCAATACTGCACTTGACTGGGCCAACAGTGAAGGCGTTGGTTTTTCTAAATTTATCAGTCTGGGTAATAAAGCTGTGCTTAGCGAAGCTACAATGCTCAGATATCTTGCTAATGATCCGGATACGAAAGTTATTGTAGGCTATTGTGAAACGCTTGAGGATGGACAGGATTTTTTAAGAGTTGCCTATGATACAACCTGTAAGAAGCCTGTAATATTACTTCGGGCCGGTGGAACATCATCCGGCGCAAAAGCTGCTTCAGCTCATTCAGGGGCCTTAACCGGGGCAACTTGTGCATACAATGCTGCTTTTCATCAGACAGGAGTACTGCAGGCAGTCGATATCGAAGATATGTTCAATCTGGCTCATGCATTTTCATGCCAACCTCTTCCCAATGGGCCAAGTGTCGCAATTGTTACTAATTCCGGTGGCCCCGGAATAATTGCCGCTGATATGTGTGAAAAGGGAAGCCTTGCCGTTTCATGTCCTTCAAACTCCACTATCGATGAAATGAAAGGCTTTCTAAAGCCTTATGCCTCACTGTACAATCCTGTCGATATGGTTGGAGATGCCACAGTGGAAACATATGCAAAGACTCTTAAAGCTGTAATTGAAGATGATATATTCGATTCTATTTTGGTAATTCTTACACCTATCGCTCAGGTCGCCGCAGAAGTGGAAAAAGTTGCCGAGGTGATTATTACTGCAGCTCAGAATTCTTTTAAACCGATTGTGGCTTGTTTTATGGGAGGGCATTCTGTCAGCGGATCAAGAGCTATGCTTCGAGACGGTGGAATTCCATGTTATGATTTTCCTGAGGTGGCAGTCAGAAGCCTTGATGCGTTGACGCACTGTCACAGGTGGCAAAATAAAGACTGGCCTATTGAAGTATGTTTCAGGCGGGATATTGCAAAGGCGCAAAGTATTGTGGCTAATTCCAGAAGAATCGGACTTATGGAACTTGTTGAACTTGATGCACAGCATCTGGCCTCAGCTTATGAGCTGCCGATTCCTGAAACAGTTTTAGCCAGAACATCAAATCAGGCCGCGAAGGCTGCTAAACGAATCGGTTATCCCGTTGTCCTTAAGATTGCTTCGCCTCAGATATCCAGAAAATATGAACTGGGACTGATTGCAACAAATCTTAATACTCCTCAAGAACTGCGACGGGCCTTTTTAGAAATAACTTCCCGCGCATCCAGAAGATGTAAAGATGCATATATTACAGGTTGCCTAGTTCAGGCTATGGGGCCGAAAGATTCACATGAAGTCGTAATATCATTCAGACGGGATGCCCAGTTCGGCCCCTTGATCAGTTTTTCTCTTGGCGGTATTCACGCTGATATGCTTGGGGATGTTTCCTCAAGATTGGCTCCGTTAGCTCTTAATGATGCTCAGGAAATGATCCGTGAAGTTAAGGCTTATCCTATTTTACGCGGAGCTAGAGCCGGAACTGCAATTGATTTAGGCTGTCTGGAAGATGTACTGCTTATGGTCTCGCAGATGGCATCAGATCTGCCGGAAATTCAGGAAGCAGAATTCAGCCCCGTTATTGCGGGACCTGACGGGGCGGTTGTCGCCAATATGCGTATGACTATCGGTTAAAATTTCAAATATAAGGAGTAACCTTCATGCCCGGTTTATATATAGGCTCCACCAGCGGATATTCCGGTAAGAATATGATCGTTATGGGCCTTGGTCTATATTTTCAGAAAGCAGGTATCAGTCTTGGTTATATGAAACCTGTAGGAGCTATTCCGGTTGAAGTAGACGGATGCCTAGGTGATGAAGATGCATTCTTCATTCAAGAAGTTTTAGGTGTTTCTAATCCAGCCAAGGTTGTCACTCCGGTTGTAGTTACCCACGATTTTAAAGTTCAGGCTTTTAACGGCAGATGTGAAGATCATGTTGAACCTATAGTTCAAGCTTACGAAAAAATAAGTGCGGGTAAAGATCTTACTCTTGTCGCAGGTTCCGGTTCAATGAATTCAGGTAAATACTGCGGAGTTGACGGGATTCACCTTGTTAAAACTCTGGGAATCAAATGCGTTGTTATTGATAGATTCCAAAAAGAATTGAACTATGACTACTTGGTTGTGCTTAAAGAAACTTTAGGTGACAGCATGATCGGGGTAATTTTAAATGATATCCCGCCTACTTTTATGGATGAAATTACTTCGCTCATTAAACCTTTTCTCGAAAGAAAAGGGGTTAAGGTGCTTGGCGTAATTCCTAAAGATTCATTAATGGGAACGATTAAGGTCTGTGATCTGGCAGAGCATTTAGGCGGGAAAATCATTTCTGCTCACAATAAAAAAGAGCAGCCGGTTGAAAGTTTTCTGATTGGAACTATGCAGGTCGAAAACTTTATGACTCATTTTCGTAAGCATCGTAATTCTGCTGTTATTGTCGGTGGCGACAGATCGGATGTTCAGCTTGTTGCGCTTGAGGGAGAATGTCCATGTCTCGTGCTGACAGGAAATCTTTACCCGAATGATATTATTTTAACCCGTTCAGAAATTTTGGGGACTCCCATAATTGTAGTGCGGGACGATACTTTTTCAGTAGCGAAAAAAATGGAAGACATTTTGTCGCGGCATAAACTGCGCGAACCTGCTAAAATTAAGCATGGCGCTGATCTTGTAGAGTCGCATATCGACTTTGCATACATAAAAAAAGAACTTGATCTGAAATATTAGCTATAAACTAAGCCCCGTATAATATGTGTGCGGGGCTTAGTTTTTTTATGTAAAAAGAGGATTATTCTGTTTTTCGTGACTGACCGTTGTCATTGGTCCGTGTCCTGAATAAATCTGAGTTTCATCTGGAAGAATAAAGATTTTGTTTCTTATTGAACTCAGTAGAGTTTCGCTGTCTCCACCGGGAAAATCTGTTCGTCCGACTGCTATCATAAATATTAAATCTCCGACGAATACGCAGCTTAAAGCAGGGAAAAAATATGAAAGGCTGCCTCGTGTATGCCCTGGTGTCTCCAGCACTATCATCGGTTGATCAAATATAAACTGTTTACCATGTTTAAGATCTGTTATTTTGAAGTCATGCAATTGCGGAAATTCTTTTGATCCTCCATAGGAAAAAGATATTTCGTTTAAGTACTTGTCGTCGATATTTCCAAATACTTCCGCTCCGGTCATCTCTTGCAGTTCTGTAACCCCGCCAATGTGGTCAAGATGCATATGAGTCAGGTAAATGGCTGTGACATTAAGATTTCTAGTCTTGATTGCCTCTAAAAGAGGTGAAGGTTCCGGAGCACAGTCTATTACTATTGCATTATTACCGGAAGTCAGCAGGTAACAGTTTGTTTCAAGTGGCCCTAGAACAAATGTTTCAACTGTAATATTTGTCATTTTACAATCCTTGACTGTGTTTCGGCAATATAGTGAAATTAAATTTATTTTTGTGTAAAATAAAAAAATGATAATTAATCAGGACTAAAGATGCTTTACTTTTTAGGAAACTGTCAAATGGATTTTCTATGTCGCGCTGTCACTGAACTTGGGCATGACTGCGTGTATAGAGTTCTTGCTTCGCCTTTTACATACAATAGTTCACCCGGAATTATACCGCGCGATTTGCTTGATAAGGATCAAACTTTGGGCCTTGCAGATTTTTATCATGATCGCAGTCTGTTTAATCAGTTTGAAATAATATCGGCTGATGAAGAGAAGCCTGAAGTCATCGTGATTAACCTCTTTCACGAAATCAGTCCTCTTTTTATTGAAAAGGAGCAGAAATATATATTTTTTATTGATCCGAAAGCATGGGAATCTCATCCTTCTTTTGAGGAGTGGATGAAAGCTGGATTCGGTATGATTCAGGTAAATCCTGCTACTTATTTGAAGCGGTATGAAGAGATGATTAAAAATCTTCGCCAGAAATTTCCGCAGGTTCCCATTCTTGTAGTTTCAAGGTTGTCCCATTATCCTGCATTCGGTCCCGAACCATATTCTTATCTTGATGGGTGGAATGAACTTTGGAAATACAGTGGTCAAATTTTTAATCGATGGGAAAGCAATATTTCTGATTTAACAGTTGTTGATATGGATAGAATTTTTGCAGGAATATGGGCTGCATCCGAGAAAAGAGTTGAAGCTCATTGTCCTTTTTTAAAGTTCAAGCTGACAGAAAAAGATAGTGTAATAACCGGGTTGCATGTCAGTCGTGATGTTGAACATGTCGGTTCGATGTGGTCTGTTTTAGCTAAAAAGATCACTGAATTTCTTGAGAATGGTAAAATAAGTTACTGTGCAGATGAAATCATACCTGATGAGTGGAAACAACCGTGGCAGCCGGAGAAGTATCAGGATGAAGAATTGCTTAAAATGCTCGGATCAGGAGCCAATTATCTCTGCGCTAGAGCAATCGGGAGCTTTTTTGTTAATCTTGAGCATGATTATACAGAATTATTGGTAAAAACAGCGCAGTATACACCTGTATGCCATAACACGTTGCATATGATTAAAACTTATGGGCGAATCTGGAGAAATCCAGATCTTGCGCTGTGGAGCAAAGCTCATCGTGAAAATGTACTGAAATTTACTGCAAATGGTCCGCTTTATACGCAGGATTATCTTGATCGGCTCAGTGAAGTGGAGAAGTTTGCTTTGGGTGAGTTGTAGATAGAATAAGATCTTTAAAGTAGCTAATTATAAATCCCGTTGAAGAATATTCTTCAACGGGATTTTGTTATTAACTTTGGTAAGCCGTTTTCTGCTATGCGGATATAAGACTATTTGGGTGATTGTCTTTCCGCTTTCAATGCCCCTAGTAAGGCTTCATCAAGTGAAGGGTGGGGGAAGATTACTTTATGCAGATCTTCTTCGGTCCAAGCTTCCTGAACGATCATAGCTGCCGCGGTTGTAAAGCCAGAGACGTGATGCCCAACAGCTGTGATACCTGCAACTTTATCATCAAGCCAAACAATTTTTACAAAACCTTGTGTAGCGGCGTAAGACTGTGCAATGGGGTTAGCAACAAGTGGGAATGAGGATACTTTTATTTCGCCTTTTCCTTCAAGATCTTTAACCATCAGCCCTACACGCATGGTTTCCGGTGAACCGTACAGAATAGAAGGGACAGGAACATGTGTGTACGATCCCTTGTCTTTTCCGGAAATTCTGCGCACAACATATCCGGCCTGATGGCTGGCTGCGTGAGCGAGTAAAACCTTACCGTTAAGGTCTCCGATTGCATAAACATTGGGAGCGGCTTCAAGATTTTCGTTAATTTCAACAAAACCTGGGCCTACTGTTGAAGCTCCGCAATTCTCCAGACCAAGGTCTTTTGAATTCGGTCGTCTTCCTACTGCTATAAGGGCTTTGTCTGCGATTATTTCTTCACCGTTTTCAGTGCGTAAAACAGCTTTTCCGTTTTCAGCAGTAACGGATTTTACTTTAACGCCGAGCTTAATATCCCATTTGTGACGCTTGAAAACAGTCTGCAAAGCTTTAGAAACCTCTGGGTCTTCATACATTGCTATTCTGTCGAGAGCGTCCACAACTGTGATTTTAGTTCCGGTTCTGTGGGCAATTTGAGCCATTTCAAGGCCGATAAAGCCCGCACCTATAACGAGAAGTGATTCAGGCATTTCAGTAAGAGCAAGAAACCCTGTGTTGTCTAAGACAGTCTCATTATCAGGTTCAAGTCCGGGGAAAACAGTGGGGTGGGAACCTGTAGCAAGTACAAGGTTTTTATACTCCAATACTGCTGTTTCATTAGGGTGGGAAATTTCCACTTTTCCCTGCTCAATGATTTTTGCTGTAGCAGGATAGAAATCAATGTTTAGAGCTTTAAGCTTTTGCGCCATTGCTTTACGGGTTGCACCTGTAAAGCGGTCTTTTTTAGTACAAAGAGCTTTAAAATCTATTTCAATATTGCCTGTAGCTACTTTCGCTTTTACCTGTGCGGCAAGTTCTTCAACAGGAGAAGTTGCGCCTAGATATAGCTTTGTGGGGATACAGCCGACATTTAAGCAGGTTCCGCCGAGCATGTCTTTTTCTACTAAGGCAACTTTTATTCCGAGTGCAGCTGCTTCTGTTGCTGTGTCAAAACCGCCAGGTCCGGCTCCTACGACCACGAGGTCGTAGGAGCGAGTTCCGGCTGGTAAATTAGTTAATGTCATCAGTGATCACCATGTCGCGAGCAGCTTTAGTTTCATCCAGTCTGCTGACTGAAAGGGTAACAGGAGCATTCTTAATAAAATCAGGATTTTCTTCTGCAAGTTTTGCAATTTCAATCAGATCATCTACAAAGCAGTCCAGTGTTTCTT
Source organism: Desulfovibrio sp. UCD-KL4C (assembly GCF_006210265.1). Lineage (NCBI taxonomy): Bacteria > Pseudomonadati > Thermodesulfobacteriota > Desulfovibrionia > Desulfovibrionales > Desulfovibrionaceae > Desulfovibrio > Desulfovibrio sp. UCD-KL4C. The sequence continues at coordinate 368,422 of NZ_VCNC01000003.1, forward strand.
TACTTTCTGTTTCAGTAGGCTCTATCATCATACATTCCTTAACAATAAGAGGGAAGTAGATGGTGGGAGCATGGTGTCCCTTATCGAGAAGAGCTTTTGCCACGTCCAGTGCGCGGACTCCGTTTTTAGCCTGATTCACAGCTGAAAGAACGAATTCGTGCATGCAGGTGCGGTTGTATGGAACTTCAAAGTAGTCTTCGAGTCTTTTACGCATATAGTTCGCACCAAGAACTGCATTTTCTGTAGCTCTGATGAGACCTTCACGCCCTAAACGGAGCATGTAGGCATATGCTTTAAGATATACTCCGAAGTTGCCATAGAATGGGGCTACAAAACCGATTGATTTCGGTGCATCGTATGAAAGGTAATACTGACCGTCTTCAAGTTTTTTAACCCGTGAAACAGGCAGGAACGGAGTCAGTTTTTCGCAAACACCCACAGGGCCGGAACCGGGACCGCCTCCGCCGTGAGGAGTAGCGAAAGTTTTATGCAGATTTAAATGAACAACATCAAATCCTGCATCACCTACTCTCATTTTACCCATGATAGCATTCATGTTTGCTCCGTCATAATAGAGCAGGGCATCTTTTTCATGAATCATTTTGACTATCTCAGGGAGATGCTTTTCAAACAACCCGAGAGTGTTCGGGCAGGTCATCATCACTGCGGCAACTTCATCATCAAGAACTTCTGCGAGTGCTTCAGGGGTAATGATTCCGTCATTTGATTCAACAGAAACAACTTCGTACCCGGCGATAGAAGCCGATGCAGGGTTGGTTCCGTGAGCTGAGTCAGGGCATATTACTTTAGTTTTTTTATTGCCCTTGTCTTTATGATAGGCGGCAATAATCATAACACCGGTCAGTTCTCCATGTGCTCCTGCCATAGGGTGCATGGTGAAGTCTGCCATACCACAAAGCTCACTCAGCAGTCTTTCTGTTTCAAAAATGACTTCTAGTGCGCCCTGGCAATGGCGTCCAGCTCCTTTGAGCTGGGATATCGCAGGGTGTAGTCTGGCAAAACCTGGCAGAGCCGCAACTTGCTCTGTGAATTTAGGATTGTATTTCATTGTGCATGAACCGAGAGGATAGAAATTGGAATCTACCCCGAAGTTTTTCATGGACAACTTAGTGAAATGACGAACTACATCAAGCTCAGAAAGGGAAGGCATGCCTGCGCTTTCGCGGAGCAGTTCTGCCGGAATGAAATCTTCTATGTTGCTTTTCGGTTCTTCAGGCCATACACCTTCGCGGCCGAGTACGGATTTTTTGAATACGGTTTTCATTAGATTGCCCCCCGCAGTATTTCAGCAAAAATACCTATTTGCTCTTCCGTGGTTTTTTCAGTGCAGGATATGAGGAGCCCGTTTTCAAGGCCGTCATAGTAGCGTCCCAGCGGACAACCTGGAATAATGCCGCGTTCGGTAAGCTTATCGACAATTTCAAAAGCGTTCACAGGAAGAGTTATTGCAAACTCGTTACCGAAAGGTCCCTTGGTGAAAAGATCCACTCCGGTAATAGATGTCAGTCTTTCTGCTGCGTAGTGAGCGCGTTCAATCGAAAGTAAAGCTGTACGACGTAATCCTTCTTCTCCGAGCAGACAGAGATGAATCAGAGTACGAAGCGCACATAATGCCTGATTTGAACAGATATTTGAGGTCGCTTTCTGTCTTCTGATATGCTGTTCTCTTGCTTGAAGAGTCAGAACATAACCTGTTCTGCCTTCACCGTCTTCAGTCCGTCCTGCCACACGTCCGGGCATCTGGCGGACAAGGGCTTTGGAACATGTCATGATCCCAAGGTAAGGACCACCGAAAGAGAGAGGTTGGCCTATGCTTTGACCTTCTGCAACAGCAATATCAGCACCCATTTGCCCAGGAGTCTTTAATACAGCCTGCAGTACAGGGTATGTTGACATGATTGCTACAGCTTTATGCTCATGTGCAGTCGCGAAAAGATCTGTGAAGTCATTTACTGAACCGAAAAAGTTAGGGTTTTGAACAATTATCGCAGCGGTATCTTTATCTATTACGGCTGTGAGCGATTTGATGTTTGTTCGTCCGTGATTGTGCGGAACAGTAACCAGTTCAATATTCAAATTGCCTGTATATGAGTCCAGCATTTCCCTGTAGATGGGGTTGAGTGCTTCACTGACTATGACTTTGCGACGTTTTGTTTTGCGGACAGCCATGAGAGTTGCTTCATACAAAGCAGTTCCACCGTCGTATACAGACGCATTGGAGTAATCAAGGCCCATAAGTCTTGCCATTGCTGTCTGGTATTCAAAAATAGCCTGCAAAGTTCCCTGAGAGGCTTCCGGCTGATAAGGCGTATATGCTGTGTAAAATTCGCTGCGAGAAACAAGGGCATCGACTGCGGTAGGAATGAAGTGATCGTAAAAGCCTGCTCCGAGAAAGCTGGTTAAATCTGTGGTGTTTCTTGCGGCTAGTTTTTCCATTTTTTGCAGAACAGCCATTTCGCTTTTACCTTTAGGAAGGTCAAAGCTTTTAGGTCTTAGATCTGCAGGAATTTCAGCGAACAAGTCATCCACGGAGTTTACGCCGATCACATTAAGCATTTCCCGTACATCTTCTGGGGAATGGGGTACGTAAGGCATTTAAACCTCCGATAAAAAAGTTACTTCCCCGCCCGCCATTTCAGGCATGCGGGGAAGATTTAGTTAACTATATAAGATGTTGATGTATCAGGAATTAATGGGCATCTTCTTCGGTTACTTCCTGATAGGCAGCAGCATCTAAAAGATCATCAGTAGATCCGGTGATTTTGACTTTGAGCAGCCAGCCATCACCATAAGGATCGTCATTCACTTTTTCAGGTGCATCTTCAAGACTTTCGTTAACAGCTATAATTTCACATGCTACAGGCATGTACACTTCACTGGCAGCTTTAACTGATTCGATAGAACCGAATTCGTCTCCAGCTTCAAATGTATCGCCTTCCTGTGGTAATTCTATGAAAGTAAGATCGCCAAGCTGCTCCTGAGCAAATTGGGTGATACCGATGGTTCCGTTTTCGCCGTCGACTTTCAGCCATTCGTGAGATTTGGCGTAAAGAAGTTCCTGAGGAATCATGAAGCCTCCTTTATGAGTGCTCTATATTTTAGTTATTTATGAATAGTCCATTTAGAGGACTTTTTTCTGATAGCATTCCTGCTTAAGAAATAAAAGTCTTACTGATAGGGTAATTCAATAAAATATACTTCTAAAATTAATATAAAATTGATGAATAGTGAATTTGTACAAATGATAATGATTCTATTCGTGTTACCAAAGCTTGTCTTTTGACGAAAAAAAGCATACGCAAACCAAGATAATTACTTTTAAATTTATGTGCGTATTTTGATTTATTGTCTCTAACCTATTTTTTAATATGCGCAATATCATTTTAATAATGAGCTATTTTTTGTGGAGTGCTCTTTAATGGATTGGACTTCAGGCGATAGAGAAACTATTTTGGTTAACACCGCAGGGCGCGAATGGAAGGTAGAACGTACCGCCGACCTTGAAAGTTTGTGGGAATCTATCGGTGAAGATGATTTCGGTGAAGATGAACGATTGCCTTATTGGGCAGAACTGTGGCCTGCAAGTGTTTTACTTGGTGAATGGCTTTATCGTAATAAGTACTCAATTAAGGGCAAAAAATGTCTCGATCTTGGTTGTGGTCTCGGTTTAACAGCCATTATCGGAGCATCACTTGGTGCGGACGTTGTTGCATTTGATTATGAATTTCCCCCACTTGTTTTCGCAAAAGAAAATGGAGTGTTAAACGGCACTCCTTCCCCGCTTTGGTTACAAATGGATTGGCGGGAAATTGCTTTAGCCGATAGTTCATTTGATTATATATGGGGTGGGGACATCCTTTATGAAAAAAGATTTTTTGATCCGCTGGAAAAATTGTTTAAACAGGTGTTGAAGCCTGGTGGAATAATTTGGATGGCTGAACCAGTGAGAGATGTTTCAACCCCTGTATGGGAACAGCTTGAAAAATTAGGCTGGAAAACATCTTTGCCTCTAACTGAAAAAGCTGCCTGTTGCAGTGCAGAAATGACAGTGAATATTCGGGAAGTTGTTCCCGGAACATCTAATTAATATGGAGGACTAAAATGGGTAAAACTATACGCTTCGGGGTCTCTCTTGATTCAGATCTGCTGGAAAAATTTGACAAGCTGTGTGATGAAAAAAGTTACCAGACCCGTTCTGAGGCCATCAGAGATCTTATCCGCAATATGTTGGTAGAAAAAGAATGGGATGAAACTGACGGGCAAATGGCCGGAACTTTATCTCTGGTATACGATCATCATCAGAGTGGTCTTTCACAAAGGCTCACTGAATTGCAGCATGACAGTCACAATCTCATTATGTCCACGCTTCATGTTCATTTAGATCATGACAACTGTCTGGAAGTTATTATTTTGAAAGGTGACGGCAAGGAAATTAAAGAACTTGCTCATAGACTTATTTCTACCAAAGGAGTCAAGCACGGCAAACTTGGCCTGACTACCACCGGAGAAACTCTCGTATAATTATTCCCGCCTCTAAGCTTTGCGGATGGATTAAATATGGCTTCAGTATTTTGATGCCGATGGAGTAAAATGGAAGACGTTCAGAACAGCCCTTCTCAAGTGGCCATGTCAATTGACCGGGTCGGAGTCCGTGACCTTACCCTGCCTCTGCTCGTGAAAGACCGTGCGGCCAAAAGTCAGAATACAATGGCTAAAGTTGCTCTTTCTGTAGATTTGCCTGCTCATTTTAAGGGTACGCATATGAGTAGGTTTATTGAAGCTCTTGAAGATTGGTCAGAAGAACTCGACTATGAGAGTTTTTTTAATCTTTTGAATGAGATATTGAAAAGGCTTGAAGCTAAAAGTGCCCATGCAGAACTCTGTTTTCCCTTTTGCTTGCAAAAGACGTCTCCCGTCAGCGGTCGCAAAGGTTTTATGAGTTATGACTGCTCTGTTGAGGGTGAACTTATCGGCGGTCAGCTTGAATTTACTCTCGGTGTAAAAGTTCCGGTAATGACAGTTTGTCCATGTTCTAAAGCAATAAGTGATGAAGGAGCACACAGCCAGCGTGCTGTCGTCCATATCAAAACACGTTCAAAAGGATTTGTTTGGATAGAGGATTTGATAGAAATAGCGGAAAGCTCCGGCTCATCCCAAGTTTACTCACTTCTTAAAAGAGAAGATGAAAAATATGTGACAGAGAAATCTTTTTCAAACCCCACCTTTGTTGAAGATGTTGTGAGAAATGCCGCTAATGGTCTTGAAAAACAGTCTAAAATAACATGGTACAAAGTTGACGTGGAAAGTTTTGAATCAATTCACAATCATTGTGCTTTCGCAAGTATTGAAAAAAAATAAATCGTACTTATATTATTTATAGGTAGCAGTGGAGCTTTACTCCGCTTGTTACTGACAATAGCCGCTGTTGCTTCCTCGGAATTAGAGATGGGCGATGGCGGTAAATTGTTTTATTGATGTAAAGTCTCAAAGATTGTCCGCAGATGTTTAATTCTATTTCTATTTGCGGAAAAATCGGAATATCCGATGCGAGATGCTGAGCGAACGGCTATTTCGCCATTCTCTTCTTGGTAAAAGCATTCAAGGTCATCAACAAAGTGCATAATTCTGCTTGTAAATTCTGCGTGAAGATATGCTCCTTCTAGCATAATCACTTTACTGCCTTCCATCTGCTCAATACTTTTTTTAAGCTTTTCCATCACGATTTTGATATTGCCATGAGCTTTGAGTGGATCGATTTTATGTTCAGGATCGGTTGCCTGTGAAGAAACGCAATTAGGGCTGGATGGGCATGCTCTGAATTCTCCATTCACCACGCCGAGATTGTCAGGCTTTTTAGAGGAACAGGCAGATATAAAAAAAATTGCCAGTAGAACTAAAACACAAAGTATAATTAGTTTGTATGTCATGCTGGAACAATAGGTTGTTTTTGGTGAAACAGGCAAGCTTTGAAATAAAAACTGATGGGGAAGGTGGAACTGAAATACTTACGCAGTTATTGTATAAAAAAGGTTTCAACCTCTCGCAGTCTCAAGCCTTAAAGTTGGGACTGCGTAAGCTGTTTTCGCTGTGGACGTTCTTAAAGCGGGTTACTTTTAATGCAAAACACGCCTTCTTTCAGAATATCTGCTAAACTTATTTCATCCAGCGCGGCGTACATTGCTTTGCTTGCTTTGATCCAGACTTCTCGGGTAGGGCAATCATCAATTCTCTGGCAGAGTTTGTCGCTTTCCAGGCATTCTACAAGAGCCGCTTCACCTTCAAGGCTTCTAACAATAGCACCTATTGAAATGTCTTTAGGGACCATGGCTAGAGTATGTCCTCCGCCGGGACCGCGCTTACTGGATATGAAACCGGCTTTTTTCAATTCACGAATCAGTTTCTCAAGATATTTAGTGGAAAGTCCCTGACGGCTGGCAATATCACTTATGCGCACAGGGCCTTTGTCGCAATGTGTCGCAATATCGAGCATCATTCTTGTTCCGTATCTGCTTCTGGTGGTAAGTCTCATAATCAGTTCCTTATTTTCTAACAGCATTAGGAAAGTAACGCAGTTCGGTCAAGTACTAGTGCTATTTAAGTTCGTCTAGATTATAAGTTTTTTGCCACTGCAGATAGTAATCTTTCTCAAAAAAATAAATTTAGGGATATATAAGTTGTTTTCTTGATTGTCTTTAGGTAGAAGCGTATATTGGGATGTTTGCGCGTCTTGCGTTGACGCTGAAAAAAAGACCAATTTGGAGAAATTTATGTGTTCGAACAGTTCCGGGAAGAAAGAGTTTGATGTTATTATCGTTGGCGGTGGACCTGCTGGTCTTTTCGCTGCTTATTATCTTGGTGAAAACACAAACCTTGATATTCTTGTAATTGAAAAAGGAAAACCCTCACTTAAAAGAAATTGTCCTATAACCGGGGATCAGGAGTGCATTAAGTGCAAACCTTGTAATATCCTTTCAGGTGTAGGAGGGGCGGGACTGTTTTCAGACGGGAAACTTAATTACATACATAAGCTCGGTAAAACTGATTTAACTCAGTTTATGACTGTTTCGAAAGCAAAAGAGCTTATTGATGAGACTGAAGAAATTTTTAATCGCTTCAACATGGACGGGAAAGTTTTTCCGACTGACATGGATGCAGCGAAAGATATTCGCAAGAATGCACTTAAAAACGGCATTGATCTTCTTCTGATTAAGCAAAAGCATCTTGGTAGTGACAACCTTCCTAATCATATTGCGGCAATGGCTGAATATGTTAAAAAATGCGGTGTAACTTTTCATACTTCGGAAGAAGTCAAAGATATATTGATTGAAGATGGATCTCTTGCCGGAGTTATTACTAATCTTGATGAATATCGCGCTAAAAACGTAATTCTTGCTCCCGGACGAGTAGGCTCTGAATGGATGGGGTCCCTTGCAAAGCGTCACGACCTTGCTATTACTCAGCGTGGTATAGAAGTTGGAGTGCGTGTTGAAGTCCCTGCTGATATCATGCGTGATCTTTGCAGTGTTATTTATGATCCGACCTTCTTTATCCGTACCAATACATATGATGATCAGGTTCGTACATTCTGTACTAATCAGGGCGGTTTCATTGCTCTTGAAAACTATCAGGATTTTGTGTGTGTTAACGGCCATGCTTATATGGATAAAAAATCAGAAAATACGAACTTTGCCTTCCTTTCTAAAGTTGTGCTCGAAGAACCTGTGACGGATAACCATGCGTATGGCGAATCTATAGGTAAACTTGCAACTATTATCGGCGGCGGAAAACCTATTTTGCAACGTTTCGGAGATTTAAAACGCGGCCGTCGTTCAACATGGAATCGCGTTCATAATAGTTTTATTGAACCGACTATGAAGAATGTCACCTGTGGTGATATCGCGATGGCTCTTCCTGAACGCATTGTAAGAAATATTGTTGAAGGACTTGAAAAACTTAATGAAGTTGTTCCCGGAGTGGCAAATGAAGAAACATTGCTCTATGCTCCTGAGATTAAATTCTTTTCAACACAGGTAGAAACAAGCAATATGCTTGAAACTGCCTATGAAGGCCTGTTTGTAGCAGGAGACGGTCCGGGGGTTGCCGGAAATATTGTTTCTGCTTCTGCTACCGGTATTATTCCAGCTAAAGAAATTGCTCGTAGAAACAGCTGATCAGGTTTCATGATGATGTAATTACGGCTTGTCGCCAGATATTAATATTAAGCTATATAGTCCGTCGAATACTAAATATATTCGGCGGATTTTTTTATTCCTGAAATGATTAGTAAATGTAAAATGCGTGTGGCTATGATCTTATAATGGTGACACATATTACTGAGTATGTTACCTATTTTTAGATTCTCTATTGTGTTATTTCTTAGCGTGACAGGTGAGAAATGAATTCTTGATGAAATGTTACAAGGCAGAGGCCCTTTATAATGAGTGAATTTTCAATGGGGAAGCAGTCCACAAGTCTTATTTTTGTTTTTCTCATTTCTGCCGCCGCAGCTCTCGGAGGTTTTCTTTTCGGTTTTGATACTTCCGTCATCAACGGGGCGGTAGTTGCTTTGGGGGAACATTTTAAAGTTGGTCCTATTTTCATCGGTATGTCTGTATCGCTGGCTCTTATGGGGGCGGCGGTTGGAGCGTTGTCTTCCGGGGTAATTTCTGATCGTTATGGCAGAGTGAAGCCTATGCTGATTTCCGCGGTAATGTTTACTGCAAGCGGAATTGGGTCAGGGTTGCCATTTTCCGTTTGGGATTTTATTTTCTGGCGTTTTGTCGGCGGTGTTGGAATCGGTCTAGCCAGTGCAATTACACCTGCTTATATCGCAGAGATTTCACCGGCTCATTTGCGTGGACGATTTGGTTCTATCCAACAGTTAGCGATTGTGACTGGTATTTTTGTTGCCATGATCAGCAACTATGTATTGGTTAGGGTTGCCGGGGGATCTGCAGGCATGGATTTATGGTTTGGAGCAGAAACATGGCGTTGGATGTTTTGGACTGAAGTTCCTCCTGCACTATTATATGGTTTTGCGGCATTGCTGATACCGGAATCACCTCGTTACTTAATAGGAACCGGATGTGAGGGGGAAGCTGAAAGTGTATTGCGCAAAGTTTTAGGAAAGAATATTCGTGAAAAAATAGAGGAAATTAAAATTTCACTTAGAGTTGATAAAGGTTCAACTTTCTCAGATTTAAAAGGTCGGTTCGGATTTTCACCTATAATATGGGTAGGGCTTGGACTTTCCGTGCTTCAACAATTCGTAGGTATTAATGTAATTTTTTATTATGGAAGTATGCTTTGGCGCAGTGTAGGGTTTTCAGAGGAACATTCATTGTGGATCACAGTGATTACCGGAATTGTAAATATTGCAACTACGCTTTTGGCTATTGCTTTTATCGATTGTGTGGGGCGCAAACCTTTGCTTCTTGCAGGCTCAGCAGGAATGTTGTTTACTCTGGGGTTGCTTGCTTGCCTGTTTGGATACGCTCCGCTAGATGGAGCAGGGAATCCTGTTTTAAGCGGCTCTTCAGCTACAACAGCTCTTTTGGCTGCTAATCTGTATGTATTCTGTTTCGGATTTTCGTGGGGGCCTGTTGTGTGGGTTCTGCTAGGAGAAATGTTTAATAACCGCGTAAGAGCTTCGGCTCTAGCTTTAGGCGCAGGAGCACAGTGGATAGCTAACTTTTTAGTTTCAGCTTCTTTCCCATCAATGGTTGCTTGGGGCGGACTTGGAAAAACTTATTCAATTTATGCGTTTTTTGCTGCTATTTCTTTTTTCTTTGTACTGTTTTGTGTGCGTGAAACCCGTGGGAAAGAATTGGAAGAGATGGAATAAGGGAAAAGTCTTATTTTAGATGTTTTTATTGTGATTTAATAACAAAAATCAACTTGCATATTGACTTTGTGTCATTTCATTGACAGTGAATATATAGACTTTCTCTCAACTGTTTAAAAAATAAGTAATCCGGTTTAAACCGGAATGCAGTGGAACATTATTTAATCCGTTCCCCGGGTAGTAAATTTCGGAGGCCAGATGGCTCTTAATCTTGATGGAATAATAGGTAACAGTGTTACTCTCAAGGATGTTTTTAAAATCCTTGGAAAAGTTGCGCCTACTGACAGCACCGTGCTAGTGACCGGGGAGTCTGGTACGGGTAAAGAACTTATTGTCAGAGCTCTGCATCATAATAGTAAGCGCAGGGATAAACCTTTTGTTCCTGTCAACTGCGGCGCAATTCCTAGGGAATTGCTTGAATCAGAGCTCTTTGGGCATGAGAAAGGCGCCTTCACTCACGCAATCCGTTCACGGCCTGGTAGATTTGAACTGGCGGATGGCGGAACAATTTTCCTTGATGAAATAGGTGAAATGGATCTCAGCCTGCAGGTTAAGATTTTAAGAGTTTTGCAGGAAAAGGAAATTGAACGAGTCGGTGGTACACAGATCAAGAAAGTTGACGTTAGAATTGTTGCTGCAACTAATAGAGATCTGGAAGCCGAAGTCGCTGCCGGAAGGTTTCGCGAGGATCTTTTTTACCGTTTGAATGTTATTCCGATGCACCTGCCCCCCTTGCGTGAAAGGGGAGGGGATGTTCTAATTCTGGCTAAGCATTTTCTTTACAGTTTTTGTGCAGAAAAAGATAGATGCACTCTGAAACTCAATCCGGACACTGCGGATATGTTGGTTTCTTACTCCTGGCCCGGTAATGTCCGTGAGCTGGAAAATTTCATGGAAAGGCTGTCCATCCTCTGTGATGAGGATGAAGTTACACCCGATGATTTGCCTGAAAAAATATTGAAGGATGTCGGGGCTGAACCTAAAGTTAAGGTTGCGGAACTTGTTCAGCCAATAGGTTTTTCATGGCCGAATTTAGAGGATATGAACGAGCATAGTACCGATGGTCTTAAAGATTTTCTAGACCGGATTGAAGATAAAATTATTATTGAAGCTTTGCAAAAAGCAGATGGCGTAAAAAACAAGGCCGCAGAACTTCTTGGAGTTAAACGGACAACCCTCATTGAGAAAATCAAGAAAAGAAATCTGGAAGCGTAAAGATTATTTTATTTTTATTTGTTGATTATGCAGGGTAGGCAAGAATATTGCAGAAATACCAGATTGTGACGATCAGCAGTTTTACCGGAATATTCCGGACACTCTTGATGGCGGCCTTTATTTGGATCGCCTGCCCTCATTCTGGCTTGGCTATGCAGTATTATATCAATACCAAGTCAGACATGGACTCCCTTCGTTTTGTCTTTGATCAGAAGGCTCTTGATGGTTCAGTTCGTAGAACTGGGCGTCAGCAGATTACTATTTCATTCCCGGCAGGCTCATTAAAAAGTGAAAAAGCACCTACACCAGTGCCTTTATCGGGCATGCGCGTGGTTGATTCCGTTAAAGTCGGTGCAAATTCAATTGTTATCGGAACAAGAATGAGCGGGTTTGGATTTATTCGTCTTCCCGGTGGAAACGGTGAAATGGTTTTGCAATTTTTCCGTGATCCCATAGGTTCCAAATGGCGTTCTCCAAAAGATAAGGCAAAGCGTGCTGCAGCTCGAAAAAAGCAAATCTCGGATCGTAAGACTGCTGCTGCTAGAAAAGCTGCTGCTCAAAAAACAATTGATGAAAATATAGCGACTCAAAAGAAAGCTGTTTCTGAGGTTAAGCCTCCGATTCTTGAAGAAGTTGATATTACTCCAGAAAATTACGGACAGGCTGCTCCTGTTCAAAATTATACCGACATACCTGATTCTACTCCGCCTAAGCGACCTTTTTATTCAGTCCCGTATACTTATCGTGCTCCTGTTTCAAAAGTAGGACCGGAAGATGCTTCTGTTATTGATACTTCGAGTCCGCCTTCCAGAGCAGGTGGTAATCCCAGTTCTGCGACAGAACTTGTGCCTGCAGATTCTCCAGCCGGATCATCCGGAGGGACAGCCGGCGGCGTTGTTGCCCCGCCACCTCCAACCGATAACGGAGCAAGTTTTTCAGGTCAGATCCAGCCTGCTGAAGATCAGACGGGTGGCTCTGCTTCTGGCTCAATAACATCTCCTGAACCTGTGCAAGCAGTGGCAAATACGATAGATGGTGGAACTGCGGTTAAAGTTGTCCCGCCAGCTCCAATCGATAACGGAGCAAGTTTTTCAGGTCAGATCCAGCCTGCTGAAGGTCAGACGAGTGGCTCTGCTGCTGGCTCAATAACGCCTCCTCCTCCGGCACAGGTTTCCGGTTCGGTAGCAATTCCTCCAGAACCAAGCGTTGCAGCTACTCCTGAGAAAGGAGAGGCTGAGATCAATTATGGGGAAGTTTATAACAGTACGGATGTGGCGGAAACTCCTATGGATAGTACTGATGCATACCCTACGGAAGTAGCTGCTGAAGGGAAAGACGGTGAGGCAAAAGAACTGACTTTGGAAGATAAGATAAAAAGCGCCAAAGGTATTTTACTTGCTGCTGAAACTGCACTTGAAGATGGAGAAACGCAGGCCGCTGTTGATGGATTTAAAAGCGTCACGTTAATGCCTTATCTGCCTAAAGATATGAGAGTTAAAGCAGTATACGGTAAAGCTGAAGCCCTGACTGAGCTTCATAAAGATGACCTTAAAAATAATTTTGGTACAGTTTCCAATTCATGGATGGAAGCGATGAATGCTGATACCAATTCTCCAAATGTACCAATGGCTTTGCTTAATCTCGGCCTTGTAAATTTGAAAGCCGGAAATATGCCGGAGGCAAAAGCTTATTTTAATTTATTGAAATCTCAGTACCCGAACGATTTGAATATTCCGTATATCAGCTATTATTGGGGTGAATATTATTTAGGGATGCATGAGTACGAGAAAGCTGCGGACCAGTTCCAGAACTTGGTTCAGAGTTATCCGGACAGTAAGGTTGTGCGTGAGGCCGCTCTCGGACTGGCCAAATCTCTTGATGCTCTTGGATATAACAAACAAGCGTATCAAATTATCGATTATATCGACAAACGCTGGCCCAGATATTACATAGAAGATCTCGACTTTTTATTAATGGCGGCTAATACTCAGAACAGACTCGGGAAGCTTGATGATGCCAAAAAAAATTATTGGGCGTTTTATAATCTGAATCCTGAATCAAAAGAAAATGATACAGTCTTAGCACGTATTGGTGATATATATCTCAAGACTGACGATATGAGAGCTGCAAAAGAAATTTATGAAAAAGCAGCGAAAGATTATCCTGATGAAGAGGGGGGGCTCGTTGCTAAAATGCGCCTTGCTGAGGAAGGCATTTATGACGATCCGAGCATGAATCAAATGGATAAAGTTTTTGACCGTCCTTATAATCTTAGACCACAGAAAATTTATACTGAGATTGTTAAGAATCACCCTGATAGTCCCCTTGCTCCGCTGGCTCAGCTCAAGCTTGCAATGTGGTATTACTGGAATAAAAAATATGGTGATTGCCTTGGAGCTGTACAGGATTTTATGGATAAATATCCTAGAAGCTCCATGCATGATAAAGCCAGTGAATTGGGATACAGAGTTTTTGATAAAGCTGTTCCAGATCTTGTAAAAGATGAAAATTACGGAAGAGTTGTTAAGTTCTGGGATTCTTATGCCAAGAAAAATAATGAGGGCGACGGTGTCAGCGATGAGACTAGGCTTGGCGTTGCCTTAAGCTACTGGAAAAAAGAACAGCCCGACGAAGCTCTGAAACTGATAGATCGATATTTGAAAGAGAAACAGATTCCTAAGTATTCCGCTATGGCACTTGATATGGCTCTTGGGATATATGTTGACGGGCAGGAGTGGAGTAAAGTTTCTGATCTTGTCGATATGGTTCAAAAGAACTGGAAAATAGATCCTAAACAAAAAGCCCATATTGAATACGCCAATGCAATGGCATATGAAAACCTTGGTGATACAGAATTAAGTACGCCTCTCTGGGCCGGACTTGCTGCTAATTTGCAGCTTCCAGAATCTTCAAGAGCTTACGCCATGTATTATATGGCTAAGTCTGCGATGAAGCAGAAGGAATTGAAAAAAATATTCGTTTATTCACAGGAAGCTCTTTCAATGCTGCTTGGAACTGGTGGCGATAGAGAGAAAATTAAAGATTGTATTTTAATGACTATCTATGCTGCTGAAAGTTCCGGCAGGTATAGAGAGGCTCTTCAGTGGGCTTCCGAGTATGATAAATATATTCCTATTTCAGATCCGGAGTGGGCTTCTTCCCGTTTCAGATTGGCTCAACTTTATGAGAAGGCCGGAGCTACTGCTGAATGGAAAAAGTTGATGGAAGAAGTTGCTAAGAAAAGTCCTGATGATCTTTATGGACGCTTGGCTAAATCCGCTCTTGAAACCAGTAAAATCGAGCGAGATGCATCAAAATTTGTGCCGAGTCCCTCTTTTTAATCGGCGATAGTTTTTGATTAGATCTTCTGGAGGCAGATGGTAATGGACCGAAAACCGATTGTTGCCGGACGTTTTTATACCAATAATCCACAAGAGCTCAGAAGCGAATTAGAGCAGTTTCTCCGAAGTGCTAAAAAGAAGCCTAAAGGACCGCATGACAGGCTGGTTATGGTACCCCACGCCGGATATGTTTTTTCCGGTGAAACCTGTGGTAAAACTTTGGCTGCTGCCTCTCTGGCCCCTACTGTAATTCTTTTAGGTCCAAATCATACTGGCCTAGGCGCGCCTCTGGCTGTCTGGTCTAAGGGATGCTGGGATTTTCCCGGAGGCAAGCTTAATGTGGAAGAAAGCTTTGCCACGGAGCTTGTTGAAAGCGGAGCAGGCTTTGTACACAATGAAGCTGCTCATAACAGAGAGCATTCGCTTGAAGTCCTTGTTCCTTTTCTTCATTACATTAATCCTGCAACTAAAATTATTCCTGTTTGTGTAGCTGAATCCTCACCTAAGTCATTGAAAAGAGCCGGAGAAGCTTTGGCTGAAATTATTGAACGCAGCCAAGAGGATGTTACAATAATTGTCAGCTCTGATATGAGTCATTTTATTAGTTCAGATATGGCCAAAAAACTTGATTCTATTGCACTTGAAGCTGTGATCAGAATGGACCCCGAAGAGTTTTATTCGGAAATAGTTTCAAATAATATAAGTATGTGTGGAGTCCTTCCCATGACTCTTGCCATGTATTCTGTGCGTAAGGCCGGGGCTGTGCGCGGCAAGCTTCTTGAATATACTAATTCCGGTAAAGTCACTGGCGATTATGAAAGTGTCGTTGCTTATGCGGGAATAATTATTTCATAACCAGTTTATTTTTCGTTTGGAAATGGTTCATTTAACGGTCGTTATCATTAATAATGGCCGTTTTTTTTATGGGTTTAAATAACCCTTTTATTTTAGCTGATTATCTCAGTTATTAAAATTAAACGGTAGCAACAGGTTGCCATTGTCGCTAAGCGGCATTATCAGTACTGAGCGTTGGTTACAGATATGTTCCCGAATTTGTTGAATCTGGAATAATAATGATCGAAGGATATACAAATGAATTTTGAAAACGGCTATGCAATCGGAATTGATACAGGTGGAACATACACTGATACCGTTGTGGTGAAGTGTGCTGATTTAAGCGTTGTTGCTACGGCTAAATCTCCGACCACTCATCATGATTTGAGCCTCGGGCTGGCTGCTTCTCTGGATGAAGTGTTAAAGAAAAGTAAAGTTGATCCTGCGGAGGTCAATCTTGTTGCGGTTTCAACAACTCTTGCGACAAACGCCGTAGTGGAAAATAAAGGGGCTAGAGTTGGCCTGTTCAGTATCGGTTCATCCAAGGCTGTTAAGTTACCTGTTGTGACTGCACGTTACGTTAAAGGCGGGCATAAAGTCACAGGTGACGAAGTTGATCCACTGGATATTGAATCACTTGTTGACGGTGTAATGAATATGAAAGGGTACGTGGACAGTTATGCGGTTTGCTCTGCCATGAGTATTAAGAATCCCGCACATGAAATTATTGCAGAAAAAGCTATTTCACTTACTGATCCTAAGCCGGTGTTTTGCTCTCATAGAATAAGTACTAAGGCCGGCCACGCAGAACGCTCCGCAACAACGGTGCTTAATGCCCGTCTTATGCCCGTTATGTCAGAATTTCTTGAAGGTGTCAGCGCAGTACTTAATGAACGAAGCCTTGGTGGATATGTTGTTGTAATCCGCGGAAATGCTACTTCGATGAGCATGGAAAAGGCTATTGAACGTGCAGCAGATACCTTTGCAAGCGGACCTGCTTCTACAGCCTATTACGGCTGTATTTATTCTCCCGCAAAAGATGCTCTTATTGTTGACGTGGGTGGAACAACTACTGATGTTACTTTAATTAGAAATTCACAGCCTACCATTCAGGAAAACGGTAGTACGATCGGTGACTGGGAAACTCATGTTGAAGCTGTGGAAATGTTTACCGTTGGTATAGGCGGTGACAGTTATTCACGCGTTAATCGTTCCGGAAAGCTTGAAATAGGCCCCGACAGGGTTGTCCCTTTGTGTATGGCTGGTGATATTCCGCTTCCTGAAAAATGGATGGGAGTAGGAAACGATTCCCGTTTGATTAAGATTGGTTCTACCGCTTCAAGTGTTTCTGATGACGCAATTCTTAGTTATCTTTCAAAAAATGGACCGTCTACTTACGCTCAGCTTATGGCCGGGCTTGATCTTGGCGAAATTTCACTTGGAAGTAAGCTTGAAAAACTTGTTCGGGAGCAGTTGGTTGATGAAGTAGGTTTTACTCCTACTGATGCGCTGCATGTGCTTGATAAAATAAAAATCGGTAATCGTACGATGTCTGTTTCTGCTGCAAAAGTTCTCGGTGCTGTATTTGAAATGAGCAGTGAAGAATTTGCAGAAAAGGTTTTAAACGATACTCGCTTTAAAATTGAAAATGCAATGCTTGAACATATCGTACGCAAAGAAATCGGTGGAAATATGGCCGGTATCGTTGCCGGGCGTTCTGCCAGTAAGCTGGTCAGCTTTGATGTTTCGCTCAATCTTCCTATTGTCGGAATCGGTGCAGCTGCTGATTGCCTGCTGTCTGAAGTTGCTGAAGAATTACATACTGAAGCTGTTTTTCCTGAGTTCCATGAGGTCGGAAATGCTCTGGGAGCAGTAAGAATGGCTCTTGATAATATGAATAAGGAGAGTGAGTAATGTTTGATCGTAAACCTTCTGCATGGGAATATTGCCTTGAAGGGGCAAGTGAAAATACCGAAGTTGAAGTTGTCCACGGCTGGATTTTTAAGGAAGGCAAGTGGGTTACCCATGCATGGTGTGAGTTCGCTGATAGAGTTATTGATCTTACTGAGTCAACTCATTCCATGCCGAAATTTGAATATTATTTAAAAAACATGGTCAGTGATAAGCGTTGCAAAAGATACTCACGCATAGAATTTTTCACTTTGGTTGGTGATGAAAAGCATTTCGGACCATATGACAAAGAGTTCTTTTTTGCTGAAACGTCAGATGAAGATCCGATTGACGTGATTGAGGCAAGCAAAGCAAAATAAGGTTGGTTGCTGTGAATATTGTTATTCCAGGTTTATTTGTAACCGGAGTCGGAACTGATGTTGGTAAAACTGTTGTTACAGCAGGACTAGTAAGATTACTGCAAAGTGCTGAATATAAAGTTTTACCGGTTAAGCCTGTGCAGTCTGGCGGAATTAATAATTCTCAAGGAAAAATGGATTCTCCGGATGGCGAAGTTTATAAAAAAGCGGGAGCTGTCTGGGACATTGAGAAACAGTGTCCGTATATATTTGAGCCTGCCTGTTCTCCACATCTTGCTGCGCAGCTGTCAGGTGTGGAACTTGGCGTAGTTGATATCGCAGACAAAGTACGACAGCTTGAGGGGCAGGCAACATTAATTGCTGAAGGTGCCGGAGGGATTTTTGTCCCTTTGAACGATGAACGGACTATGCTGGATCTGATGAAAGAGCTTTCCTATCCTGTAGTTCTTGTTGCCGGAAACAAGCTTGGCGTTATTAACGATACTTTGCTTTCAATTGCCGCATTAAAGCAAGCGGGGGTGAAGATAGCCGGAGTTATCATGACTTCCAGTGCAGGCCCTGAACCTTTAGAGTTTGGCATGGCGGAAGATAATATCCGTTCTATTGAGAGTTTTTCTGGTATTAAAGTGCTTGCTTCGATTCCTTATATTTCAAATTGGAACCCATCCGAAAAACGTTGCTGGACCGAAGTAGACCGTGCTTTGAAGAAAATTGATCTGAATTCATTCGCAAAGAATTGAAACTGCCTAATCAAAGAGTCCTGACGGCTCTACTGAGTAATCATGAATAATATTGAATCCATGCTTGCCTTTGATCGCGAGCATCTCTGGCATCCCTATACATCCGCTGTAAATCCTCTTACTGCCTATCCTGTTGTTAAAACTGACGGGGTAAAGATCATTCTTGAAGACGGCAGAGAACTTATTGACGGCATGGCTTCGTGGTGGTGTGCTATTCACGGATATAATAATCCTGTACTGAATAAAGCTGTTTGTAATCAGGCTCAGACTATGTCGCATGTCATGTTTGGTGGTATAACTCATGAACCTGCTGTTTCTCTAGCTCGTAAGCTTATTGATCTTTCTCCAACCCCACTACAACATGTTTTTTTTGCTGATTCAGGTTCTGTCTCTGTAGAAGTCGCCCTTAAAATGGCTATTCAGTATTTTCAGGCCACTGGAAAAGCTGAAAAGAATAGAATTATGACAATCCGTAACGGATATCACGGTGACACCTTGGGTGCTATGTCTGTGTGTGATCCGGTAAATGGAATGCACTCTTTGTTTGCTTCAGTTCTTCCAAAACATATTTTTGCAGATGCTCCTTGCTGCGGTTATGAAGACGGTTGCTCTGATGCTGATTTTGCTGATTTTGAAAGCAAGATTGAAGCTCACGCGCATGAACTTGCTGCAGTAATCTTAGAGCCTGTTGTTCAAGGTGCGGGGGGGATGCGTTTTTATTCTCCGCAGTATCTTAAAAGAGTGAGGCAAGCATGTGATGAGCATGATGTTCTGCTGATCTGTGATGAAATCGCTACCGGATTTTGCCGTGCAGGGGCTATGTTTGCCAGTGAGCTTGCTGGGATATGTCCAGATATTATGTGCGTAGGAAAGGCCATAACCGGCGGTTATATGACTCTCGCTGCAACTCTTGCCACTGTTAAAGTTGCAGAGGGAATTTCGTCAGACGGCGGTGTTTTTATGCATGGGCCGACTTTTATGGCGAATCCTCTTGCCTGCGCTGTTGCCAATGCATCCCTTGATTTGCTTGTGGAAAGTAATTGGCATGAACGCATACCGCAGATCACAGATATGCTCAGAGCTGGATTTACTCCTTGTGCAAAGCTTCCAACTGTTGCGGATGTGCGCTGTATTGGTGCTATCGGCGTTGTTGAAATGAAAAATCCCGTGGATTTAGATTCTATACAACTCGAATTTGTGAAGCGCGGAGTGTGGGTAAGACCTTTTGGCAAGCTTATTTATATAATGCCTCCTTATATTATTTCCAACCTTGAGCTTGAAGCTCTCACTTCCGCTATTTGTGAAGTGGTCAGTTTGCAGAGGTAACTTCGATGAATAGACAGGAAAAACAGGCTTTATGGGACGCTGTTCATGCAGGTAAAGCCATAGACAACAGCACAGCGTTTGCAGTTCTTAAAGCTTCACATGGAGAACTTGCGGAAATTCTTCATGCTGCGCACAATGTTACTTCGCGCCGTTTCGGCAATGAAGTAAGTTTGTGTTCCATAGCCAATGTGCGGAGTGGAAACTGTTCTGAAAATTGTTCATTCTGCGCTCAGTCCAGCCATTTTAATGGAGTGCCTGCTCCTAAGTATCCGTTAATGTCCGTTGATGAAATTAGAAAATGCGCGGAAAAGGGCGGAAAAGCTCCTGTTGAATTTTTTAGTTATGTGACCAGCGGCAGGGCTCTTGAGGATAAATCCTTGGGTAATGTTTGTGAAGCTGTTAGCGGAATGGACTCCTCAAAAGAATCTTTCAACCATTGTGCTTCGCTCGGTTGCCTGAGTTTTGAATCTTTAATGAAACTTAAAGATTCAGGGGTGACGCGTTACCATCATAACCTTGAATCCTCTGAGAGTTTTTTCCCTTCTGTGTGTACTACTCATACTTATGCGGAAAGAATCAGAACCGTGCGTGATGCAAGAAGAGCAGGTCTTCAAGTCTGTTGCGGAGGACTCTTGGGACTTGGCGAAAATCTTGAGCAAAGAGTGGAGCTTGCAGTGGCTATTGCTGCTGAGAAAGTTGATTCAATTCCGCTTAACTTTCTTGTCCCGATTCCAGGCACGCCAATGGAAGATTGTCCACAACTTGAACCTCTTGAAATTTTACTTACCATCGCTATGTTCCGTCTTGTAAATCCCGATTCAGAAGTAAGGATGGCTGCCGGACGCGGTGCTTTGCGCTCTCTACAATCATATATATTCCACGCAGGGTGTAATGGTCTTATGGTCGGAGATTTTCTGACTGTTTCAGGTCAGGGACTTGAAAATGATCTTACAATGCTTAGTGATTTAGGACTGAAGGTAAAGAGGAAAGACTAACGGGAAATTCTTATAAATGTTCGATTAAAATTAAAAGATCAATTTACGAATACAAGGCTTGTTCGTAGGTTGATCTTTTTTAATGGGTTTAATTTCAGCGTAGATATTAGTAATCGCGCTACATTGAGTGCTGTAGTACTGTCGTAACGTAATCCTGAATCTTTACAAGAATATCCGGTGCCGGCTTATCAAAGGTTAAGCCAAGTTCTATTTTACGGCTATCTTTTGTAGCTCTTTGAACTTTGCAGGGTATGAAGCCGTCATGATCTTCGATAAAGTAAGGGCAAAAGATTTTAACATCAGCGCCGATTTCAGGGAAAAAAGAATTATCATCTTTTAGGTAGGTAATCCCGCATCCGCTACTACTCAAATCTTCGACAATTGCCAAAGTCTTTTGCTCATTGATCATTATTTCAGCTTCTAGAAAACAGTTAATTCTCTTATGTCTTCTGAGATTATATGTTTCTATACGTTTAGGATATTTTAAGAAAAGTATTTTGTCTGGTGAGTTTATTAATTTGACGATGCGGGTTTTAAAACCGGAGGCAACACCTTCAAAGATATATCTGACAGTGGCTTCATTTCCAGAGTAGAGGTATTCTGACCAGATTGCTTTGTCATTGGGATGAACCATCGGTTCTTTAAGGAGTATATACTTAGACGGATCGCCTCCTATGACAATGGAAGGAGCTTTGTCATTAAGGCCGCCGAGTTCAATAGCTACCCGTAATCCTGGCGTACATGCTGCTTTAAGTTTTGCACTTTGGTTCATTATTTTTTTATTTGTTTGATTATATATTTTTTAAACTTATGAGCCCATTCAAGTTTCGGCTGAATGGTTAATGCTTCATCAATATGTTTTAAAGCTTCATCTGTATTTCCTGAATCAAAAAATGATCTTGCAAGGTTGAAATGCAGGTTTTCATCATTTTTATTAATTTCTAGCGCTTTTTGGTAGAAATTAATTGATTCTTCAAAAAGCTCCTGCTTGCGTAATGAAATCGCAAAGACGTTAAATTCCTGTCTTTGAGATTCTAAAAAGACAGCATCACTGTTTAAGAGTTTGCTAACTATTTTAGAAAGCTTTTGGAAATTCTGTTTGTTGCATAAAACTGATCCTATTCCCAGACTTGCTTTTGGATTTTCAGGGTCCAGCAGAAGTGCCTTTGCAAAAGACTGTTCCGCTTCATCCAGATTTCCTTCTGCAAATAATTCCTCTCCTTTTAAAATTTTCGCTTGTAGAGATTTTAGCGCAGGGAGAGTTTTCTTTTCATAGTAATCCATTTCAGGAGTAAAAGATGTAAGAAATTGGCGTTTTGTTAAACTTGTTACAATGCCGGAAGGAATATGCTGTTCATTTAATGGCTGCACATGGTATTCATCTATTCCGGAACGGGTTATATAGTAGAATGTTTTGTGTGCTGCTTTTTGGAGGGTTATACCCGTACCTGTCTTTTCATGGGTATTTTTTGAGTAGACTCCAAGCACTTGATTTATTTCAGCCATATGTATTCTTTCCCTAAAGGTGTGAGCTTATAGTCGCGTAAGCACATAAAAAATAATGTGCTTTTTCAAGCATGTCAAAAGAGTAAAACTGATCGTTTATAAAAATCAAATTATTTTCTAATTAATTTTTTACAATATTATTAAAGGCAAAGATTTTATCTAATTATCAGAGCATGGTAGGAGCACCGGATAAAAACCATTTTTGATTTTGTTTAACCAAAATCAAAAATGGTTGAAATCCAAGGCAATATAAGCAGATTTTTAAGCTATGTCGATTAGAATGTTATATTCTTCCTTCTTCAAAGGCATGGCAGGAAACTAATCCTTCATTTCCGACTTGAATGGCTTGCGGTATTTCTTCACGACAGCGGTCATTAGCATGAGGGCATCTACCGTTAAATACGCAGCCAGTTGGTAGATTAATCGGGGTAGGCACATCACCTGAAAGGTGAATATGTTTTTTACGTTTACTACCAAGTGTCGGTATAGCTGAGAGAAGAGCTTGTGTGTACGGGTGTTTAGGAGATGAGAACAGTTCTTTTGCCGGAGCAAGTTCGCATAAACATCCGAGGTACATAACAGCAACTCTTGTGCTGATATGCTCAACTACCGAAAGGTCATGGCTGATAAACAGGTAGGTTAGATTACGTTCTGCTTGTGCGTCCATCATTAGGTTTAGAACCTGTGCTTGAATAGAAACATCAAGAGCCGCTATAGGTTCATCTGCGACAATGAACTCAGGATCTACAGCCAGAGCACGGGCAATGCTGATGCGTTGCCTCTGCCCTCCTGAGAACTCATGCGGATAATTATTTGCCCATTCGGGGTCCATACCTACACTTTTCATTACATTGTGAAGGCGTTCTTTGGCATCTCCGCGGGATATTCCTTTATTGTGAAAGTAGATAGGTTCTTCAATGATCTGGCGGACTCTCATGCGGGGATTAAGGGAAGCATAAGGATCCTGAAAAACCATCTGCATTTTTGTGCGGTATGGCAGCATCTTTGAAGAGGACAGTTTATCAATGCGCTGTCCGTCGTAATAAATTTCGCCGCTGTTAGGAGGGTAAAGTCCCATAACAGTTCTCGCGAGAGTTGATTTGCCGCAACCTGATTCCCCTACCACGCTCAAGGTTTCGCCTTTTTTTATTGCAAAGCTGACATTGTTTACAGCCTGAACAATTGAGTGCTGGCGAGTGATGCGCCCTTTTTCTATTGATAACTGATCAAGCAATCCACCGGAAATATCAAAGTGCTTAACCAGATTTTTTACTTCTACAAGGGAGTCGGTCTTCATGACGATTCTCTATTATTTATCGGCATGGTGGCAGGCCACCAGAATACCGGATTTATTTTCAATAAGTTTAGGAACTTCTTTTTCACAAATATCTGTACAGATTGAGCATCTTGAATGGAACGGACAACCGGAAGGCATATTCAGTAAAGAAGGCATGGCTCCGGGAATCTGAGTCAATCTATTGCCGGTACCTCCGCTCTGCGGCAAAGCCGCGATAAGTCCTTTGGTATAAGGATGAGCAGGGTTACCTGTAACCTGACTGGTCAGACCTGTTTCAACAATACTTCCTGCATACATAACAGCGATTCTTTGCGTAACTTCTGAAACAACTGCAAGGTCATGAGTAATCAGGATGAGTGCCATATCATCAGACTGGCAAAGTTCAAGGAGCAGGTCCATTATCTCAGCCTGAATCGTTACATCAAGAGCTGTTGTCGGTTCATCCGCAATAATCAGAGACGGCTCAGTTAGCAACGAAATTGCAATTACAATGCGCTGACGCATTCCTCCAGAAAACTCATGCGGGTATTGGCTGAGTCTTTTTCGCGGAGATGGAATATAAACTTTTTTAAGTTTTTCAAGAGCAATCTCTTCAGCTTCTTTGTGAGTGACATCCATATGGGCTAAAACAGTTTCTATCATCTGTGTGCCGATGGTCAGAACCGGATTAAGAGTCATCATTGGGTCCTGAAAAATCATTGAGATTCTGTTACCGCGTATCTTGCGCATTTCTTCGCTGGGAAGTTTCGCCAGATTTCTACCTTCAAACAGGATTGATCCGTTTGAGATATAGCCCGGCTGTGAAATCAGATTAATGATTGAAAAACCGGTAACGGATTTTCCTGCACCTGATTCTCCTACTAGCCCAAGTCTTTCACCTTTATCCAGATTAAAACTTACATTACGCACAGCTGTTAAAGAACCTGCCCGCAAAGCGAAGTCTACGCTTAAGTCTTTTACTTCGAGTAGATGTTGCATGCTTTATCCTTTATACAGCTTGGGGTTCAGAAAATCGCGTAACCAATCACCAAGAAGGTTGATGACCAGAATCAGGAGTACAAGTATTAATCCGGGGAACATGGTAATCCACCATGATCCGCTGAATATGTACTCAAACCCGACATTAATCAGCGATCCTAAAGAAGGCTGTGTTGAAGGCATGCCTAGTCCGACGAAGGAAAGAGCAGCTTCACTCATGATAGCATTTGCAACCTGAATGGTGGAAATGACGAATACCGGCGAAAGAGTGTTAGGGAGAATATGTCTCCACATAATACGTTTTTTAGAAAGGCCGATGACCTTAGCAGCTTCAACATATTCTTTTTTCTTTTCAGCCAGCACGGAAGCTCTGACAGTACGGGCGTATTGAGGCCATTCCGCAAATCCGATAATGAGGATTAGGAGTGGTACAGCAATTTCTTCATACTGTGCTACACCGAACGCGGCCTGAAAGATTGCAGAAATAAAGATAGCTACCATATAAGTAGAAAACGATAGCTGAATATCTGCAACACGCATTAAAATTGACTCAGTTTTTTTCCCCATGAATCCGGCGATAAGGCCGACCAGAATTCCCAGAAAAGCTTGAAGTGCAACTGCACCGAAACCAATAATTAAAGATACCCGCATGCCGTAAAGCATCGTGGAGTATAGGTCGCGCCCTTGTCCATCGGTACCAAGTAGAAAAGCCGAATGCCCTCCTGCAAGCCATGATGGAGGAATTTCCGCATTCATAATGCTTATGTTAGCGGAATCATATGGATTAAAAGGCGCAATAAGCGGCGCCGCAAAACCTAAAAATAAGAGCACGACCAAAATACAGAAGCTTGTAAGAGCAACGGGGTCGCGAAGGAAATCATGCAGAAAATATGATTCTTTGAATCTCTGCCAGCGAGATCTGGTTATCATTTTTGCCCCGTAATTCTAACTTGTGGGTTGACCAATCCGTAAATAACATCAACCAGAGTGTTAACAACAACAAATATAAAGCCGACAACAACTAGATAAGCAACCATCAATGGTGCATCTCCGCGTTCAACCGCTTCAATAAACATGAACCCCATGCCCTGCCACTGAAAAACTGTTTCAGTCAGTATGGTGAATGCTATCATGGTTCCAAGCTGTACACCGCCGACGGTAATAACTGGGAGCAGGGTATTCTTGAAAGCATGAACAATCCATACTCGGCGCGGAGTGAGACCTTTTGCCCATGCGAATTTAATGTAGTCGTTTTGCAAAACTTCCATCATTTCAGAGCGAATAAGGCGGATAAACAAAGGTAGCATGATTGATGACAAGGCTATTGAAGGCATAATTAAATGCTTAAGGCCGTCAAGAGTCAGGAGTCCTGTACGCCACCAACCAAGGTTTATGGTTTCACCGCGCCCATAAGAGGGTAGCCAGTGTAATTCAACCGCGAAAATGTAAATCATCAAAATTGCGGTCAGAAAGACCGGGATAGAAACACCCAGAGTCGAGCCGCCCATGACAATTCGCGAGAATATGGATCTAGGTTTTATGGCTGAATATATCCCGAGAGGTATAGATAAAAATACAATTAGTATTGCAGAGCAGAAAACAAGTTCTAAGGTCGCAGGAGCTTTTGCAATAATTACAGCGAGAGCAGATTTTTTATAGAAAAAAGACCTACCTATATCACCGTGGGCAGCTCCTTTTAGAAACCTTCCGAATTGAACTAAAAAAGGGTCGTTAAGCCCAAGTTCATCTCTGAGTTTTGTGCGTTCTGCTACCGAAACTGAAACTCCGGTAATTTCCCTAATCGGATCACCGAAGCTTTGCTTTATTGCAAAGCCGATGAAGCCGATAACCAACATAACTATTATCGCCTGCGCGATTCGTCGAACTATAAAAGCAAACATAGGCACTTCATTTCAGAGGGGAGCTCCATTACGGGGCTCCCCTCTGTTTCTGTATTAGGTTATGGTAGGCTATTTGATGACAAGGTCGCCAAAGTAAGGGAAGTTCTGAATATTTACAATGTCTTCAGTATTCATGTTGTTCTTGCTGGCCCAGGAAAGGTTCTGCCAGTGAAGAGGTACAAATGCTGCGTCATCGTAAAGAATTTTTTCAGTTTTCTGGAGGATAGCTTTACGTTTTGCAAGGTCAGTTTCAGTCTGGCTTTCAAGAGTCAAAGCATCAACTTCAGGGTTGCAGTAGTTGCCGCTGTTGTACTGTCCGTAACCTGTTTTCTTGTTGGGGCACATAAGCAGGAATTCTGTATAGTTTGCAGAATCTTCAGTATCTGCATGCCAGCCGATCATTTCGATGTCAGCAACCTGAGCGTCAAACTGATCCCAGTACTGTGCTTTAGGCATAGTTTTGAGGTTAACTTTAATACCGATTTTACCGAGCATGGAAACAAAAGCTTCACATATTTTTTCGTCGTTAACATAACGGTTGTTAGGTGCGATCATTGTGCATTCAAAACCGTCTGCGTAGCCTGCTTCTTTCATAAGCTTTTTAGCTTTTTCAAGGTCATAACGAGGAGTCAGTGCTGGGTTATAACCTGCATATCCTTTTGGACCCTGCTGACAAGCAACAGTTGCGAAGCCTTTCATTACTTTTTTTACAATTCCGGTATTGTCTGTTGCGTAACAAATAGCCTGACGTACTTTAATATTTCTGAATGGTTCGAAACGTTTCTGATTAAGCTGGAAGGTGATAACACGTGAACCGGACATGGTTACGAGATTAAGACCTTCTGTTTTTTGGATGCGGTCCAGATCCTGAGGAGGAACCGGCATGATGAAATCGACATCACCTGAGAGGAGAGCCGCTACGCGTGTAGCATCGTTCTTGATTGGAGTAAGGATGATAGTGTCAACATTACCGGTGTTTTTGTCCCAGTACTGAGGGAAAGCTTTGAAAACAACACGAACGCCCTGTTCGCGTTCAGCTACTACATATTTACCGGTGCCGGATTCGT
This sequence comes from Desulfovibrio sp. UCD-KL4C, assembly GCF_006210265.1. Classification (NCBI taxonomy): domain Bacteria; kingdom Pseudomonadati; phylum Thermodesulfobacteriota; class Desulfovibrionia; order Desulfovibrionales; family Desulfovibrionaceae; genus Desulfovibrio; species Desulfovibrio sp. UCD-KL4C. The sequence continues at coordinate 395,757 of NZ_VCNC01000003.1, forward strand.
GTGTGTTTGCATAAGAAGGTCCGGTTTTAACAATAGCATCTTTAGGCTGTCCGTTTTCGTCATTGCCTGAATAGAATTTTTTATCCATGGGGCAAATATAAGTAGCCATGTTAAGCAGCAATCCGTAAGGCTTGTTGGTAACGATATCTACAGTATGTTCGTCTACTGCAACTGCCTGCCCGAAAGGTTCAAAGAGTCCTTTGAAATCAGAACTTTTTTTGAGGCGGTCGATAGACCATACAACGTCTTCAGCGGTAAAAGGATTTCCGCTGTGAAATTTTACATCCTTACGAAGGTGGAAACGCATGGTAGTCGGGTTGATCTGCTCCCATGATTCTGCGAGGCGAGGTTCAAATGAACCGTCTTTTTTCCAGCGCAGGAGTGGATCAAAAACCATGTGTGCGTACTGCATCATCCCACCGGAAAGCTGGACCTGAGGGTCGAGAGAAACCGGGTCGGCATCCATAGCAAGTTTAAGGGTTTTTCCGCCGGTTGCGCTTTCAGCGGTTTCCTGTTTAGTCTTTGTTTCTTCTTTTTTTTCTGAGCTACAGCCGATTAGGCCGAGAGCCAGAACGGCGACAATCACCAGAAATACTAATGAACGTTTCATCGTCACACTCCTTGAAAAGTAAAATCGGTAATAAAAACAGGTAGACCTTTTACATGTTACACTTGAAAAAGGTTACATCAAGACATTACGATACTGCAAAAAAAGGCGAGCTACACGGCTTCCCCTTGCCGTAAGTGCTCTATAGTATTACGCTTGAATTAGTTTTTTCTCAAATCTTTAACAACTTGAAATTACTTATGAAAAATAATTTGTTCGAAAAAAACTATAAAAATCTTAATAAAAGTCGGTGGTTGCTGCAATTGAGGTTTAAGAATATAATTATAATTGTTTTAATGTTTGCTGTTGTCGCTATGAGCGCAGGTGGTTGTGCATACATTAATCCTTTTGTCTCTTCTGTTCCGGAGTATGATCTTGATGGAGTGCACGAACTTAAGCTGATTATGATGCCTGGAGATTCTGTTATCTTTGAAATGAGGAATCCTGGATCAGGAGGATATATGTTTGACGGGGTTACGTTTGACCCTAAACTGATTAAGCTTGAGAAGTTTAAAATAGTAAAGCCAGATTCAGGCATGATGGGTGATTTCGGCCGCTGGCAGTTTAAGTTTAATGTTTTGGCAATAGGAGAAGTTCCAATTGTTATAAATATTAAACGGGCGAATGATACACAGCGTGACGCTTATAAGATAATAAAATTAAATATTACAAAAGACGGTGAGCCTTTTTTTAAATGGTAATTAACTTTTTTCTCAAAAAAAAGGGTGCATTTCATAATATGAAATGCACCCTTTTTTAATATTAACGATTATCAGCTAGAACCGTTGATCGGTTTTTATTAAGGAGTAGTCCAGTAATGTTGTTTCTGGGCAAATCGCAGCAATAATTTTTGTCGGGCTGATGTAAAGGTCGGTCCAGTTAAAAGTCATTTTTATTGTATTATTACCTAGATCTTCGTAACTGCTTAGACATGATCTGGCATTTTTTTCTTTAAATCCCTTTTTCGACTTATGCTGAATGATATATTCTTCAGATTCAAGGTATTCACGCCACTTTGCAACTCGTTGGGATGTTTTTTCGTCATCACCTCTGAAAGATAGAAGGAAATCTTCAATTTGCGGTTGCTTCTGCTTGTGAGAAAGAGAAAGCGTGTCAGCTTTAATAATGACAATGCCGATAGGCATTTGTTTGTTTAATTCTTCTACCAGAACACTTTCTTGAATTTCGGTACGGAACATTACGTTCATCCATTCAGCCTGACTTTCCACGGCAACAGGAAGTGCGCGGCCGAAGGAAATTCGTGGCATCGGATGGAATCCTTGGGAGAAGGTCAACGGCAACTTGGCTCTGCGTATTGCCCGTTCGAAAACTGGCTGCAGATCAAGCTGGCTTAAGTAAGCTGTTGTTCCAGTTTTGGTATACCAAATTCTGAAATGACTGCCTTTAAGGCCGAGGTCCGGCTTTTCCTTTTGAACAAACGGTGGGACATCTTCACTTGCCTGATCTCTTTGAGTAAAGACCATTTTAGGGCGTATATCTTTTTGGACTGCTTGTTTTGATAAAAGAGATTTGCGTCCGTCAAATTCACATACCCCACAATTACGACATTCTTCGTAGCGACAATCTCCGGTAACTTTTTCTTTAAAGCCGCGATCTCTTTCAGTCAGTAGGAATTTTTTGCTTACACCGCTGGAAATATGATCCCAAGGGAGTCTGCTTTCAACTGGACGTTCTGCAAGAAATTCTTCTGGAGTGAGTCCTTCTTCTTTCATCGCTTCAAGGTACGGATCTAAATTCAAATGATCCTTCCAGCTTGAAAAAAGAGCACCGCGTTCGTACGCCTTTTGAATAACAGGACCGAGACGACGGTCACCGCGTGAAAAAATACCTTCAAGGAAGCTCATGCGTGGAATATGGAATTTGAGCTTAATTCGTTTGTATTTGCTGAACTTATCGCGCAGATAGTCGAGTCTTTCATTAATTTCATCCAGTGAAATTTGACGTTCCCACTGGAAGGGAGTGTGCGGTTTAGGTACAAACGGAGAAATTGCAGCTGTTATCTGCATGAGTTTAACATGCGGACCTGCAATATCACGGACTTTGAGGCAAAGGTCTAAGATTGCATCAAGGTCTTCAAATGTTTCTGTGGGCAAACCGATCATAAAATAAAGTTTGATGCTCTGCCATCCGTTCTCGAAGAGCATCAACGAGTGGTCCAGTAAACCTTGTTCGGTAATACCTTTGTTGATGACATCACGTAAACGCTGGCTTCCTGCTTCCGGTGCAAGAGTTGCCCCTGTGCGCCTGATGGTTGCAATGCGTTCCATAATAGGCTGAGAAAGTGAACCTACACGCAGGGATGGAAGTGAAATTGAAATTTGTTCGGCAGCGCAGTGGTCGAAACTTTTTGCAAATAAAGCATCAAGAGCAGAGTAGTCTCCGGTGCTGAGTGAAAGCAGAGAAGTTTCTTCATAACCAGTTTCATTAAGTCCCTGCATCAGGGTATTGTTTAAAACTTCAGGTGTACGCTCTCTTACTGGACGATAAATAATTCCTGCCTGACAGAATCTGCAACCTCGCGTACAGCCTCTGGCAATTTCAAGAGTCAGTCTGTCATGAATGGCGTTGCCGTATGGAAGAACCTGATCTTTTGGGAAATCAATAGGATTAAGATCATCTACAATAGCTTTTTCAACTAGAAAATCACCGGGATTTTCAGGGTCGAAAAATGAAGGGACGTAAATCCCGGGAAGTTTTGACAATGCTGTCAGCTTGTCAGCTCTGGAGAGACCTTTTTCTTTACAGTCCGCGATGGTTTCAATAACGGAGATAATTGATTCTTCACCATCTCCGATCATCATTATATCTAGAAAATCTGCCATCGGCTCAGCGTTAAAACAGGCTCCGCCTCCGCCCATAATGATCGGGCAGTCTTCAGCTCTATCAGTTGATTTAAGTGGTATTCCGGCAAGGTCCAGCATGTACAGCACATTTGTATAGCATAACTCATGTGTGAGGCTTACACCTACTGCGTCAATATCTTTGAGAGGCGTATCGCTTTCCATGGTGCATAGCAATTCGCCATGTTTGCGCATTATTTCGGCAGTTTCTTCACATGGCACGTAAGCACGTTCAGCATAGAAATCAGGATTTTTGTTTACAATTTCATATAGAATTTTCTGTCCGAGGTATGACATGCCGATTTCATACAGATCTGGAAATCCCAAAGCTATATGAGCCTTAACAGAGGCCGGGTCTTTGTGGACAGTGCCCCATTCAGAACCAAGGTAACGGGTAGGGCGTGTAAGGAGGGGGAGTAGCTTTTTCAAATGTATTGCCTGTAAAAAAAGATTTATACGTGACGTTGCGTAAAAGACCGCGTTAAAATTACCAAAGTCTTAATGGCACGGAAAATTTTAAGCGGGGAGTTTAATATTAAACTCCCCGTCAGAATTATTATTTTATCAGTCCGGAAATATCGGAAAGATTTCCGCCTAATCCACCTGAAGAAAGGGTTAGCTTGCTTACGGCTTCAAGATATTTATTAGAAACATCTTCAGGGCAGTTTTTATATTCAAACATAATATGTTTGCCGTCAATTTCGCCTTCTATATCGTTGTCAAATGGGTAACCGAAAGGCAAAATCATCATTTGCACACCGCCCTGCTGTGCAGGGACCGTTTGCAGTATTGCAGGATCATTGATGATATTTTTTTCAGCATCCCATTTTCCGATAACCATTTCGCCATTAATCAGTTTAAAAAGCTTTACATCGTAAGCCACAGAAACTCTCCTTAGGATTGATTGTCATTATAAAAAAAGGCCGGAAGTAAAAAGTTGTTCCGGCTTCTAATGTTGCGTATTGCTGTAATCTATAAGAGCTAGTGACTGACCACAGCCATGTCAAGCTAAGGCTGGATGAAAAATGTTAGTGGGAAGTTGATTTCTTCAAGAAAATATAAATAAAAAAGACCTCCATGTTTTTTCATTAAGGTCTTATATATTAGCTGAAAAAAATTAACCTATCGGCAGCACAGTACGATCATAAACTTCATTTATAACCTCTGCCATAGCAAGATAGAAGGCTGATGCTCCGCAGATAATACCTTCATACCCGGCAAGAGTTCCAATTGCTTCATTACCGGTAAAGTCGCGGGCGGCAAGCATAAAGAACAAAATAGTAAGTGACAGGAAGATAAACTGTAAAACTTTGTTGCTCTTAAATGTTCCTAGGAACATGAAAAATGTAAAAATTCCCCAAACGACAAGATACCATGCCATAAATCCATGCGGAGTAGGTTCAGCCCAACCTATTTTGGGTAAAACAATAAGAGCTACAAGGCTGAGCCAGAAAAATCCATAAGATACAAATGCTGTCATGCCGAATGTATTTCCTTTTTTAAATTCCAGTATTCCGGCAATGACCTGAGCTATGCCTCCATAACATATCCCCATAGCAAGAATCATCGCACTGATAGGATAAAACCCTGCATTGTGGATGTTAAGCAAAATGGTTGTCATGCCGAAGCCCATAAGACCCAAAGGTGCCGGATTTGCTAATTTCTTTTCCATTTCAATTCTCCTCTTTTGTTTTTTGCATTTTTCTTGTTCAAGTGTTGTTGTGGATCACTCCTTTTTATAGAGAAGTGTACAATCACTAAAAACTCCTATGCATCTCTTTTTCGGTGAGCGGACCGGATAACCTGAAGGCTGGTGTGAGCATATTTTGTATACCATCCATCGTAATATTAAAGCCGTTTATGGGGCGATGAGTAGATATCTTATAATGAAAGAAGAAGTTGGGATAGGAATTTTTATAATAAATAGGTTGAAACTGTTTTGCTTAATATAAAAAAAGGCGGCCCTGAATTCATCAGGGCCGCCTTTTAAGTGCTTACTTGTTATTTTATGACCATTTCCTCGTAGGATTGTCGCCATCCTTTGGGGTTGATTTCAACTCCAGGCTTTAAATATCCAACGGCAATGAGCATAGGAATCCAATAATTATCAGATATATTGAGTTCTTTTTTTACGCCGTCATGATCGAAACCGTCCATGGGGTGAGTTTCAAGTCCATGTGCAGATGCTGCATACATGAGAGACATGCAGAATAAACCTGCATTTTTATTGGCAAAAGCTTGTGAAGATTCACTGCTTTTACCGTATAAACCCTGTGTTGCACCTAAAAACCATTCTCTTTGTTCCGGTTGCATTTTTCCGGAAGTAACATGGTTTTTAAAAACAGATTCCAGTGTGCTGTTTCCTTCTTTCCATCCGTCACGGTCAGCTAAAACTACGAGTATAACCGGAGCTTCAGTTACTTTCGGCTGGTCAAAAGCAAGAGGTTGAAGTTTTGATTTTTTGTCATGATCTCTCAGTATCATGAGTTTCCAAGGCTGGAGGTTATAACTTGAAGGAGCTTTGGCTGCATCCTCGATAACCGTTTTTAAGAGAGACTCTTCTACATCACGGTCAGGATCAAAAAAATTAATTGCTCTTCTTTTGATGAGAATATCCTTGAAATCCATTAAAGTGTCCTCCTAATTAGTTGTGTTTTATAAATGTTCCGTCCTTATACTCTTGAAATGCCTGATCCAATTCTTCCATGGAACTCATGACGATAGGACCACGCCAAAAAATAGGTTCATTTAATGGTTTGCCGGAAATAAGTAGAAAACGTAAATTTTCTTTATCTGCGGTTACGGCAAGCTCGTCACCTTTATCAAACAGAACAAGTGATCTATTCTTCACTTTAGAACCGTTCACTATACCTTGCCCATCAATTATATAGATGAAAGCAGTGTACTCATTGTTTGTTTGATGCACGAATTCCAATCCTGTCGGAACGGTGCAATCCAGATATTCAGGGTCAATAGCAATGTTTTGCGCCGGACCTTTTATTCCGTCCACAGTTCCTGCAATAATTTTTATTTTAGTACCGTCTTCTCGCACAATTTCAGGGATTTCATCTTTGTTGATTTCGCGGTAGCTGGGCTCAATCATTTTATGAGATGCAGGCAGATTTGCCCACAGCTGGAACCCGAGCATAGAACCGTTTTTATCACCTTTCGGCATTTCCTGATGAATAATGCCGCTTCCGGCAGTCATCCATTGCACACTGCCAGATGAAATTATTCCCTTGTTACCGAGACTGTCACTATGTTCTACATCACCACTGTGAATATAGGTTATGGTTTCAATTCCACGGTGAGGATGCCATGTAAAACCTTTGAGATAGTCCTCTGGATTATGCGAACGAAAATCGTCCAGCATGAGGAATGGGTCAAAAAGCGATGCTTCGAAATATCCGAAAGCACGATGTAGCTTTACACCAGCCCCTTCAGTCACCGGCTCACCTTTAAATATTTGACCTATCTCACGCCTCACAAAGTGCTCCTTTGTTTAAAATATCTATGTCTACATAGTAGCTCTTAGAGTCTATTTTGCAAGTATGAATATGAAAACTTAAGAAAAAAATCTTTTCTGCTTTTATCTATATGTTCTGCATTATATAAAATTCGTAACCGTAGTACCCCTTATGCTTTCGGTATAGTTCAATTTCTCTGCGGGTAAGTTCTATAATCATGTGTCCATCTGTTCCTTTGGTATATTGTGTCGCAAGATTGTTGATGTGTGTTTCTAATGAATCGTAGAAACTATCCCAATCACATTGCGGTATAGTAAAATTACCAAGTATTTTATATCCTTCTTTCTTTATCGCTTTGATGTTTTCTTTTGAATCGCGCATCATTGGGTAAGCTTCAGTCCAAAACGAAAGAAGCTCTTCGGGGATATCCTGTTTAAGCCAGACAGCCTCGCTAATCGCTATATACCCATTAGGCTTGAGAAAACTTTTCCAATATTTTAGAGCGACATCAAATCCCATTATATAGGCTGCGCCTTCGGACCATATTAAGTCAAAGCTTTCCTTATGATAACATAAGTCTGCCATATCGGCTTTTTGGGTGATGATACGATCGCTTAATCCTGCGGTTTTAGCATTACGTTGCACTTCCTGTAAGTATGGCTCATATATGTCTACAGCAATAATATTTGCATTATTTAATGCTGCCAGATCAATTGCATTTCTGCCGTTTCCACAACCGATATCAATAATGCTGGGGTTGTCAGGTAAATTTTTACACAGCTTAAAAGCTCGCTGTGTACTTTGGTAATCGCCGGGCCCTTTTCGGTCGACATTTTCATATATATGAAAGAATGATGTCATAAAATCTTCTGATGCTTTTTTTAATTTAAGTATTTTTTGGGGTGCAGATGACCATGCGCGAATAATTCCAATTTCTTCTTCAGGAATATTTAAAAAGCGAAGAAAACGAGCATGTTTATCTGGGCTTATGCGCTCAAAATCAACATGCCAACGTCGCATTTCTTTTGTGCTGATGCCTGCTTCTTGAAATATTGTTTTCCACGTGTCTTTATTCATAGCGCAGGTATCTGGAAGATCTGACTTGTTGAGAAGGTCCACAACTATTTGTTGCTGGTTTTGAAGTGTAATCATCTCTTCGCTGAGCTCGTCCAATCTTTGTTCCAAGACTGTAGCCAGTTCAGATTTATTTTTTGAATTAAGGAGTTGGGCTATGTTTTTAAGGCTTAGTCCAGCTTCCCGGTATGCACATATTTTATCTAATTTTTCAGCATCTTCGTCGGAGTATTGTCGATATTTGTTTTTTGCATGTTGTATCGGTCTTAACAGACCAATATAATCATAATATAGAAGAGTGCTTCTTGATAATCCATACCTTTTGGCCATTTTGCCTACCGTATACATAGCGCCTCATAATCCCCGCAGAATCTCAGCTGCGGGGATATTTTTCAATGGGTTGTATGGTTTGATGTCTGTGTAATTCTTTTATTCACGCCAATGTTCAGGTCGATTCAGTTCGTCAGCGCAAACAACTGTACCTTGTGTTGAAGTTAGGTCAGTTCCGTTCAAAGCTTGAACCATCCATGCGTCCCAATGTATTTCGGGGATTGGATAAGGCGCTTTTAGCCCATAACTATGGGCAGGAATGAATCCATATTTGGGGTAGTATGTTGGATGGCCAAGCACAAAAACGAAGTCAAAGTCTAATTCTGTAAGATGTTTCAATCCTGCTTTAATCAGCATACCACCAATGCCTTTACTTTGGTATTCAGGGATAACGGCTAGAGGAGCTAATAGCGAAACCTTTTTATTACTATTTATTATCTTACCTGCTGTGAACAATATGTGTCCTACAGGTTTTTTTTCTTGGTACGCAATCAGTGATATTTTCGGATTAGCACTGGGGTCTCCTAGTAATGATTCAACTAGTTTGGCTTCTTTCTCATATCCGAATGCTTCAGCCTGTACTTTAAAAATGTCGCTCAAATCTGCTTCTGTCGTTTGTTTAATGTTCAGTGTCATTTTTTTCCTTCTTATATTTTGTTACCTGAATGTATAATTACATTTATTATGTGCGATTGATTTAATTTAAGCACATCAGGATTAAGAAGATTATAAACTATTAAGCTGTAGACAGGTCAATCAACTATATGCAGATAGGTTAAGGTTAATCAATAGACATAAGAAAGCCGGGGTTCAGAATACTTTTGTGCTACCTTTCAATAAGCAAAAGTGTCTGAACTCCCGGCCTGATCCGGAATATTTAAGTTTTATTAAGGTTTCATAATTTCATCATACCCTTCGATAAGAGCTGTGACTACTGATGGATCAGCCAGTGTTGAAGTGTCACCGAGGTTTGCAGTGTCACCTTCAACAATCTTGCGAAGGATGCGGCGCATAATTTTACCACTTCTGGTTTTAGGCAGCGATGGTGAGAATTGAATCACTTGTGGTGCGGCCAGAGGTCCAATTTCTTTGCGGACGTGATTACGCAGTTCTTTGGTGATATCTTCGTCTTCATCAAATTCTGCTTTAAGAGTTACATAGGCGTAAATTGATTGTCCTTTAATTTCGTGTGGCATTCCTACAACTGCTGCTTCTGAAACAGCGGGATGTGAAACAAGAGCTGATTCTATTTCAGCTGTTCCAAGTCTGTGACCGGATACGTTGATAACGTCATCAACGCGTCCCATGATCCAGAAATAGCCGTCTTTGTCTCTACGTGCTCCGTCTCCTGATTCGTATACACCAGGGAAACCTTGGAAGTATTGTTGTTTGAATCTTTCTTGGTTTCCCCAAACACCGCGAAGCATTCCGGGCCAAGGTTTTCTGATGACAAGGAATCCTCCTTCATTAGGTTCGACTTCTTTGCCATGTCTATCCACAATTACAGCATCAATACCTGGCAACGGTAGTGTTGCGGACCCTGGTTTGAGCGGTGTGGCATATGGCAGTGGCGAAAGAACATGTCCACCTGTTTCAGTCTGCCACCATGTATCCACGATAGGGAGTTTTCCATCGCCTATCTGGTTATGATACCACATCCATGCCTCAGGATTGATCGGTTCGCCGACTGTTCCAAGAATGCGCAGGCTGGAGAGATCATATTTTTCAGTCCATTGATCTCCTTCACGCATCAATGCGCGAATGGCCGTCGGTGCAGTATAGAAAATATTAACTCTGAATTTTTCACAGATCTGCCAGAATCTTGCTGGGTCAGGATATGTTGGGACAGATTCGAACATCACACTGGTAGCTCCGAGAGCGAGCGGGCCGTATACAATATAAGAATGTCCGGTTACCCAACCGATATCCGCTGTGCACCAGTGAACATCGTCGTCTTTAAGATCGAACACCCACTGGCAGGTATGTGCTGCGTAAGTCATGTAACCACCGGTTGTGTGGAAAACACCTTTCGGTTTTCCAGTACTGCCGGAAGTATAGAGGATGAAAATAGGATCTTCTGAGTCCATCAGTTCATAAGGGCAGTTGTCTGTGATGTCAGGGGCGGACATGAGTTCTGCCCACAGGTGATCTCTTCCTTCAACCATTTCAACTTCATTTCCCGCTCTCGGTACGACAACACATTGTTCAACTGTAGGGCATTCTTTAAGAGCTTCATCTGAGTTTGGTTTCAAAGGAATTACTCTACCGCCTCTAAGAACTCCGTCACCAGTGATGTGAACTTTTACGCCGCAGTCGTTGATGCGGTCACGTAGGCTGTTGGAGCTGAAGCCTGCAAAAATGATTGTGTGAGGTGCTCCTATTCTGGTACATGCCAACATTGCAATTGCCAGTTCCGGTATCATGGGCAGATAGATTGAAACTCGGTCGCCTTTTTCGACTCCCAGTTTTTTAAGCACGTTTGCAAAACGGCAGACTTCACGATGAAGCATATCGTATGTATAAACTTTTACTTCATTGTCCTGTTCACCTTGCCAGATGAGTGCTGCTTTGTTGCGGCGTCCATTCTTAAGGTGTCGATCAAGGCAGTTTGCAGATGCATTGAGTTTTCCGCCTTCAAACCATTTGATTTCGGGTTTATCGAAATCGTACTCAAGGACGGTGTCCCATTTACGGTCCCATGTGAGGAGTTCCTCTGCGCGTTCAGCCCAGAATCCATCCATATCGTTGATGGAACGATCATAAATGGCTTTATATTCCTCAAGACTTTTTACACATGCAGTCGGATTAGACGGAGGAGTAAAAAGTCTGTGTTCTGTGGAAAGGCTTTCAATTTTATTTTCTTCTTTCATCTCCTGAACCTCCTGAGAATTTTTGCAAATGTCTGTTTATGTAGATAAGTTGTATTCGGTCAGTCGCCTGTAGCACAGTCCTTTTGACCAGATGAGTTATTTATATACGTTTTGTTAAGATGGTGCACATGTTTTTCGATAAACGGTATCGTAAAAAATCTATGCAGGAGGAAGTACCGTTTGGCGGAGTGAAAGGCCCGTTCACCTAAATAAGCTACCGTTAATGGATATTTGTAACCCTTGCCCGAGTCTGTAGACTGGTGTTATCGGTGTATAATAGTCCAAAAAAGATGAAAAAAGGAAGTTTTACTCGATGAAAGCTCTTGTCATAAATCTTACTCGTTTCGGGGATTTACTCCAAACTCAACCAGTGGTTTCCGGTCTTGTGCAAAACGGATATGAGACCAGTATTCTGTGTCTTGAAAATTTTGCCGGAACAATGGATCTTATGCAGGATGTTTTCTCAACTTTTGCATTGCCTGGAGCTTCTGTTCTTGCCGCTCTTGACCGTGATTGGCGGGAATCATTGAAACTATTTGAAACATTTTGCGCTGAAGTATTGATACAGGTTGATCCTGATTTGATCGTGAATTTGACCCCGTCGCTTCCTGCTCGCCTGCTGGCGATGCGGTTTAGTCGAATGGAGGGGAAGGTTCGCAAAGTACGCGGTTTTGCCATTGATAGTTTCGGTTTTAACGCTGATACCACGCCGTGGGCAGGGTTTCTGCAAGTCGCTTCGACTAACCGGGGGGCAAGTCCTTTTAACGTCGTTGATCTGTTTAGCCGAGTAGCAGGGCTAGGGGATACAGTCCCTTTTAAATTGGCTGATCCTTCTCCCAAAATGAAGGCGGCGGCTGACATACTTTTGGGCGGCATTATAGAGGGAGCAGAAGGTTTTGTGGGTTTTCAACCGGGGGCGAGTGAAGAGCGTAGACGCTGGCCTGTTAAATATTTCAGAGAACTTGGTGAGCGTTTATGGAGAGAGTTGCGGAAAATTCCTGTGCTTTTAGGGACCAAGGGAGAACAAACTCTCGGAGACAGAATTCTTGAGGGGGCTTCTTTTCCTTCCTTGAATTTGATGGGTAAAACAGGGCTTCCTGAACTTGCAGCTGTGCTTGGCAAACTTGATGTACTTGTGACAAACGATACCGGAACAATGCATCTTGCCGCTGGAGAAGGTACTCCTGTTGCAGCTGTTTTTCTGGCTACAGCTCAGCCTTGGGATACAGGGCCGGCTGCAGCCAACTCACTTTGCTTAGAGCCTGAAGTCGATTGTCATCCTTGCCCGTTTGGAGTTCCATGTCCGCATGATAATATGTGCCGACATGCGATAAAGGCTGATGTTGTTTTTGAGGCTGTCTCTAAGTTCATTATTAAAGGGGAATGGGTACCTTCAACTGTGAAGGGAGCTCGTCAGTATTTGACAGGTCATGATGAGCTTGGTTTTATGTCTCTATCATCGCTTTCAGGGCATGACGAGACGGATCGTTATAAGTGGATAACTTTGCAAAGAGAGTTGTATCGTCGTTTTCTTGACGAAGAAGATATTTCCGCATTGATACTTACTAGCACACCTCCGTCTCTTGAATTTCGTTTAAGGCTAACTAAGTCTCTATCAGAAGTAAGAGATCTTCTCTTTTTGCTGAGTAAACAAGCAGAGCTTTTACAGGGCAATCCAATGGAGAGTCTTAAAATTAAATTTTTGGCTAACCTACAGAAAATTCAAGATATTTTGTCTTCATGTCCTGAGCTGACTGTCCTATCTTCTCTTTGGTCTTTTGAGTCCAGAGCAAATGATACAATGGATGGGCTTGCGCTACTTTTAAAACGTTACAGATCTTTGGTTTTTGCTCTTCATGTCTCTTTTGAATAGAATTGGCACAACTCTTGTATAGCCTTCTGTGTATCGGACCAACCGGAAATAATTACGTACCTAATTTAAGAAGGAGATTAATCATGATCGTCATCGATGGGCAAAAAAGAGACTTGGATGTTAGAAGTTTTGAAAATTTGGAGCAGGTTTTTGATAGTGTTTTGGAACAGGGATTTCTTGATGACCGCATCGTAACTGATGTTTTTGTAAATGAGGAACCATTCAGCGAAATTTATCCCAACCAGTCCGAAGATATTGAAACTACCGAAATAGAAAGCCTCGAAATCAAGAGCGCTTCAACAGTTGAAATTGCAAGCAGCATTACCATTGAACTGTATAAAGTGGTCAACATTATGGCTGGCGGCGGTAAGCAGGTCGCAGAACTTTTCAGGCAGGCAGATGATGCAGAAGCTCTTGAATTATATCAGGATCTGCTTGATGTAACCAGAGATTTTCTTAATATGCTGGGTAGTCTCAGAGACAATTTTTCCCTTAAAGACAGCAATGGTTTCGGTGAAGTACTGGAAGAATTCTCCAGCCTTTTCACTGAAATGACTGAAGTCCTTGAAAATGAAGACTGGATTTTACTTGCAGATTTACTTGAATATGAATTTCTGCCTTCAGTTGAAAAGTGGAAAAGTGTTATTTCCGCAATTCGTGAAGATATCAGAAAGTCCGCATAGGGGTAAATATTATGGCTGATACGCTACATCTTTTGGATCAGGCTTTGGATCTCGGGCATAAGGAACTGAAACTTTTACTAGTCGGAGAAGTTGATGAAGCTTTTGAGGCTGCTGAAAAAAGAGGTCATTATACTAGTCAAGCTCTTGAAACGAAAGCAAGCGTAAGTCTTAATGATGTTCTTAGCAGGATTGAAAAACTCAAGTCGCTTCAGGGACAGCTGACTACAGAAGCTAAGAAGCTACATGCTTCACTCAAAGCTGACCTGGGGCGAACAAAGAAAGAACATGTCAGGTTTAAGGGGTATCTAGGCGCAGCTAAAGGTACTCCTCGCATGACAAATATGTTTATCAATAAGATTGGATAACTTCCAAGCAGGTTTTTAGTTTAATCTTTATGCGGTAGATGACGGTACGACATGATTAACCCCGGCAGGAATTATATTCCGGTCGGGGGTTATCGTCAAATGTAGCAAATTAAATTTTGATCCAATCAATAAATTGTTCATTTTCATCTCGGATAGTTCCGCTCATGGTGAAACCAACGCCAAGTCTGCATGATGTCCTGTCGATGTTCTCAACTGTGCGGATTTTTCCTGCATACCAATATGGTTTGAAGATTTTCTGACGGAAATTGAACATAAAAATATTGATTAGTACACTGGTATTCGTATCAAATTTATTTTCACTTAAGATGAGCGGCGTGCTGACTGCGAGCCCTCCGTTTGAAATATTAATCACTTCATTGTCTTCATGTCCGCCGGATCTTGGATCATAGGAATTAACAGCCAGATCAGGAATGGTGTCAGCAAAAGAAGCATCATCTGTATCCGGCTTTCCTAGCCAGATTTTAACCCGTATGAACTGCTGATCAATAACTTTTTTGCGCTTATGCCGGCGGCGGATAACAGTTGAAAAAGATTGCGGAAGAGTTGTGCTTAGTCTGCCGCATCCATCTTTTTTACATTGAAGATTTGCTATAGTTACTTTGAAACTGTTAACTGTTCCTGTTGTTATTTTTTCCGGTGGAAACATGACCAGTATCCGTCCGTATTCTGGTTGCCCAGACAGTCCCATATCGTCAACTATTTCTAAGTTTACTCGGTCCTCTTTTATTTCTGTAATGACAGCTCTTGCCAGAACATTTTCATGCGCATCAGGAAGAGCAATGTCCAAAATTATTCCGTTATCTTTAAAAGTTGATATCAAACTTTCTTTGCCGGAAATTTCATTGCCTTGTTTTTTTGAAGAAGGCCGTATTATGAGATACGCAATCAACGCAGCAAGTAAGGCTACAGCTCCGGCTGCGGCAAGTATGATAGGTATAGCCTCCGGAGGCATGGTCTTATAAATTTTCATAGCCGGAGTTACTATAGCTGTATTTAATTTGTCTAATAAAAGCTGAAGGTTTAATTTATCCATTATTGATATCCTGTTGTGAATATATATGTACTCTAAATTTTATTCTTATTATCTTTCTATGTAGTTGCCGAAACGTTAAAATGTCAATGTCGGTTTACTCTGGACTATAATGATTATTGCGGCTATTCACCTCCACAATAAATGGTTATTGTGACGTATGTGATAACATTGATTAATAAAGGGTTTGTGAAATGCTCGAAAGGACTTTTTGTCATCTTAAGGGAATCGGAGCCGCGTCCGAGGCTAAAATTTGGGAAGCCGGAGTAAGTCATTGGAAGGATGTCCTTGGCGGAACTGATATTCCTTTTTCCCCTGCGAAGGTGGACGAGCTTGAAAAAGGGTGCAGTGAATCTCTGGACAGACTTGAGAAATGTGATCCCATTTGGTTTGCAGATAGGCTTCCTGCCTCTGATCAATGGCGTCTTTTTCCCCATTTTAGAAATAACATTGCATATATAGATATAGAAACCACCGGGACTGATTCTCATAGCTGCGATATTACAACTATTGCGTTATGGAATGGGCATGAAATTAAAACTTACGTTCAAGGTCGAAATCTTTATGATTTTGAAGATGAAATTGCCAAGTATTCAATGATAGTAAGTTTTAATGGAAAATGTTTTGATGTTCCGTTTATTGAAAAGTATTTTGGTATCAAAGTTAAAGCCGCTCATATTGATTTACGTTTTGTCTTCCGGTCACTCGGTATTACCGGCGGTCTTAAAGGTATTGAGCATTACTTCGGTATGGATCGCGGAGATGCGGAAGGGCTTGATGGATATTTTGCAGTCCTTTTATGGAATGAATACGAAATGTCCGGTAATGATAAAGCTCTTGAAACATTACTTGCGTATAATGTTTTGGACAGTGTTAATCTCGAAAATTTAATGATTAGAGGATATAACCTGCATATTGAAAGATTTCCGCAACATGATCTTAAGCCGCTTGCAGAAGCTATGGAGCCGCTGAATCCTTTCAAGGCACATCTTGATGTGGTGGATTCCATAAGACGTAGATATCTCTCTGGAGGGGCATTCAGGAAATTTTAGATAGAAGAACGGAACCTTTTTATAAGAAGAGTTGCCGTCAGAGTGAATTTATTTCCCATTAAGGTCGTTTTCAATTTTGAAGACGACCTTTTTTACGCGATTCTAAAATAATTTTAGATAATTAAATTGTTAAAATATAAGTATAAATATAAAAAATAATAGCTTTGAGTGATGATCATAAAAGATTGGGTACGTTCTATGCAATGAGCGAATAGGGAAGGCAAAGGCTGCCTGCCTGATTAACATATTGATGATTTTAAGGGGGGGGATATATATGCATGAACATTCCGCTGCAGAAATAGAGAAAGCTCGTCATCAGCACAGATTTATTCAGGACATGGTAATCGAGCCATCATTTTATACTAAAAGCTCATTCTTGAAAGATGTTGGCATGATGAGTGATCCTTCTATTGTTGTAACGGATTCTATGATTATGGGGCTGGTTCTCAAATATTTCTATTGTTATGTTCATAAGGGGCATTTTGATGAAGTTGTTCCGCTGGAAGAAGTAAGCTCTCTTTGCGATATGTTCAGCCGTCATCGCAGTCTTAATGAACCTGATGATGACATAGAATTGATGAATTATCTTCGTCAGTGGTCCTTTTCTCTCCGAATGCTCGCTGATATTCCAAAAACAAGCCATATTATCCGTTCAATTATTGGGCATAAGATTTCTTCTAGTTTAATTAATTCAGATGAATATGTCGGACTTGATATTGGAACAGGAACCGGAATTTTACTCATTGCACAGTATATCCATGCCCGCAGATTGGGCTTTGAAAATATAAATCTTTTCGGGATGGAATATGACAAAATGGTTGGGTTGCAGAGTTATAAAATATTTAAAGAGCTGGGTATTGCAGAGATTGTTCTTGCTGATGCACGGGATTGTCGTAACTATGATTTTTTAAAAAATAAAAAGGTCACGTTTGTTTCAAATGAGAATGTTGCCGCAATGCATCAGCCCCTGCGGCGTGATCATTTGGTAGCAATTTGCAGTACTCTTTTTAGAACTGTTGGTGAAAATATTAAAGATGCCGGTTTTTTTCCGGAAGGATTGATAGCCTTTTGCTCTGAAATGAATGTTTCTGTACTGCTTTCAAAAAATACAGCTTTTTTGGGTCCTAAAGAATATCATGATATGCATCTTCTGCCGCAGGGTATTATAATAGAAGGAAATATTGTTCCTCTTCACCAGCTTGGCGAGGAATTGCTGCCGCATATGGCGGAATGGGCACGTGAAAGTCTATCACGCAGGTGGTAAAAATATTAGCTCAAGTTTTCTAACTGACTTGTTTTAAGTAAAATATTTACAATTTTTTTTGAATCTCCTTCTGCGTATTTTATGATATGTTGAAGGAGATTCTTTATATTTATTGCCCGCCCATTTAGCTTTACAGTGTGCAATAAATATATGATAGTCCGCGCGCTCGCGTGGCTGAGCGTATAGCTTTTTGATACCGTGAAGGGCGTGCTGTAATTTTAATGTAATAATGGAGAACTACTTGAATTTTGAATCGTTTTGCTTTGACTCCCGCATATCTTCAGGGATTCGTGCGACTGGTTATAGCTCTCCGACATCTGTTCAGGTAAAAGCTATCCCCTTAATTTTGGGTGGTTGTGATCTTCTCGGTTTAACTCAGTCCGGAACCGGAAAAACTTCTGCTTTTGTGCTGCCTGTTCTCCAACGTTTAATCAATGCCGAGGCCCATACGCGCGGCCCTGTACGAGTTCTAGTATTTGCACCCATGGCTGCTCAGGCCATAAAAATTCACGAAAAATTTATTTCACTCGGCAAGCAGACTGGAATACGTAGCGGCGTAGTTTTTAGTGGTGACGATACTGAATTAATAAAGCATACCAAATTGAAAGATCTTTTCCATGTGACAGTGCTTGTAGCCGTCCCTGACAGGCTTATGGAGCTGGTTAACAGGGCGGAAGTAGATTTATCGCAGGTTGATACGCTTATTCTCGACGATGCTGATCGTCTGCTTGAAATGGGTTTTTCTTTTGAAATTAAGTCTATACTTACTAAGCTTTCAAAGATTTGCCAGAACTTAATGTTCTCAGCAACGCTTCCGTCTGGCGTGAGTAGTTTATCTGCTGCGGTCCTAAAAAATCCGAAAATATTTCAAATTGCTAACACTGCGCCTGTTGAAACTGTGAAGCATATCTGCTGTCCTGTTCCTGTGCATCTTAAACAGGAATTTTTAAAAGCGCTGCTTGGAGATATTGAATTTGAAAGTGTTATTGTTTTTGTCAGAACAAAACGTTGGGCTGACCGGCTTGGATCACGGCTTGTAAAAGCAGGTTTGAATGCGGTATCACTTCACGGTGATTTATCCCAAAGTAAGCGGAAGATTGTTTTGGAAGGATTTAAATCCGGAAAATTTAAAATTATGGTCGCAACCGATCTTGCTTCCTGCAGTATCGAGTGCTCATCTATTAGTCATGTCATTAATTATGATGTTCCGGATACCATTGAAATATATAACCATCGTATAGAAAAGGCTGAAATTAATGGTAAGAAAGGTGTGGTCTTCCTTTTCGCGGCAGATGAAGACATTGACCAGATTGAAGAGATTGATAAATTAATCGGCGGACACCTTTCGTTACATCATCTTGAAAATTTTGATTATAAAATGACTAAGCCTGAACCTGTTTTACCTGTGCCTATTTTGAAAAAAAATCATAATAAATCCTTTCGCGCAAAGAAGGGCGAAAAACGACAGGATCATGCCCCTAAGATCCAGATTTAACAGGAATAAGTAAAATTGTTCAATATCTTGGTCCTCCATGATATATGATTGAAATGAATCGGATATAAATATGAAAAAATTTTGGATTACTACACTTGGTTGCAAGATCAATCAATATGAAAGCGAATCAATTCGCCAGCGTTGGGAACAGATGGGGTTTGAGCTGGCTTTAAATGATGCACAGGCTCACGAGGTAGTTGTTAACTCGTGTGCTGTAACTTCGTCGGCTTTACGTGATTTGCGGCAATTGGTCCGTGGTATAAATCGCCGTAATCCTGAAGCTGATATTGTAATTACCGGATGCGCCGCGCAGGTCTTTGCTGAAGAGTTAAAAGAACTTCCCGGTGTAAGTGAAGTTATTCCTCAAGAGCGTAAAGCTGATATTTTAAGGCTTGGCGATGATTATAAAGCAAAAAGTAACGGCGAATCTTCAGATGGTTTAACAATTTTTCAGCCGTTTGAGGTTAAAGATTATCAGCGGGCAAGAGCTGTTGTTAAAGTTCAGGATGGCTGTTCGCATCGCTGTACTTATTGTATTGTTCCAATTACTCGCGGTCCCAGCGTTAGCAGAAAGGGGCAAGATATTATAAGTGAGATTCAAAGACTGTTGGATGCTGGATTCAGAGAAATGGTGATTAGCGGTATCAACCTTAGTCACTATGGACGAGAATTCAAAGAGCATTCAGATTTTTGGGATCTCATGGAAAGGATTGAAAAAGAATTCGGTGCAGAGTGGGGCGGAAAAGCCAGACTGCGTATCAGCTCACTTGAACCTGGACAGCTTAAAGAACGTGCACTTGAAATTTTTACCTCTTCTAAATTGATATGTCCGCAGTTGCATTTGTCTTTGCAGAGCGGAGATAATTCTGTTTTGAAAAGGATGGGGAGAGGTCATTACAAGGCTGAAGATGCGCTTCTTTTTGTAGAAAAATTAAGTAAAATATGGCCTGTTTTCGGACTAGGAGCTGATATTTTAACTTGTTTTCCGGGGGAAACTGAAGAAGAATTTAATAATACTCTTGAATTCTGCCGAAAGCTTCCTTTAACGTATGCGCATGTTTTTCCGTATTCAATCAGGCCGGGAACAGCTGCGGCAAAGATGAAAGGGCAGCTCCCAAGTTTAATTAAAAAAGAACGCGGGGCCAAACTGCGAGCACTTGTTGAAGATAAAAAACAGAATTTTTTACAAAAAATTTCCAAGTTGGATTCATTGAATGTTCTTTTTCAGGATAAGGATAAAGGAATTTGTGAGTTTTATTCGACATGTGAATTGGAAAATAGTTTTGAAGGAACTGTTCCGCGTGAACTAGTGAAAGTGGTTCCTGTAAAAGTTTTGGACGATAAATTGTTGGTTCGTCCTTTCGAACCTTAATGTTGTAGAAAATTTGTTCTTATAAAATTGATGAGCATCTTAAGCAGATGCTGCTTGAATGATATTTAAACGAAGGAGGCACAATGCCTGTTAGCATGACTGGATTCGGACGTTTTGAGACTACTGAAGATAAATGGAGCCATTGCTGGGAAATCCGTAGCGTAAATTCACGTTACCTTGATCTTAAATGGAGACTTCCCGGCTTTCTGCGCGGTTATGAATCACGTTGGGAAAAACTTGTCAGAAAGTATGGTTCCCGTGGTAGAGTTGATATTTCTTTAAATCTTGAAGTTTTTAGCGCAGAACTTATGGGGATAGGGCTGAACAAACTTCAGGCTGAAGCTATGATTAATCAGGTTCGTGAAATGGCTGACGCTGATGGTGTTGCTTTCACCCCTGACTACAATAAACTTTTCAGTCTTTCTTCTTTATGGAGAGATGCTTTGAGCGAGCCAGATCCAAAGCTTGCTGCAAGTATTACTGCCGGACTTGAAGGAGCTCTTGCCAATTGGCGTGAGTCCAGAGAAGCTGAGGGAGCAGATCTTGTAAAAGATCTTGAAGAACGTTTCACTCTGCTTAAAGAATATGGTGAAACTGTTAAAACAAAAGTTCCTGAAATACTTGAAACAAGGCGTGCCGCTCTTATTGAAAGGGTTACCGGCATGATGGAAACCTTAGGTGCTGAATATTCAGAAGATAGAATGATTCAGGAAGTAGCCATCCTTACTGATAAACTTGATGTTTCAGAAGAAGCTACTCGCCTTGATGCTCATCTTGACCGTATCTTTGAAGTGCTTAGAAGTAACAAAGACGCTGGTAAGAGGCTTGATTTCCTTTTGCAGGAAACTTTTAGAGAGATCAACACCTGTGGTAATAAATGTCAGGATTCTGATGTCAGCCGTGTTGTTGTAGAGTTCAAGGCTGAGCTTGAAAAATGCCGTGAGCAGGTCCAAAACATCGAATAATTATATTTGAAATGCAAAAGCAGACATTACTCAATATAGGTTTTGGTAATTACGTGGTTTCCAGCCGCGTAATTACCATTGTTAATCCTTCATCTTCTCCGATGCGCAGACTTCGTGAAGATGCAAGGCAGGAAGGCCGTCTTGTTGATGCTACGCAGGGACGTAAAACTAGATCAATTATAGTTATGGATTCTAATCATGTAATCCTTTCAGCTATACAGGCGGAAACCATTGGACATCGTTATACATCCGGAGAAGCTGATAGTGAGTGATACTCCTTTCCCCCCACGAAAAGGACAGGTTCTGGTGCTTTGCGCGCCATCAGGTACTGGTAAAAGCACGCTTGTAAAGAGTTTGCGTAGTGAATTTCAAGAAGTTGGTTTTTCAATTTCGTGTACGACTCGTGAACCCAGACAGGGTGAAGCACACGGCAGGGAATATTATTTTTTATCTGTTGAAGAATTTAAGGCGAAACGTGATGCTGGGGAGTTTGCTGAATGGGCCGAGGTTCATGGCAATTATTACGGAACTCCTAAAAAGCCTGTTGAAAAAATGTTGTTTAAAGGCATGGATATTTTTTTTGACATTGATTTTCAGGGAGCTATGCAGCTTATGGAAACAATGCCGGATGCAATATTTGTTTTTTTAATGCCTCCGTCTTATACAGAATTGAAAGCTCGTCTTGAAGGTCGGAATACCGATTCTAAAGAGGTTATTGGGCGTAGACTTAGAAATGCCATGAGTGAAATGGCCTCAGCTCCTCAATTTCAGTTCTGGATCGTAAATGATGATCTTGAAAAGGCCTATTCTGAGCTGAGATCAATTTATCTTGCCGGAAAAAATCGTCCCTGTACAAATCCGGGACTTCTAGAAAGTATATTAAGCACCTGGGAGTAGTATGTCTGAATTAGTTGTAGCCCTTGATTTTAAAGATGCAAAATCTGCCATAGCCATGGCTGAAAAAGTCCGCGGGGTTGCTCCATGGGTAAAAGTAGGTCTTGAACTTTTTTGCGCCGAAGGGCCTCAAATCGTGACTACGTTTAAGGAAATGGGGTTTAATGTTTTTATTGATCTTAAATTTTTTGATATACCTAATACTGTAAAAGGTGCTGTGCGTTCCGCAACGCTTGCCGGAGCTGATATGCTCAGTCTGCATGCTATGGGCGGAGAGCGTATGGCCATTGCTGCTCGTGAAGGTAGAGCTGAGGCAGCTGTCGGCGGCGAAGGACCATTGCTCATGGCTATTACTGTTCTTACAAGTATGAGTGAAGAAGATCTGCCTTTTGCTGTTCCAAACGGACTTGGCGATGCTGTGCTTGATCTTGCTCTTGCTTCTTCACAGGCAGGTCTTGACGGAGTTGTATGTTCAGGTCTTGAAGTTGAAGCTGTTAAAGATAAGTGCGGAAGCGATTTCTTGTGCTTGACCCCTGGGATCAGACCTGCATCCGTATCGGATGACCAGCGTAGAGTCGTTACTCCGGCCCAAGCTGTCAGCAGAGGTTCAAACTTTTTAGTTGTGGGTAGACCTATTACCGGCGCAGACAATCCGGCTGAAGCTGCCCGTAGAATTATTGATGAAATGAATTCCTAGATGGAGGATGTGCGGTAAAATGTCTACCGGGCAACATGATAAAATTACGGGCGTTTTCTCTACTCTGATTCGTTCAAAAGTCGGAATAGGGACTACAACCAAGCGGATTCTGCAAAAAACTTACTTGTTTGTAAGCGAGCTTGAAGCGGATGTTTTTGAGGTGCAGCCTTTAAATAGTCATGATGTCCCTTCTGGGCTTAAAAAAAAGATCAGCAGGGCTGAATTTTTGAATAATTTTGACCCTGAACCTGAACATTACGCTGATGTTGTTTTACCGCAGATCAATGCACTCGAAGCCACAATTAAGCGCGGTGAGAAGCACCGTGATCGTTCTGAGAATTACAGCGCAGAACATGAATTCAGTTCTGCTGTAGAAATTGATAAATATAGTATCAAGGCGAATTTCGGCTTGGGATTGGTATATCTTGACCGAGGGGAAACTGAGCGGGCTAGTGCTCTTTTCGAACGGCTCATTAATCTTGAAGCTATATATGAAGCTGAACATAAACATTTATTCAATGAATTTGGGATGGGGCTTCGTAAAAATGGTATGTTTGATCAGGCTTTGGAATATTATCACAAAGCAGAAAGTCTTAGTAAAAAAGATGAAAACTTATGTCTTAATATTGCTCGTGCATATTTTGAAAAATCAGATGTTGAGGGTTGCCTGAAATATCTTAATAAAAGTCTTAAAATTAATCCGAACCATGAAGAAGCCTGCCTTTTTTTAGAATATATGAGGAGTGCCGGTTACGGAAAGGATACTGCTGCTCAACCTGAAGAAGCTGTTCTTCCTAAAACTAAAAAAAGTAAAAGTAAAAAAAGCATTGTTAAAGACTTTAAGATTAATTTCTAACCGCAGTAGAGAGCCGCTCCTTAGAGACTCACCTCACAAAGAATAACGGAGTTAGATTTGCCATCCATTTGGAAGCAGAGAAGCGAAGAGGAATTGCCTTCGTCGTTAAGATCATTGGCGGCGGAGTTAAATATTACTGAACTTTTAGCTGAAATATTATGGAACAGAGGTTTTCATACTCGTAGCGAAATGGATTATTTCTTGTCCCCAGGTCTTAGAAATCTATGTAAGCCTACAGAAATACCCGGCATTGAAGAGGCCGCGAATGTTCTGACTAAGGGACTTACAGAAGGTAAAAAGTTTGCAGTGTGGGGAGACTACGATGTTGACGGCATAACCTCTACAGCTCTTGTCATATCTTTCCTTGAATCACGTGGTTTTACATGCGCGCATCATCTCCCTAATCGAATTGAAGAAGGGTATGGTCTCAATGTTCCTCAGCTTAAAAAGCTTAGTGAAGAAGGGATCGAACTTCTACTTACTGTTGACTGCGGTATCAGTAATAATGCTGAAATAGCTGCTGCAAATGAAATGGGAATGACCGTTGTTGTTTCCGATCACCATTTGCCAAGCGAAGTGTTACCTCCGGCTGCGGCTGTATGCAATCCGCGTATCACTTCAATGAACGGTAAAGCCTATGACTGTCCTTGTGCCACTTTGGCTGGGGTCGGCGTTGCCTTCATGCTTATGGCGCAGATGAACAGGCTTCTTCCCGGTGAACCTGCCGATCTCAGAGAATATCTTGATTTTGTAGCCCTTGGGACTATTGCCGATGTCGTGGAGTTGCAAGGGAACAACCGCATTCTGGTTAAAAATGGATTACTTCTTTTGAAAGAAGCAAAACGTCCCGGTCTGGCTGCTCTTAAAGTTGCCAGCGGATATGATATGTTTGCCGCAATCGGTGCCGGACAGGTAGGATTCGGACTGGCTCCGCGGATAAATGCTTCCGGCAGAATGGGGGATCCCGGTAAAGCCCTTAAGCTTTTGCTTGCAGCAGATATGGAAACAGCCCGTCCTATTGCAAAAGAACTTGATGCGTTAAACTCTGAACGGCGTGCAGAAGAAGACAAAATCCTTAAAGAAGCTTTGGCTCAGGCTGAAACTCAATCAAAACCTCCGCATAATCGTGCCGGACTGGTATTGTTTTCAAAGGATTGGCACCCTGGAATTATTGGAATTGTTGCTTCAAGAGTTGTAGAAAAATATTATCGCCCGACTGTTATGTTGTGTGAAGATGATGGCGTTATCAAAGGCTCAGCACGTTCTATCCGTGAATTTCATATGCATGAAGCTTTAACTGGAATGTCTGAGTTATTTACTAATTTCGGTGGGCATAAACTTGCCGCAGGCATGTCTTTTCCCTCAGCTAATTTTAAAGAATTCTACAAAAGGTTTGATACTGCAGTAGTAGATGTTGTCGGTACTGAACCGCTTAAGCCTACTTTGAAAGTCGACAAAGAATTGCCGCTGGAAAATATAGACTTTGTTCTGCTCAAAGAACTTGAGCTTATGCAACCTTTCGGTATGGGGAACCCTGAACCTGTGTTCACAACTCCTCCTGTGGAAATATTAGAGCGCAGACCTATGGGTAAAGAGCACGTAAAACTTACTTTAGCTGATTTAGGCAAAACTCGCAGAATGCCAGCTAAAGCTTGGCGTTTGTCTGAAAAATTAGGCTCAGAATTAATCGGTAAAAAAATGCGATTTGCGTTTTCACCTAAAATAGACAAATTCAGCGGTATTCCTACTATTGAGCTTACAATTCGGGATTTTACGAGAAAGCTTAAATAGGGGAGACTCGCTGGTGTTCTTAGTAACATGTAAGCTTTTTGATTTAATTACAAAAAAGGTTAGCTAAATCAATAGCTAACCTTTTTAAATTTATTCAGCGGTAGTTGGGTCTATAATAGATCTTACTTCAGATACTTTATTCGCAGGGAACCCTCCCATTTCGGCATGTTTGCGAACAGATGCTTCATCCGGTGCAATATATACACAATATATTTTGTCATCTGTTACGTAGCTTTGAACCCATTGAACTTGTGGTCCAAGTTCTTTCAAAACTCCACATGATGTTTGCGAAATCCCTTTCAATTCTTCCGGTTTAAGAGCCCCGGCGTTGGGTATTTCACGTTCAATAACAAACTTTGGCACTTCCTTCTCCTTTTTTTGAGGTAATTTTCAGGGCATGCGGCAAGTGGTGTATTCAGGATGTATTCAAACGATTAATAAGCTGTTGAATACTTCAACCTTCTATTATTGCGTAGGTCTTTGCATCTTCTTTTGTCAATCTTTTGTTATCGAGAGTAGTCGTTATAAAATTATTTATTAGGATAAATAGTTAAGACATCAATCGCTAAAGAAAT
Source organism: Desulfovibrio sp. UCD-KL4C (assembly GCF_006210265.1). Taxonomy (NCBI): domain Bacteria; kingdom Pseudomonadati; phylum Thermodesulfobacteriota; class Desulfovibrionia; order Desulfovibrionales; family Desulfovibrionaceae; genus Desulfovibrio; species Desulfovibrio sp. UCD-KL4C. The sequence continues at coordinate 421,899 of NZ_VCNC01000003.1, forward strand.
AATAGTAGGAGCTGTAAAAAAAGAATGTTTTGTATTTTTTACGTTGACATTATTTTGCTAATTCGTTTATTGAAAATGATATTCAATTTCAACAAATAGATTAACAGTAAGGAGAGTTGCATGTTTATAGATGAGTCATTTTGCGGTTGCGGTGGGGAAGTTAAGCTAAATAAGCGTAAAGCTACCAGAGTGTTATTGTTTGATGTTCTATTTACCCAAAAGGCTATGGTCCTTATCGGTCTCGGAATAAAGTCTTTCTCTGAGAAGCATGGTCTACCTGAAGGTATTATTAAGCAGCATATGAAGCATAATCTTTATTTTGTGCCCCCCTCAGACCATTTATATTTCCTGTTTCATATACCAGAGCTTGAAGCTGATATGCATATCAGTATTCCATCGTGTCATTGGCAATTTGTAGGGGATGCAAAAGAAAAATATATTCTCAGTTAGTAGACGTTAATAATCTTAAACTAATCATGTTTTTGTGTGTCTGAATTGTTTGGTGAAAATATATTGTGGATTAATTTAAAAACTTATGAGGTAGATATGAGTAAAGTATTAATTGTTTATGGTTCATCAACAGGAAACACTGAAAGTGTAAGTGAGAACATAGCTAAAATTCTTGAATCAAAAGGGCATAGTATTGATCTTAAGGATGCTGCAAATGTGGATGTAGAAGGCTTTTGTAATAATTATGATTCTGTCTTTTTAGGTTGCTCAACTTGGGGAGATACTGAAATTGAGCTACAGGATGATTTTGTTCCAATATATGATGATCTTGATAAAGGCGGGTTGAAAGATAAGAAAGTCGCAGTTTTTGGATGCGGTGATTCTTCTTACGAGTACTTTTGTGGCGCTGTAGATGCTATTGAAGAAAAGTCTGAAAAGTTAGGCGCTGTTATAATGGGAGATTCTTTGAAAATTGACGGAGATCCAAGCCCAAATGAAATTTCAAGCTGGGCAGAAAAAATTATGTTAAAAATGTAAATATTTTACCTTTAACTAGTTGCTAAAAGTGAACGGCCAGCTTTTCTTAAATTAAATAGGAAAAGCTGGCCGAATTTTTACTGAAAATATTTATACTATAAAATATTATATATTTTTATCTTGGTTACTGTGATTTGTATAATATTCAGTCACAATTAGCGATGTCAATGACAACATTATAATTTGTCAAATGATTCCGCAGCATTATAGCTGCTTCTAACTAAAGGTGCACAGAACATATGTTTTATGCCCAGTGACTTTCCGTACTTGGCATATTCATCGAAAACTTTGGGTTCAACATATCTCTTTACAGCCGGATGGTCTGTTGAGGGGCGCATGTATTGTCCGATAGTTACGATGTCGCAGTTAATTTCTGCCAGATCATTAATGACTTTGTAGACCTGTTCATCCGTTTCACCAAGTCCCACCATCAAGCCTGATTTAGCAGGGATGCCATCGCTTAAATCTTTTACTCTGCGTAGTAATTCCAAGCTCTGTTTGTAATCAGCTTGCGGTCTGATTTCAGAGTAGAGATCCGGTGAGGTTTCAACATTGTGGTTAATAACATTAGGTCTTGCAGCAATTACGGTTTTGAGTGCTTCTAAATTTCCTTGGAAATCCGGAATGAGAACTTCGACAGCGCAGTCAGGGTGATCGGTGCGGATGCGAGTGATGGTTTCCGCGTAATGTGCGGCTCCGCCGTCCGGCAAATCGTCTCTGGTGACAGAGGTGATGACCGTATATTTTAGTTTCAGACGCGAGACAGCTTCGGACACGCGGCGCGGTTCGTCCATGTCGAGTGGATCTATATCACCGGAAGTGATGTTGCAGAATGCACAGTTGCGGGTGCAGACGAATCCCATAATCAGAAAAGTGGCCACCTTGCGTGAAAAGCAGTCCCATGTGTTGGGGCATTTTGCGTTCTGGCAGACTGTGTTCAAATTTAAGTCCGCAAGCAAGCTTGCTGTATCATTGAAAGTTCTGCCAGATGGAAGCTTAACTCTAAGCCACTGTGGAATCCGTAAATATTCTTCTGAATTCTTCTTTGAAGGCATTTTTAACATCCTTGATGTCAATATCCCTGCCAGCTTCAACTGAAAGGGAAGTAGGGTGTGCGCCATGTAACCCGCAGAGGGTGATGGCTTTGAAAAGTGTCATATCATGTGAAATATTAAATGAAAGTCCGTGGTAGGTTATCCATTTTTTTACGCCGATGCCAATTGAGCAGAGTTTGCCTTCGCCGACCCATACACCGGGTTTACCTTCGCATCGTGTGGCTACCACATCAAAACGAGCCGCAGTACGGATAGCAGTTTCTTCCATGTCATGAAAGAATTTCTTAATGCCTCCGGTTCTTTTTTCAATGCGCATAACGGGGTAGACAACAAGTTGCCCAGGGTAGTGGCAGGTTATGTTGCCGCCTCGCGAAGTGTGCACAACCTGTGCACCCATTTTATGTAGGGCTTCTTCACTTATCAGCAAATTATCCAGTCCACCTTGTCTGCCGAGAGTCACTACAGGAGGATGTTCCAACAGGTATAGAGCGTCTGGAGCAGCAGATTGCATAAGCTGATTCAACCTTTCAAGCTGAATCTTTTCAGCCTCAGCATGCGGAATAATTCCAAGATCAATAAAATCCATCAAAATTATCCTTAAATATAAGAGGAGAAACTTTAATAAAAAAGTTTCTCCTCAGTTTAATTTTTAAAATCTTATATAACTTATCGTGTTGATAAGTTATCCCGACTATCCCCAAAAAATGCCGATTTATAAAATAACCCGCTAAAAAGTTTTGGGATTCTTAAACCCTTTTTCAAAAGGGGTTAAGCCTCCGGAGGCTTTCTTGGTCTTAATCTTTATTCTGACCTTTGTCTTTATGAACCAAGCGTGTAGGCAGTTCAACAATTTTTGCGCCTGATTTCATATCCTCAGCCATTTCTTCTGGCCGCGGCATTCCAATAAGTCCGCCGGGGAAAATTGATCTTGCTCCGCCTTTTGCAAGAAGCATGATGAGCCCTTGCGCCGCACAGGCATACTGACCGAATCCGCCATCATCAATCCTGAAAGAATCAGAAATAGTACGGATGAGCATTTCGCCTTCTCGCGGTTCAGTTACCGGAGTTCCGGGCTGGGCTACATAGAGAAAGCTCATGCTGACGTTGTTTTTTTCCAAACGACAGCGGGTAGAAAGTTTCTGTAACCACATTGGGGCATGCTCGGAATCAAAGTTGAAATGACACCATGATTTACCCTGATCACCGCTGAGAGGACATTCTTCATGGTGTGGGCATGGAGCAAGGATTGAACAGCCGTGTTCAATAAATTCGTTACGCATGACTGAAAGAACACGTCCTGAACGGCGTATTCCCGGTTCGATAATTAGTATTTTGCCGTTTGGAGCAAGCATTCTGCTGAGTTGTTGGCAGAATTTTGAAGCCCATACGGGAAGTGGTGTGCGATTTCCAGAAGAGGCTTCGTTGACCATGTTTGCGGTAACAAGAAGATCAGCTTTCTCGCGAATTTTGGAAGAAGGACCACCTTTGACGTTAACATGGCGCCATTTACTGTTACCAGCTAAAGCTTCGAAAAGTTTTACCCCTTCGCGCATTGGTTTCGGTGTGCGGTCAACGTTTACAAAGGTAAGCTTCTTTTCACGAAGATCCGGTCTGGCAATCCAGAGAGCCTGTGCCACAGTCAAAGGACCTGCACCTAGATCTATAACAACGCCGCCGTCAGGCAGGTTGATTTCAAGCCCTTGAAAAAGGCGTGTCATGCGGTAAAGGTTCCAAGGCAGAAAATAGCGCATGTATGCGTTAAGACTGCGTGGCTCACTCATATAATCTTTGGGCATGTTGGAACGTTCTTCGGTAAGCATGTTTGAAAGATCCCGAATTGCGTAAGGAAGCTCGGCCTTGTGCTTAGGGTGCAGCGGAGAAGCAATGTCAAGAATATTTAAGTAGTTTTCCAGCTTCTTGGTCAATTTTTCTTGAGGAAGCGGAAATAGTGAAGTGACTCTAATAGACATATTGAAATATCATCCTTTCGAGAAATTTTTGTCCAAAGTCTTCACCGCCTGCTAACTCCAGAACGGAAGTAAGGACGGGGAGAGATGAAGCAAAATCTCGAGCATTTTTATTATTTGTGAGAATTACAGCTCCTGCAAGGGAGGTGTTGCCTGCGGCGCGGGTTATAGGACCTGTTTCAGCAGGGATAAATCCGGTCGTTACAAGATCATTAATATTTACATGCTGACCCATGGCTCCGCCAAGAATTAATGAATTCAGTGACGAAGGTGACAGGCCCGCTTTATCTAAAAGGGCTGTCATAGCCAAATTAAAAGCAGCTTTTACTTTTAATATTTCTTCTATATCAGAAGCCAGCAGCAAAAGCTCGGTATTTAAGCCCAGATCAAGGGCCGGAGAACCTTTGTGCTGAGTTATATTGCGAGCTAGTCGCGCGGCAAAGGGGGTGTTTCCTGTTGAAAACTGCCCTTCGCGTGTAAGCACTCCAGATTTTAGTAAAAGGGAGCAGATAGACAAATATCCGGTACCGGTAATGCCGGGAGCGGTTGTTTTGTCAGGTTCACTTATAAATGAGGGAGAAAGTCCGGCCGGAGTGAGGGTGAAAGATGAAATCGCGCCGGGCCCGGCAGTTCTTCCGTTGGTCAGTCCTACTCCTTCAAGGGCAGGACCCATCGGGACCGATGAGACAATATATTCATCCTGTGAAAGGCAGAGAACAAATTCTCCGTTGGTTCCAAGATCCGCGAAAAGATATGGCGGCTCAGGAATATTCGTTGAAAATTTAAGTGCAACAAGTCCGGCAGTGATATCAGCCCCTACAAACGGAGCAAGGTGATTGGGAACGTAAGTATCAGGAAGATTTTTGCCAAGGCTGGTAATTTCTCCGCCACCGCTTGGAAGAGAGTACGGAGCGCTACTTAAACCTTCAATATTCTCCTGAGCAAGAATAGACATCATAGAAGGGTTTCCAGCAATGACCATTTCTTTAACCGGACCTGTTTGCTCAATAATAGATGTAAGCCGCTTTGTTATCAAATTGGATAAAATTTTACACTGCTTTGGTTTTTGGGCAAAGGCCAGTCTGGACATCACTTCGCTGCCCAGCCCTATTTGCGGGTTTAGTTCTTGCCCTGATGAAATTATCTCACCGTTTACCGTAAAGGCCCATTGCATTCCTGTGGTCCCAAGGTCAACGGCAAGGCAGAGATTCTCCGGAAGGTTGCTGGCAAACTTTCCTATGATATTACCGGATATTTTCGGAACAACCCGTTCCGGTTCTGGAAGATAAACTGTTGCGGAACATGCTTTATGAAGGCATGAAAGTCTCCATCCTGATTCTATTTCTGTTGCGGAAAATTTTTTAAGATCTTCTTTGAGCGGAGTCGGAGCATTTGATTCAAACTGAACTTTGCAAAGACCGCACCTGCCCATTCCTGAACAGAGAGGTACTCCGGTGAAGGCTCCATTCAGAAATAAAAGTTGAGCAAGGTTAAGCTCACTTGAGGGTGTGAGTTCAAGGACGGTTCCGTCATGAACTTTGATAGTTAGAATATTTTGCATTGCAATAGTTTTTTAGGAAAAGGTTATCCGTTCCCGCACAACATATATGCGGGGCACATCTTTAGCAAGAGCGGGGGGAGTGTCTGTATAGGATGAACTTTGAGCAGGGCGTGAGTCTAATCGTCCAGTTCTTTAATGGCTACACGTAGGTTTTCCATCCAACGATCTGCAAAAATTCCGAATTCGCCTATTCCTTTAATCTCCGGAACAGGTTCTATCCCACTGGATGAAACTATATTTTTCCATGAATCGTCAGCTTCTCCTGCCATATCTTTTTGAACATGATTTCCTGCGCCAAAGAGTAAAGGCAGAAGAAAAGCTCTTTTCAATCCAGCTTTTTTTATTTTTCCGGATATTTCTACGATGTCGGTTGGTGAACTGACTGCTCCTAAAAAGGCGTGCTTATCTTTGCCCTCAAGTACAAGTTTAAATTTGTGGTAAAAAATGTTGCCGGAATGTTTGGACCCGTGAGCAACAAGAATCAGCGCATCCTTTTCTGGATCGCGGTCTTGCAGAAGAGATAAAATTAATTCAGAAACTTCTTCTACATCTTTATCATCGCTAAGCAGAGGCTGACCGAATACTGCTTTTTGGAAAGGGGTTTCACCTTTTTTAATTTTATTAAGTATGCGAGTAATATGATGAAATTCAATGCCAGGAATAACGTGAAGAGATTGAATTACCACATGAGTAATCCCTTCTTCGTGCATAGATTTGAGTGTCTCGCCTACTGACGGAAGGTATTGCCCCTGTTTATTCATCATTTTGCGAATATGATTTGATGTAAAAGCTGTTCTAATAAGGAGGTCAGGATATTCAGCCTGAGTTAATCTGAGTATGTTACCAAGAGCAGTGTTTGCGGCGCGGTTATTCGATCCGTGCGCAGCGAGAAGAATGGCTTTTTTCATGAAATAATATCCTATGAAAGTTGGTCTGTATTTATAGCGTTTTGTGTGAACAGAAGTGTATAGCAGACAAATATCATAGCGCAAAGTCTTTTGAATGTGTCTAAAAAATTAGGATTTGATATTATTTGCATGGATAATGGTATTATTTATTGAGTTTCTTTAATACCAAGTTGTTTTGTAATAAGAACTTCTGTGTCCACAACCAACGCATCATTTTCACCCATCATTCCAAAGCCGAGAATCGGCAGATGGTAAATATTATTTATAGGTAAAGTGAAACCGGTGACAACAGCTTTTTGTTGCCGTAGAACATCGTCGACAAGAATTGCGGCACTGTACTGTCCCATTTTTATCAAAATTACCTTTGAAAGTTGCCCTTCAGGTGGCTGCGGAAAATCTAAAACTGTATGCATGCGGATAAGAGGGTGGACTTTTCCTCTTATAGACACGGTCTCGCGTCCATCCGGTAGTGTTGTGAATTCCTTAGTCTCAGGTTCATATACTTCAAGAACCTCTCTACTTGGGAATATGAAGGTTTCATTTCCGACTAGGGTTATAAGTGCGTCGACAATGCCTTCATTAACTGAACGACTAAGCGGAATGGCAATCGTAAATGTAGAGCCGTGTCCAAGCTCGCTTTTGATTGAAACTTTACCGTCCAGCGTATTGTGGATGGAGCTGACGACCGCATCCATTCCTACTCCGCGGCCTGAAATGTTTGTTACAGCTTCAGCTGTGGAAAATCCTGATTGTAGAATAAACTCAAAAATTTCTTCTTGCGTATAATTTTTTTCAGGATCGGCAAGGCCGCGTTCTAGGGCTTTTTGAAGTAGAATTTCAGAGTCCAGTCCTTTTCCGTCGTCAATAATTTCAATGTATGCGAATTCACCTTTTCTGCTTGCGCTAAGCGTAACTGAACCGTCTTTCTGCTTGCCGCACATTTCGCGATCTTCAGGGGACTCTATTCCATGGTCGAGAGCATTTCTAAGTAAATGAACAAGCGGTTCATTTAGGCATTCGACAATGGTTTTATCAAGGGCCAGATCTTCGCCGAGAATCGTAAATTTGATTCGCTTATTGAGTTTTTGTGAAGTGGACTTCACCAGCCTGTGCATGGGCATGAAAATTTGTTTTAACGGTACAAGTCTTATTTGATCTACTTCGGACTGCAAATTGTGAATAACTTTGTCCAATTCGCTTAGGCTGACAGAAATTTTAGCAATACTATCTGTTCCGGTTTGTGCAATAACGGCGTGCGTGACCATTAGTTTGCCGACTAGTTCGATGATAGAATCAAGCTGCTGTGTGGATACTCGAATGGAAGAAATAGCTTGTGATTTATCTTTTTTAACAGGCGAATCTGGAGTTGTTTTTTCTGATATATCTTCAGTTTTTAAGGTAGACGCGGCTGTAGCATGTTCTGACTGATCTTTATCCGCAGGTACATTTGTATCTGTTTCAGTAGTAACTTCAAGTTTATTTTCAATCGTTTTTTCTAGGCTTGGCTCTGTTGGAACTGGGATGTTAGAGGGATCAGTTTCCAGTTCAATGTTTTCCTGAATTATTTCCGACAATTCTTCAACGGGTTCACTTTTAACACAATCAACAGGGGCAGCACCTTTATCTAATAATCCGGCAATGCAGTAAAAGAATTTTTTCTGAGCTTCGGTAATCTCCAGTAGAGTTGTAATCAGGTCCGGCGTTATGGGGGTAATGCCATCTGAAAGCATATCAAGCAGAGCTATGACCTGCGCAGAAGGCATTTTCACATGCTCAAGCCCAAGAGATTTCATGACATTGTTTATGTCACCTGTCCCTTGCTCTAAATCTATGATTGTTTTCTGTATATCTTCAATACAGCTTGCAATACTGTCTTTCATTATCCGTTTGCTCCGGAGATAGTTTCCGTAAGGAATGTTTCCCGGTTGTCATATTCAGTGATATATCTGGAAAATCCCCAAGAATAAAATGTTGATGAGCATAAATTATTCATTCCGGTAACACTGATTTCAAGTCTGTCTGAAAAAGATGCAATAAGTTCAAAAAGAGATGATCCTACAGATAGAGTATTAGTAAAATCAAATAATACTCTGCTGTTGTCGATTATATCATGCAGACTTTGTCTAACCGTTTCACGTTGTTCGGAAAGATACAACCTATTAACAGATATGGTAATAATTTTATTATCATCAATGGATTCAATTTCTATGGGAGAAAGACCGTTGTCGGTTGGGCCTAGAACAGCTTTGCCTTCACCTAAAAGCCTTTCTTCGATCTCTGCTGTAAAATCTGTATCGTAAGTTCCGGTATTTCTGAGTTGTTCAATAAGAATAAATATGGAGTTCACGGATTCAATAGCAAGGGCTATTTGAGGTAAGTTCCTTCCTATTTCTCCTGACTGCATTTTTTTTAGAAAGCTTTCAACTTTATGAGTAAAGGTAGAGGCCGGTTCAAAGCCGGACATAAATCCTGTAACACCTTTTATTGTGTGAAGAGGACGAGAAAGTATTTCTATGCCTTCTTCAATCTGCTGCTCATCAAGAAGGTCGATACCCTCAAGAACTTGAGGATAGTATTTATCATTAACTTCAGAAAAGAATTCTTCAATTAAAGAATCGTCTTCACTCATTACCGGCTCCGTTTAAATCTATTTTATTTATGCAGCAAACCTAATTTTTCAAGTTCTTCAAAAAGTTTTTCTTTTAAAACCGGTTTTACAAGAAAAGCCGAAGCTTCAACATCATGAAATGAACGGATGACTGTTTTAGGGTCATTAAGTGCTGTTGTCATGAAAACTTTTGCACACTTTTTGTTTGGAATTGAGTTCATTTTTTCAAAATCTCGAATTGCTTCAAGAGATGATAGCCCATCCATTTCAGGCATCATTATATCCATGCATACCAGTGTGTAAGGCTTTCCTTCGTCAAAGGCAATTTTATATGCCTCAAAAGCTTCTTTTCCATTTACTACAATATCTACTTCAAAGAGGGGGGATATAAAAGTGGAGATAAGCTTTCTGCTCACAAATTCATCTTCTGCTATAAGAGCTCGCATTCATGCCTCCGTTGGTGATAAGTCTCAATTGATATTCTCATAACACGTTTTTTAAATCAATATAATGTCAATTAATATTACTCAGCTATAGTTCATATTGCCTTTTCAGGCTTTTCTTGCAAACCTTTGAAAGGTTGAGTACCTAAAACTCCATGGAAAAAAAGAGAACACCCCAAAGAGAAGCAAGAATTAGGCAAGTTCTGGAAAAACGCCAGAAAGATCTTACACTTATTGTTGATAATGTGTGGGATCCTCATAATGTTTCAGCTATTTTGCGTAGTTGTGACGCTTTCGGTATTTACGGCATCCATTTATACTATACTGACTCAGAGTGGCCTGATTTCGACAACAAATCTTCTGCTTCCGGTAAAAAATGGGTTGAGCGCACTATGCACTCAGATGCAGCTGAGATGGTCGGATCGCTCCGCAATCAGGGATATCAGGTTTTAAGAACCGGTTTTTCAGAAAAAGCACGACCTCTCATGGATTTTGACTTAAGCAAACCTTCGGCTGTTATTCTCAGCAATGAACATAGCGGAACTGCTCCTGAACTGTTACAGCTTGTTCCTGATGAAGTCTATATTCCTATGCAGGGGATGATACAAAGTTTTAATGTGTCCGTTGCCGCCGGGCTCATTTTGTATCATGGCTTTACGCAGCGATACGCCAAAGGAATGTATGACACGCCGTCTTTCTCGCAGGAAGAAATGGATGTGATTGTAGAGGACTGGCTGTCCCGCTAAAGTTTCTCTGCCAACTCTTTCCATTTTTTTTCAATATCGGACCAGAGGGATATTAAATCTCTTGAGAAAATATTGTTTATATCTTGCTCTGAAAATTTGCTTTCCAGTTTGATTTTATTTCCGAATACTTGAGCCATTCCTTTTATATTGCTGGCCTTTGCAAGGCTTGAATGCTGTATATGGCCTATACTGAGCTGGCCTGCATATATGTGATTGCATCCGCTAAGGTATGCTCTTAAATCCCGCTCAAGATCATCGAATTGAGTAGGATTAAAACGTACATCAAACGGTCCGCTTTTATTTATAGATTCAAGGTTAAGCATATGACAACAGCCGGAAACATGCACAGCCGGGCGGGTGTATGAAAATTGTCCGCAATCAAATGCCGAGCGGCAGTTGTCGAAAACCATTATTCTTTCTGTTAATCCTTCTATCTGTGAAGTCCCTGCCCCAGGCGGGAAGAGATGATAGTCTGCTGACTGTACACAGGTTGGGGCAGTGGTGGATGTTATTTTGCATCCCACAGCTCCGGGATCTTCGTATTGTTTTGCTGTAGCAAGCAATTCTTCAAGCCAGTTTTGTGGAAGCTCTACATCGTCATCTAGAAATACAGCCCATTTACCCTTGCGGACTTCCGGTTCTGCAAGCAGCCAGTTACGGGCCGCCGGAGCTCCGACGTTAACCGGAAGGTGAATAGAGTGATATTGTCCTTTGTCAAAAAGATTTTCAGCAGTGGTGATTACGTTTCCAGTGCTGTCACTTGATCCGTTGTTGAGTGCAAAGACTTTTGCTCTGCCAATTCTTGAGCTGGCTACATTCTTAAGCGTATTCTCGATTAATTTAGCATTGTTCCAAGAGTAAAGCAGGATAGAAACTTCATCAGACGAAGCTAAAATATTTTTTGTCTGAACAGGGTTTAAAAGGCTGTGTAATTTTTGACCCCAATTTAGATTCCAGATATTTTTTCTCCAGAGTTCGGACAGTATCGCAATTGCTTCTTCCTGTTCGCCAAGTTTTAAGAGTAATTCACATTTAGTGAACTCTTTCCAACATCCCCAAATTTTTCCGTCCAGTGTGGAAACCGCGTCTAATGCTTCCTGATGGGGTAAGTATAAAAAACTGTACTGAGCAAATAATCTTTGTTTTACAGGTAGTAACTCGTCATTCCACGGGACAAGATCTAAAGCTGTTTTCGGCAGTTCTGAGTTCCCGAGGCGAAGTAGCATATCCCACGAATGTGTTAGCCAAGTTATTCCCTCAGGTCCGCGAAACAAGGGGAATAAATGCTTAATTATAAGCGCCTTATTGTTTGCCTGAAGAAGGGTTTCTAAATCATCAAGTGGAATATTGTGTTTCGGGCTGTTTGCTAGGAAATCAACAATATTTTTAATCTGTTTCGGAAGGTTGTTTTTATTTATTTCTAAAAGTTTGCGTGCAGCAAGAATATCAAGGGGGTTTTGTAACCACATCCACATGGCAAGGCTATGGCAGGGGTGCAAAAAAAACGGATTCTTTTCTGAAAGAATTTTAAATGTATTAATAAGACCGCGTTGATGTGATATTTCTTCTGTGCCGAGTGCCCATAAGGGAACACTTTCTTTTATTTCCAAAAGAAATTTTTTAATATCAGAATTAATTAAATTTATACTTTGCTGGGGCATCCGACTCTCCATAAATCCGTTTCTTGTTTACAGTATGACTGGTTGATACTTTATTTCTGTCTGTTGTAAAAGATGTTGGACATACGTTTTAAAACTGGTATGAATAATCGCTTCCTATTCACTATAAATTGAGCGGAGAATTTTCGATGACTGACGTCGATGCTGTAAAAATAATAAGATCAGGCGGGGTACTTATATATCCTACCGAAACTTTGTTTGCCATAGGGGCGGATGCAAGTGATGAAGTTGCTGCAAATCGTGTTGCTCTTGTTAAAGGACGGCCTGTTTCTAAGCCGTTACCACTTATTATAGGTAGCATGGAGCAACTCGACCTTGTTACCAAGTTTGCATCTTCTGATGTTCTTAAACTTGCAGAGTTTTTCTGGCCCGGGCCTCTTTCTATTTTGGTTAAAGGTCGAGATGAATTGCCTTACGCAGTTAAAGATTCAGATGGATATACGTCTGTGAGATGGACTGATCATCCTGTTGCTGCAAAAATCTGTCTTGCGGCTCGAACTCCGCTTATTGCAACCAGTGCAAATCTTAGCGGTAATAAAGCTGCGGAGAAAATTGAAGATCTTGATGTAGAGTTAGTGAAGCTGGTCGAGGGGGTCTTTGACGGCAAGCCTGCTCCGCGCGGTGGAAGTCCTTCAACGGTGATTGAACCGCTTAGCGGTGGAAAAGTACGAGTCCTCAGGGATGGAGTAATATCCAAAGAATCTTTGATCCAAGCTGGATTTACTGTTGTAGATTAATCACTTTAGACTGATTTTACTATTTACCAAGGTTCTTTTTTAACCTGCTCTTTGTTTAAGAGCAGGTTTTTTAGTAAAAAAAATTAAACTCTAATTGGGATGAATAGTTGTGATGTGATAGCTCAGTATAAAATATTGAACTTTTTGTATGATTTAAGAAAGTTTATTTTTTAAATAAAAATACATTTATTACATGGTGTTATGAGTAAAATGTATGTATTTTAAATTTTGGCACGCGAGTTGCTATATTTAAATTACCTTCATTCTTTTGCTGAGATTAAATCGAAAACAGGCCTCGCCGGATACCACCGGCGGGGCCTTTTCGATTTTGTAGTAAAATATAATTTAATTGCGGGATAATTCTGAGTGAAGTTGTCGAGTGGGATTTAAATTTTGAAAAATCAGTTGAGCATAAATCTTTAGTGATCAAATTGCGTGTCGCTTTATAATACAGCTTAATCGGTTCAAAAAATTTAACTTAGACCCCTTGTTAATGCTGTATAGTTTCGGATTAGTATAAAAAATTTAACTTTCTGTTTATGTAGTAAAGTTTGTTGTTTTTGTATAAAATGCAAATATATTAGTACCTTAAAGTTTTATTTTTATTCTCTTAGATTTTGGCACGCGAGTTGCTATATTTAAATTACCTTCATTCTTTTGCTGATATAAATATCGAAAACAGGCCTCGTCGGATACCACCGGCGGGGCCTTTTCGTTTGAAGCTTATACTCCATCAGGTAAATTCCTACTTAAGCGTTGCTACATATAAGTTCTTAAGCCTGTTTAATAATTTATACCTTAATTCCATTTGTCTTGTTTTCTTTCTCAAAAATAAATCGTATTATCTTGTCATAAAAAAACATATGCGTTAACAATCATAATGGAGTACTGATTGTAAGTACTCTTATTTTGTCTACTACATAATAAGGTTGTATTTAGATGATTGGATCTAAACCATGTCCCCATTGCGGCAATGATATTGTCATTTATCGCAATCCAGTTCCCACTGTAGATATTGTCATTTATGACCCATGTCAGGGGGTTGTATTGATTAAGAGAAATAACCCTCCGCTTGGTTGGGCTTTACCCGGAGGGTTTGTTGATTATGGAGAAACTCTTGAACATGCAGCTGTACGCGAAGCAAAAGAAGAGACTAATCTTGATGTTGTGCTGACCGGACTTGTCGGAGTTTATTCAGTGCCGTGCCGTGATGATAGACAGCATTCAATTAGTATCACTTATAGCGCTGTCGCATGTGATTCACAAATTATTAAAGCCGGTGATGATGCTGGAACCGCATGTTTTTTTCAGTTGGACGATCTTCCGGATTTAGTCTTTGACCATAGAGATATTTTGCATGATTTTTCGTCTAAAATTCTTTCGTTACAAACTTCGGCCTCGGTAGGGGCTTAGCTCTACCGTAATTTTGCTTAGCAGGTATAAAATAAAAGGGAGTTTGGCCAGTGCATGACGTTTTATACGTAACTTCGGAAATGTATCCTTTTTCTAAGACAGGTGGGCTGGGTGACGTTATGGGAGCCTTGCCTCCTTGCGTTCATGATAAAGGAGTTAACTCCGCAGTGATTACTCCGTTTTATGGACGGATGAATCTGGACGGACATAAACTGAGACTAGTGTATTCTGACCTGCATGTTGGATACCCTTGGCCGTCTACCACTGCTGAAATATATCAGACAGACTACGACGGGATGCCTGTTTATTTTGTAGCAAGGGGTGAATATTTTGACCGGCGCTACTACTACAATACCCATAACGGAGATTATTTTGATAACTGTGAAAGATTTATTTTCTTTTGCAAAGCTGTTTTAAAGTGGGCAAGACTGCTTCCCAGTCCTCCGGCTGTAATCCATTCACATGATTGGCAGTCTGCTCTTGTTCCTCCTTATTTATATTTTGAACGCGCCAAAGATTCTTTCTGGAAAAATACGAAATCAGTTGCAACGATTCATAATCTTGCCTTTCAGGGACGATTTTCTGAAAGACTTTTTCATGAATCAGGACTGCCGACTGAAGCATGGTCCATGCACGGGGCTGAATTTTATGGTGACTTTAATATGTTGAAAGCAGGCATTGCCTACAGCGACGCTGTCACTGCCGTTAGTCCTACTTATGCAGAAGAAATTTTAGGGCCTGAATTCGGGTGTGGTCTGGAAGGATTTTTGAGAAGTAATAAAAGCAAAATCGAAGGTATTTTAAATGGCGCAGATTACAATGTTTGGGATCCTTCCGAAGATAAATTTTTACCATGCAGGTACACGGCTGAAGATATTACCGGTAAGCAGAAATGTAAGCTGAGTATGTTGCGTGAGTTCAACATATCAGATCAATTTGCAGACAACCCTGTTTTTGGATTCATAGGCCGCCTCAGAGATCAGAAGGGTGTTGACCTGCTGATTGACATTATTCCGAAGCTTATGAAAAGAGACATCGGTCTTATAGTGCTTGGTGAAGGAAATCTTGCCTACGAAGCTCAGCTTCTCGAACTGATGGAAGAGTATGCTGGAAAAATGAGTGTTCGGGTCGGATACACTGAAGATTTAGCACATTCAATTCAGGCAGGGTCGGATATCTTTTTAATGCCGTCCAGATATGAGCCATGCGGTTTGACGCAGATTTATGCCTTGAGGTTTGGAACTCCTCCTGTTGCAACAGCTGTAGGCGGGTTATGTGATACTATCACTCCTTTCCCCGATAAATCTGCTACTGGATTTACTTTTGCAAAGCCGGACCCTGATTTGTTTTTCGAAGCAATCGAGCTTGCTATTGCTGCTTGGTACGATAGAAAAGAATGGAAGGAAATGGTTAAACGGGCAATGCTGAAAGAGTTCACATGGGACTGTTCAGCTGATGAATATATTAAATTGTATCGCAAACTTGGTGCGAGAATTTAGGGAATAGTATGTCACAAGAATTGATAGCGGATTTAGCTGGAAGGCTTAACGTGGACATTAAAGGTTTAAATTTTATTGAGTCGATTAGAATGCTTCAGAGAGTTGAAGATAATTTTGATTGTTTTGCAAGAGCTGAGAGCGGTTTTTGTAATCAGAACGAATGTTTATTTTATACTGAATGTCTTCAGAATTCTCAAAAAGCAAAGGATTAATTCTTCATGCCTGAAACTTTACCTGTCTACATAGCCCCTTTTGATTTGTTTATGTTTGGGAAAGGTGAGCACTGGGATCTTTATCGTATTCTCGGCGCACATTTTGATGTGCAGGATAAAAGGGAAGGATATCGGTTTGCCGTGTGGGCTCCAAATGCACGCAATATTTATGTTGCCGGAGATTTCAACAGTTGGGACAGCAGGGCCAATCCGCTGTATCCTGTAGGTGTGTCCGGCATCTGGGCAGGATTTGTTCCTGACGTTGTTCCCGGGCAGATGTATAAATTTCAGGTAATTCAAAGCGATGGTCGTGAAGTAACCAAAACAGATCCTTTCGCATTCAGGTCAGAAATGAGGCCAGGTCATGCCGCTGTTACTTGGGGGCTTGAGAATCATGAATGGGAAGATGAAGTATGGATGGCAGATCGTAGAAGTGGCGGCCTGCCTCTTAATAAGCCGATGTCCTGCTATGAAGTGCATTTAGGCTCATGGCGCAGGAATAACTGGGACTATCGTACTTATCGTCAACTGACTGAAGAACTTATCCCTTATGCAAAAGATATGGGGTTTACCCATATTGAACTTATGCCTATTGCTGAACATCCTTTGGACGAATCGTGGGGATATCAGACCAGTCATTATTTTTCGCCGACATCGCGTCACGGCACGCCAGATGATCTAAGATATTTTATTGATAAATGTCATCAGGAAGGACTTGGAGTTATTCTGGACTGGGTTCCCGGTCATTTCCCAAAAGATGAGTGGGGACTTGGGCGTTTTGACGGAACTGCACTTTATGAGCATGCAGATCCTCGTAAAGGTGAGCATCCTGATTGGGGTACATATATTTTTAATTTCGGCCGCCATGAGGTTTGTAACTTTCTGCTGACCAATGCTCTTTACTGGCTTAAAGAATTTCACATTGACGGGCTTCGCATTGATGCTGTGGCTTCTATGCTTTATCTTGATTATTCAAGAGAAGAGGGCGAATGGGTTGCCAATGATCATGGCGGTAATGAGAATGTAGAAGCCATTGAAATGTTTAAACAGCTCAATACAGTTGTTCATGATCAGTTTCCCGGCGCAGTTATGGTTGCTGAAGAATCTACTTCATGGCCGGGAGTTTCACGCCCTGTTTATACCGGAGGGCTTGGATTTTCCTTCAAGTGGAATATGGGGTGGATGAATGACACGCTTAGCTATGTAAGCAAAAGTCCGATTCATCGCGCATATCATCACAACAGTTTAACTTTTTCTATGATTTACGCTTTCAGCGAAAATTTTGTTCTTCCTATTTCGCACGATGAAGTAGTGCACGGAAAAGGGTCACTCTTATCAAAAATGCCCGGTGATACTTGGCAGCAGATGGCTAATTTACGTCTTCTTTTCAGTTATCAGTGGGCACATCCTGGCAAGAAATTATTATTTATGGGGTGCGAATTCGGACAGTGGAATGAGTGGGATTGCCGCAAAGAATTAGACTGGGTATTGCTCGGCTTTCCTGCACATCAGGGATTGCGCAATACTGTCACTGACTTAAACAGAACACTGCGCGAAAATCCAGCCATGTACAAACAGGACAATGATTGGTCCGGTTTTGAGTGGGTAGATTTCAGCGATTACAAATCTTCGACCATAAGTTTTTTACGCAAGAGTGATGGCGACAAGTCCATTCTCTGGGTTTTCAACTTCACTCCGGTAGTGCGGACAGGTTATTGTTTGGGATGCCCGCAAGGGGGTACGTGGAAGGAAATATTTAATTCAGATGCAGAGATATACGGCGGATCAAATGTAGGTAATGTTGGTGAAGTAATTGCCAAGAAAGCCGGAGATATTGGGTCCTTTCCATATTATCTGGACCTTACCTTGCCTCCGCTTGCTGCTATAGCTTTGCGGCCTGAGTAATTTTGTCTCCGACGGGCAGGGGCTTTGCCCCTTGCATCCCTACCAAAGGAGATAATCTCTTTTGGAGTCCTTATTAATAATTAGTTGGTTTATGGAGGGAGCTTTCTTTTTAGGAAGTTTCCCTTTTTTCTGTTCTTGCTAACGGTTTTGAAATAGTATTGGATAGCATCCGTTAAGCGATTTTTTATAGTCAAAAAAAGGTGATGATATGAAAAAAAATATATGTATAACTCTTGGTGATCCTAATGGGCTGGGACCTGAACTTGTGTGTAGGTTATTATCAGGTCGTAAGCCAGATCGTACTTTTTTAATGATAGGTCCAGTAAACAGTTTGGAATATCATTTGGAACGGCTTGGACTTGATCGTTTTTTTGAAGAGATTAGTGATCCCAAGCAAATTATTGGAGCGAAGGCGGGATATTATCTTTATTGTCCTGAGAAATTAAAAGATTTTAAGTTGAATATCGGTGTTGCGGAACCTGAAGGAGGGCGTGGTGCCGGAGAAGCCCTTGAAACAGCTGTTCAGTTGTTAAATGATAAAATTCTGTTCGGGCTTGTGACTTGTCCACTAAACAAAGCTATGCTGCAACTGGCCGGCTTTGATTTTCCGGGACATACTGAATTTCTGGCAGAAAGGTCTGGAGTAGGGCGTGATAATGTGTGTATGCATCTTGGCGGACCAAAGCTTAAAGTTAGCCTTGTCAGCACTCATCCTGAGTTTAAAGATATTCCGAATTTTGTGACCAAAGAAAGAATTTTGCGTTGTCTTGATCTGACTGATCAACTCGTGAAATCACTTGGTCTAGAGCAGCCTATTGCTGTATGCGGTCTTAATCCTCACGCAGGTGAGTCTGGAAGAATCGGGCATGAAGAAATTGATATTATTGAACCTGCGATTAAAGAAGCTAATGCGAAAGGCTTGAATGTTGAAGGTCCGTTCCCCGGTGATACTATTTTTTATTTTGCAGCGCAGGGCGAATATAGCGCAGTCCTTGCTATGTATCATGACCAAGGGTTGGCTCCACTTAAACTTTTGCATTTCAGTGAAGCTGTAAATATTACGCTTGGATTGCCGTTTCCGAGAACTTCACCCGATCACGGTACCGGCTATGACATAACCGGCACAGGAAAAGCTTCATTAGAAAGCTTTAAAGCAGCACTTGAAACAGCCGAAAAAATGGTGGATGCGTAATTATTTAAAATATTTTTCAATCTAATTATTTTTAATAAGTATTCCAAAGGGAGTTCTCCCCTTTGGTGGGGATGCAAGGGGCAAAGCCCTTTGTCCGCCAGAGGCATACTGTATATAGCTTACCTACTTATAATAAATTCAGCCGCAGCAAGTAGATCGTCAGCAATATATGTGGCTTTGTCTTTGCACTTTGGTTCTTCTTTCGCCCCTTTGCCTGTGCGGACTAGGATTGTGCTGGATCCTTTGGCTAAGCCAAGTTCTATGTCACACAGCTTGTCGCCGATTACGTAGCAATTTTTCGGATCTAATTTAAATTCTTTAATAGCTTTGTCGAACATTTCCGGTGCAGGTTTGCGGCAATTGCAATTTTGTTCCGGTGTATGTGGGCAGTGGTATATTGCGGATAATTTGATCCCGATTGGGGCTAACAGCTCTTCCATTCTGCTGTTTACAGCTTCCATATCATGAGTGGAATAATATCCGCGTCCTATTCCTGATTGATTCGTAACAACTATCAGGCCGAACCCTGCATCCTGCATTTGTTTAAGCCCTTGTTCCGCATTGGGCAGAATTTCAACTCCGGCAGGGTCGCTTAGATAGTGTTTATCGGCGATTATTGTGCCGTCACGATCAAGAAGTATATAATCCCCCATCATTCTTCTCCAAAAGAAAAGCTCAAATCTTCACGTATGAAAATTTGAGCTTTTTTAGTTTCATTTATAAGAATCCGAGCGGTTTAGTTACAGCTTCTGGACATTGGTAAGCTTAACTTGTTGCATAGCTCAGTCTTAGCCAATTTTTTTGTTGGCAAATTTAAGCATTTTTTCAGCTTCAGCAAAATTGGGATTAATTTTGATTGCTCTTTTGGCTGATTCAGCCATTTTATCCCATTTTTTCCAGTCGTAATACAGACGCCCGCAGTTAAAGAAGAGATATTCATCTTTATCGTTTAACTGTAAGGCCTTGAGATAATACTTTTCTGCTGTTGCAAAATCCTGCATTTTGCGAAGAACGATTCCGATACGATTGTATAGGAATATTGCATTCGGATCATGTGCAAGTGCATCTTCAAGATAACTAAGAGCTTCTTCGTAAAGACCTGCCTTAATGAACTTGTCAGCAATTTCGGCGCGAAGTTCTGTGTCATCTTTGAATTCACGGATAAGCTGGTTAAATAGAATGTGAGCTTCTGGAACATCACCTTTTTCTATTAAGCTTTGTCCTTGATCAAGGCTTTCTCTTTTTCGTTTCTCCATTGCCTTCAGGAGATCCTGAGCATTAGCGCTGACTTTTTCCTGCAACTCTTTTAAGAGTTCCCGCAGAATTTCCATCAGAGCTTTTTCTTCACCGTGCGTATAATTGATGATCAGCGGGTAATCTTCCCGAAGTTTTTTATCACCATTTAAAATATGTACGGTGCTGTCGAGCAGTTCTTGAAACTCTTCACGTTCAGACTTCATAAGCGAACCACGGAGCATAATAACAACTGCATCGTATACAGCCTGAACAGCAGGCATGGCCTTTTTTTGTTTTAAAAGGCTTGATACACCAGCCAGCTTTTTTCTGGCGTTAGTAAGTTCACCGGACATATTGTTCTCCGAAGTAATGTTTTAGGAGAGAGTTATTTACCGATAGCTTCTTTTACAAGATTGCGGAATCTTGCGAAGAAATACTCACTGTCACGAGGACCTGGAGCTGCTTCCGGGTGGAACTGGATTGCAATTATAGGTTTTGTCTTATGTGCAAATCCTTCCAAAGTCTCATCATTAAGGTTTTTGTGGGTCATCTGGAGGTCTGGACACTCAGAAATATCTACACAAAAACCATGGTTTTGAGAAGATATTTCGATTTTTTGTGATTCCATATCCAGCACAGGCTGGTTGCAGCCATGGTGCCCGAATTTAAGTTTAAACGTTTTACCGCCAAGCGCAAGCCCAAGAAGTTGGTGCCCTAAACATATACCGGCTGTAGGTAAATCCTGACAAAGGCCGTGTACTGTTGTGATTGCGTTTTCAAGAACTCCTGGGTCACCAGGGCCGTTAGAAAGGAATATTGCTTCCGGACCGAGGTCGCGAATTTGTTTTTCGCTGTAGCTTGAAGGTACTGACAGGACTTCAAAACCCTGATCTTCAAGCAAGCGTAAAATATTCCATTTAACACCGTAGTCAATAAGTACCACTTTTGGTCCTTTGCCGCTCCATTTATAGCCGGATGATACATCTACAGGAACTGGTTTGTTCTCTCTCCAAGCATAGCATGAACTTGAAGTTACCTGATCGGCTAAATTGCAACCTTCCATCAGTGGAAGTTTTTTTGCTTTTTCTACAAGTTTGGCTGGATCTGTTTCTTCGGTTGAGATTATGCCACGCATAGCTCCGTTAATACGCAGATGGCGTGTCAGAGCACGAGTATCAATTCCTTCGATTCCCATAACTCCGGCTTCTTTCAGATAGTCCGGTAAAGATACTACTGAACGCCAGTTAGAGGGCTTTTTGCAACATTCTTTAACAATAAAAGCACTGACATGTACTTTGGAAGATTCGTTGTCTTCTTTTGTTATGCCGTAGTTGCCGATGAGCGGATAGGTCATACAGACCATTTGTCCGGTGTATGAAGGGTCTGTGAGAACTTCCTGATATCCGGTCATGCCGGTGTTGAAGATGGTCTCACCGCCTGATTCACCAGGACCTGTGAAGGATGTTCCTTCAAACCATGTTCCGTCTTCAAGTGCCAGAATGGCTTTCATATTTGTTCCCTCTCAAGAATCTTTATGGCTGTATCCAAATCTTCGGGACGGTCAACGCCGTGGCAGGAGTGACTTGTAACCGTGACATGGATGGGTATTCCGTTATCCAGCAATCTGAGCTGTTCAAGCTTTTCTCTTTGTTCAAGCGGAGATGCAGGCAGACTGGAAAATGTTTCAAGGGTTTCCATGCGGAAACCGTATAGGCCGATGTGTAACAAATATTCTCCATCCCTATCGTGTGAGAAGGGTATTGGAGAACGGGAAAAATATAGTGCTCTGCTGTCTTTTGCAAGGGCTACTTTTACCCTGTCCGGACAAAGAGCTTCTGTTGCTGTTATAGGTGAGGCAAGGGTGGTCACTCTGACATTCTTATCGGTAAAGGGGGTTACCAGTTCAGAAAGCATTTCCGGAGCGAGGCAAGGTTCGTCACCTTGAATATTCACTACTACCGAATCTTTCGGAATATTTAATTTTCTAGCTGCTTCCAATACTCGGTCTGTCCCGCTGGTATGTGTTTTTGCAGTCATAACTGCGGGAACACCCAGTTTCTCTGCCGCATCCATTATGATACTATTGTCAGTTGCTAAAACGACCTTTGCCATTTCAGGGCATTTATTTGCCCGGTTCCATACATGCCAGAACATAGGTTTGCCGCAGATTTCTGCAAGCGGCTTACCAGGAAAACGACTGGACTCATAACGTGCCGGAATAATCCCGAAACATTCCGATGTTGTACTCATTTATTCAAAGCCTTAGGGTAAATAACGTTTTATGGCTTCGCATGCCATTTTAGTTCCACCACGCATATCTTTAAGAAATGTTTCAAATTCTTTTTTCACTTTTTCTGGCTTAACTGTTCTTTTGCTTATCTTTAGTAGTTCTTGCAAAACTCCTTTCCAGTCTCCAGCCTGTCTGGCAATGTTGTTCTCAAATATTTCATTACCGATCCATGCAAAATTTGACCAGAACGGGCCGATTACAGGAGTTACTCCGTTAGCCAGTGGTTCCATGAAATTTTGTCCACCAAGTGGTGCAAGACTTCCTCCGATAAAAGCTGCCCGTGCCAGCGCAAAGGCCGGTATCATTTCACCGAAGATATCCCAGAGCACAATGTGTCCAAAAGGAACAGTTGATGTTACTTCTGAGCGTAGAGTCCATGGTAGTTCTTTATCAGTAAGCATTTTTTTCCATGATTCGATGCGGTGCATGTGGCGCGGGAAAAGTCCTATAACTGTTTTAGGTCGTTCTTTTTTTAGAGCAACAGCAATATTTAATACCTGAGATTCTTCTTCTTTTCTGACAGAGCCTAAGATTATAAATGGTGTCTTTGGTCTGAAAATGCAGGAAAGAGGATTGGAGGTATATGGAATTGTTTCCGCTGTGGCAGTGCTGTCAAATTTAATATTAGGCATTAAACTGACTTTGTCCATTTCAAACAAAGTTTTAAATCTGTTTGCATCATCAGGAGAAATCGCAAGAACTTCTTCGGGGCTAATTTTTCTGAAAAAAGATGGGCATGACATATAGCCTGCGAGGCTTTTTGTGGTCATTCTTGCATTTATGAAAATAACTTTTATTCCGAGTTTTTTACATGCCATGAGAAACCCGGGCCATATTTCTGTTTCTAAAAGTACCACTACTTTAGGATTAACCGCTTTTAATGCTTTGGTTGCCAGACTTGGCATGTCAAAAGGAAAATATGTTGCTTTTGCAGAAACTTTGCGAGAATTAGGCGTTAATCTGTATACAGTCTGTTCCAGCTCTGCAAGTCCTTGTGATGTGTTGGTTGTTAAGAGAAATTTAGTTGGTTTGTCTGGAGAAATCTTATCCATAATCTTTGTTGCAAGCTTAGCTTCTCCTGCTGAGGCCGCTTGAATCCATACGTCTGCCTGTGGAGGAAGGCTGTGGTTCAATGTTCTGCGGTCAAAACCTTCACGTAGCCTTTCATTGCGGTGGAGAAAAGGTAAAGCTGCTTTCCAGCCGAGATTATAGACAAACGAGGCTGTCTTAAGCTTAAGCGATTGTGGCATGTGGTAATCCTGACTTTTCTTTTCCTGAGTTTACCGTGAGGGCGTACATGTTGAAATAAATTGCTTTTACCTATTTTTTCCCAAGTTCAATAAGCTTTTCAATCAGCATGTTAAATGAGTAACCAGCCGTTTTAGCAGCTCTCGGGACAAGACTTGTCGGAGTCATACCCGGAAGTGTGTTTACTTCAAGGATATAAGGAACTCCTTCTGAAATTATAAAATCTGCTCTGCTGTATCCTGAAAGTCCCAGAAGTTTATGTGCTTTCAGTGTAATTTCCTGAATTTGCTTTGTAAGTCTTTCTTCAATCGGTGCAGGGCATATTTCCTCCGCTCCGTCGAGGGCATACTTGCTGTTGTAGTCAAAGAACTGTGCTTTTTCAGGAGGAGTAATTAGGATAAGCGGTAAAGGTTCCTCTCCGAGAATTCCGCATGTGACTTCAATTCCTTTAGTGTATTCTTCCACTAAAGCACTATCGCCCATGCTGAAGACTTTTTCGATTCCGTATTGCATTTCCTGATTATTTTGCGCAAAAGTCATGCCTAGACTTGATCCGCCTGAATTAGGTTTAATGAAAACTGGTGGTTTCAGATTTTGGATTCCTTTGCATCCGTCTACGGAGCAAATTAATTCCCATTTTGGAGTAAGGATCGAGTTTTGATCAAAAATTGTTTTGGTGGCTGCTTTGTTCAGAGATAAAAAAGAGCTTTCCGGTCCAGATCCCTGATAGGGGCAGGATGTGCGGTTCAGTATTGCCTGAATAAGTCCGTCTTCTCCCGGTGAACCGTGAAGATTAATAAACGCAAAGTCAGCTTGACTTGCGCGGTTCATCAAGTTGCTGAAGTCTTGCGCAGGGTCAAGCATGTCGACTTCATGCCCGAGTTCAAGCAGAGCTGAATGAATTCCTTTTGCTCCGCTAAGAGACACTTCCCGTTCGTCAGACCAGCCGCCCGCTATCAAAAGAACACGCATTTAGATCAACTCCAAGTAAGTTTTCAAGCCGTTGTTCAAGTACTAAGGCTTGCTCAAAGGTTTTTTGAATTCTTTGTTTTATTTTTTCTGTTTTACCATATCTGACAGCTAAATCATTAAATCTTTTTTCAAGAGATGTCAGGGTATCATGCATAACTCGTTTGTCGCTGTAGCTTATAACGAGCGGAAGGAAATATTTTTCAGCATCCGGTTCAAACGGCCAGAAGACATGATGCAATACTCCCATGGCAATAACCGGATTACCGGTAAGTCGCAGGGTCCACGCAGCCCCAAGCTGACTGTGATTGCCACCGTGCTTGATTGAGTATGTTTTAGCAATATCATGCATCAGTGCTGACGCCTGAATGGTTGGAACATGTACCGGGATTTGTGCCTGCTCAGCTATCAAAGCAATGGATACAGCTACTTTTGCGACCTGTGTACTGTGTGCTTTGATATTATCAAGCATTTTAAAATCGTCCCAATGTTGCATACATTCTGAAGCTGTCGGAACATACCATGAAGGGTCGGATTTTACAGGCAATGGCGGTATTAAGCATGATTCCATTGGCGGATATCCGGGAGATGATTTTTTTGGTGATTTTATCTTACTGATATTATTCATTGAATTTGTCTATGACCGTTTAAAGGCTGAAACTTCCCTCCATTACCATTTTGCATTAAAAAAGGCAAAGCCCAGTTTTGCAGTAAATTGGGGCTTTGCCTGAAAATATTCTATATTAAGACATAAAAAGTCAGTACTTATGCGGGAAAAAAAGTTCAAGCGATCATGTATATTTTTGGTCGCTTGGTTTAGAAATTATTTTTAGTTGAGGAGTTTTGTTAGCTAAATGTCGTTCTGAAGCAAAGGGTCAGAAAGAAGTTTCATCACTCTTGCAAGGTCAAAATCATGAGCATCATTTATTTCTGTGCCATGTGCGTTTGTCTCAACAGTTTGTTCAAGCAGCTTTCCCGGATTGATATCCTGAGCTTTAATACCGGATTTTATATTTGAAGAAATGGTATCACCATTTTGCTCACGTGTTTTAATTTGAGATGAATTACTGCTTTTAGGAGTAATGTTTTCATTTTTAAGTGGTGCTCTTAAGGATTCTGTTTCAAAACTGATTTCCATTTTTTTACCCTCCTGATTATATTTTTTAGTATAAGCAAATTTTGATCCTTTTATTATATAGACTTTTATTACAGCGTGTTAAGTTTTCTGTGTAGGGGATATTTTTTCCACTTCAAATAACTTGCTAGGAAAAAAAGAGTTAATTTTGATAGAAAGAGGAACTCTTATGAAATTTCTCTTGAATTTTTTATTCCTAGGTTTTATTTGGTAGACAGGTACTTGATGCAGGGGCTGCAAATTTTTAAATTTGAAGAAGTGCATTATATCCTGAAAGTTTAAGCAATTCTCTGCTTTTACTACTTAATTTTTATGGAGGTATACATGGCAAACGTTGAGTTCGAAGGAAAAAGTTTTGAAGTCGATGAAGATGGTTTTCTGCTTAAGTTTGAAGAGTGGGCTCCTGAATGGGTAGACTATTGTAAAGCTGGCGAAGGCATTAAAGAATTGAATGAAGAACATCAGAAGGTTCTTGATTTCTTGCAGGATTACTACAAGAAAAACGGAATTGCCCCTATGGTTCGCATTCTTTCAAAAGTCACTGGTTATAAACTTAAACACATTTATGAATTGTTTCCTTCCGGTCCTGGTAAGGGAGCTTGTAAAATGGCTGGCCTTCCAAAGCCGACTGGTTGCGTTTAGTACAACAGTAAATTTGGTTTGTGAGTTGCGAAGCAGTCATGTTGATTGTTTCGCGTTGTTCCAAAGTCAGAAAACCCCTCGGACACTGGGTCCGAGGGGTTTTTTATTTGGGGATGGGAAAGGTTTTAGAGGGAGTTCAAATCCTCTTGAATTATTTGAGCAGCTCTGTCCGCAACACCCGGTTTTCCTATCATTTTACGTAAATCGTTTAAATTATGTCTGACAGATTCAGCTGAAGCTGGATTTTTAATCCATTCATGTAGATATGGGTAAAAAAACTTAGCAGAAGCTTTTTCAAGAATACATTCTGGGAGAAGAGGTTTGTCAGGGATCAGATTTGCAAGACTAATATATTTTACCGATATAATTCTACGTGCAAGGAACGCAGAAAAAGCTGACATTTTGTATGCAACAAGTGTCGGCGTACCGATGAGAGCACATTCAAGTGTTGCCGTTCCTGATGCGGCCATAATGACGTTTGAGTTGCGCATTAAGCGGTAACGGTTTTCCGGTTGATTGATAGTAACAGGAATATTTACAGGCCAGAAGCTACGCAGTTTTTCTTCTGTCACTCCTGGCGCTCTGGCAATTGAAAATTTAAGATCAGGAAAATCTGCAAGCAGCATTTCTGCTGTCTTAGCAAATTCCGGTAAGAGTGAAGATATTTCTTTGCTTCTGCTGCCCGGAAGAATCCCTACGAGATTCGGATCAGGAGTTATAGAATCAAGTTCTGCAAGCGGCATGAGGTCGAGCAGTGGGTGGCCTACATACTTGGCGTCGACGCCATGCTCTTTAAAAAATTGCTGTTCGAAGGGGAGAATACATAATATTTTACGTACATATTTTTGCAAGAATTTAGCTCGTCCCTGACGCCATGCCCAAATTTGCGGAGTAATGTAATAATATACCGGAATACCAAGTTTGTGTGCAATTTTAGCTATTCTGAAATTAAAATCAGGGCAGTCAATCAACACTACTGCTTTTGGTCGTTCCGCTTTTAAAATATCACCGATTTGTCCGAATAATTTTAGCAGGCGCGGCAGTTTGGGAAAGACTTCCGTAAAACCTACAAGAGAAATCAGTTGCATAGGGTAGCGGATATCACAACCCGCTTTCTGCATAGCAGATCCTCCCATGCCTAAAATTTTAAGCTCAGGGTCTGTATTCATCAATTTGGAAGCAAGCAATGCACCGTGCATATCTCCGGAAGCTTCGCCTGCGTTAATCCAAATACTGTTGTTTATTTTATTCATATATATATTTATTTAATAAGTTATAAAAAAAGATAATACGTTTGCTGATGAAAAAAGGCAACGGTTGCTCCGCACTGTCAGTGGTAGAGTGATTACGTGTTATTTTATTACGGTTTTAAGCTGAATTACTTGCAATTATGAGTAAAATAGTGTTATTTCTATATCGCTAACAAGGGGTTTATTAACTTTTTTTAAGGAGTGCGAGATGGCTCAGAAGAACGTAAAAAAGATGATGGGCGTATTGTCCGGAGTCTTTGTCCATACCGGGAATCTTACCAAAGAAGAAGCTATGAAGATGTCAGGCATGGATGAAGCAGAATTTAAAACTGCATATGAAAAAGCAGCTAATGTTGTTAAAAAGCTTGAAAGCTATGATACCGCTGCTGAGAAATATGACAAATTTTCTGAACACCTTTGGGAAGAACTTCAGGAATATGTTAAAAAGTTCGGTCCCTTCGGAGTTTAATTTATTTATTAGATTTTAAAAGAGGAAGCCTGTGTAGGCTTCCTCTTTCATAAAATTTGCTGCATTTATCCTCGCAAATACCATATCCAGAATGTATCTGAGTATAGGATACTTAGCATTGCCCCAAGAGCAAGAAAAGGTCCGAAAGGAATCATACTTCCGTATTCTATTTTTTTATCAACTATCATCATGACAGCACTTGCAATTAGCCCTGAAAAAGCCGCAACAGTAATTACAAGCGGAAGATTCTGCGGTCCGGACAATGCTCCGATCATGAACATAATTTTTACGTCACCAAGTCCTAATCCTTCGACTCCTCTGAGCCCGCGGTAAAGAAGTCTCAGCGACCAGAATAGACCTCCACCAAGTCCCGCGCCGATCAGTGCCCCTTGCCAGCCTGTATTGGTAAGCATCGCTGCGCATGGAATAGCTGCTATTGAGCCGGGAATGGTTATTATATCAGGTAAAATAAATGTCTTAAGATCAATAAAAGACGCTACAATCAAAAGTCCACCGAAAAACATATACATAAGCCATAGCGTAGATGGCCCGTATATAACCATCAACAGCACAGCCCACAGTACAGAAATGGATTCTATTAGCGGATACATTGGACTGATAGGTTTATGGCAGGATGAACATTTTCCTCTAAGAAGCAGATAACTCAACAACGGAATATTTTCATACCACACGATAATGTGTCCGCATTCCGGACACATGGAACGCGGTGGATCTGTAAGAGTTTGTCCTGCTATGTAGCGGTATACAGCACAGGCATAAAAACTGCCGAGAACTGCTCCGATTATAGCTGCGGATCCAATGGCAATCGGTGATATATTTATAAAATTTATTGTAGATAGCGGCATATTGATTTGGTTTTACACATAGGTTTATAGTTTTCCTGCAAAAAAAATTAGTTTAACAAAGTCATGCAAATGTGATTACGACAGTTATCGGGATAGAACAAGTTTTCAAGGAGACTCCAATGAGCGGCAAATATAGATTTATTCCAGAGCTTGAACCTGAAGAAATAGCGCAGAAACAACTTAATGGTCTTAAGTGGACGGTTTCTCATACTGCGGAAAATAGTCCTTTCTATGGACTCAGGTACAAAGAAAAATCTATTGAACCCGGAGATATTAAATCTTTGGATGATATCCGGAAGCTTCCTTTTACAACTGCTGATGATTTGAAAGACGGTTATCCATTACCGCTTTTGTCTGTTCCTGAAGAGCAGGTTGTCAGAATTCATGGTTCAAGCGGGACAACCGGTAAGCGCAAAATTTTATCATATACCCAAAAAGATATTGATACTTGGAAAAATATGTTTGCCCGTTGTTATGAATTGACAGGCATGACAACGCTTGATCGCGTTCAGGTCTGTGTCGGATATGGTCTTTGGACTGCCGGAGCATGATTTCAGCTTGGCTCTGAACATTTCGGAGCAATGACTTTGCCTGTCGGACCTGGAATGTTGGAAATTCAGCTTCAAATTCTTGTTGACCTTGAGGCGACCTGTCTTTGTTCGACAGCGTCTATGGCCCTTTTGCTTGGGGAAGAAGCCCATAAAGCAGGGCTGACAGATAAGCTTAAACTCAAACGGTGTATTTTTGGAGGAGAGGCTCATACTCCTAAGATGCGTAAACACTTTGAAGAAGCGCTTGGACTTGAATCAAGTCATGATATTTCAGGTATGACGGAATTATATGGTCCTGGAGCAGGTATTGAATGTAAAGCTAAAGATGGAATTCATTACTGGGGTGATGAATATATTGCTGAAATTATCGACCCCGTTACTCTTGAACCTGTGGCGGACGGAGAAATTGGTGAGCTGGTTGTAACCACTCTCAATAAAGAGGCTTCACCGCTGGTTCGCTATCGTACCCGTGATTTGACACGAATTATTCCCGGAAAATGCTCCTGTGGGTGTTCGATGCCGCGTCATGATCATATTTTAGGTCGAAGTGATGATATGTTCATCTTCCGTGGAGTGAATGTTTATCCGGGGCAGATTGGGTCTGTACTTGAATTTTTCCCGGAATCCAGCTCGGAGTATCAGATCTTTCTTGAAAGGCGCGAGGGACTCGACCACATGGAGGTCAAAGTGGAGCGTAAACTCGGTGTCAGTGCGGATAATGATGCAAATCTTGCTGAGGCAATTGCCGACAGGATTCGTAAATTTATTTTAGTCAGAGTAAAAGTTGAAATTTTGAAGCCAGGTTATCTGCCTAGAAGTTTTGCAAAAACAAAACGTGTTTTTGATGAAAGATCGTGATCAGATATTAGTTAATCTTTTAAAAAATTAAGGCTGTAAGCTTTTTGCTTAGGCTTGCTGATTGTTTTTTTCTGCTAAAAAAAGGCCGCCGGACTGTTCCTGTCCTGCGGCCTTTAACATTCAATTTAAGGCTAATTCATTATCTACGACGTCCGCCTCTTGGTCCACTAGGACGTCCACCGCTAGGCATTTTGAATCTATCAAGATCAACTTCCTGTCCAGCCTGCTCCATGAGCCATGCTTTACGGGAAAGTCTGATGCGTCCGTTAGGCTGTACTTCAACAACTTTAACGGTGATTTCCTGACCGAGTTGAACAACGTCAGTTACATTTTCGATACGTTCAACATCAATCTGTGAAACATGCAGAAGTCCTTCGAGTCCTGGCAGAATTTCAACAATTGCGCCGATTTCGAGGATCTTTTTAACGGTACCAACGTAGTTTTTACCGAGTTCAGCAGTCTGGTCATAGTATTGAACCATTTCCACAGTTTTCTTGAGGGATTCAAGAGTCGGTGCGAAGATGGAAACTTTACCTGAATCTTCGATGTCGATATCAGCTGAAGTTTCAGCAGTGATAGCTTTGATATTTTTACCGCCGGGTCCGATAAGATCTCTGATCTTTTCAGGGTTGATCTGCAGAACTTCCATCTGAGGAGCACGGTTTGAAAGCTGAGCTCTTGGAGCTTCAATTACTTTCTTCATGTCATCAAGGATAAGCATTCTTGCTTCTTTAGCCTGAGAAAGAGCTTTGCGAAGAACGTCAGCAGGAATACCGCTGATTTTGATATCCATCTGGATAGCAGTGATACCTTCAGCAGTTCCGGCAACTTTAAAGTCCATATCGCCGAGAGCATCTTCGTCGCCGAGAATATCGGTCAGTACGAAGTATTCATCGCCTTCTTTACAAAGACCCATTGCAATACCTGCAACAGGGGCTGAGATAGGAACTCCGGCGTCCATGAGAGAGAGAGTTGTTCCGCAAACGGAAGCCATTGAAGATGAACCGTTTGAGTCCATAACTTCAGATACAACACGCATGGTGAACGGGAATGATTCCTGAGAAGGCAGAACTGGAGTAAGAGCGCGTTCTGCAAGAGTTCCATGTCCGATTTCACGACGTGAAGGTGCACGAAGGAATCTGGCTTCACCTACACAATATGGAGGGAAGTTGTAGTGGAGCATGAAACGTTTCGAGTCTTCACCTGTTAAGGTTTCAAATCTCTGTTCGTCGCGTGAACTACCCAAAGTACAAACTGCCAGAGCTGAAGTTTCACCTCTGCGGAACAGAGCTGAACCATGTGTCATAGGCAGGGTGCTTACTTCCATGGAAAGGTTACGGACTGTAGTAAGGTCACGTCCGTCAATACGGATACCTTTTTCTACAATGCGGTTACGAACGATTTTCTTTTCGAGTACAGCCATGGCATCGCTGACGGCTTTAGCTCTTTTAGGATCTTCAGGGAATTTTTCTTCAATAAATTTAACAGCCTGACCTTTAATTTCAGACTTAGCATTTTTGCGAGTCAGTTTTTCAGGAATAGTCAGTGCTTTATCAAGATCAGCAGCGAAGTTGTCAGTGACAAGAGTAATAACTTCTTCATCTTTGACAGCTTCAATTACTTCAACTTTTGGCTTGCCAACTTTAGCTCTGAGTTCATCCTGAAGATCGAACATTGGAGCAAGCTGTTCATGTCCCCATTCAAGTGCTTCAGCAATT
This sequence comes from Desulfovibrio sp. UCD-KL4C, assembly GCF_006210265.1. Classification (NCBI taxonomy): domain Bacteria; kingdom Pseudomonadati; phylum Thermodesulfobacteriota; class Desulfovibrionia; order Desulfovibrionales; family Desulfovibrionaceae; genus Desulfovibrio; species Desulfovibrio sp. UCD-KL4C. Next base: position 454,043 of record NZ_VCNC01000003.1, read on the forward strand.
GTGTTTTCAGAAAGGAATTGTGAGCTACCTTCAACCATGATTACTGCGTCGCGAGTTGCTGCAAAAACAAGGTTGAGGTCACTGCCTTCGTTTATACCTTTATAAGTAGGGTAAAGAACAAACTGGTTGTTTACCATTCCGATTCTTGCAGCAGCAACAGGGCCGTTAAAAGGCATGTTGGAAATGTGAAGTGCTGCGGATGCTCCGGTCATAGCCAGAACATCAGGGTTGGTATGTTCGTCAGCTGAAAGTACGGTTGCGATAACCTGAACTTCGTCGCAGAAAGATTTAGGGAACATAGGGCGGATAGGACGGTCCATAAGGCGGGAAACAAGAGTTTCACGGTCTGAGGGACGACCTACTTCGCGGCGGAAGTAACCACCGGGAATGCGGCCTGCTGCGTATGTTCTTTCAAGGTAGTTACAAGTAAGAGGGAAAAAGTCTCTAGGCTCGCTTGTTGCCATGCTTACAGCAGTTACGAGAACAACGGTTCCACCGGACTGAATCCATACGGTACCGTTGGTTTGATTAGCCATGCGGCCTGTTTCTAATTTGATATCAAGTGCGCCGACTTGACCTTTAACTTCGATTTTATCGAGTGGTACTAACATTTAAACTCCTTATGAGTTCGGTTTTAAAACCATTTTATACTTGCGAATTTCGAAGCATTCCGAATTTTCTAGCCGGCTGAGGGAAGATTTCAGCGTCAATATCTGAACGCCTTCCTTAGCCAACTAAAAATCCATAGTGGTATGCTTTAAGTCCGCCAACCTCCAGCTAATCAGGAGGATGTTTGCAAATTGCACCTTGTTTTATAAATGATCAGATTGAACACTATAAAATGCATTAAGGTGCGGGAAAAAAGTAAAGCTTTGAATATAAAAAAGGGGAGGTAAAACCTCCCCAAAAACTGCCTATTTGCGAAGACCAAGCTTTGCAATAAGATCACGATAACGCTGAATGTCTTTAGCCTTCAGGTATTTAAGGATGTTTCTGCGCTGTCCTACCATTTTCAGTAGGCCTGTACGGGAATGAAAGTCCTTTTTGTGAGTCTTGAAGTGGTCAGTAAGATACAAAATCCTTGCAGTAAGGAGAGCTACCTGTACTTCTGGGGAACCGGTGTCACCAGGTGTTGTCTGATATTCCTCAATTACTTTTGCCTTATCTTGTGCGTCCATTACCACAGCGATACCCTCCTACGCGCCCGTGCGCGTGTTCTGTTTGTGCCGGAAGTATAATTCCCACAGGGAATCAACCCCACAAGCCGCGAAGAACAGTCCAGTGCATACGATTATCAATAATCTTGGTTTCCGCTAAAGATAACGGAGTTCCGTTTGGATCAAGGAACATAGCCTTGTCTCCTTCGATTAAAGTAATGCCTGCAGAACCGGGCACATTTTCGACCGGGATTCGTGTTCCGTTCTTGATATCGGCCGCCATCTGTTCACCCACAGTGAACTTTGGCCAGTGAGGGAGTGCTTTCGCAATCGGAATAACACGTTCCTCAAAGCCGTCAGGATCGTTAAGAACCTCGTCTAAATCATGTGCATCAGCCAACCGGAAAGGTCGACTTTCTTCACGCTTAAGTGATTCCATTACTGCGCCGCATTCAAGCCGCATCCCCAAGCTGTGGACGAGGGAGCGAATATAGGTGCCGGCAGAGCACCCAACTCGAAAACGGGCCGTTGGCAGACTCACTTCCAGCGGTTTAGCTTCAAAAATATTTATACTCTTTATTTTGACGGGGATTTCCTCGCCATTTCGAGCAAGCTCATAGAGCGGTCTGCCCTTGTGCTTAGCTGCCGAATATGCGGGAACCTCCTGACTAGTCAAGTCATTCCACGCTAAAATTTCATTTTCGACCATTTTTTCTGTAATATCGGAAATGTCATGGCTCGAAGTTTCTTGGCCTTGAATGTCGTAAGTATCTGTAGTCCTTCCGATAATCAGACTTCCTGAGTAAACTTTCTCATTTTCAGTTAAATACGGGCCAAGTTTGGTAGCTTGCCCCAGCATTACCAGCAGAACTCCCTCCGCAAGTGGGTCCAATGTTCCGGCGTGGCCTATCTTAGGTTGCTGCAATTCACGTTTTATTGAATTTAGACAATCTGCTGAAGTTGGTCCTGAAGGTTTGTTCAGAACGAGTACTCCATGTTTTTGATGAGGGTTTGTACGAGGTTTTCTTCCCACCGGAATATCCTTATAAATTATATAGCTTTTCAGCGAGAGCTGAAATGAGTCTTGTGCGAACATTTTCAGCAGAGCTTTCAATCATGCCGCCGCTGGCGTTTTTGTGTCCACCGCCTCCAAACATAGAGGCGATTATCTGAACATTGTCAGATCCGGATGAACGCAAGCTGAACTTAAATCTGTGTTGGGAGTCTTCACGAACAACAATTGCAACCCGTACTTTTCGGATTCTGCTAATGAAATTAACTAATCCCTCACAATCAGGTCCACCAGTATTGGTCTCAGCCAGCATTTCCTGAGTCACAAAAATCATGGCTGTCTGTTCATTATGGTACAGTTGGATTTTGTCTAAAGCAAGAGTCCACAATTTAATTCTTTTCATAGTCCACTGATTGCGGATTTTTGGAACGAATTCTCCAAGCTGTAAGCCGTGTCTAATGATATCTGCTATTATTTCAAGAGTTTCTGGCTTAGTGTTGCCGTATGTGAAAAATCCTGTGTCAGTAGCGATTGACAAATATAATGCTTCACCAAGAGGGCCTGAAAGAGAAATTTTAAATTCACGCGCAATAAGCGTAATCATTTCGCCAACAGCAGGTCGATTTGTATCTACCCAGTTTATGGTGGCAAAATCAGTATTACCCATGTGGTGATCAATATTAATTGATTTTTCAGGGTCCATAGCATTCATGAGATTTTCGCCCATGCGCGCAGCATCACCGCAGTCAAGAATTAAGTACCAGCCATCGAAATTTTTAGGAATTTCTGTCAGCATAGGTGCGGGAAATTCAAGCCATTGCATAGCCTCAGGAACTCCGCTCTGATTATAGATGCGAAACCTTTTACCTAATGCTTTTAAAATGAAACCAAGTGCAGCTGTAGAACCTAGTGCATCACCATCAGGATGGTAATGTGCTGCAATTAGGAAATCATCTTCTCCCTTAAGAATCTGGCAGATTTCTTTCAAGTGGTTTTCCATATACCATCTCCTCAAGGAAATTATCGTGAATAAATGTGAGCTGTGGAACTTGTCTGACTTTCATACGTTTGCTCAAAGTGCTGCGAATATAACCAGCAGCTTTTTGAAGAGCTTGTGCCGCAGAAGCAATTCGTTCTTTATCTCCTGAAAGAGTAAAAAGAACTTCAGCAAATTTTAGATCTTTATTGAGCCTAACTCCGCTAATTGAAACAAGTTCAAGGCGTGGATCAGCTATATCTTCAATAAGCATTGTAGCGATTTCTCGCATGATCATGTCACCCATTTTTACTGAGCGACGTGATGTGGACGTTTTCATATCTAACTACCTTTAAAAAATGTCCTGACCATTATGATCAGGAACTAAAAATTTCGGTTTTACAGTTAACCAGCTCTGCCGGGGAAATCGATTCAATCATGGAGAGGGCTTTTGATAATCTACTTTCGACTTTACGTGTTTCACCGGCAACTGTCACTACAGCTAAAACCAGTTTTTCATGGGAATCTTGCGCTTCTATTTCAGATACTGAGACATTAAATTTATTGCGCAGCTTTTGCTTTAGGCTAAGTGCTATTTTTCGTTTGCCTTTTAGAGACCTGTTTCCATGAAGTCTGAATTCCAGAGAGAGTACGCCGATTATCATTGGTGTGCCGGAAATTTAAAATAGTGGGGTGACATTCGTCACCCCACTATACTTTTTTATGCGAGGGTTCTTGCTACTTCGATTTCTTCAAAGGCTTCAATTGCGTCGCCTTCTTTAATATCGTTGTATTTTTCAAGTCCAACACCACATTCGTAGCCCTTAGCTACTTCTTTAGCATCGTCTTTGAAACGTTTGAGTGAAGTCAGTGTGCCAGTATAGATTACAACTCCGTCACGCAAAAGTCTTACTTTCGCATTTCTTGTGAGTTTACCGTCTATGACTTTACAACCTGCAACTGTTCCGACTTTCGGTACAGTAAAGACCTGCTGAACATCAGCCTGACCTAAGTAGTTCTCCTTAATATCAGGGGAGAGCATACCGGCCATTGCATCTTTAATTTCGCTGACCAACTTGTAGATGATGTCGTAGAAACGGATTTCCACTTCTTCACGTTCAGCCACTTCTTTGATTTTAACAGTAGGTCTTACGTTAAAACCGATGATGATGGCCTGACTTGCTGATGCGAGTAGAATATCTGATTCTGTGATTGCACCGGCTCCGCCGTGAATGACTTCAACTTTAATTTCGTCAGTGGCCAGTTTTGCAAGTGCTTCACCAATGGCTTCAAGTGATCCCTGTACGTCGGCCTTAAGAACAACGTTGAGGGTCTGTATTTCCTGATCAGGTTTTGAAGCAAGGAATGATTCAAGAGTAACCTTGGATTTTCCTGCAAGTTCACGTTCGCGATGTTTCAGCTTACGTTCCTGAGCAATTTTACGAGCAATTTTATCGTCAGCTACACAGATGAATTCATCACCTGCGAGAGGTATTCCGTCAAACCCTTGAATTTCTACAGGGAAAGCAGGACCTGCTGTTTTTATATTTTGTCCACGGTCATTGAACATAGCTCTTACTCGTCCGTGGTAAAGTCCGCAGACGAAAGGATCACCCTGATTAATAGTTCCTTCCTGAATCAGGACGGTTCCAAGTGGGCCACGTCCTTTGTCGAGTTTTGCCTCAACAATGTTACCGCGAGCAGCTTTGTCCGGGTTGGCTTTAAGTTCAAGAACTTCAGCCTGAAGCTGTACAATTTCAAGCAACTGATCGAGCCCTGTACGCTGTTTAGCTGATACTTCAACAAACATTGTGTCCCCGCCCCATGCCTCTGGTACGAGGTCGAAATCAGCCAGTTCGCGCAGAACTCTTTCGGGGTTGGCACCTTCTTTATCCATTTTGTTGACTGCGACAACAATTGGAACTCCGGCTGCCTTGGAATGGCTTATTGCTTCACGAGTCTGATCCATAACTCCGTCATCAGCTGCGACAACAAGAATTACTATGTCAGTGACTTGTGCTCCGCGTGCTCTCATTGTTGTGAAAGCTTCATGACCTGGAGTATCGAGGAAAACAATATCACCGCGAGCGGTGCTTACATGGTATGCGCCTATATGCTGAGTGATACCTCCAGCTTCTCCATCGGTAACTGCACTGTGACGGATTGCGTCAAGGAGTGAGGTTTTACCATGGTCAACATGCCCCATGATAGTAACAATGGGAGGACGGGGAAGAAGTTGTTTTTCAGTATCAGCTACGAGTTCAGGAACTAGCAATTCTTCTTCTGAGAATGAAACGTTTTCAATTCCGTATTCAAATTCAGCTGCAAGCAGAGTTGCTGTATCAATGTCAAGAGACTGGTTTATAGTCGCCATGACACCCATAGCAAAAAGAGTTTTAATAAGCTCTTGCGCTTTAAGTCCCATCTGATGTGCCATATCAGCAAGTCTGATGGCTTCATTAAATTTAACTTTACGTTTTGCTGCTTTCAAAGGCTTCTGCTGTACTGGTTCCAGCTCTTTTTGTTTGCCTCTTTTGCCTTTTTTCTTGTGACGGAACTTACTGTCCATATCACGTTCTTGATTGGTCTTTTTGCTATCTTTACCAAATTCAACAACGCGTTTATCTTTTTTAAATTTCTTCTTTTTACTCTGACCATCTTCTGCGCCAGGCTGAGGAGATCCAGGAACAGGTCTTCCTGCTGATGCTGGTCTTCCACCAGGAGCAGGTCTACCACCTGCTGGCCTACCACCTCCAGGTCTACCGCCTGCTGGTCTAGCCGCATGTCTGCGTTGAGGAAGTCCTCTATCTTCCGCAGTTCTTGCGCCGGAAGGACCTTCTGCCGCACGCTGTGCAGCTTGCAGGTTAGGATCAGGCCTTGAAATAATCTTTACCTTAGGTGGTTCTATTTCTTTCTTTTTTTTGCGTTTTTTCTTTTTAGGCTCAGAATCCTTTGTCTTAGCTTCTTTTTTAGCCGTAGCAGGCTGTTCTTTCTTTTCTTCGCCAGATTTTTTTTCTACAGGTGGAGCCGACGCAGCAACTTTTTCAGAAGCTTTTTTTACGGCTGAATCTGCAGATGGGGGAGTTTCCGCTTTTTCAGCAGGTGCGGTTTCTACCTTAACAGGTGCTTCTTCTTGCTTCTTCTGCTCAAGATCTTCAGGCTTGATAATCTTGGCAACAGGAGTGGCATTTTTAAAAGACTCTTTCTTTTTAGCTTTTTTCTTTTTAGCAGGGGCAGCTTCGCCGGGTGCGTCTTTAGTTTTTGCAGTCGGAGTTTTAATGTCCTTCTTCGCAGGTTTTTCAGCTGAATCATTTTCAGATTTAGCTGACTTAACAGATTTAGCTTTCTTCGCAGGTTTAGCTGCTTTAGCTTCAGGCTTAGCAGCGTCCTTGCTGTCAGCTTCATCTTTAGTTGCTCCGGCTTTACGACGGCGCACTATAACTCCAGGCTGAACTTCTCTTTGGACAACGTTTGAGGTTGCTCCGGCAAGCTCTTTACGGACAGTCTGAGCGGAATCCTCATCAATGTCAGTAACAGTGCTTTTCGCCTGCACACCCAAATCTCGCAACTTTTGAAGAATATCCTTGGGATTGACGCCTAACTCGGCGGCCAATTCCTTTACTTTTATCTTTGCAGCCATATAATACTACCCCCTGAATTTCTTCTTGCGCGGCTTAAAAAATTTAATTTTTTCCAGACAGCGTTCATTGTTGCAGACGTAATACCCACGTCCATGCATTATTTTCTTGTTGTCCGGAATAAGCTCGTTGTCGGAAGCTTCCTTGCCGATAACAAACCTGAATAGGTTTTTTTTGGCAAATCGCTGCCTGCAAATCACGCACGATCTGACTGGATCATTTCCGTCAGTGCTATCCATTCCGGTCAAAAAACATTACCTACTTATTATTTGTCAGTATCCGAAACTTCGTCTTCTTCGGATATATTTTCTTCTTGAGCTTCTTCAACAACAGTTTCTTCGGTTTCTACTTTAGGATTATTTGCAAGTCCTTCAGCTTCTTCCAGAGATTCTTTTTTGAGTTTCAGAGATTCATCTTCGTAATCAGATTCAGTTTCACCCATGCCAAGCAGCATAATCGCTGATTTGATATCGGAAACTTTTGAAGGAGTCATATTCTCAATGGTCATGAGAATTTCTTCTGAAGCACTTGCAACCTGATTTACAGTTTCAAATCCTGCAGCAAAGAATTTTTCAAGGCTTATTTCAGCAACGCTTGCAAGCTGGTCCATTCCTTTGCTTGATGCGTTCATTTCGCCGTAGCGGCTTTCGGTGAATATATCAATTTTCCAACCGAGAAGTCGTGATGCCAGTTTAACGTTCTGTCCTTTGCGTCCGATTGCAACAGTAAGCTGATCGTCCGGAACAACAACTTCAAGAACTTTTTCTTCATCATCTACGGTAATTCTTGCTATAACAGCAGGTGAAAGAGCATTCTGGGCATAGACAGCAATGTCCTGACTCCAGACTACGATATCAATTCTTTCACCACGGAGTTCCTGAACAATGTTCTGGATGCGGGAACCGCGAATACCTACGCAAGCTCCTACAGGATCAACATCTCTGTCGAGCGAATTTACAGCAACTTTTGCGCGCAGACCAGGATCACGGGCTACTCCCATAATTTTTACTGTATCATCGTCAACTTCAGGGACTTCTCTTTTGAAAAGTGCGGTCATATAGTCAGGATGTGAGCGGGACACAGTAATCTGAGGTCCGCGAGCTTCTTTTTGGACATCAATCAGGAAAGCCTGAACTCTATCTCCGCGTTTATATCTTTCACGGGGAATCTGTTCGTTTTTAGGCAGAACAGCTTCAGTACGTCCTAGGTTGATAATCCAGCCTGAACGGTCTCTACGTTGAATAATACCACTAACGATTTCGTTCGTGCGGCTTTTATATTCATCATAGATAATTTCCTGCTCAGCATCACGCATGCGCTGAATAATTACCTGTTTTGCGGATTGGGCAGCGATTCTTCCGAGGTCTTCAATTTTTAGCTTAAAGCCCATTTCATCATCGACTTGAACATTAGGATCATGTTCTTTAGCTTCTGAAAGGACGATTTCGCTTATCTCGTCAGTTACTTCTTCAGCAACTACTTTAAACTGGTAAACTTCGATTTCACCGATTTCTTCGTTGTAGTTGACCTCGATATCCATGGCATCGCCATACTTGCGAGCCACAGAAGAACGAACAGCTTCTTCAAGTGTGTCTATCAGAAGATCTTTGTCGATCCCACGGTCTTTGCTGATCTGGTCGATCGCTTTTTTGAGTTCAGAACCCATGTCGCTCCTCCGCTTCGGTACAATGTTCAAGGTATATAGCTAGTACCGGCAAGCCAAATAATTGCCTGATTTGTATTATTTAAACTCGTGAATGAGTTTTGCTTTTCTAATTCTGTCCCAATCCAGCTTGACCGGTTCTTCTTGGTCTTCAAGCTGGAGCACGAGGCCTTCATCGTCAGTTTCGGTTAAAGTACCGCGAAAGTTTTTGCGCCCTTCAATTGGAATGGTGAGTGCAACTTCCAGTTTTTTGCCGATGTTGGCTGTAACCTGTTCAGGTTTGAAAAATTTACGTTCTAAGCCGGGGGAAGAAACCTCTAAAACATATGCACTACTTATAATTTCTTCAACTTCAAGCATAAGTCCTACTTCTCTGCTGACCTTCGCGCATTGGTCAATGCTGACCCCTGACTCGCTATCAATATATATGATTACGGTCGGACGGTTTGCGGAGGTCACTTCAACACCCCAAAGTGAAAGTCCCATGTCCCCGATTGCAGGTTTCACGAAGTCACTTATTTTTTTGGCTAATGAGCCTTGCTCCACGATAATCCTCGTTTTTATTGTCGCTTTGCGACCCAAATAAAAAAAGTGGACCCGAAAAAGGCCCACCTCAGCATCTTAAACCCATCAAAAAAGGTTACAATATGAGGCCTGATGCGGAGTAAAGAGGTGGGTTAAGCTTCTTGTATGAATACGATTGTCAACCCAAAATAAGCACTGAGATATACCCGCACCGAGGACAGCAACTTATGCGTATAGGTTTGCAATGTCAAGTCTTGTAATTTTTAAGTAGAGAGACCATCGGTGCACCAAAAAAAATTTCATATTCAGTTTTAGTATTCGAAATTACTATCATATAAGATAGGATAACAGCAAATTTATTTGTAAATTCAAATTATGCGTAATTAATACATTTTTTGAAATCGTTTTGTAAATTTGACTTGTTCGGATCATGTGTTATTTAAGTAGTAAGTAATCATAAATAACTAGCGGGTGAATTATGCCGATGCTCACAGATAATATAGTAGCTGGACCAGCAGGTCATATTACAGCCGGACCAGCAGGCAGTTTTACTGCCGGTGGTCCCGGAGAAACTACAGCCGGACCGGCAGGGTATGTTCAAATTTATCCTGCGACCCAAGGGATAATTACAGTTGGCGCTACAATGGGATTTGAAGTTATAGGTGCCACGAATGGGTTTTCCCCTGAAACAACTGTTGGCGCTGTTATTAATTATATTACCTGATAAGAACTTTCGTAAATATGTTTTGAACCGTCCCGATTGAGTTTAAACTCAATCGGGATTTTTTTGTCGTAAGTATCATTTCTTTTCTGCTCTTTTTCTCCCGCTTTCTCCCTTCTTTTAATTTCTCTTCTGCGCGCATTGGCCTGCTGTTTGCAAGTACTTTTGCAAGCAATCCCCTTTTTTAGGAGAAAAGATATGCAAACCAGTACATTTAGTGCCCTTTTTGGGGCCATGTCCAACGAGCACAGGGTTAATATCAGTGCCAATAATTTGGCTAACGTAAATACAACAGGGTTTAAGCGTGACACCTGCGCGTTTGAAGATACTTTTGTTAAATTTGCGCATGACTATGTCGTGGATGCAAAGCCGTTTATCCGGGATAAAAATTTGTTCCCTGAGCCAAAAATCATGGCTCGACCAAGGTTGGCTGAAGAAGTCATTGATATGTCTCAAGGCGCTTTTCAAAAAACTGGCAACTCCTTTGATTTAGCTATCAGAGGGGACGGTTTTTTCACTGTCCAGAAAGACGGGGGACAGTTTTACACTCGTAACGGAGTTTTCACTCTTTCGCCTGAAGGAAATCTTGTTACTGAGCAAGGTTACCCCGTAATGGCTAGCGGAGGAGTTGTTTCGATTCCTCCAAGGTCGGAAGTCACCATTGATGCTACCGGAGTCATTCGTGCTGACGGGCAGGAGCTCGCTCAGCTCGACTTTGTTGAGGCAGCTGATCCGCGGACAGTTAAGAAAGAAGGTGAAAATCTATACACAGTCGGAGGAGACGTTGTTCCCGCAACGGGTGATGTTGTCCAAGGATTCATAGAAAAATCTAATGTTGAAGTTGTTTCTGAAATGGTCTCAATGATTGAGTGCCAGCGCAGTTTTGAAATGTATCAGAAAATGATTTCCGGCACGGATGAACTTGATAAAAAGGTTATCCAGCAAGTCGGTCAGGCTACATAACATAGGAGGATAGGATTATGATGCGTTCCCTTTGGACTGCCGCGACAGGTATGGTCGCACAGCAGACACACATAGACGTTCTTTCGAATAACCTTGCTAACGTAAATACGCAGGGTTTCAAAAAGAGCAGGGTGGAATTTGAAGATCTAATGTATCAGACCATGCAAATTGCCGGAACTCAGGCTCAGGGTGGCAATAGGTTACCCACAGGTATGCAGATAGGTATGGGGGTTAAAGAAGTAAGTATCCATAAATTCTTTAGCGAAGGGTCACTGGAAACAACTGGAAATCCCTTGGATTTGGCTATTGAAGGACGTGGTTTTTTTCGCGTAGATCGCAACGGAGAGGATAGCTACACCCGTTCCGGAGCATTCAAACTTGATAACGAAGGGCGTGTTGTTACATCTAATGGTTATGCGCTCCAGCCTGAATTTGTTGTCCCCCCGGAATCTGTGAATATTGTTGTCTCGGAAAATGGGCATATGGCTGCTCTTGATAAAAACGGTATTGAGCTGGCTGCGGCTGATATCCCTGTTTATGATTTTATCAACCCTGCCGGACTTAATGCAATAGGTAAAAACCTTTATGTTGAAACTGAGGGCTCAGGAGCACCGATTGAAGGTATTCCCGGAGATGACCGTTTCGGAACTATCTCTCAGGGATATCTTGAAGGTTCAAACGTAGAACTGGTTGATGAAATGGTCGGACTTATTGTCGGGCAAAGAGCTTATGAAACGAACTCTAAAGCTTTGACTACTTCAGATTCCATGCTTCAGACCGCGATTAATGTAAAACGATAAACTTGTATTTAGTAATGTTACTTCGAATCTGATTACTCGATTTATTAAGTTCAGAATAGGGTGGTGCTTATGACTTTTGCAGAAAGATATATAAACCTTAGCAGAGCGTCTGTCGCGTTTCTGGTTGTAGCAGCTATGATTCTTATGGTTATAACTTCTGTTGATGCTGCAACGAAGGCAAATAATGATTGGCGTATAGTCATTAAATCTGCTGCAACCGTTAACGGGCCTAGAGTCTTACTGGGAGATATTGCTGAATTTTATGGAGAACTCCCCGATAAAACAAAGGAAAATTTAGCTAAAGTTGAATTGTGGAATGCTCCGACTCGTGGACGTAAACATATAAATGTTAACCGTGTTGAACTTAGAACGGTTTTGAAACATTACCTCGGCGACATGATTTCAAACTGTGTTCTTCCTGCTACGCTTGCTATCCAGGCCGACGGTAAAGTTATAAGCGGCGAAGAGCTTCAGAGAATTGTTGTCAAAGTCTTGACTCCACAAGCCAGAGTTTTGGAAGGCTCTTACAAATTCAGAGACTTTAAGTTGCCTGATTATCTTTTTTTTGCAGATAAAATGGATAGCTTGAAGGTTAATATGCCTCAGGCATTGAAGCCTGGAAATAATGTTTTCAGGCTGGAGATCGTAAGTATCGACGGACAGGTTTTAAGGACTTTGTCCGGCGGTGTTTTTATGGATTTGTGGCAGCCTGTTCCATGTCCAGTTCGTCCTTTGAATCGAAGAGAAACAATCACACCGGACCTGATTACTTGGAAAAATCAGAATATGGCTTACATGGGGAACAGAGCCTGGGATGGTAAAGGCGGCCCGTGGATTATCAAGTCCCCAGTCGGAAAGGGCCAGCCTATCATGAAGTCTTCTATTGAGCCCGCTCCTGTTATTGCTCGTGGAGATAGGGTTGATCTCGTTTTTCAAAGCCCTCACATGCGTTTAAGTGTTTTAGCCGAGTCTTTAGAAGATGGCGGAGTAGGGGAAAGTATAACGGTACGTAATTTGCAAAGTAAAAGAAAAATCGTTGCTAAAGTTATCGATGCTCAGACTGTTTCAGTCAGGTAAGTCACCGTGGAGGAAGGAAAAATGAAAAAATCAGTAATGGCAGTTTCACTATTAATTGTTTTAAGTGCCGGATGCACTCCTGCCAAACAAACTCCAACGCCTATGCCCGTTATGACTCCTCCCGTGTCCTATGAACCGGAGACTTTGAGTAATCCAGGTTCTCTATTTTTACCCTCAGATTCAGATTATCTTTTTGATGATAATAGAGCTCGCCGGATTGGTGACATCGTCGTTGTTACTGTTACTGAAACAAGTAAAGGCAAGCATACTTCAAACTCAAAAGCTGAGCGCGAAAATAAAACCGGTATGAGCATAACAAGTTTTTACGGTGGACCTTTAGCCGCAGTCGATCCTTTTGATCTTAAATCAAATTCAGGGGAGGATCCGCTTATCGGATCTGATACTTCCAACAAATTTAAGAGTACCGGCGAAACCAAAAATGAATCAACACTGACAGCCTCTGTCGCATGCCGAATTGTCAGAATTCTTCCTGGAAACGTTATGCAGGTTGAGGGAGCACGGCAAGTCAGAATTAATGAAGAAACTCAGGTGTTGGTTGTTCGCGGGTTGCTCAGACAACGTGATATCGGGCCAGGTAATACTGTGCAGTCAAGTTATCTTGCTGATGCACAAATTGAAGTCTACGGGCGCGGTATTCTTGCAGATAAGCAAAGACCCGGATGGCTTTCAAGAATTCTTGATAACGTATGGCCTTTCTAATCAGTAAAAAAATAAGAAGTTTAATTTCGAGTCAAAGTGATCAAACCGGAGGATAAGATGAAACGTGGCAATAGGATGAACAATATCTCAGCAGGGGTAACGGCAACCATACTGCTTTTGTTCGTCATATTTATGAACGTACAGTCAGCGGAAGCTGTTCGACTGAAGGATATTTCTTCTTTCAGCGGTGTGCGTGACAATGCTCTCGTCGGGTACGGGCTTGTAGTCGGTCTTTCAGGAACCGGTGACGGAACGAACTCGGCATTCACAATTACCTCTATGGTTAACATGCTCGAAAAGATGGGTGTGCAGGTCGATCGCAACTCTATAAAGCCGAAAAACGTTGCTGCGGTTATGGTAACGGCTAAAATGCCTGTTTCCGCAAAGCCTGGAGCTCCTCTTGATGTAACTCTTTCCTCTATAGGTGACTCTAAAAGTCTGTTCGGCGGAGTTCTTTTGTTAACACCTCTTAAAGGTATAGATGGAAATGTTTATGCCTTGGCACAAGGTGCGCTTACTGTCGGTGGTTTTTCCACTTCTGGTGAAGCTGCTTCTGCCTCAAAGAACGTCGTAACTGTTGCACGAATTCCTAACGGAGCAACAATTGAAAGGTCCGTTCCATTTGCTTTTAACAATCAGCGAAAAATTACCATCAACCTCGGAATGTCAGACTTCGGCACAGTTATGCAGGTTGTAAAAAGAATTAATAATGCTGTCGGTGGAAGTTACGCTTCTGCCATTGATGCTTCAACTGTAGATCTTGCTATTCCTGATGATTTCAGAGGGAATATGGTTCCACTCATGGCTTCACTTGAAAATCTTGAAATTAGTCCGGATGGAAAAGCTAAGGTTGTGGTTGATGAAAAAACTGGAACAATTGTTCTAGGACGTAACGTTCGCCTGACCAAGGTGGCTATTGCTCATGGTAACTTACAGGTTGTTGTTGCCGAAAGTGCAGATGTCAGCCAGCCGGGACCATTTGCTCCTGCGGGTGCTGAAACCGTCACTACTCCGCAAACGGATGTACAGGTTAAAGAAGATAACAACAGACTGATGCTTGTTGAAGGTGCCACTTTGCAAGAGCTTGTAGACGGATTGAATGCTATCGGCGCAACTCCGCGTGACCTGATTTCTATCCTTAGGACGATGAAGGTTGCAGGAGCACTGCACGCAGAACTGGAGGTTATATAACATGATCATCACCGCAAAAGATGCTGCCACAGCGCAAGCAAGTGCTGAAGGGCAAGAGCTGATCGGTTTCAAAAATAAACTGACATCACTCAATGATAAGATTTCAAGCGGAAAAGATGTAGACAAGGGACTCCGGTCCGCCTGCAAGAAGTTTGAAGCCGTCTTTATGGGGAAAATCTGGAAGCAGATGCGTAAAGGTGTTCAAAAATCTGAATATCTTAGTAGTAAATATGAAGATCAGTATACTTCAATGTTTGATAAGGATTTCTCAGAAAAACTGGCTGACGGTGGAGGAATCGGGCTGGCAGATATGCTGTATCAGCAGCTTAGAGCAAAACTTGATGACGCCAGCAAAGAAACTCTGCCCGGAACTGGAAACTCTACAGCTCTTAAAACTCTTGATGAAGTTGGACGTAAAGGAACAAGAGAAGGAAGCCATGTCAAAAAACATGAAAATGTTATGACTAACGGCATCCCCGGGATCCCAATTCCTAAGCCTGGGATTGCACTTAGAGATTCAGATTTTACGTATGCTAATCAAATTGAAAGAAAATTAACTCAAAATATAGAAAGCACGAGGGTAAAATCTCAGCTAGAAAATGGTGCAGTGAAGGAGGTTTCCTATCTGAGCAGGCCCGAAGCAATGGCACGAATTGAAAATTTAGCCCGTCAAATTGAAATGGCGCATGACAAAAAAGTATACGGGGAAGGTGTGACTGCTGAAGAAATTGGCAAGAAACTTGCTGGTATATAAATATAAGATTTATAAATCTAAGGTTAGAATTAATTTATCTTAATTAAGTTATACCGTTAGCACGTTAGGGGGCAAAAATGATTAGACTTATACAGGAAAATATCGACAGGCAGTCAAAGGCTATGTTGTTACTTTCCATGCTCCTTAAGGAAGAATTTTCCTTACTGATGAACAAAGATCCTCAAGGTGTGACCGGGGTTGAGATGGTAATTCAGGAGCTTATGCGACAGATTGCCTCTGAACGGATGTCTCTTAGAGGTGCAGTTCAGAAAATTGACCCTGCTGCTAAGAGGATAATAGATATTTTGCCGGCTCTTGCTGATGAGCATAGAGATAAGGTTGAAGTTTTGCTTGCTCTAATGGATACCCGCGAACAGGAATGCGCTGTTCAGGCAACTAAGAATCAGCAGCTTGCTCAGGCCTTGCTGGATCAATCTTCTTCCATGCTGGATTTCCTACACCGTGAAATAACACCTAAAACTAATAATGTTTATTCTGCTCGTGGAAAATATCAGAACGCAGCCCCCCCAGCAACGTTGATTGACGGGAGGTTGTAATGCCCGGCGTCAATTCTCTTTTTAATCTAGGTAATGGGGCTTTATTCGCCTCTCAGTCCGCCATCCAAGTTACCGGTGAAAACCTCGCAAATGTTAATACTCCTGGGTATTCACGTCGTAATGTCCGCCTTGAAGAAGGTATCAGTATTAACTGGAAACCAGGACAGATTGGCACAGGTGTTAGAGCTGCTGAAGTTTACCGCAATTTTGATCAGTTTATTGAGAACAGTTACAATGATAAAGCTTCCGAACGCGAACGCTGGAATTCTTTGTATCAATCCTTGGGCAGTGTAGAGAGTCTTTTCAATGAATCGCGCGGTTATGGTATTAACTCAAGTTTGACGACTTTTTTCAATAACTGGCAGGATTTAAGCCAGCGTGCAGATAATCCGGATGCCAGACAGCAGTTGCTTAAAAATTCAAAGAATCTGGTCAGCAGTATAAACAATCTGCAAAATGATCTTGATCGCTACCAGAAGCAGGTTGAAGATTATATTAAGCAAGATGTAGATAGAGCCAATGATATTATGAGCCGCATTGCGGAGATTAATAGCCAGATAAACGTAGAGCAGGTTGACGGTCAGAATAACCCGAATGCTTTATATGATGAAAGAGCCAGTTTAGTTCGCGATCTATCCAGCATAATGGATACGCAGACGATTGATAACGGTAAAGGTGATATGGTCATTCTTACCAAGGCTGGTCAGACTTTGGTAGAAGGTGACAAGCATTTTAGTATTTCATACGATGGTCCCCGCAGTCAGAATAATCTAACTCCTAATTCTGCTTTTGATGGAAAAGCATACTTCGACGGTTCAAGCGACTTTGAATATACACTCGAGGTCGTTGATTCGGGTAAGGCCGTCGGTTCAGGTGCCGGAGCAGCACAGTTTAGAGTGTCTCTTGACGGTGGAAATACTTGGCTCAAGGATGACAACGGTAACATAAGAACTTTTTATGCCAGAGGTTCAGATAAAGCCATACAGGTTGATGATCTGAAGATATGGTTTGGTACTCCTGACGATTCAGATGCTACACCAGTAAATGATTTCAGCAAGGGTGATAAGTTCACAATTGTTCCAAAGAGTGCTCTCTACTGGGTGCAAAATACTTCCACCAGAGAAAATATTACTCCGCAGGCTTCTTTTACCGGGCAGGATAATAGCAGAAGGCTTACTGGTGGAACTTTGTCAGGTAATTTTTCTTTTAGAGATCAGCATGTAGGTAAATATAAGGCCCGCATGGATGCTCTGGCAAATGAACTTATCTGGCAGACAAATAGAATCCACTCACAGGGAGCAGGGCTCCAGCCACATACAACAATGTCAGGAACTTATTCTGTCACATCTGATGATACTGCTCTCGGAAGCGGGTCTTCCGGGCTTGCTTTTGCTGATAAGTTGGAATCAGGAAGTTCAATGATGTATTTCTATAATTCAACGACTGGAGAACTTGCATCTTCCGCATCTTTCGGCCCTCTTGATTTTAGCGGAATTGTTCCTCCTGGAATTACAAATTTTGATCCTAATCAGCATTCAATCAATGATGTTGCATCCGCTATAAATAATACTTTCGGAACTTATGTGGACGCTACGGTTATTAATCATAAGCTGCAGCTTAATTCAAAACCAGGTTATGAGTTCCAGATGGGAACAGACACCTCTGGTATGTATGCCGCTCTTGGGCTTAATACATATTTCGAAGGCTCAGGAGCTAGTGATATAAATATTAATGCTAAAATAAGTGAAGACGTAAGTTATATAAACGCCGGGCATGTAAACGGAGCAGGGGAAGCAAACTCTGGAGACAATGGAACTGCTTTGAAAATTAAAGAAATGTCTCAGTCTAAGACTCGAATCGGAACTTCTTTTGATGGAGCTACTGATCAGACTATTATTGAATATTATGACTCTACAGTTAGTACCGTTGGTGCAGATACTGCAACTGCAAAATTTAATTATAATTTTCAGGACACATTGGCTTCCGACCTTGATCAGAAACAGCAGGAAATTTCAGGCGTGAATATGGATGAAGAAATGAGTAACCTAATTAAGTTTCAGCATTCATATACCGCCGCAGCAAAGCTTATTACAACTGCTGATGAGATGCTTCAGACCATACTTGGGCTGAAAAATTAGAACTGCAGGAATAATAAAGAAGGTCAATGGAGAAAGGTTATGAGAGTTTCGCAGCAAATGCTTTTCAAAACTTATGTGTCTAATATGAACAGATCCCTTACGGATCTGGTAGAAAGCAATATTCAGGCACAGACTCAGAAGAAAGTTAATAAACCTTCGGATGATCCAGTTGGTATGGCGCGTATTCTTGACCATCGCGAAACTCTTGCTACAGTAGAACAATACCGAAATAATATTGATACAGCTACAGGTTGGCTTACTCTTTCAGATTCAACTTTGAATCAGGCTTCAACAATTGTTACCAGAGCTAGAGGAATTGCTCAGCAGGCTGCAACCGGCTCTATTACCGCAGAGAACAGAGAACAAATCAGTTACGAAGCTCGTCAGCTTTTTCAGCAGTTAATCTCTCTTGCCAATACTGAGTACGAGGGAAAGAGTATTTATGCAGGTCATAAAGTTGACAACAATGCGTTCAAAGAAACTTTGTGGATGACAACAAATGATTCTAACGTTTCATCACAACAGTTCAGCATTGAGGGAAATACTGATAAAAGTATTGTTGTTCAGTTCCTTGATTCAGGAGATATTGGAGCGACAGATCTTGACTATCGTTTTTCAAAAGACGGCGGTAAAACCTTTACTACAAAGACATTAGCTTCCGGAGATAATACTTTGGACTTCGACGGAGTTAACATGTCTCTTGAAGCGGGAACGACCGTTAAGGCTAACTCCGCTACAGATACTAATGATTCAACCGGAACATGGATGTGGGTTAGACCTACCGCTCAATATATGGGCGATGATCAAGATGCTATAAATGTTGTGGGGATGAATACAGATCTTGCCGGTGGAAGAACCAAAGCCGAAGGTGTTTTTACTGAGGATGTTGTTGTTAGAATTGATTCTGCGACAACCCTTCAATCTAATATCACTTATTCATATAGCCTTGACGGTGGTATTAACTGGGTTGAAGGTAATGTTAAAGAAGCTGATGGTATCTCATCAAATGCCGTTTTAAGTATTCCTGGCGGGATTTTGACAATTTATTCAAATGCCGGAGCCTCTGGAACAAACATTCTTTCATCTAATTCTCAGTTTGTAGTCAGACCTGATCTCGCAGCTATTAATTTTCAGATTCAGGAAAATGAATATGTAAGAGTCAATGATGTCGGTAAAGATATTTTTGGCGGAGTATATAAAGCTCCGGGGCAGTCTGGGGCAGGGGTTGTTTTTAACAATAACAGCATGCTAACTGGAAGTAATACCAGCACTACTCAAAATTTGCTTGAAACAATGGGGAATCTTGTTGCATTTCTTGAAACCAACAATCAGTCAGGTGTTCAGGAATGTCTGGAGAGTTTGAAAACGTCTCAGCAGCATCTTCTTACTCAGGTGGCGGATGTCGGTGGTAGAGAAAACAGACTTTCCGTTGCTGATAATGTGCTTTCAAGTCTTGAACTTAATGAAAAAGACAGAATCTCTCATATCGAAGATATTGACGTGGGAGAACTTATGACTCAGATTTCGCAGCAGCAAATTGTCTACGAAGCAGTACTGAAAAGTTCTTCAATGATTATGAATATGAATCTTTTGAATTATATATAGTTATTTTTTTTCAGATTAGGATCGTATTATGCTTGCCCGTATGGGGGGTATTGCTGTAAAAGGTTTTTTAGTGATCTGAAAATATTTCCACAGTGGCGAATGTTTTACTGAAAGCAAAAACGATCCAACAGGATTACTTACACACAAGAGAATATGCTGATTCTGACTCGGAGACCAGGCGAAGCTCTTTATCTGGATGACAATATAAAGATTACGGTATTGAGCGTTCAAGGCCGGCAGGTTAAGCTGGGCCTAGAAATACCGGAAGAAACTACTGTCTACAGGGAAGAAGTTTACCTCAAAATTAAAGAACAGAACCGTATGGCGCTTGAAAACAGACAGCAGGACCTTTTTGCTGCGACCGAATTATGGCAAAAGAAAGAAAAAAACTAATCAGGACTCGTCTTGGAGAAAGAGAGATACTAGAGGACGGGATTATCTACTTTTCCCGTGGTCTGATCGGCTTTGACGATAAAAGAGATTTTACTCTGATTCAGATTAGAGAAGATTCTCCTTTTCTTTTGTTGCAAAGCGTTGAGGATCATAACTTAGGTCTGCTTGTTGTTGACCCATACAGTTTTATGGATGAATATGAAGTCAAGTTGAGTGATGCTGAAAAAAGAATTTTAAGGCTGGAAAATATTCGTCAGCTTGGCATACTAGTCACTGTGACAATCCCTCCTGGAAGACCAGAGGAGACAACCCTCAATCTTGGCGGGCCTATAGTGATTAATTCCGAAGCCCGTCGCGGGATGCAGATTCCACAGGTGGATTCAAAATATCCAACACACTACCGCCCGCAAAAGGATGAATTGTAATATAATAATTTGTCGAGTATTCATAATGTATACTCGATTAGGTAAAACAGACTTGATTTATGGTGAGACTTTTCATGAGTTTCACCATTTTTTATTTAATGTAAAAGAGAAATTAACTTAAAAAATCTATGTCCTCTCGTACAAGATTCAGAGCTGTCTTACGAATATCCGGCTTGTATGTCCCTGCGCGCACCTGTTCTCTCAAATCTTTAACTTTCTGATCTCGAGTGTCAGGACTTTCTGCCGCCACTTGCCGCGCTGTTCCGAGTAATTTTGCCTGTGATGAGACATTTACAACGTCACGAGTCGCTGTAGAACTTGTACTTTGTGATTGAGCCTTATCTGCCGGGTTCTTGACCTTGTTATCAGAATAGGCCTTGAGGGGGGTATTGTTAAATTGATTGATCTTCATGATCCCCTCCTGGGTTGCCATGGTTCATTCATTTTGCAGTTAATTTTTTGCTGATATAAATCAGAGCATCGTTCGATCGACTTTGTCTAAAGTTATTTCCCATAGCCGATTCATAACTTCAGACATTTCATCAGGAGAAAGAAGAACGACCCCTTGATCGTTTTCCTTAAGAACTTGCACATCGCTTCCATCAAGAGGGTACTCAAATAAGTGCTTTTCTCCAAAATCTAATTCCAACTGTTCTAGTATATCGGACACAACTGGATTTTCATTACCCGAAACAATGAGATTTTCGATAATTTCTCTTGAAATTTTTTCTACCAGCTCGCGACGCCTTGCCTGCCGTGAAATACTGACAACGTCAACAGGCTCGCTCATCTTCAGGGCACGCCTGAATCTGGCCAGTCTCTTAGCGTTGGTTAACTGCTTACCGTAGGTTTGCAGCATATTTCTTATTTCAGCAGGGGTGTTTGTCATAGTACATATTCCTTCTCATTAACCTTATCGGCAGGTTTCTATGTATCCTTTAGGGTGAAAGATGGAAAAAAAATATTTTAATAAGCTTTAAATTCAATTTGTTATAAAGTTAAAAGTGAGCGTGCACTCTTTTTTGTGTTGTTAATTCTATTTAACATTTTTCTCTATAAAAAAAATATAGCACTTCTAACATATAAATATATCTGTTGCCAGTAGCTCTGGAGCCATTCGCGAAAAATTTTGTTATTCGTGATTAGCAATTTTATGTCTATTACTTTTTTAAAAGAGATGTACATTGTACAGTTTCGTTGCAGGTTTATTTTTTTAGTAGGGTTTTAAGTTCATTTAAAGTAATTTAGCAGAAGCTTAAGGTTGAATCTTAAGCTTCTTTCTAATAGGTAGTCTCTATGTCTGATTGTAAAGATTTTGTGCTGATAGTTACGAAGGCTGGAGGGGGCACTGCTGCAAAGCTGGGAACAATCATTTCCAAGTGGCTTTCTGCTCGTGGTGTAAATTCTCACGTAATTGAACATCCTGCTCCTCCTGCTCATGTTGAAGTCAGTGAATATAGAGAAGGTTGTTCACTTGTGCTTGTTCTTGGCGGTGATGGTACTTTTATAAGTACAGCCGGGGTTGTTATAGAATGGAAAATTCCTGTTCTTGGTATTAATCACGGCAGAGTCGGGTTTTTAGCTGAGGTTATGCCTGATGATTGGGAAATTGCACTTGAAAATTATTTGAGCCATGAACTTGATATCTCCAGAAGGCTTGCGCTTCATTATGAAATTCAGCGTGGTACCGGAATTATTGGCCGTGGAGTCGCGGTTAATGATTTGGTTCTTTCCCGTGGTTCAGTAGCCCGGATTATTTCCTTAGATATAGGACAGAGCGGGCAGTGGATTAAAAATATTCGTGCTGACGGGGTTATTATTTCCACTCCTACCGGATCAACAGCCTATAATGTTTCTGCTGGAGGGCCTCTTGTTCATCCGGAACTTCCGGTTATGTGTATTACGCCAGTATGTCCGTTTTTAAATGGAGTTAGACCAATGGTTCTTCCGGCAGAGATGCCTTTAACCATAGATATTTCTGAATCTAGTGGTGATGTCTTTATCACTGAAGACGGTAGAGTTCCCTATCCTTTGAAAACCGGAGACAGGATAATTATTACAAGGCATGAAAATGATTTGTTACTGGCCCGCATTCGTAGCAATACTTTTTTTGAAAAACTTAAAAGTAAAGGTTTCCTTTCGGAGTAATATACATTGAGAGCTCTGCTTGATTTTACCTCTATTGAAGACGTTCGTTACGGAAAAGATCCTGTGTCAGATGCTTGGCTTCTCCATTTTATGACGGCGAATCATCTTGAAAACTTTATGGACCCGATTAAGAACGCTTCACCTGAACAACTACGCTTTATGGTTGCACTTGATGCAAATCAGGTGTTTGCACCTTGTTCAGACTGGCTGTTCAAACGTTTGGTCACACCCGGACTTGCTGCTGATTTGCTGCAGCAATATATTAATGTTTGGAAGACATTGGTCAAACTGGTCAGAACTCATGTCTCAGATAAGTATCAGCGTAGATTAATTTTAAATCTTTGCCGCCACAAATTTAAGCAGGCCCTTGATGCATCTATTCTCATCCCTTGGCGGTTGCTGAAAGGGATGATTACAATATTTCTTTCCAGAAGTGGTCTTGATGACCCTTACCGTAATCGTAAGAGTATTTTAGTAAGCAGAGGGCGGGCATATCTTGAGAGTGATTTTTTCAAGCGGTCAATGGAGTCTTGTCCTTATCCACCGCTTGAATGCAGCTGTCTTGAAGATATGCGTTTTGAGCTTGATATGATCGAGCTTGAAAGACTTTTCAGATTGTCGACTCTTCCCGATACATGGAGCGCAGATTTATTTTCAGAAGATTTTTCTCGTTATTCTTCCTGTTTTTCTAAAGATAAGGTTGATTTTACAGGGATGAGAGATATTTTTTGCAAAAACAGATCAGGACTTAAAATTTTGTATCTCCCTGATGATTCCGGTGGGCTGCCGTCAGATTTGCTAATGGTAAAGTCGCTGCTTCGGCAGGGGCATAGCGTAATCATGGCCCTTAAAGAAGGTTTCTGTTTCGACTGTCCGACTATTTGGGACAATGGAAATGATCCAGCGCTTACCGAAATTCTTAAGGGTGCATATTTTATAACGGAGAGCAGAATTTCTAAAAATGAACTTTTGGACACACTCCGCAAAAATCCTTTTGTAATTATTTCTGATGGAACACGAGAACGTCTTAATCTCATTCGTTGCAGCGTTACTTTTTCCAGAGCATGGAAAGAGTCTGATCTGATTCTTGCAAAGGGGTGGGCTAACAGGCGTAGATTGATTAAAAACACACATCAATTTACTCGTGATGTGATGTGCTTCCATAGAAATCGTAACGGCAGGTTTAAGCTCGAGTTTAAGGCAAAATCTCATAGAACCCATAAATTCAGTGAGCTTGATATTACCGCCAAAGCTGATGAAATTATTTCTGAAATGCAGCAGGCCCGTTCAGAAAGGAAAGCTGTAATGTTTTACAGCGGAATCGTGGGTAGTATTCCGGGGCAGGTTGATGTTGCCATTAGTCTTTTGAAAACTTTTGTTTCAGATCTTCGCAGTAGACTTGAAGATACATATATAATTAATCCTGCTGAACACTTTGTAGAAGGCATGGATGCGGACGATTTGATGTTTATGTGGGAAAAAGTTCAGCGTAGCGGATTAATTTCTATCTGGAGATTTCAGACTTACGCCGATATTGAAAGAAGCTTTGAATTGATGGATAAAAAGGTTCCTAATGTATGGGTTGGAAAGGATGCGACTTACTCTACTGGCTGCACTAAGGAAAGGTATATAGCTAAGGATGTTCAAAGGCAGCATCGTGAGTTGCAGATTTTAGGCCCCGGTCCTGATAGGTTCTTGCGCAGACGTGAGTACGGTGTAGGAAGATTTAGCGACGTAGTGATTGAGCCTTCAAATTAATGTTTAAATCAATCACTTTTATCAAGGCGTTGTTAGGCGTTTGTCTGCTATCACTGTTTCTTAGTGGATGTGCGACAAAAATTCATAGTGTAGGCAAAACTTCGTATAGAATAGTTAAATCAAAGGCTTGGAAAAGTAAGCGTGCTAGGTCTGAAACCGTAGTTTCTGGTCCTGTAAAATATTCTGCTCTTCCATTTTCTTCTTCTGAAAGTGCCGCCCGCAGGATTGATATACAATCACAAAATATTTCTTCGTGGAAAAATCTCGGACCTCAGATTAGAAAGTCTATTGAGTATGCAGGGCGTAATCCTGCCGGTGGTATGGCTCTTAAAAGAAAAGATTTACGTCTTACATGGGGGCAGCTTCGCAAATCTCTTGAAGACCTTGAAAGGTTATTGCCTCGGTTAGACCGTAACCCGGAGTTGCTTGGAAAGTCCTTTGTCTGGTACGAGCTTCAGTCCGGTGCAGAGATGACAGGATATTATACTCCGGTTATTGAGGCTAGTCTTACGAAAAGAGGTCCGTATAAGTACCCTGTTTATAGAGTGCCTCCTGACTTACGTAAGGCTCGACCTGGGCAGACACATCCATGGTCGGAACAATTGCGCAAAGGGTACCGGGTTGAAAATGGAAGAATTCTTCCGTATCATTCCCGCCGGGCTATTGATATTGATAAAGTGCTTTCTGGCCGCGGCTTAGAAGTCGCGTGGCTAAAAGATCCAGTAGATTTATTTTATATGCATGTTCAGGGAGGCGGAGTACTTCGCTTGCCTGATGGTCGGCTTAGAACAGCTGTGTTCAGCGGTACCAATGGTCTTTCTTTTAAAGGGCTTGGCCAAATAATGCTTAATAAAAGAATTCTCAAAAGGAGCCAACTCTCGCGTGAAAAGATTAAAGAATATCTTCTTAGCCATCCAAAACAAATGTGGGAGTTGATGGCTGAAAATAATAGTTATATCTTTTTTCAGATAACTCGCGGACGTCCGCTCGGGGCTAACGGTAAGCCTTTAAAGTCTATGGTCAGTCTTGCCACTGATCCTTCACTTATACCGCTTGGAGCAATAGTCGCGTTCCGTACAGATATTTTCCCTCGAAAAGGTCGCCCTTCACAGAGGGTAAATGGTCTTGGACTTGCTCAGGATACTGGGAAAGCTATCAGAGGAGCAAGGCTTGATTATTACCTGGGGACTGGGAATGAATTTAAATATCCAGCGCATCATTTGAAAAAAAGAGTTCCGGTTTATTTGTTGATCAGCCGGGCTGCATTAAGAAGATAATATCAGGCTAAAACCTGTTTAATAAGAATTGCAAGGAGCGATATATGGTC
Organism: Desulfovibrio sp. UCD-KL4C; assembly: GCF_006210265.1. NCBI lineage: Bacteria > Pseudomonadati > Thermodesulfobacteriota > Desulfovibrionia > Desulfovibrionales > Desulfovibrionaceae > Desulfovibrio > Desulfovibrio sp. UCD-KL4C. Next base: position 479,591 of record NZ_VCNC01000003.1, read on the forward strand.
CAGTTTGAAACAGTCATCGGGCTTGAGGTTCATGCTCAGCTTAAGACTAAGACAAAAATATTTTGCGGATGCTCAACTGAATTTGGAAAAGATCCTAACGAGAACGTCTGTGAGATTTGTTCGGGCATGCCGGGCGTGCTCCCCGTACTTAACGAAAAGGTAATGGAATATGCTTCTAAAATGGGGCTGGCCACTAATTGTATAATTAATCAGAAATCAATTTTTGCACGCAAAAACTATTTCTATCCGGATCTTCCCAAAGGATACCAGATTTCTCAGTTTGAATTGCCTATCTGCGAGCATGGGCATCTTGATATTTCTTACGAAAATAAAACCGGTGAACCATGTAAAAAACGTATCGGTATTACTCGTATCCATATGGAAGAGGATGCAGGGAAAAATATTCATTCCGCTGCTGAAAATGCTAGTTTTGTCGATTTAAACCGCACTGGTGTCCCGCTTATCGAAATAGTCAGCGAGCCGGATATGCGTAGCGCAGAAGAAGCTGTTGCTTACCTTAAGTCTTTACGTAGCATTCTCCTTTACCTGGGCATTTGTGATGGAAACCTTGAAGAAGGCTCTTTCCGCTGTGATGCGAATATTTCTGTGCGCCCGGTTGGTCAGAAAGAGTTCGGAACACGTGCTGAACTTAAAAATATCAACTCATTCAGGAATGTTCATAAAGCCATCCAGTATGAGGTCAGCCGTCAGATTGATCTTATTGAAGACGGTGAGGAAGTTATTCAGGAAACACGGCTTTATGATGCTGATAAGGGCACAACCCATTCCATGCGCGGAAAAGCTGATGCTCATGATTATCGTTATTTTCCAGATCCTGACCTTGTTCCGCTTGTCATAGCTGATGAGTGGCTTGCAGAGTGGCAGGCTTCATTGCCTGAACTTCCGGCAGAGCGTAAAGCACGTTTTGAAAGTGATTTCAAAATAAGCGAGCAGGATGCTGATCTTCTTACTTCTGAAAAAGAGGTTGCTGATTACTTTGAAGCTGTTCTTGGATCATACAATGAACCGCTTAAAGTTGTTAACTGGATTAAAGGTGAGTTCTTGAGGGAACTTAATCAGACTGGTTGCGCTGTTTCAGAGTGCAAATTTACACCTGAAATGATGGCCAAGCTTGTAGATCTTGTTGATAAAGAAGTTATCAGTATCAAGATCGGTAAAGATATTTTTAATGAAATTTTTGCCGGAGGACTTGATCCTGTCAAATATGTTAAAGATAAAGGTCTTGAACAGAATTCTGATACTTCCAGTTTGGAAGTCGTTGTAGATAAAGTTTTGGCAGACAATCCTGCCGAGGTTGAAGCATACAAGGGCGGGAAGACCAAACTTGTCAGCTTTTTCATGGGACAGGTTATGAGAGAGACTAAAGGACAGGCCAACCCCGGTATCGTAAGTAAAATGATTCAGGAAAAACTTTCTTAGTAAGGATCAATTCAATGACCGAACATATTCAGTTCTCTGCGGAAAAAGATGCACTTGTTCTACTAGATCAGCGTTATCTGCCTAACCGTGAAGATTGGTTTTACTGCAAAACTACCGATGATATCGTCGAGGCTCTTGTTGTTATGGTCGTCCGCGGTGCTCCAGCTATAGGCGTTACTGCTGCCTATGGTTGCTATCTTGCTGCACGTGAAGTTGCAGGTAGTGCTGATTGGAAAAAAAATCTCGAAATTAATCTTGATAAAATTGAAAATGCCCGTCCTACAGCTGTAAATCTTCGCTGGGCCGTCCGTGAAATGAGAAGAATCTGGCAGGAAGCTGGAGATATTTCATTGGATGAACTTTGTTCTATCTGGCTTGAAAGAGCAAAAGTGATTCACGTTGATGATATCCGTATGTGTGAAGATATCGGGCGTTTCGGTGGCGAGCTGATTGATGATGGTGATACCATCATGACCCATTGCAATGCCGGAGCTCTTGCTACAGCAGGTTACGGAACCGCGCTTGGAGTTATAAGAGGGGCTGTTGATCAGGGTAAAAAAGTTCAAGTCATTGCCAACGAAACCCGTCCATTTTTACAGGGGGCAAGACTTACAGCATATGAGCTTCACCGTGATGGTATTTCTGTAAAAGTGGCCTGTGACAATGCATGTGCTTTGCTAATGAAGAAAGGTCTGGTGCAGAAAGTTGTTGTAGGTGCTGACAGAATTGCTGCAAACGGTGACGTTGTAAATAAAATCGGAACCTACGGGGTTGCATTGCTTGCCCGCGAATTTGGGATTCCTTTTTATGTGGCAGCTCCCGTGTATACAATTGATCCTGAAACTCCTACAGGTGATGATGTCCCGATTGAAAATCGCATTTCGCGTGAGGTTACCCATATCGGTGATCACAGAATTACTCCCGAAGGAGTTGAAGTTTTCAATTTTGCTTTTGATCCGACCCCTAATGAGCTTATCGCAGGGATTATTACAGAGAAGGGCGTGCTTAGACCTCCTTATTCCGCAGCTATTAAAAAACTCTTTAGTTAGTCCGGAACATATGGTTATATAAGTTATTCATAAGCGAAAAATATTATTGTCCGCTTTTTTTGTTATGGCTAAATGCAGTTGAGGCTTTACAGAGTGGCTCACCTTGTGCCATATGCCGCTATTGGACATCATGGACGGGAAGATTGATGTCTTCCCGTCTTTTTTCAGTTAGAGTATTTTTCGTAACACGCTTCATCCACGGTTTACGGTTTACACGTTATATTTTTCAGGAGGCTGGCCATGCTGCCGACCATAGCACTTGTAGGACGTCCTAATGTTGGAAAGTCCACTATATTTAATAGGTTGTTACGAAAAAAGAGAGCTCTGACTCATGATATGCCCGGCATTACCCGCGATCGTATCTATGATGAAGGTCACTATGACGGCGTTAAATACGCTCTTGTAGATACCGGTGGTCTCGTAATGGAGAGCGCCAATGACTCAGAAGAATTTCAAGGTGATATCTTCGAACAGGCTAGAGAAGCCATTGAAGAATCTCACGCTCTTATATTAGTAGTAGACGGGCGTATGGGGATTACTCCTCTTGATGAGCAGGTCGCCAGCTTTATCCGTCAGAGTAATAAGCCGATTCTATTATTGGTAAATAAAGTTGACGGGTCAGAGATTGAAGCTCAGTGCCTGTCCGAATTCCACGGACTCGGGTTTGAAATGATGCCTGTTTCAGCAGAGCATGGTTACAACCTTGAAGCTTTGCGTTCAAAGGTAGCAGCGCTTGCTGACAATACCGGAATTGTTCCTGAAGAGGAAGAGCCTGATAAAGTAGGTCTTAAGATTGCCATGCTTGGACGGCCGAATGCAGGTAAGTCATCAATGGTAAATGCTTTGACCGGAGAAGAAAGAGTAATCGTAAGCGATATTGCTGGTACAACCCGTGACAGTGTTAACGTTACTTTTCAGTCAGGCGGAAAGCTTTTTACTTTTGTAGATACTGCTGGAGTTCGACGCAGAACAAATATTTCAAATACAATCGAAAGGTATAGCGTTCTTCGTGCGCTAAAAAGTAGTAAGATTGCAGATGTAACCATAATGGTTGTTGATGCTATCGGCGGGCTTACCAAGCAGGATAAACGGTTGCTTGATTTTCTTGCAAAAGAAGCCACTCCATTTATCATTGCTGTTAATAAAATTGATCTGGTTTCACAAAAAGAACGTGAAGCACTTAAGCAAGGTTTTGAAATGGCTCTTAGAATGGCAAATCATGTTCCTGTTATTTATACTTCATGTATATCTAAATCAGGGCTTGGAGGAATTCTACCTTTGGCCGCAAAGCTTAAGGCAGAGTGCTCGATAAGAGTTTCCACAGGGCAGCTCAATAGAATCATGAAAGACGTTATTGAGAAGCATCAGCCGCCTGTTGTTAAACGCAGAAGAGCTAAGTTTAAATACCTGACTCAGGCTGATGAAGAGCCTCCAACATTTATTTTCTTTATTAACGATGAAAGGTTGATCAGACCGACGTATCATCGTTTTCTTGAAAATAAACTTAGAAAGATTTTGAATATTAAGATTGCCCCTTTGAATATTTACTTTAGATCCACGGCAAGAGATAAAGAAACAAGATAATTTAATAAAATATTAAAATTGTTGTTGACAACTGAGCGTAGAACACATATTTAAACGCTCCGAGCGGGTGAAGCGCAATGCGCATAACCGGTTCAATTAATGGAGAGGTGGCCGAGCATGGCTGAAGGCGCTCGCCTGCTAAGCGAGTATAGGGCTTAAAACTCTATCCGGGGTTCAAATCCCCGCCTCTCCGCCAGAGAATGATTAAAGGCAGTTGAAATTAATTCAACTGCCTTTTTGTTTTTATAATATGTCTTCCTAAGCATATAATTAATTAGTTTTTAATATTGTTTTCTTATAAAGCTGTATGGTACATGTATTCTTAGATTAATTTTTATGAAGACTTTCACATTTGATTTGTGTCTTTCCGCTTAATTTTAACATCTATTGGCTGTCTATATTTTTTTAGAGGATAAATGCCTAATCCAGTTGGAATAATAATTGTTGATGACCACGCATTGGTAAGGGAAGGGCTTAAGAATATTCTTAAGGCTCAAAGTGACATCAATGTCTTGGGAATGGCAGAAAATGGGCTTGAGGCTGTCAGGTTGTGCAAAAGGCTTAATCCTGATGTTGTCCTTATGGATTTATCGATGCCCGTTAAAAGTGGCGTGCAGGCTATACAGGAGCTTGCAAAAGATGGCGTACGCATTAAATTATTGGCCCTTACAGCTCATGTTGATGCAGAGCACGTTTTCCTAGCTTTAGATGCTGGCGCAAGTGGGTATGTTCTTAAAAATTCAACCAGTGAAGAACTGGTTATGGCTATTCGCACTGTGATGGAAGGTAAAGTTTACCTTGCCCCGGGAATTTCTGCAGAAGTAGCGAAAGGTTTTTTAAAAAAGATGCATACGGACGGTTGTGAGAAACTCGATACATTGACCAATCGTGAAAGAGAAATTCTCAAGAATATTCTAGCCGGCTATAAAAACCGTGAAATCGGCGACATTTTGAATATAAGTGTTAAAACCGTAGAAAAGCATCGCGCAAATTTAATGAAAAAATTGGGTCTTAAATCCATTGCTGAACTTAAAGCGTATGGAGAAGAGCTTACTGCCAGAGAAATATTTTTATAAAAGATATTCTTAAGTTTACGCCTGTTTTTAAATGATTTTTCATATATGTAGCCGAATTTAGGCAATAAGTAAAAAAAATAGCTATTTTTGATAAAAGTAGTTGACATTCAGAGCGATTTCGACAAGGTTCATTTTGCGTTTGGAGAGGTGGCAGAGTCCGGTTGAACGCGGTAGTCTTGAAAACTATTGAGGGTGTGAGCCCTCCGGGGGTTCGAATCCCTCCCTCTCCGCCATATTTCATTAGCACTTCATTTACGGAAGTGTAAAAAGCCCTGCAATTGCAGGGCTTTTTTTGTTTATGTGGTTTCCAAATAATCCAAAAGATCCATAGACGTGCTCATATTAAAGTCTTTCTGCATCCAATAAGGAGTTTTCATGCTGGTTCATATATCAAAGGATTTAACCCTTACCGACACACCTGCCGAATTGGTGAAAAAGATTAAAGAATCTTTGACACTGCGCAATCCTGAGTATGTTAATGCAATGAAGTACGGTCGTAGAGCTGTACGCATTGCGAAGTATATAAAGATGTTTTCAGGAGGCCGCAGCGGTAGGCTGCATTGTCCGCGTGGTTATGGGGTTGAGTTGCATCGGCTTGCTAAAGCAGCAGGCGAAGAAATTACATATGAAGACAATAGGCGTGAATTAGAACCTGTGGAGTTTGCTTTCAGCGGAGAGCTTAGACCATATCAGTTAGCAGCACTGGAATCTTTTTCTAAGCCTTCACAGGGGATTTTGGAAGCAGGAACCGGGGCAGGTAAAACAGTTATGGCACTATCTTTGATAGCTGAGCGTAAGCAACCTTGTCTTGTGCTTGTTCATACTAAAGAATTACTTCTCCAATGGGTTGATAGGGCAGAGCAGTTTTTGGGTGTTAAGGCCGGACAGGTCGGTAATGGAAAATTTAATATACAGCCTTTTACTGTAGCAACCATCCAGACAGCTCGTAACCGTTTGGATAAAATGGTGCATGCTTTCGGGCATATTGTAGTTGATGAGTGTCATAGAGCCCCTGCAAGCACATTTCAGGATGTTGTCACTAGTTTTGATGCAAAGTATCTGACTGGTCTTTCTGCAACCCCTTACCGCAATGATGGGCTTGATCGGATAATAAATTTAACTCTCGGCGATGTTGTTCATCGTGTTGATCCGGATTTGCTTCGTGATACCGGAGCCATACTTAAACCGGAAGTCATCACTGTGGAAACAGAGTTTTCCTTTGCAGGCGATGCTTCAAATGAATATCCACTTATGATGACAGCTGTTGCTGAGGACCGGGGGCGCAATACCCTCATCGCCGAATGTGTGCAGGGAGAACTTGAGCAGAATTCAGGTACTCTACTGCTTGTGGCAGACAGGACCGCACACCTCTTTGCTCTGGCTGAAATATTAGAGGCACAGGGCGTGGACGTAGCCGTGCTTACCGGAAAGACTCCGACAGCAGAACGTGAGCTTCTTGTTGGAGATTTAAATGCTGGAAAGATAAAAGTTTTGGCAAGCACAGCTTCGCTTATAGGTGAAGGATTTGATTGTCCGGGGCTATCCACTCTTTTCCTTTGTTCCCCTATCAAATCTAAGGGAAGACTAGTGCAGATTATCGGGCGTATTCTAAGACCTGCTGACGGCAAAAGACCAAGACTTTATGATTTTATTGATATCAAAGTAGGGGTGTTAGAGAACAGTGCCGGAATACGGCAACGTATTTATGATGAAATAGCGTAGATGGTAATTTGATAATTTATAAGATTATGGCAACTCATAAGAACTATTAAAGGTGGTAGTGTTACCTTTTTTAATTTCGTAGTCTTAGTCTTTTACAGTTATTAGAGAAGAATCTCCTATAAATCTTAATCCTCTTTTAGTTTGTGAAGATTAGAAAAAAGAAGATAGCCTATACTAGATAGTTAATGACTATCTATTGGTGTTGCATGCTTTCAAAGAAAGGACGAAACACTTCTTTTATTGCATATGCTCCATCAACGCTAAGGTGATTTGTATCTTCATATAATAAATGACCATCTTGTACAGAGATTATATTTCCATTCTCAATTAAATATGGAGTAGGAGATAATATATAAATATTTGGTATACTTTCGTTTTCTAAAGCTCGTTGTATAAAATTAAAGTTTATAAGGGGTGATTCTTTTTCTATATATGGCTTATTCAGTAGTCTAGAAATAACGACAGGATTATTCTTTAAAACTGGAACACTTTTCATAACCCATACCGTTGCTCCTTGTTCTGTAAGTAGTTTTAGCATCGTGATGAGTTCTTTTTTTGCTATGGAGAATGCTTCTTCTTGTCGAATTTTTTCATCATTATATTTTAACGTAGTGGCATCAAAAAGTTTATTCCAATTTGCAACTAAAAGTACATTTTTGATTTTATTCTTTTTAATATATTTGATCCATTCTGCTTCATACGGAATATTATCATCCTCACTGTTATAGATATTAAATAAAGGAGGTGTACCTGTAATTGAAGCTTCTTTTCCATTAATTCCATATTCTTGGTCTAATAAATTTAAAGCTGGTGCGATAGCACGTGCATGACTGTCGCCTACGACAAAAAACTGTGGTGAACTTTGTTTGTTTCCAAAAGAATAGTATTTTTCATTTTTAAAATCATTAAAGCTTAAGTTCGTTTTTAGTTTATTTTGATTTAGTTTATAGTGACTCTTTCCAGTACTAAGAGCACTTATACCAATTATGGCTAAAATAAAGGCAATGGTAATAAATGGACTAAGTGGTTTAAGACAGTCAGACCATGTAGTCTTTTTTCGGAATGGTTTTTCTATAAATTTCCAAGATAGATAAGAGATGTAAAGAGTCGATATTATAATGCAAACTTTAATTAAAATACTATTATTGATGTCAAAGCGTATTGTAAGCAAATAAGTGATCACAATAATTGGCCAGTGCCACAAGTAAGTGGAGTAGGAGATGTTACCAACAAAACGTATTGGGCGAAGGCTCATCAATTTTCCGGTAATTGAGTTTTCTGTCGTAGTTACAATAAAAATGCATGTTGCCAATACTGCAAATAGAGAGTTTTCAGTAAAATTAGAATTTCCGATAAAAGAGATAAATATGAAACACAGAAAACAGATACTTATACCGCTCAGAAGCTCTGTATAAACGTTCCGTGTATTGAGTTGAGGGAAGTTTTTCAAAAGTAGAGCAATAAATAGGCCTGCAAAAAGTTCCCACATACGTGTTGGTAACATATAAAATCTAAAATCTGTGCTAACCAAGTTATGCCCATATCTACAGGCAAGGAAAGATAAGATTGTAGCTATAAAAACAAATATCCATAATGTATTTTGTTTTTTCTTCGTAAAATAGGGCAATATAACGAAAATTGCCGGTATAATAAGGTAGAATTGCTCTTCTATTCCTAGGGTCCATGTATGCAATAAAGGGCACAAGTCAGCCTTAATAGCGAAATATCCTGCATGCTTCCAGAAAAAAATATTAGAAATTGAGAAAACTGCTGTAAGTATAGATTGGGAAAATTCAGAAAAAGCCGGAGTATAAGATAGCAATAACGCAAAAGGGATGAATGTTATTATGATACACACCAACAGCGCTGGCATAATTCTTCTGATTCTACGTAAATAAAAGTTTGAGGCAGAAATTTTTCCTGTAGACTCGAACTCTTTAAAGAGATTGGAAGAAATTAAGAAACCTGAAATAACAAAAAAAATATCAACCCCAAGCCAGCCGCCTGTGTTTAACTTAAGATGAAATAATAGTACTCCAAGTACAGCAATAGCTCGTAGTCCGTCGATTTCAGTTCTATACTGTCTCATTTAAGAACTTTTCTCCTAGGCAAAGGCCTGCCCCCAAGATCCATTCAACACATTGATATATATCAAATATTGAAATAATTTATTAACTAATTATAAAGTTTGCAAATGAACTTTATTTTTACGGATAAGAGTTTCACAATCGATAATAAAAGGTGGGGAGTAATTTATTTGTTTGGCGGAATAAATATATTTGAGATTAAATAACTCTGTAATTTTTAAATGGCACGGCTCATCTATATGACATATCTATTTATTTTGAAAAGTTAATTATTCTTATCTTTGTGCATTGTCAAGTATTCAAAATATCATAACTAAATAAAGGCTACAGTCTAAGAGGATAATGAAAAAATAACTTAAATTCCACTCTTTTCCTTTGTTCCCCTATCAAATCTAAGGGAAGACTAGTGCAGATTATCGGGCGAATTCTAAGACATGCTGACGGCAAAAGACCAAGACTTTATGATTTTATTGATATCAAAGTAGGGGTGCTAGAGGACAGTGCTGGAATACGGCAACGTATTTATGATGAAATGGCGTAGACATAGCTCGATAATTTATAAGCCCCCTTGAATTTCAAGGGGGCTTTGTTTTTGCGCTTGAAGAATATATTCTGTCTAATTTATATCATTCACTTGAAGATAAGTCTGCATTTTCTGAAATTTCGTCAGAATCTTTGGGTGTAGTCGTTAGTAAAGGCCAAAAGAGTCTTACCGCTTTGGCTATCCTGTAATCCATCGGCATTGCATGAGGTTCTCCAAGGGCCAGCTCTCTTAGCGGTTCGGCAATTACCATAGACAACATTAGATTGCTGATCTCCAAAGCATCGCACTTGCCGATCAACTGCTTATCCGTTTGTCGCTGAAGCCAGTCTGCTAAAATCTGTCTACCGCGCATCACACCGTTTTCACGATAAATATCCGTCAAATGGTTTTTGCCCGGAAAATCTGCCTGTAACAGTTTGAACATTGCTACGGCTGTAGAGCTGAGCACCTGCGTCGCTATTTCAGCGAGACCATGTTGCAGGAGTTCAGTTACCTGTTCTTGATTATTTGCATCATTAATGAATGCCGTTTTGAAGGCCGCGCTCCAGTTCCCCAGCGCCTGCTCAATCAAAGCATCCCGATTTTCTGCAAAGCGATAAATGGTTTTTTTAGCAACTTTGGATTCTTTGGCAATACGGTCCATAGTGGTCTTAGCATAGCCTTCTGCCAGCAGCAGTTCCAGTGTCGCTGTAATGATTTTTTGTTTTAGTTCATCAGAAGATGCTGGTGGTCTTCCGCGAGAACGGGTTTTTGAGTCAGGTAGTTTATCCATAAGATTCCTGTAAATTAATATTGACAACTTCGCCATTCTTATCCTAATTCCCAATTTGGAAACGATATTCGTTTCCAAATTGTGTAATAACTTTTATATAGGAATTCTATTATGAAGCGTTGCTGTAATCAAAATCATGCATGGGGCGTGGAAAATATAAAACAACTCTTATCACCTGCTCCTTTAAAAGTTGAAATGGGCGTTATTGATGGCCCTGAGCCCCTTATAACCGTGGCCGTAAGGACCGATTTACACGGCTGCAGTGGTAAAATGTTGGATTGGTGGTTTAAATTTTTCGAAACTACTGAACATATAAAGTGGTGGCATCCGCTGGATCATGTTGCCCACTATGGGTGGGACGAAAATTGGCATAAAGGGAAAAGCTATATTGGTGCAACCGTTTCAGCAAAGGAAAAACTTGCAGATCTTCCGGCTGTTGCAGCTAAACTTAAATTTCACGCAGCGGAAGATTTTTTTGCTCCTGCCGACTTGGAAGAGGCATATAGCAATAACTGGCTGTCTGCAGCTATTTGTTCTTCAATCGGCTTCGGCGATGATATTATACTCGATGAGGACGGTGATCCGATGGACGGTGAAATGATGCACCTTGCCAGAGACACAGATTTTGGATGTGTTTTGCGTAGTCGTTTCTTACTGGGGAAACAACATCCGGTACCGCTTGAAATTTCCCTGAATTTGATGCGCCACTGCTATAATGAATTCACATACTTGTCTAACTTCTTACCGTCTCTTTACCATGCAGATAATCCGGGAGTAGAAATTCCACGTCCTTGGTAAATCTGTTGATTGAAAGTCAAATGTTACAAAGGCCATTCCATGCATGTTCGTATGGAATGGCCTTTACAATAATTTCAAATTGATTTTTGCGTTATTGGACTTTTTTTCGCGGTTAATTAAAAGTTATGAGCGGATAAATGATCTATGTCTGACCATAAGCCACGCGATGCCGCATATAGTTCCAACAAGTATCTGCATGATGCCTAGGGTAGAGATAAGGGCGTCTGTTTCCAGTGATATGAGGAACATGCCTACGCTACCCATGAACAGGGCCGTGAAGTTAATTAGGGAAGCTGCGGAGCCAGTATCTCCGTCTTGTTGGGAAAGCAGCATATTCGCTGAAGGAGGACGCATCATGCTTACTCCAATGGTGCTTGCGAACATCGTCAAAGCAAATATATTTGGCGATGATGTTCCAAAAAATTCAAGTACGATACCACTGATTGTCAGAATGCTATAGCTGACTGTGATGATAGTCCGACTGTTGATCCACTTTGAAAGGCGCATGAACAGCAGGGGGCCGATCAGTGAACCTAGTGCATTGAAGCCGAAGTACAGCCCATACATCTGCTCGCTCATGCCGAATCCGTTGATGTAGATAAAGGCGGATGCGGCAATGAAAGCCATTAGAGGCAGTGGGGCCATAGAAAATACTCCCAGAAGGGAGGAAAAACCCGGATTTTTCAGAACCACGCCAAGTCTCCCTATGGAACGTAGAACATGTCCATCATACCGTTCCTCAAGAGTCTCATCCAGCTGTGTGGATAAGCAAAAAGTTATAATGGCAAATCCGGTAAGGGTCCAAAAGATGACCCTCCAGCTCATAAATTTTAGGATAATTGCGCCAAGTATCGGTGCAACCACCGGGGCGACTACAACCATGGCCATAACCAAAGCCAGAACAGATTCGCGTTTGCGCCCAGTGAACATGTCTTTGACCATGGCGGTCGCAACAGCTTCGGCTGCTCCTCCGCCGAATGCTTGAAATACTCTAGATAGGATAAGCATTGTTACGTTGGTGGACAGAGCGCACCCCGCACTACCTATAATGTACAGTACAAGCCCTGTCAGTAGGACAGGTTTTCGCCCGAATTTTTCGCTTACAGGTCCCCAGAACAGTATGCCCAGAGCAAAAAAGATTAGAAAAAGACTGAGGCTCAGGTTTACCGCACTCTGGCTTGCGTTGAGAATTTTCATCATGTGTGGCAGTGCCGGAAGATACAGGTCCGTTGACAGGGGAGGGAAGGCACTGAGTACTGCCAGCATGGCGATCATGGTTTTTTTGCCGAAAAAATGTTGTTTATTTTCCAATTTATTACTCCTGAAAACAGTCTAATAAGGAACGTTTCCGGTTTTTATTCTCTTACTGATCACTTCATTCAGGGTGGTCATTACTTCATACCACTTTTCAAATGTCTCCATCCCAAGTTGTTCTGTGATGGATGCGAACCAGTTGGTCACCTCTGTATGGACATGGTTTATATGTTCTTCAAAAGCTAAACTTACTGTCAGTACCACCTCGCGTCGGTTCTCCGAGTTAACTTCACGTTGAACCATTCCTGTCTTGACCATGCGTTCTACTTGGGAGGAGGCCGCGGCTTTGGACAGCCGCATCACCGTTGCAAATTCTTTAAGCGAACAAGGAGCGATATTCATCAACATCAATGCTGCGTGAATGTGGCTGGAACTCATTTTTTTGAATATGTCATCAGGCATTTCGGCCTTTATCTTATTAACCACGACGGTTTCGATGTAATCCTTCATGAGTCCGTCAGTCCTGACTATGAAATCGACCTTATCGTTAAATGTGTTCGGCATTTTTTCGTATCTCCAACTATTGGGCAAGTGTTTCTTCGGCGCAGGGGTGTCCTAAAGAGGGATGATCTAGAATATTAAAACAATACTGTCAATAAATTTGACTGTTATGTTTGTTGACTGTTTTTTGGGGGGATGGTTAGTTGAATTTTATGAATATGCGAGAGTGACTGGTTTTTCGATCAGAAGGGTGCGTTGTAATGTGATATTTTATGAGAATACAATAAATATTAATTCTTAAAAGATGTTAAATTTGTTTAAAGACAATAAACAACAAAGCCCCCCTTGAATCTCAAGGAGGGCTTAATTTTGCTAATGCCGAAAACTACATGCTATCAATTTTGAGGGCATTCTTAGCGAGTTTGATTTTTTCGTTCTTCTCCATTTCGAGAAGTCCTTGAAAAACATCACTAACTTCATCAGAAATTTCATTTTGGAGGATTCCTTCGTAGGTATCTAAGAGGCATTGGTCAAAATCAACGGCAATCTTAATTCCTGCGGGTCTGTCATACCCGGGTTAGTAGTTGCGGAGAAAAAAGGGCTAAGGAACGTTTCCGGTTTTTATTCTCTTACTGATCACTTGATTCAGGGTGGTCATTACTTCATACCATTTTTCAAATGTCTCCATCCCAAGTTGTTCTGTGATGGATGCGAATCCGTTGGTCACCTGTCTTTGTGTATTGCCTTGTTTGAGTGGTGTAGTGTTCTTATTAGTTAACATTTATTGATGAGTTGTGGCTAATCATTATAGGGTTGAATGTCTAGAGTTATATGTTTGTTATCATCTGATACTTTTTAAAATATTATAGGTTTTATAATATAATAAACTGTATTAATTGCTAAAAAAATCTGCTGTCTTTCGCTTGGATTGATCTTACAAATCTTTTATCTGTTTCGTAGCCATATTGTTTTGTGAGATATTTTAAAGAGTTATGTGTAAAATTGAGTTGTTGTATTATTTAGTTGCAATTGATTCTCTTTTTCACTAGGGTTTGTCGTCACAAGTATAGAGCTATTTTTTTACTATAAAGACATGTAGTATTTATAAAGTAATAAGTTGTTTTTAAGGTTCTGCGTTTTAATTTTATTTAAGATAAATTTTTTTAATAAAATATATTATTGTAAAGATTCTTTTAGTATAAAATATTTTTTTTTAGTGAATAGTTCTTTAAATTATTGCGTTGTAAATTCTTATTTATTTGTAGCAATATTACGTTTGCATCAAATTAAAACTTAATTGTTAATATTAAAATTTGATGCAATATTAGCACACTTATTGATAATGAAAATTGGAATCAAAACCATTAAGACCGTTGCTGTTTGATCATTCCGAGTTTCTGCGAGTTTGCGAAATTATAGTCTTGAGCCTGTACACGACAAATAAATAGTAGCGAATAGTGTGGATAAATATAGGCAGGTCGTTACATGTAAAAAAGCTTAATTCTTAGTTCTATGCGTCAAGGAATGGATTTAATCGTTATTATTTCGAATGGAGGTTCGAATGGTGTTTGTAAAAGAAATAAGCATAACTGCGGTTGCTGTGTTGTGCTGCTTTGCCTTTGGATCAGCTGCAGTCGCTTCTGATACTGATGGCGTTAAGAAAAGTACTGCTTTGTCGGTGCAGAATAGAACAACTTCTTCGTCGAAAGAAGGTTCTTCTGACATACTGTTGAATCAGTACCTTGTAACAGCAGATAAAATGAACACAGACGTTCAGTCATTGCCGTCAAGTGTTAATGTTTTATCTGCTGAAGATATGGAGGATTATAATATTACCTCAACAAAGGATATTTTTGCTACCGCACCTAACATGTTTTATACAAAGTCTGGGAACGATGCTTACGTTGGTGACTCTTTTGTCTCAGTACGAGGTATTACTTCTTTCATGTCCGGATCTCCTGTTCTTGGGGTATATGTAGATGATGTCTATATACCAGGGTACGAAATTCCTCTTTTCGATATTGAGAAAACCGAAGTCCTGCGCGGCCCTCAAGCCACACTCTATGGACGCAACAGCCAGGGTGGGATTATCAGTATCTACACCAAACAGCCTAACTCCGTTGAGTGGGAAGGTAAGTTGTCCCAGACTCTTGGGAATTATAACACAGCCATAACAACAGGTATTCTTTCAGGGCCTATTAATGACGATTGGTCTGTGCGTGCAGCTGGACAATATGAGTATACTGATGGGTTCTCCGAAAACTATGATGGCTCAAACGATGTGAACCAGCATAGAAACTGGAGTGCCCAGGGAACTGCAGATTGGCATCCCCGTGACGACTTGAAATTAACGTTGAATGTAGATGGTCAGGATTATGACGGAAAGAATGCTGAATATATAAAATATTCTGACCTGAAATCAGACCCGCATGATGTCAGCGTTGATTGGCCCGGTAAGGCTACTAAATTGGCTGGCGGTATGTCGGGCAAGCTGGAATATAAGTTTAACGACATGAAACTGCTGTCAATATCAGCATTACGTCATACCAACTCAGAAAGTGATATGGATATGGACTTCACTAATCAAGATATAACCCGCTATTTTATAGCTGATTCAAATAATTTGATTACACAGGAGTTCAGGCTTCAATCAGATGACGGAAATGAGAGCAATTTGCAATGGCTGGTCGGGTCTTTTCTGTTCAATGAGAAAGATGATCTTAGCTTCAGGTATTTAGCCGGTGCAGATGATCCCTACGGAATGGCCGGTGAAAGCTATAGGCAGAAAGGCGAAACTGATAGTAAGGGGTTCGCATTCTTCGGGCAGGGAGTATACACCTTGGGGCAGGTCGATATTACACTCGGTTTGCGTTACGATTATGAAAGTAAAAGTTTCGACTATGATCAGGAAGCTTCCAAAGGGATGGGAATGGATAATTTTTCGGGAAGTTCCAGTTCATCTTCTGGCACCTTTCTGCCTAAGGCCGCGGTCGGCTGGCATATTAATGATAATATTATGCCTTATTTTAGTGTTTCCAGAGGGTATCGAGGCGGTGGGTTCAACCTTTCGCAGTCTGCCGGTAAAGCTTACGACCCGGAATATACCTGGAACTATGAAGCCGGTGTAAAAACCACTTGGCTTGATAAAACCCTTAAACTAAATTTAGCCGCTTTTTATATTGACTGGACTGATATTCAGGTCCTGCAGCCCTCCTTTCCTGAATTTAGCATTAATAACGGAGGTAACGCAGTCAGTGAGGGTTTTGAAATAGATGCTGCATGGCGTCCTATCGAAAGCTTGGAATTGTTTGCTAACGCTGGTTATACTCATGCTTATTTTACCAAATATTCAGATGCTAGCGGAGATTATAGCAATAAGAACGTGACTAATGTGCCTGAATATACAGCATCTACCGGTGCTACTTATCGTTTTCTTGATCATTTCATGGTTAGTGCTGACTATACTGCAGTAGGTCCTCTCTATTATGATACTGAAAATACTGTACGTCAAAGTATGTATAACTTGGTTAATGCAAAAATCGGTTATGAAAGTGAATATTTTGAAGCTTACATATGGGGTAAAAACTTGTTGGACGAAAAATATTCAACAAGAGCGTTTGATATGGGTGGTGAATGGTACGCACGTGCCGGTGATCCATTGACCGTAGGAACAACACTTACTTGTAAATTCTAAGTTCGTTATTATAGCGGTGTATGGTTCTTTACTATGTGAACTTGTCTGTCTGCATAGTAAAGAACCATACGTAAACATGTTAAAATAAAGATGGCAGATTAATATGCAAAAAGAAATGTATGCTGAAGCAGGTGAGTTCTATGATGTTGTATCGGATGAACAATGGCGGCTGCGCAAGGGGGCTTTTCAGCAGGTTTTGTCGGGGCTGAGTGATTTTGAGGGCGCGGTTCTGGATATTGGGTCAGGAACCGGGCACGGAGTTGTTGCTGCTGCTGAGATCCTTCCCGGTGCGGATATTTTTGCTGTTGAACCATCACCTACTATGCGTACAGCACTCTTATCCCGCATTATGCAGACAGGTGATCTGCGGAAAAGGGTAACGGTAGTGCCATCTACTTGTGAGTCCATAGAGCTTCCCCAATCCTTGCGAGCAGTACTTTTTTTGGGGTGCATAGGGTTCATGGACGATGAGGCAAGACATAATTTTTGGCCGAAACTTGCAACACGTATGTCTCCCGGTAGTTTGATTCTCTTTGATGTAATGATGATCAGCAGTCCGCAATATGTTGAAAAGATGCATCTTGCAGAAATACCTGTTGGATACAATACCTATCATGTTTGGATTGAAGGTGTTCCTGAGGGAGAACTTTTTGAAAAATGGTTGCTTACATATCAGATGATGAAAGGTGATGAGATCATTTTAGAGCGTAAAGTGGATTTTTTGTGGCGGACGCTGAGTCTTGAAGATGTCGCACGGGAGGCGGAGCCGCATGGTTTTTCCTTTGAGCCTTTAACTGAGACTCTTATTCCTTCGGGAGTGTTGCGAAAAATAGCTTCCTGATGAGGTCCACAGGCATAAGGCAGTTTCGGTTTTATCCAGTAGGTAATGCATGTATTGATATTTTATTTTTTCGGCTCAAAGATGATTTGAAAAAACATGAATTATCTTCGTTTTTTCAGTCTCTTGACGCTACAGAACAGCATGAGGCCTCGCTCAGAAAAGGGAAGATTAGAAACCGTTACATTCAATCTCATGGATTGCTCAGGCAGATACTGGGCCGGAGCCTTCAAAAGTCTCCGGAAGAGATTGCTTATGTTCGAAACAGCTACGGTAAACCTGCACTGAAAGAGGGCGAAGTTTTATTTAATATGTCACATTCGGAAAATCTCACTATGATAGGTCTTTCCGATAGACTGAGTATAGGGATAGATGTCCAGCGGCATATTCCCATTGATAATATTGAAGCAATAGCTGATGAAATTTTTTCTAATGATGAAAGATTGTTATTGAAAAGTTTCCCCGCGGAACTGCGTAATGATGAGTTTTTTAATATTTGGGTTCGAAAAGAAGCTTTGCTGAAATGCCTAGGAGTCGGGTTGGCAAGTAATCCCCAGTCGTTGGGTGTTCTCCCTCAGGGGGGAAGGTTTGCCGTTGCTATGACTACTAACCATGTGAGGCTTCCCTATAGAATCTACTACGGTGTTGTTAGAGGTTTTTTTTCATGGAGCGTTGTTTTTACTTCGTATCAATAGCGTTTTGTAGGAAAACTTTAGGAGCTTACAGTGATAAAGTACGATAATGTTTTGAAGAGTATTTTAAAAAAGATGGATGTTGGCGGTGATTCCGAACATCCATACGGTGCTGAAACTTCTTTTCTCTCGAAAGGGTTTTCTTCTTTAAAATTAGTGAAACTGTTGAATGAGGTGAAGCAGGAAACACAGTTGTCGTTTAAAGTCGTTGAAGCTTTTTCCTGCACAACACCAGCTCATTTGGCAGAGTGGATTTGCTATCAAGTTAATGATAATGAAAGCCGCTTTCATTGTCATGATAAAAAGGTTTCGGCTCACAGTACTGCGAATAAAGATGTTGCCATTATTGGGGCGAGTTGTCGGTTCCCAGGGCTCTACGAAGGGGATGGACTGGAGTCTTTCTGGCAGACACTGCAGCAAGGGGTCGACCCTATTACTTCAGTTCCGACAGAACGATGGGACGTTGATTGGGAAATAAGTAATGGTAACTCCATATTTGGTGGATTCATTAATGACATAGATTGTTTTGATGCTTCATTTTTTCAGATTTCGCCACGCGAAGCAGCGACAATGGACCCACAGCAACGTGTTGCTTTGGAGCTTTGCTATCATGCTTTGGAGAATGCTGGAATTTCATCTGAACGAATTAGCCGTTCATTAACAGGTGTATTCTGGGGTGTTGGAGATTCTGAATATGGTCGGTTATTGCTTGAAACCGGCGAATCTCAGAATTTGTATTCTTTTACAGGCTCTTCTCCATCATTGATTCCCGGCAGAATTGCTTATCATTTTGATATTCATGGGCCTTGTTTGGGCGTTGATACAGCCAGCTCTGGAGCTCTCCATGCCGTACATCTTGCGGTACAGGGATTACGTTGTGGTACATGCCGTCAGGCTTTGGTTGGTAGTGTTAATTTATGTATAGCCCCTGAAAAACATCGGATGATGTCCAGTGCTGGAGTTATGGCAGCAGATGGAAGATGTAAAACGTTTGATGCATCGGCAGATGGCTATGTCCGAGGAGAGGGCGGGGGTGTTCTTGTTTTAAAAAAACTTGATGCCGCACTTGAAGATAAAGACAATATTCTAGGGGTTATCCGCGGTACAGCTGTTACACATGATGGTCATAGTAATGGTCTGACAAGCCCCAGTGGTGGTGCTCAGGCTCTCATGCTGCATTCTGCTCTTGATGATGCAGGGCTGGCTCCTTCAGATGTTGACTACATCGAATGTCATGGTACAGGCACATTTGTCGGGGATCCTATTGAGGTTAGTGCTATAGGTTCTGTCTTTAGTGATAGTCATATAGAAAGGAATTTAAAACTAGGGTCTGTTAAGAGCAATATCGGCCATCTGGAGCAGGCGGCAGGGATTGCAGGGATTATCAAAATTTTGCTTTCTTTTAAGCACAATTCCTTACCTGCAAATTTACATTTCAAACAAGAAAATCCATTGCTTGAACTTTCATCTATTCCGGCATGCGTGGTTTCCGAGCCTTTGCCGTGGGAGGATGGAGAGCGCAAAAGAATCGCTGGCGTTAGCGGGTTCAGCCTTGCAGGAGCTAACGCTCATGTCTTGCTTGAGGAGCCTCCGCGGCTGGTTGCAGAACAGGGCCATAATACCGGTTTGGATAAGGATTCATGGCAACTGCTTCCATTCTCAGCCAGCGCGCCCCAGACTCTGGCTACGGTTAGTGCTAATTTATTTTCTTTTTTACGTGCTGCTGATTCTGCACATGGACAATTTGAATTCACAGAAATTTGCCAGGCAGCACAGAGCCGGAGAACTCATTTTGAATGCCGTTCTTTCGGAGTTGGGGACAGTCTTGAGTCTTTAACTGAGTCTATACAAAATGCTGATCTTTTGCCTCGATCCGGTCATGAAATCGGCCTTCCAAAGGTAGCCTTTCTTTTTACCGGACAAGGGGCGCAACGCAGTGGCATGGGCAGGGAGTTACTGAGCAATGTTGTTTTCAAAGATGCTCTTGAGATGTGCTCTGTGTTCATGGATTCCCAGTTAGAGATTCCACTTAAGCAGTTGCTTTTCGATAAAGATGCGGGTCCCGTTCTTTTGCAGACCGCCAACGCACAACCTGCACTTTTTGCATTTGAATATGCGCTCGCACAAGTTTGGCTGTCGTGGGGCGTTAAGCCTTCTGCCTTTATCGGACATAGTTTGGGAGAGTATACTGCGGCTTGTCTTGCCGGAGTGTTCTCACTTGAAGATGCTTGTAGATTGGTCGTAGCTCGCGGGCATCTTATGCAAAAGACTAGAGCTGGGGAAATGGCTTCGGTTTTTGCAGAGCCCGGCCAAGTCAATGAATTTTTGGATTCATCAAAAGATAGAATCAATGTGGCCGCAATCAATGGACCTAAGCACACTGTTATCAGTGGGGAAAGTCTTGGCGAAACATTGGAGCGGATGCAAAAAAATGGTTTTAATGTTCACAGTTTGGAGGTGGCGCAGGCTTTCCATTCACCGCTAATGGATCAGATTCTTGATGAATTTTCTGAAATTGCGTCCGAATTAACCTATCATGCGCCTGCTGTTCCTATCATTTCCAATTTAACCGGAATGTTGGCGGAAGGTCATGAATTTGATGCCCGTTATTGGCGAGACCATATCCGTAATACTGTGCAGTTTGCGGAAGGCGTGTGTTCGCTGAGTTCTCTTGGGTGCTCACATATGCTGGAAATCGGTCCGGCTCCTGTTTTATGCAATATGGGGCGGAGGATACTTACAGATCCAAAATTGAAATGGATTCAATCCATAAATGGTGATGAAAGTGAGTGGCAGAGCATGCTAAATAGTTTGGGGCAGCTCTATTGTGATGGATTTAATCCGGTTTGGTCCGCTGTTTCGCAGGCGGATGGCAACTCCAACATTTCACTACCTGCTTATCCGTTTGAGAGGCAGCGTTATTGGGCTATCCCCAAGCCGTCAGGTTCTAAGCAGGAGCAACCCGAAAGTTCTGCATCTATTTCGGATACGTTTGTAGATATTGAAGAAAAAATAGATACTGTTTCTCTTCCTCTGTACGAAGAACAAGGTTCTGGCAGCTCAAATAAGGCAGAGCAATATTTGGAGGAAATGATTAAGGAAGTTCTTTGCCTTCCGGATGATACTTCGCTGCATAAGGGGCGCTCCCTTGCTGCCTTTGGAACAGATTCAATTATGGCTATGGAACTTCTGGTCCGTATAAGGAAGGAGAAAGGTGTTAACCTACAGTTGAAGGATATAATGGGAGGGCAGGGTATCAGTCAGATAGCTGACCAAATAGAAGCTTGCAATCTTGAATTGGTTAACAATGAATCTATGGAAAAGGACTGCAAGTTCATAGATGGATTTAATGACTTTCCGACAATCAGCCATGATGCTGAAGCCCGTTATGAACCGTTTCCCTTGACATCTGTTCAGCATGCCTACTGGGTTGGGCGTAATGGCGGATTGGAACTGAGCGATGTCTCATGTTTTTTGTATGTGGAGATTGATGTTTCCGATTTGGATGTCTCCAGTCTTGAACTTTCTGTTAATGCTCTCATTGCTCGGCATGATACCTTAAGGACTATTATCCGTTCAGATGGTTTGCAGCAGGTTTTGTCGTATGTCCCGGCTTATGTTGTTGCTGTGGAGGATCTCAGCACTGTCCCACGTTCAGAGCAAAAAGACCGCTTGGATTCATTACGTAGTGAACTGTCACATCAGAACAGAGACGCCGAAAAATGGCCGCTTTTTGATGTACGTGTCACTAATACTGGGGGATTTTTCCGCGTGCATGTCGGAATAGATTTGTTGCTCGTGGATGCTTGGAGTTTCGGTATATTGTTACGGGATCTTATTGCTGAATATTCTGGAATCAATTCCACACCGAAATCCCGGGTTGTTTTCCGTGATTATGTCATGGGTCAGCAAAATTTTTTGAATTCGGAAGCATATCAATCTGCAAAACGTTATTGGGAGTTGCAGCTTGACGACCTACCTGCCGGACCTGAGCTTCCCTTGTTGCCAACTCCGGCTAGTCCCTCGGAGACACGTTTTAAGCGTTATACCGGAGGACTTAATGTTACGCAGTGGCAGAAATTACAAGAGCGAGCCCGCGAGTACGGGATAACCCCATCGGGAGTTTTGCTCGCGGCTTTTTCCACAATCTTATCGCAGTGGAGCCAGCGGGATAGTTTCAGTCTTATGCTGACTCTTTTTAATCGTCAGCCGATACATGAAGATATCAACGAAGTTGTGGGAGATTTTACTTCATTGCTGCTCTTGCGTGTTCTGGTCGATGGTAGTCCTTTCTCCTCTTATGCAGAAGCTCTTCAGCAGCAGCTCTGGCAGGATATGGAACACAGGAACGAGTGTGCTGTTGATGTTCTTCGCATGTTAAAACAGCGGAATAGTGCCGGGAACGGGACGTATGCCCCTGTCGTTTTTACCAGCATGCTGCCGCTTACTGCAGCAGATGGAAATCTGTCACAGGCTGTTGAAAGTCTTGAGAATGCATTTGGAGATATCCATATTGCCCATTGTATTACTCAGACGCCTCAAGTTCGATTTGACCATCAGGTTTATGAGCGAAAAGGGGCTCTTTGCTTTAATTGGGATATAGCTCAGGAAGTTTTTCCCGATGGAATGATAGAAGATATGCTGGAAGTATATTCATCATTGCTACTCCGGTTGGTTGAAGGTGACAGCGCTTGGGAAAATCCAGTGGAAAGACAACTTCCTAAGCGACAGAGAATAATCCGTGAAAAAGTCAACTCGACTAGCAAAGAGTTTGAAGAAACAACTTTGCATGCCGGCTTTATTGAGACTGCAAAATATTCTCCGGAAAGAATTGCCATAATTCTTCCTGAAGAGAAGAAAAGTTATGGCGAAGTGTTTGCCTTGGCTTCCGGTATTGCTGGCTGGCTTAAGGAAAATGGTCTTGAGCATGGCGGCATGGTTGGTGTTATTTCGGATGGATGGCGCAAAATCCCTTCTGTTCTCGGTATACTTATGGCGGGGGGCGTGTATCTGCCGTTGGCACCTGATGCTCCTTCCCGGCGTTCCCTTGATACATTGGAGCGGGCTGAAGCTCGACATGTTCTGGCTGATCGAGCGGTATTGGAAAGTTTTGGAGATCTTGAACAGGCATCGTTGTCGCTGGAAGACATGACTCCAGCAGAATCGTTTTCAATGGTCGACGTTTCTCCTCAGGAACCAGCCTACGTCATTTATACTTCAGGTTCTACTGGTAAGCCAAAGGGAGTACTTATTACCCATGATGCTGCTTGCAATACCATTCTTGAAATTAATGAACGTAACAATGTGAAGAAAAATGATCGAATTCTGGGTATTTCACGTTTGAATTTTGATCTTTCTGTATACGATATCTTCGGAGCTTTTCATGCCGGAGCTTCGATCGTAGTTCCTAATCCTGAAGACAGGACAGACCCTGCTCATTGGCTTAAGCTGATGGAAGAAAACCGTATCAGCGTTTGGGATTCCGTGCCTGCACTGATGTCCATGTTGCTTGATTATACGGAATTGGCGGGAGTTGCGTTACCGGATGATTTGCGCCTCGTTCTGTTTAGTGGCGACTGGATTCCATTGGATTTGCCGAAGCGACTTTGGGATAAATTATCCCATGTAAAAGTTGTGGCTATGGGGGGAGCGACCGAAGCTTCCATATGGTCTAATGCTTATGATTTTTCCGAAATCTCTCCACTCTGGAACAGTATTCCCTATGGATTTCCTCTTGCAAACCAAGGTTTTCATGTACTGGATAGCAGGCTGGAGCACCGTCCTGAGTGGGTTCAGGGCGATTTGTATATTACCGGAAAGGGGTTGGCAGTAGGTTATTTTAAGGAAGCTGAATTAACAGAAGGGAGTTTCTTCTTTCATCCGGTGACTGGCGAAAGAATGTATAAGACTGGTGATAGAGGACGTTATCTACCGGACGGTTCTCTGGAATTCCTCGGACGTCAGGACACACAGGTAAAAATCCGCGGTCACAGGATTGAACTCGGTGAAATTGAGCATTCATTATGCGATATTCCGGCTTTGAAACAAGCCGTGGCCAAGGTTGCCGGAGAAGCTCAGTCTATTGTGGCTTATGTCACGGTTGATAAAGATTCATACGGTCCGGAATTAAAGAGACATACCCTTCCTGGTGTAGAATACCAGCAGCTTATAAATTCCATAAATGACCTTAGTCTTGAAGAATTTCGCAATGATCGTAATTTGCCTGCCTCTGATGCTGATAAATATATCAGCACTGTTAATTCTCTTTCTCTCAACTTTATGCTTCAGGTGCTTGGTGAACTGGGAGCTTTGGATTCACTTAAAGAAGGTGTCGAGCTTTCATCTCTCATGTATAAGTGCTCCATTGCAGAAGCTTGCCACCCTGTTTTCAGGTCATGGATAAATGACTTGGAAAAGGCAGGAGCAGTAAGTCAAAGTAGCGGTTTGTATCTGTTTGATACTTCATGGAGTGTCCCTGATTATACATCGGAAAAGTTGCATGAAAGCTGGGAGTGCTGCGCAGAAGATGTGACCGTTTATTTGGACAGACTGCTTCCATGGGGAGCAAAACTGCTTACTGGAAAAACCGCTCCGCTAGAGGTTTTTTTCAATGAAGAGAACCGCTTGTCTCCGGAAATATTGACTTCTTTGTTTCCGGGATATGACAACCGTATTGCATTAGCTGCAGCGGCAATAGACAATTTGTGTGATAAAAGTGAAATACCTTTGGATATCCTTGAAGTAGGAGGACGTACTGGGCAGGCAACGGAACAGCTTTTGTCCGGTTTAACCTGTAAATCTTATTCATATGTATTGACTGACAACTCGTCCTACTTTGTAGAGAAGCAAAAAGAGAGATTGCAGGCAGATTACAGCCAACTGGGATTTATGGTTTTTGATCCATTGCAGCCGTTATATTCGCAAGCTGTTGCCGCTCATTCCAAGGATGTGGTTATTGCTTCCAGCTATGTCCACAGAACTCCAAAGCCGGAAGAGACTCTTAAAAAGTTAAAAGAGTTGTTACGTCCAGGGGGTATTCTTATTCTGCTGGAGGAAACTGAGAATACCTTGTTGCAGGATTGTACGGTATCTTTTCTGGAAGAGGGCTTTACCAGATTTACTGACGTTCGTCAGGATACCGGACTGCCGCTTATCTCAACTACCACTTGGTCAGCCTACCTAAAGAGTGCCGCATATTTTTATGTTTGCGATTTGAGCGGCCTCATTGATCTATTTGGACAGGCCTGTCTGATAGGTTTTGCTGAGAATGCGGTTCTGGAGCTTGATAATGATCTGGTGCTGGAGCATCTGGGCCGAACTCTTCCAGAGTATATGATGCCGCAGCATATTATTCAGTTAGAGGAATTTCCTTTAACCGTTAATGGCAAGATTAATAAAAAAGCTCTTGCTGATCCCTCGGCTGTTCTTAGCTCCCGACCTAAAAGTATTCAACCGCAGACTGAAGAAGAACGAGTTATATTTAAGTTATGGCACGAACTTCTGCCTGAAGCACATATCTCAGTTGACGATAATTTCTTTAGTGTAGGCGGAGACTCTTTGCTTGGTGTGCGTCTTGTTGCCGGGATGCATGCCCATTTCAAAATAGATATCCCATTACGCTGGCTTTTCGAACATCCGACTATTGCAGAGCTGGCCTTAGCTGTAGTCAAGGCTGCTAAGGATCGTCCGGCTGAGTCTGCCGACCATGTTCCTTTGCAGGTTGAATATGACAAAGAAGCATTGCATGAGCCATTTCCGCTGACAGATGTCCAGTATGCCTACTGGGTAGGCAAGATGGGAATCTTTTCTTTAGGTGACGTTTCCACTCATTGTTATTTTGAAATTGAAGGAAAAGGTCTTGATGTCAAACGCCTTACTGCCTGCTGGCAGCGATTGATTGATCAGCATGTCATGATGCGTGCAGTGGTGGCTCCGGATGGTCAAACCCAGCGCATACTTGAGCAGGTTCCGCTGTTTGAACCCAAGGTCGTTTGCATACCGGAAGAAGCTTCACCTTTGACGGTGGATAAAGCCCTTTCCGAAACGCGTAACAGGTTGTCCCATCTGGTATTACCTTCCGATGTATGGCCTCTCTTTACTTTTGAAATTACTTGCTACGGCATTGATAATGTCCGCCTGCATGTAGGTTTTGAGAACATCATGTTCGATGGCTGGAGTATGCTTCATCTTCTCAGTGAGTGGACACGTTTGTATCAGGATGATCATGCAGTTTTGGAGCCGATTGAATTTTCGTTCCGAGATTATGTGTTGATGCTTGAATCATCGCGCTCCAGACAGGATTACGCCACAGCTAAAAAGTACTGGCTGGAACGTCTGCCGCAGTTACCGGCTGCTCCTAAGTTACCCACCAAAAAAGAAGAAGAGATTGTTGCCGGAGAAGGATTTCGCCGTCGCCAGTTCACTTTGGATGCTTCAACATGGATTAATTTTCAGGCAGCCGTAAGGGAAAACGGGCTTACCCCTGCTGGTGTGTTGCTCGCAGCCTATGCAGAAGTATTGTCCTTATGGAGTCGTGATGATCGTTTTACCATCAATGTGACCCTGTTTGACCGGCTGCAGGGACATGTCGATGTGAATCGTCTTATCGGTGATTTCACTACTTTGACATTGCTAGCTGTGGAGATGGGCGGCGTCTCATCATTTTTTGAGCGGGCGCGTCGACTTCAGGCTCGACTTTGGGAAGACAGAGATCATGCGGCTTTCAGCGGTGTGGAAATCATGCGTGAGATAAATTCAGGTTTTGATAATTCAGAGCATAAAATAATGCCTGTTGTTTTTACCAGTGCGCTGGGCGTAGATAGCTCCGGTCCAAATCAGGGACTCACCCTGCCGGGTGACTTTATTTATGGAATTTCTCAGACTCCGCAGGTTTGGCTGGATCATCAAGTCTATGAAATGAACGGGGAACTGCTTTTAGTCTGGGATGCCGTAGAAGGTCTTTTCCCGGATGGGATGCTCGACCATATGTTCGAAGCATACAAAGCCTTGTTGCCGCGTATTGCGCTGGGGGCTGCCCCGGATGATCCGGCGGTTCTTGTTCCTGCTGTTGCTATAGCAGGTTCCGAGAAGCGGCTGAAAGTTGAGCCTGAAGTGGAAGCTCGGCTGCGTGATATCGGTGATTTTCCGCTGGATATTGAAGCATGGCCTTCCCTGAAAGTTCTTAACTCTAATGGCAATGTATGCCCGGACTGGGTTGATGGTGAAATTCATGTCGTACTGTTCGATCAGACTCCACAACCAACTGGGGTCTGGGCTCGAAAAACTCCTGACGGAGCTCTGAAGGTCCCTCTCTACAGCAAAGAAGAGATTGATGTTTTATCTTTCAATCAGTTTGAAAATACGGCTGAGGATCCCTGGGCGGAGGTAAGCCCCGCAGAACAAGAACTGCTTTATTTATGGAAGCAGCAACTGGAAAACGAGGATTTAGTTTGCACAGATAATTTTTTTGCAGCTGGAGGGAACTCTCTGGTCGCGGCACGACTGATGGGGGTTATACGAAAACATTTTCACTGCGAGTTACCGTTACGTCTTCTGTTTGATGCTCCGACTGTGCGCACTTTTGCGCCGCATTTAGAGAATTTTATAGGGGATAATACCGAGGAATTCGACGGAGGTATAATATGACCGCTCTTGAATTGGTTACATCACTTGGAGAAAAAGGTGTCGTATTGTGGGCCGAAGATGGCGCACTACGTTTTCGTGGACCTAAATCCGCTATCACGTCAGAAATACGTGAGGAACTTGTGGCCGCCAAACCGGAAATTATAGATATCCTTGATCAGCGTGAACAGGGGCTTCCTATTCTTCATCATAATTCCGAAGATGCAGGAAAACCGTTTCCTCTTACGGACTTGCAAGGGGCTTATTTTGTAGGCCGTTCGGCTGTCTATGACCATGGTGGAACATCCTGCCACGGATATTTTGAACTGGAGCTTCCCCGGTTGGATGCGCAAAGACTCACTACTTGCTGGAATAAAATAATTGAAAGGCATCCAATGTTGCGGGCTGTATTTTTGCCCGATGCAACGCAGCAAATTTTGAGCAAGGTTCCGGTTTATGAAATACTGGAAACAGACTTGTTCGATGAAGAAGAGAGGCATAACAATAAGCTTGATAATATTCGGAATAGGATGTCACATCAGCATTTTGATGCAGCGCAATGGCCTCTTTTTGACCTCCATGTGTCCCACAAGACCGATAACTCCATCCTACATGTAAGTGTTGATTTGCTCATTGCCGACTATTTGAGCATCAGCGTCATCATGGAAGAGCTTGGTATATTATATAATGATTCTCAGGTCGATCTGCCGGATCTGAATATCACATTTCGTGACGTTCTTATTGCTGAAAGGGAACTTGCTGAGAATGCTGCATGGCAGCAGGACAAGGAGTATTGGAAAAAACGTTTAGCTTCTTTTCCTGATGCACCTGCTTTGCCTGTAATTAACCGGGATGTTCAACGTCCGCATTTTGTCCGGCGTCATATGGTTCTTAGTGCAGAGCAGTACGAAAGTCTGTCGCAAAAATCTTCTGCGAAAAGTATGACTCTTGGTGGTACTCTACTGGCTGTTTTTGCAGAAGTTGTAGGTCGCTGGAGTGCATGTAACCATTTTGCATTGAATCTCACAGTGTTGAACCGTCTACCGTGGCATGAAGATATTATGCGTCTGGTCGGAGATTTTACCTCAGTTAATTTGCTTGAGGTTAATCGTAAAGGCGGAGAGCCTTTTACCAGTTTTGCCAGAGGATTGCAGGCTCGGTTATGGGAGGATTTGGATCATAGGCTGTTTGGCGGGGTAAGTTTTCTGCGTGAATTAAGCAGGGATAGAGGGGCAACCGTTCTTATGCCTGTGGTTTTTACCAATACCGTCGGTGTTGGTAATGAACAGGATCAGCGCGGATTTTTCAAGCAGGGTAAAATGATCAAAGGAATCAGTCAGACTCCGCAAGTATGGTTGGATTGTCAGGTCATGGAAGCTGGCGGAGATCTGCATATCCAGTGGGACTGCCTTGAGGATATATTCCCCGACGGAATGTTGGACGATATGTTTTCCGCTTTTTGCAATCAGATAAACACTCTTGTTGCAGATGCCTATGCATGGGACACCCCTTTGGATATTCCGTTACCTCAAGAGCAGACACAAATCAGGGGCGAGGTTAACAACACTGCTGAAGATTATCAGGTTGAGAATCTTTATGAGCTGTTTGCTCGTCAGGCCCGATTGACTCCTCAATCAATGGCTGTGCTGAGTTCTGAAAAAGAGCTGACCTATAGTGAACTTGAATTGCTTAGTGGGGGCATTGCTCAGCATCTTATTAAGCAGGGTATTTCAGCAGGTGAAAATGTCGCGATTCTTTTGGAAAAGAGTTGGCTGCAGCCAGTCGCAGCTTTAGGGGTTTTGGCTGCTGGAGGCGTTTATATCCCGCTTGATCCAACATGGCCTGAAAAGCGTTTGCAGTATATTTTGGAGGAGGCAAATGTTTGCTTTGCTCTCGTTGCAGTAGATCAGATAGAGCGTTTTGCATCATTAAATGATGTTGCCTTTATTCCGGTTGATAAGGGAGATAAAGCTTCCGTCCCGGATAAGTTAATGCCTGCCGAGACCCCTGCGTATATTATTTATACTTCCGGTTCCACTGGGGAACCTAAAGGAGTAATTATCAGCCATGGAGCTGTAGCCAATACGTTGCTGGATATCAATAAACGTTTCAGCATAACCGAAAAGGACCGTATCCTTGCTGTTTCTAAATTGAGTTTTGACTTATCAGTATATGATATTTTTGGTCCTTTAGCTATTGGTGGAGCTGTAATTATTCCAAAACAGCATAGCGTGACCGATCCTGCTGCGTGGGTGGATGCTGCACGTTCTTTTGATGCAACTGTTTGGAATTCCGTTCCTGCCCTGTATGAAATGATGCTGGAATATGGAGAGAACACGGGCATACTTCCTGAACATCTGCGTACGGTTCTTTTAAGTGGAGACAAAATTTCACTGTCCTTGCCTGAAAGATCATGGAAAATCCTTCCGCAAGCAGAATTGAATAGCCTTGGGGGAGCCACGGAAGCTTCTATCTGGTCCATTCATTTTCCCATCACTGAAGTTTTTACTGAGTGGCTAAGCATCCCTTATGGAAAGCCTTTAGCCAACCAGACTTTTTATGTCCTGAATGACCTGATGGAACCATGCCCGGATTTTGTCCCCGGAGAATTGTATATTGGGGGGCTGGGTGTTGCAGATGGGTATTTCAATGATGCTTTCCGGACAAATGAGTCTTTTGTAACCCATCCTGAAACTGGGCATAGGCTTTACAGAACAGGGGATACCGGATGCATGTTACCTGATGGTAATATTCGTTTTCTGGGTCGCATTGATTCACAGATCAAGATACGTGGTCATCGTATTGAACTTGGAGAAATTGAGTCCTGCATTAGCGAGTGCCCCGGAGTGGATGAGGCTGTTGCGGTTGTTCATCGTGAAGAATCAGGAAATTGCAAACTCATGGCTTTCGCGGTTCCTGAGCGTGATGAAACAGAAGCTGACGGTAAACGGTGGGAATCTGTAAATAATGACGCTTCAGCAGTTATAGAAAAGTGGCTGAATGATACCGATGTCAGCCGTATGCATTCATTTTTTGATCAAATGGATAAAGGGGCGCTTATGGCCATGCGGGAGTTTTTGAGCCGGCGTGAGGCTTTTCCCGAGGGTAAATGGCGTTCATCTGACAGCTTGATGCTTGAACTTGGTATACCTGCAAGGCATCAGCAATTGTTCAGGAGGATTCTGGATACCTTGCATATGCAAGGGCTGTTGGAGCAAAGGGGGGCTGATTACGGTAAGCTGGCTTTTGCAGATAGTGAGATGCTTCTTGGCGCATGGGATGACCTTGCAGTAATACATAAGCACTTTATGTACGGCCAGGAATTGATGGATCTATTGCGAAAAGGAGCTCTGCATTTTGAGGAGTTGCTCCTTGGTAAGGCTGATCCATTGCAGTTGCTCTACCCGGAAGGGCGTACCGATGTCGCGGTTGCTGTGCAGTTTAACTACACCAGTAACTTGATGAATAATCTGATTATATCTGCGGTGCAATCTGTAGCAAAAAATTATTCCAGTGATACCCCCATGCGTGTTTTCGAAGTTGGGGCCGGAGTTGGCGGAACAAGTAATAGCCTGATTCCAGCTTTGCATCGAGAAAAGACCCACTATATATATTCCGACCTTTCTATTTTTTTTCTTAATGCCGCCCGTGAAAGGTATAAGGCATATCCATTCATGGATTATGTTGCTTTTGATATTAACGATAAGTTGGAAAATCAGGGGATAGCCCGTGGTAAAGCCAATGTGGTTATTGCCAGCAATGTTTTGCACAATGCTGTAGTGGCTGGTGATGTGCTTCGTAATCTGCGCGGTCTGCTGTCTCCTGGAGGCTGGCTCATATTTATTGAATCGACACGGGATAATCTCAGCGTCATGACTTCTATGGAGTTTCTTAGTGATCTCTATCATTTTGAAGATGAACGCAAAGATAGGAATTCACCTTTCCTGCCTGCACGTCGTTGGGCTGAATTGCTTGCTGAAGCCGGTGCAGACCGTGTCTCGTTTTTCCCAGAGGAGGATCACCCGCTCTCACGTGTCGGACAGACTGTGTTTGTCGCCCGTTTCGGAGGAAGTGAAGCCCTGCCTGCTGAAGATCATATTCTTCAATATGTGCGGGAACATTTGCCGGAATATATGATTCCTTCTCATCTTGATATGGTTTCAGCTTTGCCGGTCACCAGTAATGGTAAGATCGACCGGAAAGCACTAACAGCATCTGTCGCCAGCACAGCTGTAGAGGTAAAGAGTCCTACTGCCTCGCAGGACCCTATAGAGTTGGAACTGATCGAGATGGTAAAGAAAATTCTAGCTGTGGAAAATGTCGGTATAGATGAGGATTTTTATGCTGCAGGAGGGGACTCCCTGCTTCTTACCCAGTTAGTGGCAAAAATGCGTGATACTTTTGGTGGAGAACTTCTCGGATGGGATGAGACTCTTCGTTACGCTGTACAAAATTCCAAGATTAAAGATTTGGCTGTGTTGGTCCGGCAGAAACAGGCTGAAGCAGAGTCAGAGAGTTGTGATAATGAAGCAACTCAGATGGACGGAGGAGTAAAGGATGTTGTTGAGATAGCTCTCCAGGCAGGTAGTGTCGGTTGTCCGCAATTCTTTTTTATCCCGGATGGAACGGCGACCATAGCCGGTTTCAGCCCTCTTCTTAATTATCTTGATTCGAGTTTTTCCATCTCTGCACTAACTCCCGCTTCAGTGGATGATTATCTCGCTATTCAGGCAGAAGAGCTTATTCCCCTGTTGGCGCAGAGAAGTGTGTCCTTGATGGAGAGCAGTGGTTCGCTTTCTCCTTTTGTGTGCGGGTACTGCATGGGAGGGTTGGTTGCACTAGAGATTGCTCGGATTATGGAGCAGCGTGGTCAAGCATTGGGAGGAGTTGCGGTTATCAACACTGTAAAGCCTCCGTATACCATCAATGACAGTCTGTTAACTTATCTAACGTTTATTCAGGAGATAGGGATTAATCCCGCTGCTATGGATATTGATGTCCATGCCATCGGACATGCTGTTGAGAAAATCACTGCTAAGGGAACGGATATCTTTGAAGGCTCCGTGCTGGAACATTTGCAATTCGATTCAGCAACATATGCCGCAGGCAGGAGCATAACTGCCATGTCTCAGGAAGAGCGGTTGGCTCGTGCCTTTGAGTTGTACAATCTGTCTTCTAGATACGCCGGAAATATGCCTCGCATCCGTTTGGATGGAATCTACAGAATAGTGGCGCATAGCATTCAGGGGGTAAACGCTTATAGCCCGCAGAAAATAAATGGCAAGGTGACACTTTTCAGAAGACAGAAAGAGGATGCTTTCCTCATTCCGTTGGGAAGGTTGATGCAGGAGTTCTGGGGACTTCATGCCCTCGGTGGAGTAGAGGTAGTGGATCTTCCCGGCAATCACTGGACAAGTCTGCGTGAACCCGGTGCAGGTATCGTTGCGCAAGGGTTGATCGGTCTTGCACGCAAGGAAAGCTTATGAGTGCTAAGGCTGTAGTTATAGGCGGAGGAGGCTCGATCGGGCAGGAGCTGGTTGGCTTTCTTTCGCGAAATGAGCCTGAGTTACAGATTCTCGCTGTAGGTAGAAGTCTCGATAAATTATCGCGAATGCAGGATTTGTATGGCGGTAATGTTAATATTCAAATTCTGGATTGCAGCGATCCTTCAGCTGTACGCAATGTCCTGCAGGGGAGTGATATTGTCTGCAATTGTGCTGGGCCTTCAGCTATAATGGGAGGTTCCATTGCACGGGAAAGCCTGCGTGCAGGAATCCCGTATGCAGATCCTTCAGATTCAAGATCAATGCAGGTTGTTTTTGAAAACAATGAAATCGGGCACATAACAACTCCAGCTCTTTTCGGGGCTGGAGTTGTTCCGGGGCTTTCCGGTGTTGTGCCTTTATGGTTTGAGCAGCACATTAATTCTGACGGAGGCCCATGGAGCAAAATGGATATTTACTATGTAGGAAAGGATGAATTCAGCAGTGCAGCGGCTTACGATTACGCTGAAAGTGTTCGTATGGCAGCCTTGTCTGAAACTGAACCAGCTAAACCTTATTTTATAGATGTGCCTGTTTTCGGTCAGACTTTTTTTGCCTTTGCCCACAAATCGGAAGAACACAGCCGCATTAATTGTCAAATGCATATTCCCTTTTCATATCACAATTGTTTCATCGGAGAGCATATGTTGCGCGCCTTGGGAACAATTGGAGGTCGGCAGGGAGCAGGTTTATCTCTGGATGATGCCGCAGTCATACTAAGGGAAGCTTCTCAAGCATGTGTTAATCAATATGGGAAAGGTCATTCCTTTTTGTGCAGGGCTGAAAGATCTGACGGCTTAGTAGACAGTTTGACCGTATTTATTGAGGACGTGAATGTCCTTATGGGAACGACAATGGGGCTGTCTGCTCAAGCTTTGCTTCGGGGCAAGGTTTCTGGGGCTCACTATTTTGCTGAAGCTCTTGATGCCGCAGAGGTTATCTCAGAGTTGAAGCATTATGGGTGTATTTGCGTGGTTGGGCTGGATAATTCTTTTTATGACCAGTCTCAAAAAAAGGAGTTGTAAGGAATGTCTGAACCACTACCAACTTTGTGTTGCGGCACACGTTTTGGGCGGGCATACATTGAAGGTTTATGCCGTTCTTCAAAATTTACGTTGGCCGGTATATTTGCGCGTGGAAGCGATCGTTCGCGGGAAATTGCAGAAAAATATGGTGTGCCGCTTTATACTTCTCTTGAGCAGATCCCTGATACCATCAAGGCTGCATGTGTCGTAATACGTTCCTCTATTGTCGGAGGCGTCGGGACGAATATAGCCCTTTCGCTTTTGCGGCGTGGAATTCATGTTATTCAGGAGCATCCTTTGCATCAGCGTGAAGTTGCGATGTGTCAACAGGCAGCCAGTGACTCGGGGTGCGTATACTATCTGAACACCCACCATATCCATATCAGTGAAACCCAGCGGTTTTTAAATATTGTTCATGAGCTTAGAAAGGAGCAGCCCATATCTTTCATAAATGCTCTATGCGGTGTGCAGGTCGTTTGTTCTTTATTGGATATTCTGGGAAGGATGATCGGCTCCGTAACGCCTTATGATTTCGATGAATACAAGCCTATCAATAGCAAAATTCTTGAGGCATGCGATATCGAGGCCTTTCCTTATGAAGTTTTACGCGGACACATCTCGAATACCCCGACAACTCTTGCGGTTCAGAATTATTATGACCCAGCTGATCCTGACAACAATGCTGCAATACTGCATCGAATTACGGTTGGATTTCCTTCAGGAAATTTGACTCTGATGAGTGCTTCTGGGCCTGTGACATGGTCAGACAGACTGCATTTTCCTAACGAAATATTCAACATGGAAAATTCTTGCCGTGCAGGATGCCCGATTATTCGGGTTTTGGACAGTCAGGAAGAGACATCCTTATCCAGTCTTGTTGAGCAGGAGTGGCCGCAGGCTGTCACCCATGCTTTGGAAGAATTTCAGTTGAAGATACAAGGACAGGATCCCTTCTCTGATCGAAATAGTTATGAACAGGAATTGTGTACTTTGTGGACCGATTGTATGAAGAGGCTTGGTGCTCCCCGGCTGGTGAGTACGCTTGCTCCTCCTGATGTTTTGCCTGAAATTATAAAATCTCAATTCGGTAAACCCTCATTAAAGGTTTAGTTTTGGAGAAGAAATGAATCCGTTAATAGTTGCAGATGTTGATGTTAAGGCTGATTTAAGGTTGTTTTGTATGCCTTATGCTGGGGCTGGAGCCTCGTTATATAGAAGATGGAGCAGGAGTTTTCCGCTTTCAATTCAATTATGTCCTGTGCAGTTGCCTGGCAGGGAAGAGCGTTTGTTGGAGCCTAGCCTTACGAGTATAGAAAGTGTTGTTGCAGCAATTATGAAAACTCTTCCGGCTTATCTCGACAGACCTTATGCGTTGTTCGGGCACAGTATGGGAGCTAAGATCGTTTTTGAATTATGCCGGGCTATCAAAAAAGCCAGTTATAAACTCCCAGAGTTGCTGCTCGTGTCGGCTTGCAAAGCCCCTCATATGCCTGAACCTTATCCCATTCACAGTCTGCCGCAACATGAGTTTCTCGAAGGTCTTGAACGCTACTCAGCAGACACAAGTCTTTTACATGAATATCCTGAGTTACTTGAGCTTCTTTTGCCGTCATTGCGATCTGATTTTCTGCTGGATGAAAGTTATGTCTATCAGGAAGAGGAAGGAGAAGATGTTCTGTCTATCCCGATAGAGGCCTTTTACGGGACAGATGATACAGAAGCGACTTTTGATGAAGTTAGTGGTTGGAGTGCGTATACCGAACAATTTTCATTAACGGCAGTAGAAGGGGGTCATTTATTCCTTCGCGAAAGAAAACATGAATTTTTAAATCTGCTTAGTTCCAAACTTTGCTGTTTAATCTGATTCGTTTAAATTTTATACCTTGAAAATACATCATACTGTCATGAGTGTGATGGAGGATTGTCATGAGACAAAAGTCCGATTTCTCACTTCTTATGGAATATGCCGGTGGATATCGATATTTTACCTACCTTTCGTGGGTCTTGTCGGCAATAAGTGCTCTTTTGGCGCTAGTTCCATTTCTGTATATCTGGAAGATTATTAAAGAAGTTCTCGATTTTGCCCCCGAATTCAGCAATGCCCATAATCTGATCCCAAACGGGTGGATGGCAGTTGGTTTTGCCGTATTGTCCCTACTGATATATATGTGTGGATTGCTCTGTTCCCATTTATCTGCATTCAGAGTTGCGTCGAATATGCGCAAAAATGTAATCAGGCATACATTGCAACTTCCACTGGGACAGGTCGAGAAGATAGGGTCCGGTAAGTTGCGCAAAATTATTAACGATACCAGCGCTGCCACAGAGACATATCTTGCACATCAATTAGTTGATAAATCCGGAGCAATTGCTACCCCTGTAGGTTTGTTGTTTCTACTTCTGTTTTTTGATTGGAGATTAGGGGTGATCAGTTTGATACCTGTCGGTCTTGGGTTTTGTGCTTTGATGTTTATGACAGGAAAAGACATGCAAAAGAAGCTTAAAGAATACCA
The DNA here is from genome assembly GCF_006210265.1 of Desulfovibrio sp. UCD-KL4C. Taxonomy (NCBI): domain Bacteria; kingdom Pseudomonadati; phylum Thermodesulfobacteriota; class Desulfovibrionia; order Desulfovibrionales; family Desulfovibrionaceae; genus Desulfovibrio; species Desulfovibrio sp. UCD-KL4C. The sequence goes on from NZ_VCNC01000003.1 coordinate 516,344, forward strand.
GAATGCACTTGATGATATGTCGAATGAGGCTGTTGAATATGTCCGTGGTATTCCGGTAATTAAAACATTCGGGCAAACGGTTTTTAGTTTCAAGAGATTCAAAAATTCTATCGATGTTTATTATAGATGGGTTGTGGCGTATAGCCTCCAATGCCGTAGATCATGGCTCTTTTATATTGTGGGAATTAACAGTGTTTTTGTTTTTATTATCTTTGCTGGGATATTCGCTACCAAGGAAACTGTGACTAATGAAATTATATTAAATTTAATGTTTTACATTATTATAACCCCGGCTATTTCAATAACGCTGACAAGAATTGTGCATATGCAAGAAGAGAATATGCTTGTTAATGATGCGCTCAGGCGTGTTAACAGTATCCTCAATATGCAGCCTTTGAATTCCGTTTTATCAATAGAGATGCCGGTTGATGCTTCAATTGATATTAGGGGAGCCAGTTACAGTTATGGCGGTGGCGGCAATGCTTTGGAAAATATTAATATGCGAATAGACAGCGGGCAGACCGTTGCTCTCGTGGGTCCTTCCGGTGGCGGTAAGACAACTCTTGCCAGTATGGTCTCCCGTTTTTTTGATCCGCAAAAAGGGCAGATCTTGATAGGTGGGGTTGATGTTCGAAGCATCAGTAAGGCCGAGTTGATGAAAACTGTCTCATTTGTCTTTCAGGACAGTAAGTTGATTAAGACCAGCATTTTGGAAAATGTGCGCTTAGGAAGGCCGGAAGCCTCACGTGTGAAGGTTATGGAAGCTTTGAAGAACGCGCAATGCCTCGATATTATCGATAAATTCTCTGATGGTGTTGATACGGTCGTCGGCACGCAGGGTGTATACCTGTCAGGTGGGGAACAGCAGAGACTCGCTATTGCCAGAGCTATCCTGATGGATTCTCCTATTGTTGTTCTGGACGAAGCAACTGCATTTGCAGACCCTGATAACGAAACACGTATTCAAGAAGCTTTTGCGGTGCTTTCTGCTGGAAAGACCGTGATTATGATAGCGCACCGTCTTTCTACTGTCATGAATTCTGATCGTATTTTTGTATTGAAAGACGGACAAATTGTTGAAGACGGCTCTTTTCAGGAGCTTGAACAGAAGCAAGGCGTGTTCTCACGTATGTGGGATGATTACCAATCATCGGTGCAATGGAAAGTTGCAAAAGAGGTATAAGTCATGATTAATATGCTACAAAAAAAATTTGCCTTATCAGAACAAGGTGCGAAAGATTTGGTAGTAGGTTCTCTAGCTTGTCTATTTCATAATATATCACTTATGCTTCCGGTCGGACTTTTATATTATTTTATTTGTGAACTCGTGGTAGATGGGAGCACCAATAGAGCATTCTTTTATATGGGATGTAGTGTGATATGTCTCATCCTGATTGCCATAACTTCATTTTTTCAATATAATTTAACATACTTACCACCGTATAATGAAAGTTGTATCCGTAGGATTTCTCTTGCGGAACAATTACGAAAGCTTCCCTTATCTTTCTTTGCTCGGAAAGACCTTTCTGACTTAACCAGCGTGATCATGTCTGATTGTTCTTTTCTGGAAAGAGTTTTCTCTCATTTTATCCCGCAGTTGGTCGGTTCAATCCTTTCAACTGTGCTGATCGGCATAAGTCTGTTCTTTATTGATTGGCGTATGGGCATAGCTGCAATGTGGGGAGTTCCTATTGCATTCATTATTATCGCAATGTCTTCCAAGGTGCAGGACCGGTTACAAGAAAAGCAGATGGACGCCAAAATGGCATGTGCTGACGGTATACAGGAATGCATAGAAACTGTGCGAGATTTAAAGGCTTGCAATGCAGAGGAAGAGTATCTCAAGGAGTTGGATAAAAAAATTGATGCTGTCGAAAGCAGAGCTGTTTTCTCTGAGTTTGGAACAGCTGTGTTTGTAGTTTCATCTGGATTACTTTTGAAACTGGGGATTGCCACAGTTGCTCTTGCCGGATCTCTTTTATTGGTAGAAGGGCAAATTGATCTGTTGACATTTTTTATGTTTTTACTGGTAGCATCTCGTTTATATGATCCTTTACAGGAATCTTTACATAATCTTATGGGAATTATTCTTGCCCGAACTAATATTTCAAGAACAAAAAATATATTGGAACATCCAAAGCAAAGCGGAGTTCCTCAACTGACAAACAAAGGATATGATGTTGTTCTGCATGATGTCGGCTTTTCATACAATGACAGCAACTATGTTTTAAATGATGTCTCGCTGACGATAAATCAGGGCGACGTTACAGCTCTTGTCGGACCGTCCGGCGGTGGTAAAACAACTGTATCCCGCCTTGTTGCGAGGTTTTGGGAGGTAAATAAAGGGAGTATTACTATCGGTGGCATGGATATCTCGAATATTGATCCTGAACGGCTGTTCTCCTTATTCGCAATTGTCTTTCAGGATGTCACCCTTTTTAATGATACTATCATGGAAAATATTCGTGTTGGTAAGCATGATGCAACAGATGAAGAAGTTCTGGCTGCTGCGAAGCATGCATATTGTGATAAGATTGCATCAAAATTGCCTGATGGTTGGAATACTATGATTGGTGAAAATGGCTGCACCCTTTCCGGTGGAGAGCGTCAACGGATATCAATTGCCAGAGCCTTTCTTAAAAATGCCCCGATCCTTTTATTAGATGAAGCAACAGCTTCGCTTGATGTGGAAAATGAAACGCTTATTCAGACAGCTCTTTCACGACTCATAAAGGATAAGACCGTGCTTGTCATTGCACACCGTATGAGAACTGTAGCCGGGGCAGATAAAATTGTCGTTCTGGCAGAAGGTTCCGTAGTTGAGGAAGGCTCGCCTGCAGAGTTAATAGAGAAAGACAGTGTCTACCGCCATATGGTTGAGCTTCAGACACAGGGGCAGGAGTGGAGCATTTAGAGTGCTTGAAAGTAGAGTGAATAAGGTAAATTATTGGCGTCTGCTTCAAAGGAAGAAAAAGAAGCTATCGATGAAATTGAACACTATAAAATGAAGATGGGAAATAGGGCTAATGCCGCGAGTTAGCTTTCACATTTTATAAAAATTAAGCCCCCCTTAAAATCTCAAGGAGGGCTTAATTTTTACGAATACCGAAAACTACATACTGTCAATTTTGAGGGCATTCTTAGCGAGCTTGATTTTTTCGTTCTTTTCCATTTCGAGAAGTCCTCGAAAAACATCACGAACTTCATCAGAAATTTCATTTTGGAGGATTCCTTCGTAGGTATCTAAGAGGCATTGGTCAAAATCTACGGCAATCTCAATTACCTGCTGGGCTGTCATATCCGGGTTAATAGAAGCGGAGAAAAAAGGGCTTAGGTCGCATTTTTTATTAACAAACATGAACCATGTGTCCAGAACACGTTCTGATATTTCAGATTCATAATCGTCTAAAATTGCAGCCAGATTTTCATGGTGCCTGCTCATATATTCAAGAAGGATTTTGACTCTTTCTTTTTCAACATTATCGGACAAATTGTCGTAAAAATCTGCAAGTTTCCTGTGAAAAAATTTGGTCTGTTCAATAACATCCTTGGCAGTCTGGACTTTTGTCATAGCATTTCTCCTGACCTTTTATAGCGGTCTTATTGAATCAGTTTTATCGGTACATTTTTTGTCAAAGTCATACTTGCCGCATTTGCATCCTGATCCGTCTTCTGCTTGCAGTGAACCTCGGCAGGAGCCACGGAGACAGCTGCGTTTGAAAATAACTCCGACAGCAAGGCCTAGGAAGGCAACTATGAAAATAGCTCCAGTCAGCATTAGTGTTTGCATGATATATATCCTCAGTTCAGTTTTTCGTGTTTTGGGAAATTACCGGTTGCAGTTTCAACAAGTCCATCCGCTGTTTTTACAATGAAAAATGCGGAAAGATTATTTTTTTTAGCCAACTTGATACCACGCTTAGGTCCAAGCACAGTCAGGCCTGTTGCCAATGCATCCGCGCGGGCGCAGGTGTTAGCCATAACGCTGACCGAGACTAACGTGTGTGTTATCGGGCGGCCCGTTGTCGGGTCGAGAATATGGGAGTAACGTTTACCGTCCACTTCAAAATAGTTGCGGTAATCGCCGGATGTGGCCATAGCCTTGTCGGTAAAAGCAATAACAGCCTGAACCGCACGTTCTATGCTGACAGGTTTTTCCACAGCAATACGCCACGGTTCACCATTTGGCTTTTTGCCTTTAGTCCTGATTTCTCCACCGATTTCTACCATAAAGGTTTTTATCTTCTGACTTGTAAGCCAATTGCTCACAGCGTCCACACAGTAACCTTTGGCTATGGCAGCCAGATCAATGGTAATGGTCGGCTTAAGTTTTTTCAGCTCCGGAGGGTTCGTGCTAACTTCAACAAACGTAGATCCTACATTGCTCAACTTTTCCTTGATCTCGGCATCATTTGGAACAATGTCGGTCTGTTTGTCATGACCGAATCCCCATAAGTTTACCAACGGAGCGATTGTTATATCAAATGCTCCATCCGTCATTTTGTTGATTTCTTTAGCCGTCTTGACGACTTCGGCTAACTCTTTGGATACGGGAAACCAGTCAGAGCCCTTATAATCGTTAAACTGTGACAATTCTGACTCAGGTTTGAACAGAGACATTGCCGAGTTCACTTTTCCCACAACCTGCTCAATGCCATTGTTTAAGGTCTCAGGTGACAAGTTGTTTGGAAGATCATAGATTACGATAGAGTACGTTGTGCCTAGTGCTTTACCCTTAAGTTGAACGGGTTTGGATTCGCCGCCGCACCCACCTAAGATGAGTGTCAGAATGAGTAATCCAGTGAATTTTTTAAGCGACCCCGAAAACCACTCCATATATCTTATCCTTGTAATATGAACCGCAAAGGGCAATTTATTTGTTTTTTAGAAAGTGCTCGTGGCCGGAAAGGTTTTTCCGGCCCGAGCATTTTATTTGTATTTTGCTTCAGCCTTATTATGCACCGAAGTTGTCATACATAATGTTTTCTTTTTCCACGCCCTGCGAGATGAGCATGTTTTCTACTGCGGATGCCATCATTGGCGGACCGCACATATAGAATTCACAATCTTCCGGCGCTTGATGATCCTTAATATAGTTCTCAAAGAGAACGTTATGGATGAATCCGGTATGTCCAGTCCAATTGTCTTCCGGCAGTGGATCAGACAAGGCTACATGCCAAGTGAAGTTCGGGAACTCTTCGGCAAGTTGATTGAACTCTTCCACGTAGAACATTTCGCGTAGACTGCGAGCTCCATACCAGAAGCTGATTTTACGTTTAGTCCCTAACCTTCTCAGCTGATCAAAGATGTGCGAGCGCATGGGAGCCATACCCGCTCCACCGCCGATAAAGATCATTTCCGTGTCCGTATCACGGGCGAAGAATTCGCCGTACGGGCCGGAGATAGTTACTTTATCTCCTGGTTTGAGACTGTAGATGTACGACGACATCTGCCCGGGAGGAGCGTCCGGAGCAAATGGAGGAGGCGGGCAAACGCGGACGTTAAGCATTATGATGCCTTTTTCATCGGGGTAGTTAGCCATTGAGTACGCACGTACTATGGGTTCTTTAACCACCGATGTGTAACGCCACAGGTTGAATTTATCCCAATCTTCCTTGAACTGGTCGCCAACTTCAAAGTCTTTGTAGTCAACGGTATGAGCAGGGGCTTCTATCTGAATGTAACCTCCGGCACGGAAGTCCACATTTTCCCCTTCAGGAAGTTGAATTGTGAATTCTTTGATAAACGTAGCACGTGGAATATTGGATTTAACCGTACATTCCCATTTTTTTATATCGAAGATTTCGGCCGGAACCTGAATTTTCATATCCTGCTTAACGTTTACCTGACAGGCTAGGCGAGTCCCTTCACGGGCTTCACGCTTGCTTATGTGCGCGGTTTCAGTTGGCAGAATATCTCCACCACCGGCATGAACTTGACATTTACATTGACCGCATGAACCACCGCCACCACAGGCGGATGGTACATATATTTCCTTTTCAGCCAATGCGTTAAGGAGTTTTGTCCCGGGTCTGATCACAATGGATTTTTTCGGGTCTCCGTTGATTTCAATGTTAACCTCTCCGCTCGGGACAAGTTTGGCCCGGGCGAGCAGGATGAACACACATAGCGCAAGAACTACGCCGGTAAACATCACTACACCGAGTATAATTTCAACCATGGTTCTTCACTTCCCATAGTTTGATGGTTCGTAAATAAAAAGGCGCAATCAGCCACCTTTGCAACTACATCTGTATTCCTGAAAATGACAGAAATCCGAATGACATAAGACCGACCACGATAAACGTTATGCCCAGTCCCTGAAGTCCTTCAGGTACATTCGAATATTTCATTTTCTCGCGGATACCGGCCAGAACAACTATGGCAAGTGCCCAGCCGATGCCGGAACCGAAACCGAAAGTAAGGGATTCTGCGAAGTTGTAATCACGTTCAACCATAAACAGAGAAGCTCCCAAAATGGCGCAGTTAACAGTGATCAGGGGTAAAAATATACCTAGAGCATTGTAAAGAGACGGCACATATTTATCGAGAGCCATTTCCATAATTTGAACGATAGCTGCGATAACTCCGATGTATGAAATCAGACCGACAAATGTGAGGTCCACATTGCCGAATCCGGCCCATGCCAGAGCTCCTTCGCGTAGGAAGTAGTTGTAAAGCAGGTTATTGACCGGAACTGTGATAGTCATGACCACAACAACGGCCACACCAAGTCCTAGAGCAGTTGCCACCTTTTTGGACACAGCCAGAAAGGTACACATGCCAAGGAAGAAGGCCAGCGCCATATTTTCGATAAAAATCGATTTGACGAAGATATTAAGTAGATGTTCCATGGCTCACTCCTTATGGCTTAGCGTTTTTACGCTTTTCGTAAGCATTCACGGACCAGATGAGCAATCCGATGATGAAGAACGCACTCGGGGGTAGAAGCATGAGCCCGTTCGGCTCGTACCAGCCGCCTTCAGACGTTAGTTTGAACACGCTAAGCCCGAAGATTTTACCGGAGCCTAATAACTCGCGCAGGAAGGCCACGATAAGAAGAACAAGTCCGTATCCCAAGCCATTACCAATACCATCGGCAAGACTCAGACTTGGTGAATTCTTCATAGCATAAGCTTCAGCTCGTCCCATGACGATGCAGTTAGTTATGATAAGCCCGACGAACACGGATAGCTGTTTGCTGATTCCGTAGGCAAACGCTTTAAGGAACTGATCGACGATTATAACCAGTGTCGCGATGATGGTCATCATGACGATAATGCGGATGCTTGAAGGAATATGTTTACGAATAGAACTGATCGACATGTTTGATGCTGCCGTAACAAAAATAACAGCAAGACTCATAACGAATGCCGTTTCAAGTTTGGTGGTAACGGCCAGAGCTGAACAAATCCCGAGGATCTGAACGGCGATGGGGTTGTCCTCCAGAAGCGGTTTGAGTAAAACTTCTCTGAATTTAGCCATTTTGATCACCTTCCTCGATAGCCAGTTGCTTTAGGTAGAGTTCAAATCCACCTTTGCCCAGCCAGTAATGCACCAGATTGGTAACACCACGTGATGTCAGCGTGGCCCCAGCCAGTCCATCTACTTCGTGGATAGCCATTGGGTCTGATGGGTTGACTGTTCCTTTAATAACGTCAAGAACAGGTACCCCTTCGTTGTTATAGACCTTTTTGTCTATCCACTTTGCTTTCCAGTTAGGATTATCAACTTCGCCGCCGAGTCCTGGAGTTTCACCGTGTTCATAGAAACCGAAGTTCTTTACGGTGGTTAAGTCAGGAGCAAGAGCTATGAAGCCGTACATCGTTGACCACAACCCTTTGCCGTGGATAGGCAGTATCACACGTTTAAGGGTTTTACCGTCTTTAAGCAGATAGACATTGGCATATTTGGAACGGTGTCCGATACCTGCCTGATCTCCATCGGCTGGAATAGTGATACTTGATGACGGGTCTTTGGCCGCTTTACGCTGATCAAAGGTATCCGCATTTATGTCCACATATTTACCGGTAGATAAGTCAACAACTTTGGATTCGATTTGTTTATATAATTCTGCAATCGGAACATCTTTATTATAGATGCCGGCAGCTTTCAGAATGTTTTCTTTACGCGCCAAAGATTTGTTTTCTTCCTGAATGGATTTCAAACCTACTGCTGCCGCTGATACCAGAAGCGAGCAGACGAGGCACAGAGAAAACGCCACAACAAATACTTTTTTCGTTGAATCGTTAGACACTGCGCACCTTCCTTCGCTTGATATTACCCCTCATGACAAAATGGTCGATGATCGGAGCAAACACGTTACCGAAGAGGATCGCCAGCATGACGCCTTCGGGGTAGGCCGGATTAACCGTACGTATCAGAATAATCATGATTCCGATAAGTGCCCCGTAATAGTATTGTCCTTTTGGAGTCATTGACGATGATACCGGATCAGTTGCCATGTATACCATACCGAAGGCTAAACCACCCATGACCAGATGCCACAGAGGGCTGATCGTCATCATCGGGTTGGTTGCGCTTCCTATTGTATTGAACACAATTGCTACAATAGAAGCTCCGGCAATGATGGAGAGCATAATACGCCATGAGGCTATACCTGTTATGATCAGAACGACTGCTCCGATTAAACACGCAAGTGTTGAAGTTTCCCCGATTGAACCAGGGATGGTTCCCATAAAGCAATCCCACCATGAGTATTTGGCCATGACTGCTGTTATGCCTCCCCCTGAAGCAAGGGCCAGTGGAGTTGCTCCTGAATACCCATCAACTGCAACCCATGCTGCGTTTCCGGAGATATGAGCGGGATAGGCAAAAAACAGGAACGCACGGGCCAGAAGTGCCGGGTTAAGGATATTCTTACCAGTGCCTCCGAATATTTCTTTACCGATAACCACACCGAAGCTTGTAGCGAGAGCCACCTGCCATAGCGGAATCTGAGGTGGAAGAATAAGCGGAATGAGTGATCCCGTAACGAGGAATCCTTCGTTTATTTCATGTTTGCGGACAACTGCAAAAAGCGTTTCCCAAAAACCGCCTACGATGTTGCAGACAATATAGATCGGGAAAAAGTAGAGTGCACCTAAAATGATATTAGCTCCAAAGTTTTCCGGATTAGCCGAAAGACCCAAAAGCTTCATCACCCCCCATTGCCAGCCTGTTCCAGCTTCAAGTCCCAGGGCTGAAAGTGCAGTGTTGGCTTGATATCCCGTATTCCACATTGCCATATAAAAACAAGGTATAAGAGCGAAAACCACGGTGATCATGACTCGTTTTAGATCAATAGCATCGCGGACGTGAGGGGCTCCTGAACTTGTTTCACTTGGCGAAAGCAGAAAGGTATCTATCATCTCGTAGATCGGGTAGTACTTTTTGTACTTTCCATCTCCGGTGACAGCATCCTGTATTTTATTAAGTAAAGTTCCCATAATTCTTATCCTTCCTTCTCGATAAGAGTGAGGACTTCACGCAGCATGAACCCGAAATCGTTCTTGCCGCAGTCCACAAAGGACAACAAGGCGAGGTCTTCCTCATCGAGTTCCAAGCAACCGAGTGCCTGAGCTTCATCCGTGTCCATAACAGCCATAGCTCTTACAAGGTACGTCGGCAGGATATCCATCGGCATGACTTCGTCAAATGCTCCCGTGGGGAAAATAGCCCTATGACTTCCGCCTAAGAGCGTATTGAGAGCAAACTTTTTTCCTTTCTTGCAGAATGCTGACAGATATACTGACTTTTCGGAGAACTTGTTTAATCCCAGTCCCATCCATCCCAAAAGTTCGCGCTTGCCTCCTTCGGCAATTGCTGAAATCTGGTTGTGGAAGCGACCAAGATAACCAAGCGGGCCTTCAGCTTTAAAGCCGGAAAGCACTGATCCTGAAACGATACGGACATCGCCTTTAAGGATTTTTCCATCGAGCACTTCGTCTAAGCAAGCGCCCATTCTTGTCTTGAGGATACACGGCCGCTTAACCATAGGGCCGCCAAGGGCGATGAAACGCTCTGTAGCAATCCTACCAGTGGTGAAAAGCTTTCCGATAGCAATGACGTCCTGATAGCCAAGATGCCAAACGGTTTTTTCAGGGCCGACTGGATCAATAAAATGAATGTGAGTCCCAGCCAGACCTGCAGGGTGAGGTCCTGAAAAGAGCTGAGTTTTCACCTCTTGAAGAAGTGGCAGGGCTTTGCCATCTGACGCGCAGACATTGATATCGCCTTCGGTTAGTCTAGTGAGTATGCGAAGACCGTCTTGCCATGCTTCAGATTCCTGCCAGATGATTGGAGTTGGGTCCGCAGCCAGTGGATTGGTATCCATAGCCGTTACAAAAATGGAATGCGGAATAGAATCTATTTCCGGGGTTTTGCTGAAAGGGCGTGTGCGAAGCGAAGTCCACATGCCGGATGTTACGAGGTTATCAACAATTTTTTGGCGATCAAGGCTAAGCAGTTTTTCCGAACTGTATTTTGGAAAATCCACCTCTCCCGCGGTTTCATCGAGTTCAATGACCACAGATTGTAAAACCCGTCGATCACCTCTGTTAATTGCGATGACTTTGCCTGCTCCGGGAGCTGTGAAGACTACGCCTTCAATTTTTTTGTCTTTAAAGATAGCTTGGCCTAGTTTGACCGTATCCCCTACTGCAACGGACATACTCGGTTTCATGCCGACATAGTCGCCACCGAGCACCGCTACAGTCTTAGGAGGACTTTCCTCGAATAGTTCCAACTCAGGTTCACCCGAGATAGGAATGTCGAGTCCTTTCTTGAGTTTTATCATAAAGAGTACACCTTATCCCTATAAGCTTTTACGGACAGTAATTTGGGTGCAACAAGACAACGCGCTTAGGCATTTGCGCCTTAGCGTATCCTGAGAAGGGTGGGTTTAAATCATGACAATTTCCGATGCGCACTTGGGAGGCTCTGGTTTGAGCAGGAAAAGGCACGGAAATTTTTGCGTTGGACTTATTACGTAACTGTTAAACTATAACCCGTCAACCGCTTGTGTAAAATTTCTCAAGAAGTGGTTCAGAAATAGAGTTACCTACTAAAATTATTAAGTATACAATCTTTTACTCATCAGTATAAACGTTGGGAGAAGGCATAATCCGCTGAAAAGTGCGCTTAGTTCAAACGCGTCAGCTATGCTTCCATTTTCGGCTGCGAATCCTGCGAGGCTTGGCCCGAGAACAAATCCTAAGTTGGCTGTTCCGAGAAAGATTCCCATGACGGCCCCTTTCGCAGCCCCCATATCAGCAGCCAGAGACATTGAAGCAGGCAGTGAAAGAGCTGATCCGAGTCCCATTATCACTGCAAGGCATGCAAATCCCCACATGGGCAGCGGCATGCTGAAGCAGAATAGACAGGCTGCACAGATGCCCATGCCCAAAAATGTCAGCCCTGTTTTATCACGTATATCAGCCCATCTACTAGTTAAAGGCATGCCTAAAATGATGGCGATATTGGGAAGAGCGAAAAGAATTCCGGCAATAATCCCGCTAAGTCCGAAACGTTCATTGATGAGCCTTGGTAAAAAAGTAATGATTACGGATGCTCCAACCGTGCGCCCCATGACTGCTAAAAGCAGGGCTAGAAAGGTATGATTGCGCCATGGAGCTCTTGTTTTAGCTATTTTTATCTTTGCTGAATGAGCATGTGAAGACTTTTTAGCACGTAAGAAAAACAGAAAAGTAAGCCCCATCCCGATACTTGGTAATGCTAGAGATAATGGTCCGATACCTTTTTGAATATTGATAGCCAAGCCTCCGGCTAACGGCCCGATAATTAAAGCTGTATATAAGCAGGTGTTGTAGGCTCCAAATAATCGCCCACGTTTACTTTTAGGTACACATTCTCCTAGAAGGGACATAGTTACGGGTTTTACTACGCCTGAACAAAAACCTAATAAAATCTGAATAATACCGAGTATTTCTGAAGATTGAGAAAATGAGTAAAGAGTAGGAATGATGGTTCCTGCTCCTGTTGCAGCAAGAATAAGAGGGATAGGTCCGATAAAATCTGCACCGTAACCAGCGATAGGTGCAAGGATTAGGCGGGCAAGGAAGTAACCTGAGAAAGCCAGCCCGAGCCATGCAGGTGAAAGCCCTGACGACTGGGCGTTGACAGACATGGCAAACGTGAAAGCTCCAACTCCGAAAGTTGAAAAAAATGCTGCCCCGAGAACTCCTTGAGTGATTCGTTTATCAGCCTTGGAACATTCCAACAGGCTTTCACGCCAGAAAAGATCAAATTTTCGTTTCACGTCGAAATATCCTCGTAAAGGGGGTTCCGCATTTATTGGTATTTTGTCTTTGCAGCAATCTCATATCTCTAAAATGCTGTCTATGGTGAGGTGTAAAATTTATACGTGTCATTTTGACACGTTTTGGTGTATTGTGTGGGTCAAAATCTCCTTTTTTGCTTAACGTACTGAAATATTGGAGTAAGTTTTAATTTGTTGGTTTGCATTATGCTGTAATGGGATTTTAATCCATTTAATACAAACCAATTAGCCGCACATAAAATGTTTTTAAAAGACTTAACTGTATAATATTTAAGCTAAAAATTTTTGGTTCGTATCTTGCTGTTAAATATTGAAAACCTGCGTTGGGTGGGTTGTTGGCTGTAGAATCTTGGCTATGGACGCAATTTATATTTAAATAAGATAAGTTAACGGAGTGTAAAATCAAATTAAGTTTATTATATTAAAGTTTTTAAATCATTCTTCTCTTTTTAAAAAAGCTTTGAATAGATTCTGGATGAGTATAAAATATTCAGAGTAATTTATTACAAGAACTGTTGTATTCTTGTGATATAAGAGATTGGTTTACTATATATTGGACTGTCTTTCTTTAAACTATGTGTAGTCGAAAGATAGTGTTGCGGGTATGTTTTGCCTTAGAAAAAAATAATTAGGATGTATTTTTATTTATACTCCTGAAAAAAGAAAAGGGCTTACACTTCGTTTAGTGTAAGCCCTTTTCTTATCGATATATTTACGAAAATATTTCTGAAAAGTGGGGCTAAGCCTAATTGATCCGTGTACTGTAAGGGCGTAGACTGTCATCAACAAAAGAGCTAAAGACGATATGGAAAAATCTTTCTATTTGAGAATTTTAATCTCGTATAAGCAAAATTCATTTAGATATAAATAAAAGGAACCTTTTTATGAGTATTCAGAGTCTTAACCCGGCTACCGAAGAAGTTGTCGCCTCTTTTAATCCGTTATCTGAAGGTGATCTGCAGAACGTTCTTAACTCTACGGCGGAGTCTTGGACCGGGTGGAAATCGAAGAGTTTCAGTGAACGTGCCGGACTCTTGAAAAAAGCAGCAGAGCAGTTACGCGCTCAGAGTGAAGAACTTGCTGAAATTATGGCTATAGAAATGGGTAAACCAATTCGCATGGGTAAAGAAGAAGCTTTAAAATGTGCTGCGGTATGTGACTATTACGCTGATGAAGGCGAATCCATGCTTGCACCTATCCCTGTAGATGGCGTGGGGAGTAAGGCGTCAGTTACTTTTGAGCCGCTTGGTACAGTGCTGACCGTTATGCCGTGGAATTTTCCTTTCTGGCAGGTGTTCCGCATAGCTGCTCCTTCGCTTATGGCTGGTAATACAGTCGTTCTTAAGCACGCCTCCAATGTTCCTCAGTGTGCTTTGGCTATTGAAAAAATATTTATAGATGCGGGGTTTCCTGCGAATGTATTCAGAACACTGCTTATCGGGGCAAGTCAGGTTGAAACTGTTTTGGATCACGAATCCGTGTTTGCAGTAAGCCTCACCGGAAGTGCTGCTGCCGGGCGGAAAGTGGCTTCTGCCGCTGGAGCAAGACTTAAAAAATCAGTTATGGAGTTAGGGGGAAGTGATCCTCTGGTAGTGCTTGCCGATGCCGATATTGAAGAAGCCGCTGAAGTTGCAGCCAAATCAAGGTGCCGTAACACTGGACAAACCTGTATTTCTGCAAAACGGTTTATCGTAATGGATGAAGTTTACGATGAATTTGTATCCGGTATTACCAAGTGTATGTCCAAACTGGTAATGGGTGATCCGTTTGACTCTAAAACGGATATGGGGCCAATGGCATCAGGGAATTTGCGTGTAGAGTTGCAGAGCCAGGTTGATCGCTGTGTTGAAGCTGGCGGAAAAATTTTAACCGGCGGGAGTATTCCAAAACGTACAGGTTATTATTATCCGCCAACGATAATTACTGATATCCCATCAAGCGCCGACGTTTGCAAAGAGGAATTGTTCGGACCGGTAGCTCTGGTTTTTCGCGTGCATTCTGTCGACGAAGCGGTGGCAGTTGCAAACGATACTCCATTCGGCCTTGGCGGGTCAGTCTGGTCTAAGGATAAGGACGTGGCGGCAAAGGTTGCGGCCCGTATCAGAACCGGTTGTGTCTATATCAACAGCCTTGTCCGCAGTAACATGCATTTGCCGTTTGGCGGAATAGGTAGTTCAGGCTATGGACGTGAACTCGGAAGCTACGGAATCCGCGAATTTGTTAATGTGAAACCTGTTTGTATCGGCTGAGTTTAGATTCGTTTCTTTCTGGATAAATGAAATCGGTTTGATTTCAATATACAAATTCAAAATCAAAAAGCCCCTGACCAAGTCAGGGGCTTTTCTCACCTAAAGCATCTACATCAACGAAAATTGACAATATAATCTATCATCAACCTCCGGCACTGACTAAGGTCGTAATGCCAGCGTTAAATGACGGAACAAATGCGGCAAATGAATTGAGGGTTATGATCTTAGGGCCATATAAAGCATGGTCTTTTTTTTGGGTATAAGCCCACCGCTGTGTGCCGTATTCAAAATGCCACCATTCGCCGTGATAGTTAACAAATCCGGCGCGCGTCATAACATCATATAGTAATCTACGGTTCTTCATTGAAGTCACTTCAATGTCGGTCAGTGTTTCACCTCGTTCAAGACGTTCTTCAAAATACCTAGTGTTGGAAACGGCTCCGGGATAATCAAAAGCCGCTCCGAAAAAGAGCGGTTCGCCTTCTGTTGTGGCAATAGTCAGATCAACCGCTCCCCCTGTTGCATGAGGTGAGGGGTGAGCTGGATCCAAACTCGGTGTTGCTACAAATTCAGAGGCCATTTTATTAATGGTTTTTTCATCTTTGTCAGGATGAACTTTCATAAGAGCCGCTACGCATTCGTTAAATAGGGCTGTTTGAGTTTCTTTGCTGCGCCATGAATCCAGAATGATTAGGCGTAAACCTTTGGGGAGAAACCCGTTTGCTTTGAGCAGCATTTTCCTTATCTTGTCCCTAGCATAGCATTCCGGCAGGGCTTTAGTAATTCCTGCGTAAAAGTATGCAGGTCGGACTAGAAAGTGATTTTCCGCCAATGATAAGGGCACGAGCTTTTCAGTGTTCTCCTTTATTTCAATCGAATAAACAGCTTTCCATGACGGGGTAACAGTTTGAGGTATAGCGGGAGAATCTATGTGATATGACATTCTTAACTCCATATAATAATGTCTTATTCGTTAATATCCCAACATGCGTGGCAGCCAGAGCGAAATCGAAGGGAATGCTATCAGCATAAACTGACAGGCTATGGCTACACAGACAAAGGGCCAGATGTGTTTAAACATTTTTTCAAGAGGAACAGATCCTATTGATGAAACTATGTAAACACATGCTCCCATGGGCGGAGTGATTAGCGCGATGGTAATATTTAGTGTCATTACGATTCCGAAATGCAGAGGATCAATTCCAGCCGCGACAGCAAGGGGTGCAAAGACCGGAGTCAGTAAAACAAGTGCTGCTATTTCTTCCATGAACATACCAACGATGAAAATAATCAGACTCATGAAAAGCAGAACCATGAAAGGTGTCTTGGCATATTCTAAAATTATTGGAGCAAGCTTCTGAGGAATCTGCTCTGAAGCAAGAATCCAACCTACAATTGTTGCCGCGCCGATAACAACGAAAATGACACTTGTAAGCCTGACTGTATTGCCGAGTGCTTTCTTTACATCTTTCCATGTCAGTTCGCGTGTCCATAGAAAGCCGACTGCAAGAACGTATAGGCTGGCAATTGCACCTGATTCCGTGGGAGTCATGAACCCGAAAAGAATGCCTCCGATAATGATGCCCGGAGCGACTAAAGAGGTAATGGCCCCGCCTGTAGCAGTAAGGAGTTTAGAAAAAGAAAACTCTGAGTTTACAGTAGGAAGGTTAAGCTTATAAGCACTGATTCTGTGCATGACCATAAAAGCTATGCCTAGCAACATACCGGGCAAAACTCCTGCCATAAATAAGGCTCCGACATTAGTCTTTGTCATTGCTCCGAACAGAATCATAAAAATGCTTGGTGGAATAATCGGTCCGATCAGTGAACTTCCGGCTGTAAGGCCTGCCGCGTAGGACGGAGGATATCCACCTTTTTTCATGGCTGGAATCATGATGGAACCAACAGCAGAAGCATCCGCAGCTGCGGACCCGTTAACCCCGGCGAATATAATACTGGCAACAACGGTTACGTAGCCGAGCCCGCCCTTGAAGTGTCCGACCAGAGCTTCGGCAAAAGTAAGCAGACGGTTGGTAAGTCCGGCACTTCCCATGAGTTCACCGACTAAAATGAAATAGGGAATTGCCAGTAAGGAGAAAGGCTCCATGCCGCCATAAAACTGTTGAATCATGATGCGGAACTGTGAAAAATCACCGATTAAAGCAAATCCGCTAATCGCTGTTGCCAGCATTGCAGCAAAAAGAGGTAGCCCGCAAATCAGCGCTGCAAAGAAAATTCCGAGGAGAGCTAAACTCATGAGCGGTCCTCCTTACATGTCTCGTCATTTGAGATCGGTATAAATTGCTGCAATATGTATTGAATCAGCATAAGCCCCATGCCGGTCGGTATAGACATAAGTGAGACACTCTTTTTTATTCCAAGAGTCATGATGGTGAACATATGTAATTTTTGGGCATAATTGTAGCCATATATTAGCATGAAGATGAGAATTGCCGCGAAAACGATACGCCTAATAATAGTTACTATCATTCTAGGTGTTTCGGGCAGTCTGTCTACAATGATGCGGATGACCATATGTTCTCCGCGTTTCAGTGCCGGAGCAGCTCCAAGCATAACCATCCAGACTAAAGTTATTCTAGCTAAATCAGTGGTCCACATTGGCGGGCGGTAAAAACGCCCAAAAACTCCAAGCATGACATCAAGTAAGTTGATGATGAGGAGAGCCCCTGCCCCGATCAGGCAGAGGTTCTCTAGTGTGTCAGAGGCTTTTTTGCAAAAACAAGTGACAGATTCCATTTTTATTTTGCTCCCAGAGCATTAGCTTTTGCAGCGTCTTTGATGGCAAGATCGATCCATGAATTATCAACCTGATCTTTTAACCAGTTGATATATGAAGGGCTGCCTAGTTTTTTGAACTGAGCTAATTCCTCAGGCGTCGGGGTGTAGCTGGTCATTCCTTTGTCTTCGAGGAACTTAACGCGGTCCTGAACTTGTGATTCGACGAAATCACGGGTTTTTATATTTGCTTCGTGAGCAGCTTTTTTAATGGCGGCACGTTCTTTTTTAGTGAGAGACTTGAGCAGTTCGCCATTCATAAGCAGGAACTGGTCAGAGTATTGAACATTTGCAAGAGCCAGATATTTCTGAACTTCGTACAGGCTACCCATAATAATGTAAGTAGGAGGATTCATTTGACCGTCAGCAACGCCTGTTTTCAAAGCAAGGTATACTTCAGTCCAAGGGATAGGCATTCCGGAAGCTCCGAATGATTCGTACATGGCAACTTGACTGGTATCCATCGCGCGGAATTTCATGCCTTTGAAGTCCGCAGGTGAGTGGATCGGTTTATCGCTTGTAAATGCTAGGAATCCGCCTTCTTCAACTACTTCAAGCAGTTCTATACCGGTACGTTCAAGTAGTTCTTTACGTGCTTTTTCCATAAAACTGCTCTTATCAAAGAATTCATGTGCAGCTTTATAATTATCGAAAAGGAAAGGAATGTTTGTAGCGAACATTTCAGGGAATACAGTCTGCAAGCCGCCGTAGGAAGCAACATTGATTTGCGGACTGCTCATAACCTGCTCCATGCGCTGTTCTTCATTACCTAGCTGGCTGTTAGGAAAAAGTTTGAGATCAATATCATTGCCGATTTCTTTTTTCAGCAAATCTTGAAATGTTACAGCAAAGTAGTGCACAGCATTGTCACTCTTATTTGGCGGGCCATTGTAGCTCATTTTAATTGTTGTCGCAGCTAAAGAGCTTCCGGGGATTGCCATTGCCAGCATCAGCATCAGACAAAAAAGATTAAGACGTTTCATAATGTCCTCTTCGGGGATGAAGGTTAGAAAATGACAAATGGCAGACATCCTGTATGTCATGTATCGTCATTTGCTTTTTCAAATATTTTCAAAATAACTATTGAGTTGGAAGTCTTCTATATCATGCTGTAAAACTTGAGTAAAATATAAAAAAATATTTATTATTTCTACTCATATACCTTAGCTTAACTGTTTATTTATACTTTTTATAGTCATTTTTAGTATTAAATATCGCATTGCAATAACTTCTACCTAATTCCAATACTTGACTTATGAATGACCGGTCAAGCTTTTTTGACAAAAAAGTGTTTAGTAGAAAAAATATTTATATAAAAACAATGTTAAAATACAAAAATGTTACTTTGGTCTTGATTTCTGTGAAATGGGAATAGTATTTTATGAAAAAAGCAAAAATAGATTTACGCGAGTCTTCTTATAAGTAACTGGACTGAATCTTAAAGAAAATGTATCTATGTTATTATGGTGGATAAAATTAAAAATAAGAGAAATAACCCTCTGTTTGTGGGGTCTATTGAAAAAGGAATGCAAGTGCTTGAAGCCTTTGACGAAGGGAACAGGCAGCTTGGTCTCAACGCTATTGTCGAACTAACTGGTCTTAATCGAAGTGCTGTTCAGCGATTTTTACATACTTGGGAATCTCTAGGATACCTTTATAAAGATGCAGCTACCAAACAATTCAGATTGACTCCTAAAGTCATGAGCCTCAGTTATAATTTTTTGAGGGGAGAGCGGCTCATAGAAGTTGCAACACCTTTCTTGCTGGATGCTCGTGAACGGACTGGCAATTCTGTTTATCTCGGAACTCTTTACGACACTTCTATAATTTATTTGATCCGTTTACCGCAGCGGTTGTTTATACTGGAAGGCACTCTTCCTGGGCGGAGTGTGCCGGCATTTTGTGGGGGACGTGCGTTTCTTTCGTGTTTGGATGATTCAGATATTTTAAGTATTTTAGAGCGTTCAGATCGCAGTACGATTACACCTTATACAATCTCAGATATTGATGAGATTATGCGCGAAATTGCTCAAATCAGAGAAAGAGGGTTTTGTATTTCTGAGCAGGAGCAACTGGTCGGCGAGATTGCCGTATCTGCTCCGGTGCTTGATATGCATGGTGTTCCTCGCGCTTCGGTGTATATCTCAGCTAGAGTTGCAGATTGGACAGCAAAGAGAGTTGAAGAAGAATTAGCGCCTATTGTTCTTGAAACTGCAGGAATGATAAGGGCGCAGTTGTAAATTTAAGAATTAGATATAGTAAATTTTTACAGGATTAACTCTGTAAATAAAAAGCCCTTCACATAATAGTGAAGGGCTTTTTATTTTAATTTTTCAGGTCCAGTAGAAGTTGGAAATCAACTACGGGTCCGGTGATGCTGCCAGATTCAGTAGCAGCATACTGTTAACTACAATAAGTAGTTAACAGCCACAAGGCCCATGATTGACATGGTAATGGTGTAAGGTAAGGCTAGAAGCACCATCCGTCCGTATGAAAGGCGGATAACAGGTGCAAGAGCTGAAGTCAGTAGGAATAGGAAAGCTGCCTGACCGTTAGGAGTCGCTACACTTGGAATGTTAGTTCCGGTGTTAATAGCAACTGCAAGTTTGTCTAGGTTTCTCATGATATCGAGAGCCTGAGTTGCTGCTGCTTGAGGAAGACCTGCTACCGCGTCAACTCTTGCCATATGAGGATCAGTAAGTTTGTCCATCAAAGCTTGTCCGGTCATACCTATGTTTGGAATAGCACCGAGCAGATTGACGAAATGAATTTTCGTTTCTGAAATGTAAACAGTTGCAACAAATACGTTGTCAGAAATTGCTGAAAGCACTCCGTTCGCAATGTAATATGCTACAAGCTGAGTTTGTCCATGCAGGCTGAGTACAAAATTGATGATTGGGTGGAAAAGACCTTGATCATGAATTACAGCGACAACGGAGAAGAATACTACGAGAAGAGCGGTAAATGGTAATGCTTCTTCAAAAGCTTTACCTAAATGATGTTCTTCAATTACGCCGTTCATAGCTGTTAGAATAATAATTACCGATAACCCTACAATACCTACCGCGGCAAGGTGGAAAGCCAAAGCAACAACAAGCCAGAGGCCTGTCAAAGCTTGAATAATTAATTTAACTTTACCTTTATTACCCTGTTTTTCTTCCATCTGAATTGCGGTTTCAAGCAGATGTGAACGGATATTACCTGGTAATTTTGCGCCGTATGTAAACAGGTGGAAGTATTCAACAGTAATACAGGTAATAAGTCCGGTGGCGAGAACCGGTAATGATACAGGCATAACTTCAAGGAAAAATTCTATGAAGTGCCAGCCCATTTCTCCACCGATGAGAAGGTTCTGCGGTTCACCTACAAGCGTGCAAACTCCTCCGAGAGCTGTACCAACTGCACCGTGCATCATAAGGTTTCTCAGGAATGCACGAAATTCTTTTAAGTCCTCGCGGTTCTTTTCTATAACAGCCTGATCGTTGCAAAGGTCATGATCGCTCTGCAATGATTTACCAGACGCAAAGCGATGGTAGATGTTATAGAAACCGTAGGCAACAGCGATAATAACTGCTGTTACTGTAAGAGCGTCAAGGAATGCAGATAAAACCGCTCCAGCAAGGCAGAAGAGAACAGAGATTGTAATTTTAGACTGAACCCTTACAAGAATACGAGTGAAGGTAAACTGAAGGAAATCCTTCATGAAGTAAATACCGGCAACCATGAAAATCAGAAGCAGTATTACTTCAAAATTTTTAATAGCTTCATGATAGATAGTTTCTGTTGAAGTCATGCCCAGAAAGACTGCTTCAAACGCTAACAATCCACCTGCGGGAAGCGGGTAGCATTTTAGTGCCATAGCTAATGTAAAAATGAATTCTGCGATAAGTGCCCAGCCTGCGATAAACGGTCCAGCTGTAAACATCAGACATGGATTTAAAATTAAGAAAAATAATATAGTTAGCTTGTACCATTTTGGGGCAGACCCAAGAAAGTTGCTCCCTACTGATTGTAACATTGATGGTTGCATTAAGTTTTCCTCATTTGTGTACTATTGTATTTGTTTAAGACTCAATAGGTTAATATTGGGGACAATATGAATATTTATCGGCTATAAACTAGTTTTTAAAGTAGAGCACGTAAAAATGCCAAGGAAAAAAAATCTCCTTGGCATTTCATTGTGTTGGTTAATAAAGAAACATTAATGCTGGTATCATTACAAACATATAAATAATGGTCATTCCTGCTCCAGCCCGTACGTAATCGATGGTCTTGTAGCCACCGGGCCGCATGATAAGAGCGTTAACCTGATGAGTAGGCAGAACAAAAGTGTTTGATGCGGCAACTGCAACAGTCAAAGCTGCAATACGCGGATCAACGCCTGCACTGAGTGCCATATTCATCGAGAGTGGAACCAGTAAAACTGTTGCTCCAACATTGGATGCAACCAAAGTGAAAAAGGAAGTCAATATTCCGATTGCGGTCAGTAAAATCACAGGAGTTGGATGCCCAAGTGCCGCCATGAGAGTGTCAGCAATGAATTTCGCGGCGCCCGTGTTTTCAAATGCCATTCCGAGTGGAATAAGACCACCTAGAAGGAAGACTGTCATCCAGTCTACAGATTGATATGCTTCGTCAATACTAAGAACTTTTGTAAGAATCATGCCGAGAGCCCCAGCAAGTAGTGCAATGGATAGCTGAACATGAAATCCTAAGATCATTATGAGCGAAATAGCTAGCCACATTAATGCCACTTTAGCTTTTTCTGTGCGAAGAATTTCACCTTTGACTTCTTCAGTGAAGACAAAGTCAGGACGATCTTTTAGCAGATGGAACATTTCCCAGCGACCATGCAATAGTAACGCGTCACCGGATTCAAGTTTTATGCCTGTAAGGCCGCTTACAAAAAGTTTTTCTCCGCGGAAAATAGCCAATGGAGAAACTTTGAAGCGATCACGGATGCGTAGTTTAGTTAAAGTCTTCCCAACAAGTTCAGAACGCGGAGTGATAAGGCCTTCCATGATTCCTGCATTGTTAGGGGAGAGTTCTTCTGCAAAAGTTTTCAGCTCATCCTGCATTTCCCATCCAAGGTCTTCAGCCATGCTAAGTGCAAATTCCTTAGGTCCAACAACAGCTAAATGATCACCTGGCAGGATATCTTCCATTGCATCAGGAGCAAATAGATGTGTTGTACCGTCATCTCTGGCAATAGCGACAACTGTTGAAAAGTAAATGGGACGTAATTCAAGAGCGTGCAGGCTGTTTTCATTTTTCCATGTTTCAGGAACATGCAATTCGAATAAAGAGCCTACACCTCCGTAAGTGTCGGTAAGAAGGTTGGACATTGGTCCAGAGTTTTCGTCGACACTTTTGTTGGGGAGTATGAACCGTCCAAAAAGAATAAAATAAACAAGAGCGGCTGCAATAAGCAGAAGTCCTATAGGAGTAACTCCGAATAAGCCAAATGGTTCGTAATGCTTGCCGCCGACTACCATAAGGTCATTTAGCAGAATCAGAGGGCTGGACCCGACAAGAGTTAAGCATCCCCCGATAATTGCACAGAAGCCCATTGGCATAAGCAAGCGTCCGATTGGAACGCCAGTTTGATTACCAATACGTTTAGCCGCAGGCATAAATAAAGCTGCGGCCCCGATATTTTGCATGAATCCTGAAATGATGGCAACAGTTCCTGCTATCATTGTCATAATTCTGGTTTCGCTTTTTCCGGCAAAACGTAGAATTATTCGAGCCATAGTATTCATGACGCCGGTTTTGTCCAAACCGGCGCCAATGATGATTACAGCAATAATGGAAACAACGGCATTACTACTTAGTCCACTGATAGCCTGCTTTGGTGTTACAAGGCCAAGCAGAGGGAGTAATACCATCATTATGATGCCAACAACATCAACTCTAACCCATTCAAATATAAATAATAAGACTGCGAATGCGAGAACAGCCATAACTAACATAATCTCAGGAGTCATAATATACCTTATAGTGTATAAGAGAGCAAAGCAGAGGTTTTTCTACCTCTATTTCACCCGTAGCATTGCATGTGTATATACAGGGATTGCCTGCCGTTTTGTTTGATTTGTAGCGACATCTTCCATTACGTATCTGAATTCTTTGTCGTTGCTGTGAAGTTCTGCAACCACTGAATCTTCTGCTCCGGTTTTAACCAGATGTGCAAAGAGTAGTCCTGCTTCTGATGCTTTAGCAGAGAAGCTGGCTATGTTGCCTTCACATTCATTTCGGAAATTATTGAAGTTTGTTCCTTTTTCATCAAGGTTTAGCGCAACCAAACTGCTTTTGGTTTTAGCGGCCATTTCAACTGCGTAGCTTACTACATTTCCGGAGAAAGCAGATCCTTTGCTGACAACAAGAATTTTGCAGCCAGGGCGGGTTGATTCTGAAATAGCACTGACGATTTTATCGTTTTCAACTTGTGCTGTTGTAGAATTTTGGTCTTTGGTCCGAAAACGGTTTAGAAATGTTTTCAAGAAAAACCCCCTTTCTTTATTATCACATAATGACTGGTTACGATTGATGGCCCATGCTCCTACATTACAGGTGTTACATTGATTTTCGACCATTGCCTTGTAGTGCCTGTCCAAAAAACATTTTACATTCTGTACTGTAGCCATGTTCCCTCCTCATTTTAAGATCATTGACGTCGTAATCGTATAACTATCAAAACTCATGCCAAGTATTCTTTTAAGTGTAATACCCTGAAATTATTAAATCTTTATTAAAATAGCATTGACCGCTCACACGCGTGTGTTGCAAATAGAAACAAACTTATTAACAAATACTTCATAGTAGTTATAAATACGGTGTTAACGCTTGTTTTTGTGGTGTTGCTTTATGCAATACTAGTTCATTTATTCACAATATTATTTGGTATAAAAGATCAATTTATAGATTATTAATATGTAGTTAAAATATAAATATGTACTTAAAGCAGTTAAATTTAATTTTTTTTTAATATTATATTAAGATGTTAAATGAATATTTGTTTTTACTAGTTTTTTTAAAAAAACTATTGATCTAAGTGTGTTTCATAATGCAACGTTAACACTCTAACTGATTAATGTTATTTTAAAATAAAGATTTTACAAGAGATTTTTTCGATGTATTTATATGCAAATGGCACTATTTAGCAGCTTGCATCAAGGTAGGAGAAATAAAAAAATGAAGTGGTTTCGTAAAAAGAATGCTGAAGAATCAACGCCTGAGCCTGAATCTTCTTCTGATAGTAAAGAACAAGTTGAATTTAAAGACCCCGTCATAGAAAATTTGCACAAGCGCATTGAAGAAGCCTCTCTTCCTGATCATATTCTTCCCGTGGCGCGGGATGAATATGAAAGGTTGATCAAGACTGATAAGTCTTCACCTGAATTTGCTATCGGGCAGAATTACCTTGAATTTATTCTTTCTCTGCCCTGGAATTCTACTACTAAAGATGATCTAGATTTGACACGTGCAAAAGAAGTTTTGGATACGCGTCATTATGGCTTAAGCCCAGTTAAAGAGCGCATTCTAGAGTTTTTAGCCGTTAAGAGTCTGCATAGTCGCCAGCAGGCTAAGATCCTGCTTGCCGATGATGAAGTTATAGCGCGTGAAAATCTTTCGATAATTTTTGAGCAGGACGGTTTTGCTGTTCGGGCTGTTGCAAATGGTCTTGAAGCAGTGGCCGCTATGGAAAATGATCCTGCTGATATTTTAGTTACCGACTTGAAAATGGACGGGATGGACGGGCTTCAACTTTTGCAGGAAGTCCGTAGACGCTGGCCGGACACCGGCGTAATTATGCTTACCGGATACGCTACTGTTAAATCTGCTGTCACTGCTATGATGAAAGGGGCGGATCAATATCTCGGAAAGCCGGTAAATCTGACGAAGCTTCGTGATTACGTAATGGAACTGCTTACTAAAAATCAGCGCATCCAGCATTTGCGTGGTCCGGTTCTATGTTTCTCCGGCCCTCCCGGTACAGGTAAAACTTCTATTGGCAAGGCGATAGCAGAGGCTATGGGGCGTAAATTTTTCCGTCTGTCACTTGCTGGTCTGCGAGATGAAGCGGAACTGCGCGGACATCGGCGCACATATGTCGGTGCAATGGCTGGAAGAATTATGCTGGGAATCGAGAAAGCTGGAGTTCGTAATCCTGTTATAATGCTGGATGAAATGGATAAGGTTATTCAGGATTTTAAAGGTGATGCAACCTCCGTTCTACTTGAATTGCTTGATCCTGAACAAAACAGTGCCTTTGTAGATAATTATCTTGGACTTCCATTTGATCTTTCCGGGGTCCTTTTTATTGCAACCGCAAACATGGTTGAACGTCTTCCTGCTCCACTGCGCGACAGAATGGAGGAAATTGAATTTTCCAGTTATACACTGAGTGAAAAGCAACAAATAACCACACGTTTTTTGATCCCTGAGCAGCTCAAGCAGCATGGGCTTAATCCAAAGGACTTTGATCTGCTTCCAGAAGCGGTGCGTAGTCTGATTGTTGATTATACTCGTGAAGCAGGACTTCGTGGCTTAGAAAAGCAAGTAGCTTCACTTTGTCGTAAATTAGCAAGGAGGACGCTTGCTGACGGTGAAGGGGCTGGCGTCCTGACTGTTGAAGCTGCTGATGTTAAAGAAATCATGGGAGCTACTCCTCATTTTAATACTGCGGCTAAGACCGAACCTAAAGTGGGGCTTGCTACAGGGCTGGTCTGGACAGAGAACGGCGGAGAAATATTATTTGTTGAAGCTGTGAAAATGAAAGGTAACAAACAGCTGATTCTTACCGGATCGCTAGGTGAAGTTTTGCGTGAATCAGCACAGACCTCTTTGAGCTTTTTACGCAGTAATGCTGAGAGATTCAATCTTGAGCCTGATTTTTTTGAGGCTTCAGATATACATGTCCATTTACCTGCCGGAGCGGTGACGAAAGAAGGTCCGTCAGCGGGGATTACTATAGCTGTTGCCATTCTTTCAATGCTTACGGATCGCCCCGTCAGACCTGACGTGGCTTTCAGCGGAGAAATCTCGCTGCTTGGGGAAGTTTTGCCTGTCGCAGGCGTACGGGAAAAGGTTATGGCTGCGTCTCGGGCAGGTATTAAAACGGTTATTCTGCCGAAGCAGTGTGAATCTGCAGTACGTAGTATCGAACAAGAAGTGCTTGAAAATATTGAAATCAGGCTTGTCGGTAGACTGGGCGAAGTGGTAGAGTTAGCACTGCTTTAGTTGTCTTCATTAACCATATTATGGCGTTTCATTTTTCGCCATAGTGAAACTCTGTCTATGCCCAGAATTTTAGCGGCTTGTGTTTTGTTGCCTCCGGTGGCTAGCATGACTTTTTCAATATGCCGATGTTCCATTTCCTCGAGAGTCTGTAGCGGATTTTCCACCGGAATATTGCGTACATCATATGGAAGCAGGTCTGGAGTGAAAACAGTTCCTTTTGCAAGGGCCAGTGCCCGTTGCGCAATGTTTTCTAGTTCGCGTACGTTTCCGGGAAAGTCATGGTTCATCAGGATATCCAGAGTTTCCTGTGATATGCTTGTAATTGTCTGCTCCGGAGTCCTATGCTGTTCAAGAAAATGGCCCACAAGTACCGGAATATCTTCCCTATGTTTTCTAAGTGGTGGTGCGGACAAGGTAACAACGTTTAAGCGATAAAATAAGTCCTGACGGAAGGTTCCTTTTTCAACATTTTCTTTGAGGTCACAGTTTGTCGCAGAAATAATACGGATGTTAACTGGTATTTCTTGCGTTCCGCCAACTCGCAAAAAGGTGCGTTCCTGTAGAACTCGCAGCAGTTTAACCTGCATGTTAAGCGGCAGTTCACTCATTTCATCAAAGAAGACTGTTCCGCCATCTGCAACTTCAAGAATCCCTTTTTGTCCGCGTTGAGCTCCGGTGAAGGCTTCTCTCTCATGACCGAATAACTCTTTGTCCATGAGTTCAGCGGTGAATGTACCGCAGTTGATGGCCATAAACCTTTCGTGTGATCTGTCACTGAGCATGTGAATGCCTCGGGCAATTAGCTCTTTACCGGTTCCTGTTTCACCTTGAATAAGAACATTGCAGTTCATGGTGGCAAGCTGTTGGACAGTTTTTTTCATCCGAAGTATGGATTCACTTTGACCTACTAACGGAAAATCCTGTTTACCCTGAGCTATAACCTGTCTGAGGCGTAATACTTCAACAGATAGAGCTCGCTGCTCCAGAGCCTTGCGCACCTGCATGCGGAGTTCATCAAGGTTGAACGGTTTGGCTATGTAAGAATGAGCTCCTTTTTGCATAGCAGTAACAGCTGTTGATACAGTGGCATGTCCCGTAATCACAATAACTTCGGTTGTTGGCTGCATTTCCTTGATGTGTTCAAGGATTTGGATACCGTTCATTCTCGGCATCATCAAATCGGTCAGAACCAGTTCGTACTCGTCTTTTTCCATTTGCTGCAGAGCTGCCATACCGGATTCAACAGCTACAGCATGGTATCCTTCTTCTGTCAGGACATGTACAAGATTTTCGCGTGCAATACGTTCGTCATCAACAATAAGAATATTCGCATGACTGATCATATTAAGGAATCCTTTGCCAACGGCAGGTGAATAAAGAAGGTTGTGCCGTTGCCGGGGGTACTTTCAGTGCGGATACGTCCCTTATGTTTTTCAATAATACCGTATACTATGTAGAGTCCGAGTCCTGTGCCTTGTCCGACTTCCTTGGTTGAGAAGAACGGATCGAAAATGCGCTCTAATGTTTCAGTATCCATGCCTATTCCGGAGTCCTGTACAGTGATCAAGGCTTCGTCTTTTTCAATTGTTCCACTGATAAAGATAGATCCGGCATTGGTGTCGATGGCCTGAACCGCATTAATGATAAGGTTGATAAATGCTTCCTGCAATCGTTGACGATCGGCTTGTATTAAAATTTTATCCGAGATGTCAGTTTTTATTGAAATATCTGATGGAATTTGACTGGATACAAGGCGTACGGCTGAAGTCACTACAACATCAAGATGAGTTGGAGCAGGTGAATATTCTCGTTCGCGTGAAAATTCAAGTAACCCTTTGACTATGTCACGTGCTCTTAATGTTTCCTGTTCTATATTGTGCATCATTTTATCTGCAAGTACATCTTTACCTTGTGTGTTTTCCGTTAGAATCTGGCAGGAAGTAGAAATATTGTTAAGTGGATTGTTTAACTGGTGAGCTATGCCTGAAGCCAGCGTTCCTATAGAAGAAAGTTTTTGAGCCTGAACCAGCTGTCTGCGCCGTTTTGTTAATTGCTCAACCATAGAGTTAAGTGCGACAAAAACCTGCTGCACTTCATCGTGTGCATTTTTGATGGGAAGAGCTTCAAACGTACCAAGTGAGATGCGCTTAGTAGCCTCTTGCACCAGACGAAGCGGCAGAAGAATGTTTGAACTGACAAAGATAACCAATATTAAAACAACAATCGCCAGTGCTACTATGGAAATTGCCAGATTGGTACGTAAATCATTGTTGATATTTAAAATGTTTTCACGTTCAAAACGGGATATAGCTCGAGAGTGTTCAACTATTGCCTGTCCATATTCACGAAGGAGAGTCGGTTCTTCACTTAGTTTGTAAGTTTTGCTTGTTTTAATCTCATAAGAAATTTTATCAATTAATTCACGGTAATTGATTAAATCTTTACTAAGTAAAGCCCCGTGTTGTTTAACTTCCGGCTGAGTGAAATCCGCCATGAGTGATTGCAGTAGAGTTTCAGCTCGTTCAAGATACTCAATCCCCTGTGAAAATACGGTAGAGTCGTGGTACAGAAATAGATTCTTTTCTGCTCTGCGCACTTCAAGGATCAGGTTGCTTAAGTCGTCAACACGCTCAATCAGCAATACTTCCCGTTCCAGATGAATAGTATTTGTATATGAAAGTATGCCTATGCATCCAAAACAAATGGAAAAAATAGCGATACCGATCACAATCTTTTGTCGAATATTTAATTTGAACATTAGATCTGCTTTTTAGAGGTCGTATTAAAAAATATTAATCCTGATTAGTTACCTAGACTGATCGTTTCAATGTAAGGGTTGTTTTGTAAAAAGGCAATTGGGCTCGAGATAAATAAAGGGAGAATTAGCAAGGAGTTTGGTAGTTCTTAAGCAAATCTTGGACACAATTTCTTCTTGTTTGTTCATCATCAGCTAATAAAATGTAGTTGCAGTTCCAGCATTCATCAGTAATGCATTTTAGTTGCGTAGGGGTAGAAAGAGCTTTGTTCAAGTTTTCAGTTTGGCCGATGTATAAAGGGTGTGCTTCAAATCCGGCAAGATGTCCGCGCGGGTGTGTGTAAGAAAATATGAATATACCACCGGATGCAGGGAGGGTGGAACTTTTCTTTTTAATTTCAAAAAAATATTCAGTCCCTGAGCCTCCTGTAAAAGACCACTTTTCTTGCTTGAACATGCTAACCCTTATGTAATGATTAAATAATTTGTGTTAATTTAATGACAGAAACTTACATTCTATTTGGGGAATGTCTAGGGTGAGCTAATATTTATTACACCAAAAAAAGCCCCCAGCATAACAGCTGAGGGCTTTTTATTCCCGAATAGATGAACGCTCGTATTCAGTAAAACTATTAGTCTACTTTTTTGTATGCTTTAGGTGCTGCGCCACAGATAGGACACTTTTCAGTTGCTGGGCCGTCCTGAGTGTGACCACAGACTGAACAGATGTAGAATTCTGCATCAGAAAATTTGTCGCCGTCAGCTTCCAGTGCTTCGGTGTAAAGTTCTGCGTGAATTTTTTCAGCTTCGTTAGCAAAACCGAAGTAGCGAAGTACTGCGTTTTCGCCTTCAGCTTTAGCATCTTCAATCATACCTGGGTACATAGATTTGAATTCAAATGTTTCGCCTTCGATGGCTTCTTTGAGGTTTTCTTCAGTAGAACCGATTCCTTTCAGAAGGCGAAGGTGTGCATGTGCGTGAATGGTTTCTGCTGCAGCAGCTGCGCGGAAAAGCTTCGCTACGCCTGGTTTTCCTTCGGAATCAGCTTTTTCTGCAAAAGCAAGATATTTACGGTTGGCCTGTGATTCTCCAGCAAAAGCGTCCTGCAAGTTTTTAGTAGTCTTAGTCATTTGAATTCTCCTTAAAGTTTAGGGTGTAGTGAATAGTGGTATAGTGAATTTGGGTAAACTCGTTTCGTTGAAGATAGTAGTAACTATTATCGTTAAGGCTGGCAAGCAAAAAATAAAATAAATGTAATCTTTTTTTCTTAGATCATTTTATTCCTCCTTTTTATTATTTCTCCTACATATAAAAAGAAGCTAACAGTCTAAATAAAAAAGCTCCAGATTATCTTAGAAATTAATGACTAAAAATGTATTTATTAATTTTTAATAATTACTCCGTATACCGGTAATTATGTAATTAGTTCATATTAATATTACGCACTAAGTTAACTCTTAAGCTATACCTGATGTCTATAATATGATTTATTGCTATAAGTGGTATTTAAAATCCGGCAAAAGGCTTATCCTTTAAATTCAGGAGCTGCTTCTTATGGCAAAATCTAAAAAAATGTCTGTTTTCACATTAAGTATGATGACTGTAGCGGCAGTTGTTAGTCTGCGAGGACTTCCTATGATGGCTAAAGAAGGGCTATCAATGATATTCTATATCCTTTTTGCCACAGTGATGTTCCTGATACCTGCTTCACTGGTTGCCGCTGAACTTGGCGGAGCATTCAGTGCTAAAGGCGGAGGTGTTTATACTTGGATCAAAGAAGCATTCGGTTCCAGGTGGGGATTCACTGCTATATGGCTGCAATGGATTCAAAATGTTGTCTGGTATCCTACAGTACTTGCTTTTGCAGCCAGTGCATTAGCATATTTGTTCATGGATCCTTCCTTGGCGGATAACGGCGTATATACCGGAATAGTCATTCTTGTTTGTTATTGGGCTGCAACATTTGTGACTATGGCCGGAGCAGATGTTGCAAGCTCAGTTACTAAGTATGGAGTTTTACTTGGAACTTTGCTTCCTGGAGTGTTTATTATAATTTTAGGTGCTGTCTGGATAGTGCAGGGTAATCCTATCCAATTTCTTGAGCCGAGCACCGCAGTTGTTGCTGCCGAAAAACTCATGGATCAAGCTCCTCATGTACGGTTCTTTCCATATATTACAGGGTTAGGTAGTGTGGCTTTTTTAGCGGGAATTGTACTTCTTTTCGCTGGGGTGGAAGTTCAGGCTGTTCACGCTACTGATCTTGAAGATCCAGCTAAACAATTTCCTGAAAGTATGTTTCTTGCGGCTGCTATAATTTTTGGATTGTTTATTTTAGGTTCACTCGCTGTCGCAACAGTAATTCCGATATCAGAAATTAGTCTTACTGCCGGTTTGATGCAGGCATTTAAACAGTTGCTTGATGCATTTCATCTCGGGTTCATTACTCCGATAATCGGATTATTGGCAGCTTTTGGAGCCATCGGCGGAGTTATGTCATGGGTAGGTGGACCAAGCCGAGGACTTTTGCATACAGCCCGACAGGGTGAAATTCCGCCATTTATGGCAAAAGTTAATAAGAATGGAATTCAGGTTAATATTTTGCTGATTCAAGCAGTGATTGTCACCATATTGGCTTCGCTTTATTTTATTATGGATAATGTAAGTGTAGCTTTTTTTGTGCTTTCGGCAATTACGGTAACCCTCTATCTGGTTATGTATATTCTTATGTATGCAGCAGCTATTAAATTGCGCATTACTCGTCCTGATCTACCTCGTTCATATAAAGTTCCTGGTGGAGCTTTTGGAATGTGTCTGGTTGCCGGAATTGGTCTGATTGGTGTCGGGTTTGCGTTGCTTGTAGGATTTTTTCCTCCGTCTAATCTTCCGGTTGGTAATCCTACACTTTATGTTTGTTTGGTCGCATCTGGTATGGTTGTTTTCATTGGATTGCCTATGCTTATTCATGCAATGAAAAAGCCTGAGTGGAAGCAGATTTCTGAAGACTAGAAATTTAAAAAAAGGAGAAATATAAGATGGCATTACACAATAAGAATTCAGTCAAAGAAAACTTGCTGGATGATGTATACGCTTCAACCGATATGTCGGTGCGTATGCCCAAATATGTATTTCCTGCTGATGAGCACGATCCTCGTCACGCTTATCAGGTAGTGCATGATGAATTGATGCTGGACGGTAATTCTCGTCAGAACATGGCGACTTTCTGCCAGACCTGGGTAGATCCGGAAGTTCACAAGCTAATGGATGAATGTGTAGATAAAAATATGATCGATAAGGATGAATATCCTCAGACTGCTGAACTTGAAGCACGTTGCGTGCATATGCTTGCAGATCTTTGGAATTCGCCAGATGCCGTTAACACTTTGGGGTGTTCCACTACTGGTTCAAGTGAGGCAGCTATGCTTGGTGGTATGGCATTAAAGTGGCGTTGGCGTGATAAAATGAAAAAAGAAGGCAAGCCTACAGACAGACCGAATATGATATGCGGTCCAGTTCAGATTTGCTGGCATAAATTTGCCCGTTATTGGGATATTGAATTACGCGAAATTCCAATGGAGAAAGATCGTTTGATTATGACTCCAGAAGAAGTAATCAAACGTTGTGATGAAAATACTATCGGCGTTATTCCTACGCTTGGTGTGACCTTCACTTGTCAGTATGAGCCTGTCAAAGCTGTTTGTGAAGCTCTGGATAAACTTCAAGCTGAGACGGGACTTGATATTCCTGTTCATGTTGATGGTGCTAGTGGCGGTTTTCTGGCTCCGTTTGTGGAACCGGAATTGGAATGGGATTTTCGTCTTGAGCGCGTAAAATCAATTAATGCCTCGGGTCATAAATTCGGATTGTCTCCGCTTGGCGTCGGGTGGGTTATCTGGCGTGACAAGGAAGATTTGCCCGAAGATTTGATATTTAGCGTAAATTATTTAGGCGGAGATATTCCAACATTCGCTCTTAATTTTTCGCGTCCCGGTGGTCAAATTGTGGCGCAATATTACAATTTCTTACGACTAGGTAGGGAAGGGTATCGTAAGATACATCAGGCTTGCTATGATACGGCGCAAGCCCTTGCTGATAAAATCACTGAGATGGGGCCGTTTGAAATTATTTATAATGGAAAAGGCGGTATTCCTGCGCTTAGCTGGAAATTGAAAGAAGGAGTTGATCACGGCTTCTCGCTGTACGATCTATCCGACCGCATGCGTAGTCGAGGATGGCAGGTTCCAGCTTATTCCATGCCTGCTAATCGTGAAGATTTAGTCATTATGCGTATGCTTGTTCGGCATGGGGTCAGTCGCGATCTCGGAGAGTTATTATTGGCTGATATGCAACGTTGTCTTGATTTCTTGAAAAAGAATCCGATGACTGTGCCTTTGTCAGAAGAAGATGCCGGAGGATTTAGTCACTCCAAGTAAGTATAAAATTTATTTAATCTCTTTTGCCCTGCCTGATATATTTTAGGCAGGGCTTCTTAGTTGGTAACTCGCTTAACACTGGTTTTGACTTGTTATTTTAATTATTTAAAAAAATGCTTGACTGATTTAGGTATTGTTAGAATTCTAAAGATTGTTACAAAGAGGTTCTTTTTTTGTTAAAATTTAGTGTGCTTGTGGTGAATAATGAAATTTTTTTTTGATAATCAAGACTATGAACTGCTCGGGATTGTCCGGGATATTCTCAATCGCGATGTTGCTGCAAGCGAAGATCGGTATCTCCTTGCGCCACATTTAAGTCCGCATGGAATAAGAGAGCTGGTTGGGTCGCGTGGGCTAAGAATAGCTTATTCTGTGGCACATTTGTTAAGTTCTTTGGAAACTGGTGGGGTTTCAGGGAGATTGTCTGCCCTGCGCTCATTGCATGACGAAGTTCTAGCAATGCCTAAAGGCGCGCTCCGCATGAACACTGCGCGTGTGCTTATTCAGATAATGAAAAGGCTTGTCCGTTCGGTTGACGATGAAGAGTTATGCCTTGAACTTGCCCACAATTTTCATGAGGCTGCAACTGGTAAGCCTCGTATTATCCGAGAATTTCTTGATAGTTATTATTTGCTTGAGATGCCTGAAGAGTGGAATCATATCTCATTTGACCACCGCGTTCATGATGCAAACAGCAAAGGGCGCAAATCTCCTACTCATTTGATAATGGATGCCTGGATAAAGGGCATTAGAAGTTTAACGGTTGTATATTATAACCATGTCGGTGTAGTCGAGTCCCGTGAGCTTTATGAAGCTGCAAGAATTATGGATATCGAGGTTAAAGTCGGCATTGAGTATCAGGTCCGCTGGCAGAATCGTTCGGTAGGACTTATCTGGACATTGGATGGTTTTGATAACGGGCGTGATTTTGAGAGATTTATTCAATCAAAAGAGGTTGTTAGTTTTTTAGAAGAAGGGCGTGAAGTTGTTCTGTGGCAGCAAAAACAGGTGGTTCAAAGTCTGGAGAATTTTAACAGACATCAGCGGGAAAGACTTGGAGATATGTTCGGGGTTATTTGTCCCGAAGTATGTGAAGCTGATTTTTTAGCATTTGTCGGTACAGGGCAGCCTTCATTTTTACACATGGGTCGCTTTATTCTTGAATTGCTCATGCCCGTGTTAAAAAAACGAGTTAAAGAGCTCAAAGTTCAGTATAAAAATGCTGATGAGACTAAGCGGGCAGAGATTGAGAGTATTGTTGACTCCATAAATAAATTTGATGTTGAAACAATTCTTGAACAATTCATGTGTTCTGATGTTGCGTGTTCAATTGACGGACGTATAGTTCATTCAGAACTGAGCGATTTTCCGGAACTTATGACTCTTTCGCCAGAGGAATTTGTACAACGAATTCGCAAAATAGCATCGCAGAAAAGAATAACTCTTGTTCCTGACGGACTTACCATCGCAGATATCATCTGTATCCTGTATAAATGCGGCGGAACAATCCGATATATTGAAGAGTTTAATCTCAAACGTATTTCTTTAGGCACGGCTAAAATTGCGAAAGAAGTTCATGCCTTGCGTCAGGTACTTAATGAACGGAATTTACTTGAACTCAAAAATATTATTTCTCGGGCAATTCATGAACTTGAATATATGGGAACAGTTGCGGAAAGCGAAGTTCTAGAATGTTTGCACCATGTTCTATCACACATGGGAACGTTCAGTTACATGTATGGAGGTTCCAGATTGCAAGCCCGTATCGGAAGCGGGTCTTCCGGAATTATTGCCCGCACTCGCGGTATGGGGATGGTTGTTGCTGACACATTACCCAGCCACGCTGCAAAAAAAGTTTTTATAGAGCTTGAGCAGGGGGAGTGTCCTATTCCCGCTAGAGCCGAAGTTTGTCTTGATATTACTTTGACTCCGAAATCATCGGACAGCACACTGTATAATCGGTCGATGAGGTTTTTACGTACACTTCCGTTGATTCGTGGATTTGGATATAAAAAATCAGAGGACTGGCGTTTAACCAGATTTACAGCATGTCCAAAAAATAAAACAAATATAGCAATGCTTGGTGGTCTCAGTGAGACTGTGAATAATTTTACTTTGGACCATGTGCACGGAAATAAAAAATCACGTTCGTTTAGATATATGAATTCCTGGTTCAAGAACGGGGTTAAGATTTTACTTGGTTTTATTCCTGCCTTTTTAACTTTTGCCCTGACTAAAGATTGGTGGATTTTACGTTTCTTCGGTGCTTTTATCTGGTTCGGGATTACTGGCTGGCGTAATATTACACAGGCCGTGCTCGGCGGAGGTGGGTTCATCCGTTCGCCTCTGTCACGTTGGAATGACTATATCAGCTGGAGCAGGATTTCAGATTCGTTGTTGTTTACCGGATTCTCAGTTCCGTTGCTTGACTATTTTGTTAAAACCTTACTCCTAGATCAGGGATTTGGCATAAACACGCACACTAATCCTGTAATGCTTTACGGTGTTATGGGGCTGGCAAACGGACTTTATATTTTCAGCCATAATATATTTAGAGGGCTGCCTAGAAGTGCTGCGTTCTGGAATCTGTTGAGGTCCATATTCACTGTGCCGCTTGCTATAGGTCTTAGCAGTGGGATCGGTGCAGTGCTTGGAATTGCAGGAGTTGCTTCAGTTGAAATGGTACTTCAGAGATGGGCAGCAGTTATATCAAAGCTGGCATCGGATATGGTCGGTGGAATTATTGAGGGACTGGCTGATCGTCACGAGAATATCCGCATGAGATTGTGGGATTATGAAAGAACTATCAAAAGTGTTTTTGACTGCTATACACAGCTTGAAATGATGTTTCCTGAACGAAACGGACGTGACATGCTGTCTGACCCGGAAGAGTTTATTGCAAAAATGAAAAGCACAGGTAGCGATCTTGAAAAAATATTTATAATTAATGCGCTTGATCTTTTGAGATTCTGGATGTTTCAGCCGCGAGCTCGTACAGCTCTTAGGGTAAGTTTAAAGCTCATGAGTAATGAAGAAAAGTCTATTTTCCTTGCATCACAAAATGTTTTATTCGCAGAAAAAGAAATAAGTAGATTACTCGTTGATGGCTTGATTGGGAAGAACTTTGGCCGACCGTTGGCTTTTTATCTAGACTATGGAAAAGATTATCTTGGGGCTATGGAGAAAGAAGTTATAGTTGCGTAGCAGTTCTATTCAATTTTATTCAGGGTAGAACCCGGTGGTCAGTCCGGGATTCTAACCTGAACAGGCGTATTAAGTTCCTTTTTATGTTTTAACGTTTGCAATTGCACCCTTGCCCGCAAAGTATGCGCCAAGAACACTTTTCTGGAAATCATAATCACTGTTGGTCGATGACGATGTTTGACTGGAATTCAGATAGTCTAGAGTCTTGGTGACAACCTGTGCTCCGAACAATTGTTTCTCGGTTGCAGCCGAGATCGTAAAATCGCCTGAATTAATTGCTGATATGTCCATAAAAACCCCCTTTAGATTAAGGGTACTATCAACGCCTATCTGTCTAATCGGTAAAAGTGTAATTAACTTTAGGGTAAAAAAAGAAAAAACCTCAGTTCAAAATAATTGGACTGAGGTTTTTAGTCTTTTAACTAAAAAAAAGTTTATTTTGTCTGCTATTTAATTTTATTCCACAGCTCATTGAGTTCAGAAAGTTCCATTTCAGAAACGTCTTTATTTTGGTCTCGTGCGAGATCTTCCATTTTAGAAAATCTTTCTAAAAATTTAATGTTTGTTCTATCAAGAGCACTGTTTGCTTTAATTCCTTTTCTGCGCCCAAGCTCAACCAGTGCAAACATGTAGTCGCCGAATTCTTCTTCAGATTTAGAAATATCACCTGAATTAAGTGCTTCAATCCATTCTTTCCATTCACTCTCAAGCTGCTGTGTGCATTGCTCATCTGATTCAAACGTGAAGCCAGCTCGTGCAGCCTTGGAGTTGATGCGGTAGGACTTGAGAAGTGGTGGCAGTCCTTTAGGTAATGAGTCGAAAATCTTATTCGAAGCATCTTTTTCACTGCGTTTAATCTTTTCCCAGTTGCGGAGTAATTCTGACTGATTTTCGAATTTGGTTTCAGCAAAAACATGTGGATGTCTTCTGATCATCTTAGCTGAGCTGGAATCAAGAGCGTCTTCAAGAGTGAAGGACCCTTTTTTTTCGTATAAATCAGCTATAAAAAGAAGAAGAAACATTACATCGCCTAATTCTTCCATTGCTTCTTTTGGGTCGTCTGCTCTAATAGCTTCGACCATTTCAAAAGCTTCTTCAACTACATAGTCGCAAAGTGAAAGAGGAGTCTGCTCTTTGTCCCATGGACAACCTTCAGGGCCGAGGAGAGCGGAGATAACCCCGCGTAATTTTGTGAGAGATTTTGAATTATTCATTTTACATTATGTCTTTGATTTGATTATTGAGTAGAGATTGTTCAGGAAGCATAGATTTAATATCCAATGATTCTAAAACATTATCCGGTGCAAAACTAATAAAAAAGCTTGCTGTGGATATTACTTTCGGTGCTAATTTTGATTTGGTTAAAAATTCTGCATTAGGCGTAAAACTGTTAAGAATAATAATAAGTATTCCGCCAACTAATACCGCTTCAACCAGTCCTAAAAAACCGCCTAGAACTTGATCGGCCCAGCCCAGCATTGTTATTGTAAGAATTTTCTTAATAACTATTCCGAGCATTGCAGAAACAAGAACCGTTGCAGCGATTATCGAAAGATAACTGAAAGCTTTTACTGTGCCGGGGCCATCAAAAAAATTACTGAAATAAGGCATGAGGTTCTGGTGATACCTTGCAGCCAGATAAAATCCTAAAATAAGGGAAAAAACTGAAATTGCTTCCCGCACTATTCCGCGGAGAAGGCCTCTGAAAATTAATCCTGCAGCAATAACTATAAGAATAATATCTAGCGCATTTAAAGCTAATCCAGCTGTATTCATTTGCTATTCCGATGTTTAATGGTTGGTTTGTAGACTGACGATAAAATTATCCGAGCAGCTTTAACCTGTTGATTTCCAGCTACGGATATCAGACAGCGCCTAAAATGTGAATAAGGAGGATTGAGTAACAATAAATAATAAATATTCAACTCAACTGAAAAATGAGGTTGTGTCCTTTTGATAACTCGGTTAATTCTCATTTAATTTTATGTGACATTTTGTTTTAAATTGGGTGACTTCCCTTTGGAGGGGTGAATGAATTTGGTTGAGACTAAGTTTCCAGGGGTTTTTATTCTTGAACCTAAGGTTTTTCGGGATGAACGAGGCTTTTTTCTGGAAAGTTTTAATAAGTTTTTTTTTGAAGAAAAAGGATTTTCTGTAGATTTTATTCAAGATAATCATGCGTACTCAAAAGGGCAGGGAGTGCTGCGTGGATTGCATTTTCAACTACCGCCGTTTGCACAGACTAAACTTGTCTGGGTTACAAGAGGGGCGGTAATTGATGTGGTTGTAGATTTGCGCAAAGGATCTCCAACTTATTTGCAGTCATTCAAAATTGAACTTTCGTCTGAAAATTTCCGCAGGCTGTTCATCCCTAAAGGGTTTGCACACGGTTATGAAACATTAACCGATGAAAGTGAGTTTATGTATAAAGTTGATGCAGGGTATTCACCTTCGAGCGAAGCCGGGATTCGTTGGGATGACAAAGATCTTGCAATTGGTTGGAAAACGCAAAATCCGATTCTTTCTGAAAAAGATAATAGTCTACCATCGCTGGATCAGTTTGATTCACCGTTTGAGTTTTAGCTTAATTCTTACCATAATGGTCTAAAGTTACCAACATACTCGTGGTAATAGTATAGAGTGTTTTTATGTGTTTGGAAACTTTGTGAAAAGTTTCATATTCTCTTGACATAGAAAGATTCTCTATTTTAGAAGATATGGCGTTAATAGGTTGTTTATGTTTCACAAAACTTAAGGAGTGTGGGGCGAGGTTATGGAGGAGAAAAGAGCATCGAAGCAATGTGGAGGAGTCTTTCCTTTCTTCATCGGTGTCCTTGCGAGTTTGGTAATTGGTTGGTGGGTTTTCCCTCAGGTGCTTTACAGTCAGAAAACTCAGCCTTTCAATTTCAGTCACAAGGTTCACGTAGAAGATGAAGGAATGGAATGTGAGTCATGTCACACGTTTTTGGAGGATGGATCTTTTGCAGGGCTTCCTTCAAATGAAAAGTGTGCTGAATGTCATGAAGACGTCCTTGGTGAGACAAAGGACGAAGAAATCTTTGTGACTCAGTACGTTCAAAAGGACGTTGAGGTTCCGTGGTTGGTTTATCAATATCAACCTGACAACGTATACTTTTCACACATGGCGCACAAAGGCTTCGAGTGTACAGAATGCCATCCCGACGTTGGCAATGGGGACACCCTGCCGACGTATTACGAAAACAGGATAAGCGGTTACAGCAAGCAGACCATGAAGATGTGGCAGTGTGAACGCTGTCATGCGGAAGTTGGTACCAGCAACGCATGTTACGTCTGCCATAAGTAAGTGAGGGACTGCAATGGGTATTGATCGCAGAACTTTTATTCAATTGGTTACAGGTGGTGTTGTAGGTTCACTCTTCACTCCTGTTATTTGGAAATCTTTGGATGATGCCGCTATTTGGTCTCAGAACTGGTCTTGGATTCCACGACTTAAGTACGGAGAGATCACTGAGCAGGCAACATTGTCCAAATTTGGACCTTCCCCCTGTTCTTTGACGGTAAAATCCGTCGGAGGCAGTCCTTACGTAGTAAAGGGGAATGTTGAAAATGAAATGAGCAAAGGCGGCGTCGACGCAATAAGCGCGGGCGGTGCACAGCTTCTTTACAGTCCTTCCCGTGTAAATGGACCTATGAAAAAGGTCGCTG
This sequence comes from Desulfovibrio sp. UCD-KL4C, assembly GCF_006210265.1. Taxonomy (NCBI): domain Bacteria; kingdom Pseudomonadati; phylum Thermodesulfobacteriota; class Desulfovibrionia; order Desulfovibrionales; family Desulfovibrionaceae; genus Desulfovibrio; species Desulfovibrio sp. UCD-KL4C. Next base: position 557,009 of record NZ_VCNC01000003.1, read on the forward strand.
ACGGTAAGTATGAGTCTATCTCCTGGGAAGAAGCTGAGAAAATGCTCTCAGAAAAACTTTCTGCCGTTAAAGGGCAGGCCGGAAAATTCGCCATCGTAAGCGGTGATGCTACCGGAACTTCCAGCGAAGTGTTGTCTGCATTTGCTGCAGGTATGGGAAGCAAAGATTGCTACCTGATGCCGGGTAATGAGCAGGCTGCAGCTGTTGCGCTGGACAATATGGGCGGTAGCGGACAGATCGGTTACGATCTGGACAATGCTGATTTTGTTCTGTTCATAGGGGCAGATGCAATGAACTCTTGGGGTTCAGTTGTAAGAAACCAGCGTGTATTTTCCGATATGCGTCCTACCGGTGAAGACGTAAAGAGTGTGTACGTTTATGCCGGACCTTTTCTTAACAGCACAGCATCTTCAAGCGATAAGTGGATTCCTGTAGCTCCTGGTGCAGGAGCTATATTTAGCCTCGGTCTTGCATATCATATGCTTAATGCCGGAGCTTCCGCTTCCGCTTCTGATTTCGCTGATTTTAAAACTCTGGTTATGTCCAGATTTACTCCTGATAAGGTTGAAAAAGCAATCGGTGTAACTCCAGGAGTTATGGCTGGACTCGCTAAGCAGCTTATGTCTGCTTCTACACCGCTTGTTATTTCCGGTTCTGAATTTGGACAGGGCGCAGGCGGAGCTGATATCATAGCAGCTTCTGCACTCAATATGCTTCTCGGTAGAGTCGGTAAGAAGGGCGGAATGATGCTCCTCGCTGATCTTCCTGTTGCAGTTGAGTCCGCTATCAGTCGTGCAGAACTTACCCGCAGAGATTTTGCCGGTTATCTTGCAGCAGTAGCTTCAGAAAAAGTTAATGGACCTGCAGTGCTCTTGGCTTACGAAGCGAATCCGGTGTATGCAATGCCACAGGCCGAAACAATGGCTTCCGCAATTGCTAAAGTGCCTTTCCTTGTAAGTTTCAGCACATGGATGGATGAAACAGCTTCTAAAGCTGACTTGATTATGCCTAACCCGCATAGTTTTGAGCGTTTTGACGATGCACAGACTCCTTACGGAGTAGGTTCTGTAATGCTCAGCGCATGTGCTCCGGTTATCGAGCCTCTATACAACAGCAAGTCAACAATTGATGTTATTCTTGGCGTTGCAAATATACTCGGTATTGATCTTGGATATGAATCAGCTGAAGCGGTTTTGCAGGCTAAGGCCGAAAAAGCCGGTGCAGACTGGGATTCACTTATTGGTGGGGCGGCTTTTGTTTCTGATTCTACAGAATCAGATTCGCTCAAGTTTGCTGCATCCTTACTTTCCAAGGCTGTTGCTATGCCTAAGGGGGGAGAATTGGCACTAGCTCCTTATGCTAAGCTCAACGTCGGATCCTCTACAATGGCAATTCCGCCATTGAACTGTGTGACAATCAGCAAGTTCGAGCTGCTAGGCAATGACCTCTTCGTTCAGATTAATGGCGTAACTGCAAAGAAACTTAATGTTTCCGAAGGTTCTAAAATTAAGCTTAATGGAACAGGTGGAGAGTGTGTTGCCAGAGTCCACATCAACGAAGGCGTAATGAATGATGTGATTGCCGCACCTCTTGGTTTCGGTCATACCGCTTGGGATGCTTTTTCCCGCGGAAAAGGCGATAACATCTTCAAAATTATCACTGTTAGCACTGAGTCCGGCTCCGATATGGCCGTCTGGACCAGTTCTGTCGTGAGCATCGCCTAAATTAAAGTCAGGGGATTCACGTTATGCACCATATTGAATTTGATACTAAATGGACCATGGTAGTAGATCTAGACAAGTGTACCGGTTGCGGTGCTTGTATGGTTTCATGCCAGGCAGAAAATAATATAGCACCAATGGAAGAAGGTTCTAATAAACTGAAAACTCTTACTTGGTTGCTTGTTTATGAACTTAATAATGGAAAGGATTTCCCTGAAAGGGAAACAGCATACTTGCCAAGACCTTGTATGCAGTGTGGAAAACCTGCTTGTGTTCCTGTCTGTCCAGTAGTTGCTACTACTAAGGATGAAGAAGGCGGAATCGTCAGTCAGATTTATCCTCGCTGTATCGGTTGCCGGTACTGTATGGCTGCGTGTCCTTACCACGCTCGTTACTTTGGTTGGTTAGATCCAGTCTGGCCTGAAGGTATGGATAAAGCTCTTTCTCCTTCAACCTCTACGCGTCCTCGCGGTGTTGTTGAAAAATGTAACTTTTGTCATACCAGATTGCTTAATGCCCGTACGCGTGCACGTGCTGAAGGAATGGATCCTAAAAATCTTCCTGACGGTTGGTATAAACCGGCTTGTCTTGAAGCCTGCCCTACAGGCGCAATCTCTTTCGGAGACTCAAAGAATCCAGAACATAAGGTCCATGATCTTATTAAGGATAAAAATGCTTTCCGTCTTCTTGAAAGTATCGGCATGGACCCTCAGGTCTATTATATCAGCCGTCGTGATTGGGTGCGTGAGCAGAGTGATAACCACTTGCCTAACGACAAGCACTAGGAGGGAGGTCAGTAATGGATAGAAATCTCTTCCCCGAAGGCGTAACTCGCTGTGGATTGCCAAAGTTCTCCATATGGATGGCTTTTGTTGCAATATTCTTACTCTGGGGTGTCTATGCCGCTGTGAAAATATTCGCAAACGGTATCGGCGTAACAGGTTTAGATAACTACTTCGGGTTCGGACTGTGGATTACTTTTGACCTTGCGGTTATCGCACTTGGAGCCGGTGCATTTTTCACCGGATTTCTTAAGTACATACTCAAGATCGATCAACTGAAAAATATTGTTAACTTAGCTGTTATACTTGGATTCTTGTGCTACTCGGGCGCAATGCTTATCCTTACTATGGATATCGGTCAGCCGATTCGTGCATGGTTCGGTTACTGGCATCCTAATGTGCACTCCATGCTAACAGAAGTTATCTTTTGTATTACTTGCTACTGTGCCGTCTTGGTCATCGAATTTATTCCGTTGATCCTTGAGCAGAAGCAGCTTAATAAAATTCCTTTCCTGCATCACTTTGCTCATCACTTACACGTGAATATGGCTTTGTTTGCCGGTATCGGAACTTTCCTTTCAACATTCCATCAGGGTTCACTTGGCGGCATGTACGGCGTTATGTTCGGCCGTCCTTATGCTTTCCGTGAAGGTTTCTTCATCTGGCCCTGGACTTTCTTCCTTTTCGTTCTTTCCGCTGTTGGTTCCGGTCCTGTTTTCACAGTTCTGGTATGTACCATCATTGAAAAGATGACAGGTAAAAAGCTTGTGGAATACAAAGTTAAAGCTCTAATGGGTAAAATCGCCGGTTCAATGCTTTGTCTGTACATGTTCTTCAAGATTATTGATACATGGGCATGGGCAACCGGTTATCTTCCTTCTGTAGGTCTTACTTTTGATGAAATGTTCTACGGAACTATTTACGGTAAATGGTTGATGTGGACTGAACTTGGTTTGTGCGGCGTAGTCCCTGCGATTATGTTGATCACTCCTTCTATCAGGAACAATCCAGCTTTGCTTTATACTGCTGCAATCCTCGATTGCATAGGTATCAGCATTAACCGTTACGTTTTCACTGTTCAGACTATCGCAATTCCGGTTTTACCTTTTGACAGTTGGCAGACATATGCTCCTAACTGGGCAGAATGGGCAACCTCTGGAATGATTGTCGCTTATGGTATACTTGTGCTCAGTCTTTGTTACAGGTACCTGCCTGTCTTCCCTCAGGAAGTTAAACTGAACAAGTAATATTAAGTAGATATGTTTGTTTTTGAAGGCCCGATTCAAATGAATCGGGCCTTTTTTATTTTTAATGAATAGAGTTGAATGCTGGTAGAAACTTACTAAGTCTTAGCGGCTTAAAATAGTTTATATCTGTTTCAGAAATAAAATTATGTGTTGCCCGTACTGATGATTCCCAAATGTTAAGACAATCCTTATACTCTGTCTGTGCTACTTTATCCCAAAACATCTCAGCTACCTATTATGATTTATTTTAGTATGAACTATAGTATTTAAAAGTATAAAAAAATGACCAACCTTTTTTTAAAGGTTGGCCATTATATATCTCTATGTCTTGCTTGAAAGGGGGGTAATAAGACTTAGTAAGGTATGAACCAACTCATTCCTTTTATTTTTGCAGGAATAGGTTTTGTTTTTTCATCGGGATTTGCTTTATCCCAACAATCTTTTTCTTGCTCAATCCAGGATGGTCTGGATAGGCGTATAGAGTTGCCTTTGTTGATGCTGTCATCGTCTCCGCTAAAATGCTGTAATATCAGGCTGATATTACCTAAGTCGTCATTGAGTGACCATTTCCAGACTTTCAAGGTTCCAAATGGATTGCCTCGCCAGTCATTTGGCTTTCCGAATCTTTTTTCAAGCATTGAGTAAATTTTATCGAAAAAATCACTACTTTCGTCAACATATTTCAATTTAAATCTTAAAATTATGTTCTTATGCTTGCAGTCTCCGACTACAATATATCCGCCATTGTATCCTTCGAGGTCTTTAATTTCAATGCGCTTAATATACTCTTTCTGCCAAGGTGATCTGGCAGAGTCCAAATCCAGAATAGATCTTATTGAAGATAAATTCTGGCCTAAAGTAATGCCGGCGATCGAATTCGGTGCATTTTGGGCAAAACTGAAATTTGCCGTAAAAATCAGTAACGATATGCTCAGCAAAAGTATCTTTTTCATATTATAACTAATCCTCCGACAGCAGAATCAAGTGCGCTGATTCTGTTTTAAATAAGTGTTAAGCCTATAGCAGATTTGCATCCTTCGCAGTTTATATCATACTTGCTAAGAAATCTTTCTTCTCTGTTGCTTATTTTGTCAACGGCAGCTTTGAGGAATTTGTTATTTATTTCAGGATATTGTCCCCTAGCTTTTTCAAACTTGTCTTGAGTGAGGCGAATACATACAGTATCTGTAACAGCTTTAAGGGTAAAAAGTCTTTTTGATTCACCTATCAACGTCAATGCTCCGACAAAATCATTTTCTTTAAATGTTTGTACTGGGCTTTCAACGTTTTCTAAAAAGGCTTCCATTTGACCTTTAATAATAAAATACGCTGATTTATCAATGTCACCAGTATTAAATACAGTTGTACCTTGAGCGAAATTTTCGCGCACACAAAGGTAAGCCAGCAATTTCTGAGCTTCCAGTTCAAGTCCTGAAAAATAAGCCACTTCTCTTATTATCTCCAGATTTTCCTGATATTCACTCGCTTCAGTGCTCATCGTTACTGTGCTCCATGTATTAGTTCGTAGAGGAGGCCTTTCTTTGCGATTAATTCTTCGTAAGGCCCAATTTCCATAAGTTTACCGGCTTTCATAACTGCAACTTTGTCATAGTTTTTAATAGTATCAAGCCTATGGATAACAGAAATGAGAGTAGATTTACCTTTCCATTTTGTTTCTAAAAGGCCTTGGATTCTGTTCTGTGAGCGATTATCAAGGGCAGAAGTTGCTTCATCCATAATCATAATAGGCGGATTCTTGAGGAATGTCCGCGCTATTGCCAATTTCTGTTTCTGTCCGCCTGAGAGCTTATCACCTTTAGTACCGACCTCGAAATTCATTCCCAGCTCAACAACTGTTTCAAGTAGATCTGCTTCAATAAGAAGCTGGATCATACTTTGGTTGATAGCATCCTGAATTTGCGGGTGATCAGTTTTAGATTTTCCAAAAAGGATATTATCTAAAATTGTTTGCGATGTAATGTATTCGTCTATTTTAAAGAAGTTGAATAAGTTAGGTTTTTCAGCGGAAGCTTTATTAAAGAACATCTTCCTTCCATCAAGAATCAGTCCTTTCAGCACTGTCGGTAAAGCAACAATTTTATGCTTGCCTGGTATAAAGTTAAGGGCAAGCTGAAGCAGCATTTCTTTATCAGTGCCAGTGATTTCCTGTATCATTTTATTATCCAGTCTACTGGCAAGTTGCTTATAGCCGTCAAACTCTTCTGTTGGAATAGGGCTTTGTTCGAAGAATATTTCTTCCTGAGGTACGTCACCCAAAATGTCGACAGTTTGTTTAACAGTTTCACGTCCGAGGCTCAGGAGAGGGATTTCGAGGTTTGCTTCTTTTAAAAAGTTACTAAAGCCTTTGTTTGTGGCAAGATTTTTACCCGCGAAATGTTTACTGTTTGCAGAACCGAATATAATATTTCCTGCAACTGATGAGTAGTCGAGATATTTACCTTCCTGATAAAATTCAACGTGATCAGCAAATTTTTCACCGAAGTCTGAATGGAAGTTCTTGCGAACAGACAGTAATTGCTCGGATAATTTTTTTTCCTGTTCAGAATCAACAAGAGTATTCAGCCCGAATCTTAAGACATCGACAAAAATACCTGCCTGTTGAATGCTTTCAATCATATTGTCGCGGCTTGGTGTTTTCTTTTCAGCATCAGGATCTCCTTCAAGTACTGCGGCACATGAGTAGAGCAGATTATCCTTTATTGATCCTGAAAAGATGAATGGTTCCTGGGCGACAATTCCCATATTGTGTACCATATCTGCTTTGGTCAGCTCCCCAACTTCATAGCCGTCGATTTTTACCGATCCTCCGGTATATTTATATAGTTGCGAGATACATTGTGCCAGAGTACTTTTTCCACTTCCGGAAAAACCGACCAGAGCAAGCTGTTCACCTGGTTTAAGCTTCAAGTTGATTTGTTTTAGCAGTTTTATGCCACCTGAAACAGTAAACCCGAGGTTTTGAACGTCAATGCTACCGGTGAATTTTACCGGAGCTCTGCCTTCCGGCTCAAGCTTGAATTCTGGTTCGAAGTCAAAATATTCCATGACTCGTTCGTAACGGACAGTTGCGTCATTATGAACCTGATAAAAATCCATAAGTTCTTTCCATGGATCATAAATTTTTTCATAAGCGGAAAGGAAGGCGACAAGTGCACCAAGGTCGAATTTACCTTGAATTGCAAGATAACCACCGACAAGGAAAAGTAGAAATGGTCCAAGGTTTTGAAAAAAACTGTTGAGAACTTTGATTCCTTGTTTGTAAAGAATCCAAGTGATCCTGATCCTGAAAAGGCGGTCAACGAAAGCACCGTATTTACGGTTCTCAATGCTATATGAGCCGTTACCGTGAATTTCATGTATGCCTGAAATGGTTTCGTTAATATGACTGCTAAGATTCCTGGTGGTGTCGACCCTTTGTTTATTGGCAGTGTTTGATTTTTTTTGCAGTTTAGGGACTACATAAATGACAATCGGATATAGTGCGATTGAAATGGCGGCCATGGTAGCGTTAAGATAAAATAGATATGTTGCAAATGTTATCAGTGTCAGAATATTCGTAACTGGAACTGCAATTGACTGTCCTACATATTCACCGGCTGGAGCGAGTTCCGTCACCAGTGAGGAAACAACCATGCCGGGATTTGCCTTTCTGAAATATCCAAGCGGCAGTGTCAGAATGTGGGCGTAGAGATCTTTTCGCATTTTAGCCAAAGTTTCTTGCCCTATATAAGTCTGCAGGTACGTAATTGCGTATTTTAACAGACTGGCACTGACAACTGCTATTATGTAGAAGCTACAGTATCGGACAAGTAAGTCTACTTTCCGCATGCTGATTGCCTGGTTGATAATTAGCTTTTGCATTTCCAGAGGGATAACACGCGTTGCAACTGTGACTAAAATTATAGCCAGCAATATCAGTTGCAATTTAAGATTGCTTGTCTTTACCCAATACATCAGGGGACGTTTAGTGATCATTAAAAGGGGCTCACTTGGTATCAATGTAGAAAACTCCTAAGTAAAAAGAGAAGATACACAACGGGAAAGTAAAACAACTTCATGTGTGATTAAATGTAGAAATATGTTAGCAAGAAAAACATTAAAAAGATTGCATAACATTTAAAAATGAATATATTTATTTCTTTAAAATAACTTAAGAACTAAACGTCACATAGGTATAATTTATACCTTTTTGTTGACGTGTGAACAAGGGTTTTCTAACCTAATTCTAGTCAAATTGCTTTGTTGTCTATCTTGGAGAAAAACAGAGGATAAGGATTTGGTTAATAATCTGCAGTCGCTGACAAATTACGACAAAAAATATTCATTTACGTTGAAAGCTGATCTAGCTGAGCTAAAAGTCCTTGCTGAAAAAATTAATAATTTCGGTAAAGAAAATGGAATACCGGAGAAAAATATTTTTGAGGTTAATTTAGTTCTGGATGAACTTTTTACTAACCTTGTAAGTTATGGATGCTTTTCTGATTCGCATTTTTTTGAGATAGAGCTTTGCTTAAAAGACGGGGCTATGTTTATTGAGATAATGGACGACGGGAAACCTTTTAATCCACTTGATATGCCTGAACCGGAAATTCATTGTGATTGTGATGAAAGAGAAGTAGGTGGATTAGGTATTCATTTTATGCGTAAAATGATGGACGAAATTGAGTATTATCTGGATAATGGGAAGAATAGATTAAAGTTGACCAAAATAATTCATTAGTTTTATTCTAATAAAGAAATTTTGTCGTATGTAGTGTGGGTATAATTATCAGAAATCGGAGGATATGATGGGCTTGGAAGTTGGTGAAAACAAAAACGATGGTGTGATCATTTTTGCGCTAAAAGGAAGGCTTGATTCTAACACCTCTAATGATTTTGAAGAACGCCTTCTTTGTTCCATTCAGGCCGGCGAGACAAAGATTATTTTAGATTTTGAAAATCTTGAGTATATTTCAAGCGCCGGTCTTCGTGTGCTTTTAAAGGCTGCAAGAGAGTTGAAAGGGGGGGAAGGTAAGCTTTTGCTTTGCTCACTGAAAGATTATATCCGCGAAGTTTTTGACCTATCCGGCTTTGTATCCTTTTTGCCTATTTTTAATACAAAGGAAGAGTGTATTTCTTCGTTTTAGATAATGATTTTGTAATTTTAATGGTTTAAGTCTTTTGTTGAAATTTAATGTCCTCTTATCGATAATCAGTTCGATAAGAGGATCTTTTTTATAGCTCTATTGAGGTTTCTCTCTTTCCAGCTTTAGCAGATTTCTATGTCTGCGCAGCGCAGCCGCTTTAAAGTACCTGCTACTATCTTTTCTTTTTTCTTTTAAAGCTTCACGCTGAGCATTGAGTTGCGCAGCTTCATCTCCTTTAGGCTTGTATTTAACTTTAACGCCGCGGAAGGCGATACTAATTTTTTTGGCTTGTAGAGCTTGATCCAGATCATAAACAATTTCAGATTCAGTAGGATATTGGTCTTCAAAGTCTCGCACCCAAAAATAAATTTCAAATTCAAGTCCAAGGCTACCGAATCTTTTGAAAAGAATGCTTGGTTCAGGATCGTTCATTACTTTAGAGTGATTTTTCACAGTCTTAAGCATTATTTTTTTAGCTTTTTCAATTTTTGATCCGGGAATAAGAGTTATAGGTATGGCTACTCTGATGCGTGAGTCACGGAAATTAAGGTTTACAATTTCACCTTTTAAAAAGCTTGAGTTAGGAATTATTACCATACTGTTGTCAAGCGCGCGCATAGTAGTGTTTCTAATGGAAACATCTTCAACCCGGCCGATTATCTTATTACGCTGCAGAATATCACCTTTTTTAATAGATCCACCGAAGAGAATAATGAGTCCGCTTACAAAATTACTGACGATGTCTTTAAGCCCGAAACCGATACCGATAGAAAGTCCGCTTGCAATCCATGTAAGGGCTGCCATCGGAATTCCCAGCAGATATAGTGAAGAGAGAATGAAAAAGACCCATACCAGATAGGATCCAAGTGTAGAAAATGTATGAGCTAGGGCTGATTCTATTTTGCGTCCGGCAATAGATGTGGTTGAAACCATGGTTTTCAGCCAGAAAAGAATAAGTCTGGAAGTGAAAAAAAGTATCAGTATATAAAATAGGCTCTTGATGGAAATAGCTGCGCCTGCAATTTTAATATCCATATGTCTGAATACAAATTTTGCGAATGGAATTCCGCCCATATAAGCGGTTGCCCAGGCAATAAAGAAGAAGATTATAACTGAAATTGACAGTGGATACATCAGCTGAATCATATGGTTATGCTGGGTGTTGCCCGTTACCGAATCTTCATTGATAGGGAGTACTCTTTCTGTATCCGATCCTGATTCATCCTGCTTGGACGTAACCATTATTGTTTTAAGCGCGCTGCATATCTGGAGCGTTACGAGAAAAAGGAACCAGAGCTGCGTGAACATCATAGCTTGAGTACCTAGACCGAATATTGTCAAAATAGAACATAATACTAAAATATACATCGTTATTTTTGATGTAGTCTTAGTAATTTTAAGGGATTGTTTTTTACGATTTTCATGGATTACGATTAAGGCTATGAGGCTAAAGAAAATCCATATTGTTCCTATGCATTCAACGGGGATAGTCAGCATATGTAATATATCTCCTGCTGTCATAAGACACCAGAGGGTAAACATAGGAGAGTGTATCAATTGAGCAGGTTTGGTTTTTTCATTTGCCCATAAAAAATTACGCGCGCAAATAATGACGCCCAAAGTTATGAGCTCAGACCAAACAAGTCCTGTGATTTGGTTTGAGGTAAAAAGAGTGAGCTGTCGTGCTATGAAAATCCCTGCGCCTAACGATAACATGATTAGACCGAAATTGTACGCTGACATTGAGTGGTTAGCGAAAATAGAACGCTTCAACAGAATTTTTACAGCCTGACGGAGAAATAACCAGCATGCAAGAGCTATTACTACCATATAGCTCATAAAATTAGTCCAATTGACCCATACAAATAGAGGATAGTAAAATTTTGAATGGCTTTGCTGCCATTCTTCAAATGCGTACGAAATATCTTGCCAGTTAGAAGAATCTAGCAGTGATGGTCCTTCTTGAAAGTAGAAACTTTCCATTGAACCTGCATAATATTTTGTGGTTATTTTTTTGTTCTGGGAAATTTCAATAATGGTTTCATCTGCGTTGGTTAGGGCTACATCTATTTCTTTCTTTATTACTTTGGATAGATTCCGTATTTGCTTAAAGCTGTCTATGGTTTTGGTCAGAAGTTCTTTTTTAACATTAAGTTCAAGGCTGTTTCCAATATTGAGTTCTGATAGAAGGTCAATATCTTTTTTGATTTTTTTTAGACGGTTTTTTTCAACAATAAGATCTTTTTTTGCATATAATACATAACCTTTCAGATCTTCAAGTTGCAGCAAAATAGTTCTGTATGACCACGGGGTTTGTTTTGCCAGTCCTCTGAGAAGTTTTAACTGATCAAGTCTGTCTTTTGCTTTATAAATTCGATGGTCAAAAGTTTTGAGCATTTCAGGAAGTTTCTTTTGCAAACTTTGTACGGCAATATTTTGCTCATTAATATCATGCTCAATACCTTCAAGCATGTATGTCCATGTTTTAGATGTTGATTCTGCGTGTACTTCGTTTAAAAAAGATACGCATAAAAGTGATATAATAATAAAGCTGAGAGCAATTGTATTTTTTGTATATGTAGTCATCATGGCTCCTGAAGCTTGACAAGTCCGGCATGTTTACGTTTAAGAATGTTAATCCGCTGATTTTTTAAATTTGTAAAATTTGAAGTGATTTTTAGATCGCGTTCACTTCGTTTAAGATTAGATATCCTTTTTAAATTAAATAATCCCGACATGCTTTCCTTTGCTAGTAGTAGCTCTTCATCATTCTAAATCTAAATATAAGTACTGTATGTCTGTATTCAGCGTAATTCTATGTTAATGAAAAAGTCTAGGTGTTTGTGAATAATAGAGTGAATATTGTATTATAGTATATAATAAGCGGGAGCCTTTCGTGAATAATCTTTTTTTTGTCGGGCCTCGGGCATGCGGTAAAACCACTGTGGGGAGGATCGTTGCAAAAATGTTGCAGTTCGATTTTTTTGATAGTGATGCTCTTATCGTTCAGAAGGCTGGATGTGAAATTTCAAAGTTTGTAGAAGATAATGGATGGGACGCATTCCGTGATCTTGAAGTAGATGTTTTAAAGTCACTCTCAAAAACGGAGAGATCGGTTGTTTCCTGCGGAGGCGGAATTGTTGTCCGCGATGAGAATTATAAAATTTTGAAAGAAAGGTTCACTGTTTATTTAAAAACAGACGTTGATACATTGGTTAGGCGTCTATCAGCAAACCCTGCACATGGGCAGAGACCTTCTTTAACAGGAAAATTTTTGACGGAAGAAGTCAGTGAAATCCTTGAAGCTCGTGAAGACTTGTACTCAGGCTGTGCAACAGTAATTGTGAATGGAGATGGAAGGCTTCATGATATCTGTGAAAAAATTGCCGATGCATTTAAAAGTATTGAAAATGGAGACAATAAATAATGAGTGGAAATACATTCGGCAATCTTTTTAAAGTTGCCACATATGGAGAGTCACACGGAGTCGGGCTTGGTGGAGTTATTGACGGATGTCCTGCTGGAATTGAGCTTAACGAGGATATTATTCAATTAGAACTGGATCGACGTAAGCCGGGGGTCGGTATTGCCGGAACGGCCCGTAAGGAAGCTGATAAAGTAAAAATTTTATCCGGTGTTTTTGAAGGCAGAACCACTGGAACATCAATCGGTTTTCACATTGAAAATACAGACCAACGGTCCAGGGATTATTCAAAAATAATGAATGTATACAGGCCGGGGCATGCCGACCTGACTTATGATGCGAAGTATGGTGTCAGAGATTACCGCGGCGGAGGTAGATCTTCCGGTAGAGAAACTGTCTCACGAGTAGCTGCCGGAGCAGTCGCACAGGAATTATTGCGTCTTGAAGGTATAACCTGCAATGCATATACTGTGAGGATCGGTGGTATTGATGCCGATGTTAAAGATCCTGAAAATGCATACGGAAGACTCTTTTTCAGTCCTGACGAAGATGTTCTTGAAAAGTGGGAAAAGCGTATAAAAGAAGTGCGTTCTGACGGAGACACATTGGGCGGAGTTGTTGAAGTCTATATTAAAGGGGTGCCAGCAGGGCTGGGTGAACCTGTGTTCGATAAGCTTGATGCAAGACTTGCATATGCTTTGATGTCTGTCGGAGCTGTTAAGGGTGTCGAAATTGGTTCAGGCTGTTCTTCCGCGGATGCGCTTGGCAGTGAGAATAATGATTTTATCAGTGAAAAAGGATTTCTCACTAATAATGCTGGTGGAATATTAGGCGGCATTTCAAGCGGACAGGATATAGTTATAAGGGCTTATGTTAAGCCTATTCCATCAATCAGTAAAGAGCAGCCGACTATTGATAGCAAAGGAAACTCTACTGAGATTAAAGTAGGCGGTAGGCATGATATCTGTGCAATTCCACGCATTGTGCCAGTGCTTAAGGCCATGGCAATGCTGACTATTGCAGATAACCTTCTCTTACAGCGCAGAATGAAATGATTTTTTACAGGGAGCAAAGTGATTGCTTATGCTCCCTGTTATTTAATTTATTTTACTTTTTTAAGCCTTACTGCAGTTCCAAAGCATGAATAGAATCTATCACCATCAGGATGAAACGAAACTGATTCCCGATATGCGAGAATGGCATCGGCGTTTGCATCTATTGCCTGAGCGATAAGTCCGTAGAAAGAGCTGTCAAAGTTATAGCTTCGGCATACAACAAGTCCGAATGTCCCCATAACCTCACGGTTCGGTATTTCTTCCGTTGTAACAATTTTTATCTTGCCACCAAGGTAAAGATTGCGTGCCATATCAAGCCGCTGTTCTTTTTTTGCATCTTCCAGAGATCCACGTCCTTTTTTGTCAGGACGTCCAAACATAAGGGCCATATTTAAATCCTTTTTAAATCTTAATGATGAATAGATTTCTGCCTCAATTTCAAGCTAATATCAACAGACAGTTTTATGCTGTTAAAAAAAGAGTGTTGCGCTTTGATGTAATTAATCAGGAAAACTCTTCGGTCAGCATGGAAATGTCTATCCTGAGAAGTTCAAGCTTTTTGTTTGTTTTGTACAAAGCTATGACGGCATCTTCTTTTTGGTCTGCTTTGCAGGAATTTTCAAGTGCTTGGGCGGCCTTTGCTAGGTCTACCGCTGAAAGGTTTGCCGCAGCCCCTTTTAACGCGTGAGCCATGTCTCCGGCCTCTTTCAGTTCACCTCTTGCCAGCATGAAGTCAATTTTTGTTGTAAAGTTAATGTTATACGTGTCGAAATTTTTCAAAATATTAATCAGAATATTTAAATCTCCACCTATGCGATCTAATGCTTCCTCTATGTCTAGTTGTTGAAATTTTTTAAAATCGGTATCGGGCTCAGAGTTTTTTTGAATATTTTCTTTTATTATAATTCCATTGTGTTGTGCTTTGTTTTCCAACAGGTATGTTTTGATGACGCTCATCATCTGGTTTTTATCAATCGGCTTTGGAATATAATCATTCATGCCTGCTTGCAGGCATTTTTCTTTGTCTCCCCTCATGGCATGGGCGGTCATCGCTATAATTGGAAGGTTAGTTTTTTTAAGCCTGTCACGAATAACTCTGGTTGCTTCATACCCGTCCATTTCCGGCATTTGAATATCCATGAGAATTAAGTCGTAATTATTTTTTTCAATTTTTTTAACCGCTTCAAGTCCATTGTCGGCTGTTTCGATAGCAAGGCCTGTCTCTATAAGAATATGATATGCAACCTGCTGGTTGATGACATTGTCTTCTACAAGCAAAGCCTTGAACCCTTTGAATAGTTTCTCAGCTATATTCTGCGGCTCGATTATTTTTTGTGCATAATGATAATACCCGAATGTTTCCATTACAGCATCAAATAGTGTTGATTGTTTTAGAGGTTTAGGTAGCACTTTTGATATTCCTGCGGTGTCGGCTTTTATCAGAGCATTATTCAAATCCACTGTGGTAACCATAAGAATAGGAAGTTCTTCCGCAGAATAAGTCTTTCTTATTATTTTGGATGCTTCGTCTCCATTCATTCTTGGAAGAATCAAATCCATTAATATGAGTTTGTAAGGGGTATCAGCTTTCTGTTCTATTTTTTCCAAAGCTTCTTCCGCAGAAGGGCAAGTTTCAGGATTGAATCCGAATTGCTCTAGGTATCTGGAAATAACTGATCTTACGGCAGGGTTATCATCTACTATAAGAACAGGACTGTTTTGGAGTTTCTGCGGCAACAGGTATTCAGATGGAAGTGTATCCGGCACTCGTTTTGGGGAAATTTTAAAGAAGAAAGTGCTGCCTTTTCCCGGTTCGCTTTCAACCCATATTTTTCCGCCCATGAAATCAATTATTCGTTTGGATATACTTAGTCCCAATCCTGTGCCTCCATATTTGCGAGTAGTAGATCCATCCGCTTGTTTAAAGGCTGTGAATAGTTCTGACTGAACATGTTCGGGGATTCCTATACCGGTATCTCTTACAGCAAACAGGAGATCTATTTTTTCAGATCTTATACTTTCAGCTTTTATAGTAATTGTTATTTCACCTTTATTGGTGAATTTGAACGCATTAGCGGTCAGATTGGTGAGGACTTGTCTGAGTCTCAGCGGATCTGCTTTGACCCTTCGCGGTACTCCGGGGAGGATTTCAATTACCAGTTCTGACTTTGAGGCAACCATTTGTTCAACAAAAAGATCCGAAATATCTTCAATTAATTGATGAAGATCAAAATTTATTTCTTCAAGTTCAAGCTTTCCTGCATCTACTTTTGAAAAATCAAGAATGTCATTAATAAGTCTTAGCAATACTTGTCCTGAATTGATGATTATTTTTATAAATTCAGATTGCTTGGCTGATAACTTTGTTGCAAGTGTCAGATCGGCCATACCAATAATAGCGTTCATGGGAGTTCTTATCTCATGGCTGACATTTGCCATGAATTGACTTTTTAAGCGTGAAGCAGCCTCGGCTTCATCTTTAGCAATTTCAAGCTGCTTATTAATTTCTTTAAGTTCTTTGTAGCTGCTTGCTAAATTCTTATTACTTTGTTGAATTTTTTGCTGAAGCTGTCCGCTGTAATCTTTTAACTTTAGATCCTGTTCTTCAATTTGCTGGAGCATTTTATTAAAGTTTTCAACGAGAATATTCATTTCCCCCTGACACTTAAAATTAACTCTGGCTCCGTAATTCTTATCAACAGAAATTTGGCGAGCGGTTTTAGAAAGCTTAATAATTGGCGAGATTAAAAATTTGTGCATAGTTGCGAAGATAGTCATCATCAGTAAAATGACTAAAAGCATGGTTCTAACTAGAGAGCTTAAAATAGAATGGAGTAATTCATTCTGAATAAATTGGGGAGACATATAAATTTCAACCGCACCTATCGGTTGGCTAAGCACAGATATTTCGGCTTCCCGTTTAATTAATTCTCCGGTGGGGCGTACTTCAAAATTACTTATATTCCAGTCAGTGTCTCTTACTTTTCCTGTAAATACTGTTTTGTCATTATCCTCGGTAACAACTATCGCTTTAATTCTTTTATCGTTCATTTCAGATAAAATAATTCTGTTTATTGCTGGCTGATCGACATTCCAAAGGGGAGGTATTAATGACTCTGAAAGTCTTTCCGCTAGACCGTCTGCTTTCTGATTCAGATCTGTTAACATAGCTTTACGCATGGATCTGTATTCGTATGCACCTGAAATAATGAAAGCAAATAATGATATAAGGACTATCATTATTCCCATTTGAGTTTGTATTTTGTCTGTTTTAAACAATTTAAGTCTATTACCTGCTTAATAATGTTGAATATAAAAGATGGATATTCATTATTTAATTTTCCTATTTATCCTTACAGTATAATCAGCGCAAGATAAACTGAATGGAATGTCATGTCGAGTTTTGAGGAATCGAATTATGGACAACTCTTTAATCAAACGGTAATAAAAGACCGCATTAATAAAGAAAAGGACGGTCAGTAAATAATGAAGATAGCCCTGTTGCAGCTTAATTTAACGGTTGGTGACATCGAAGGAAACAGCAAGCTTATTCTGGATGGTGTTGAAAAAGCCGCTGAGCGTGGTGCAAAGATTTGTGTTACCTCTGAACTTGCCATAACCGGATACCCTCCGCGTGATTTGCTGCTTAATTCAGATTTTGTATCAAGGTGCAGAAAGGTTATAGCAGTGCTTTCCAATAAGATGCCTGAGGGTGTTGCTTTAATTGTAGGAGGAGTTGATATCAACCATGAAGGTTGTGGAAACCCCCTTCGCAATGCGGCATGGCTTGTTGAGCGTGGAAGTGTTCCTAGAATTTTTTATAAATGGTTGCTTCCTACATATGATGTGTTTGACGAGCAAAGATATTTCGAACCTTCTGAAGAAGATAATTTTTTTGTTTTTGATGGCATCCGAATAGGTGTAACAATCTGTGAAGATGTTTGGAATGATCCCGATGACGGTGTGAATAATCGTTATGGTCGTAATCCCTTGCCTGCGATAATGGAAAGCAAGCCTGAAGTCTTGATTAATTTGTCGGCTTCTCCTTTTAGCATAGGAAAACAGCTTGTGCGGGAGAAAATGCTTTCGAATATTGCTTCCAAGTATAAGGTTCCTGTTGTTTATGCAAATCAGGTTGGCGGGAATGATGACCTAGTCTTTGACGGAAGAAGTTGTGCTTTTGATGCAAACGGTGCTTTAATTGCTCGCGGTAAAAGTTTTGAAGATGATATCATTCTTGTTGATGTTACAAATAGTACTGGTAAAATTGCGAAAGATGATTTTAGCGAAGAGTCAGAAGCATGGAATGCTATGGTTACCGGTTTGCGTGATTATACAGCTAAAACAGGTTTTAAGCAGATTGTTCTGGGACTTTCAGGTGGAATAGATTCTGCTCTTACAGCTGCAGTCGCAGCCGAGGCTTTAGGGCCTAAAAATGTGCTTGGAGTTCTGATGCCTTCTCCTTATTCCAGTAAAGGAAGCATTGACGACTCCATAACACTTGTTGAAAATCTCGGCATAAAGTCTATTACTATACCGATTAATGATCTTATGAGTAGTTTTGAAACGGCACTTGCTCCTGCCTTTGACGGATTCCCGGAGAATGTGGCTGAAGAAAATATTCAGTCACGTATACGCGGAAACCTTGTAATGGCTATTTCTAATAAAATTGGGGCATTACTGGTAACAACAGGCAATAAAAGTGAGTTGGCTGTAGGTTATTGTACTATTTATGGAGATATGGCCGGAGGGCTGGCTGTTATTTCTGATTTGTATAAAACTCTTGTTTTTAAGGTGTGCCGCTGGCTGAATGAGCAGGGGATGGGAGAAGTCATACCGGTTGCAACTATTGAGAAGCCACCGTCTGCAGAATTACGCCCTGACCAGAAAGATGAGGATTCTTTGCCTCCTTATGATGTGCTGGACCGTATTATTGAACTTCGAGTTGAGCACCATCAGTCTGAAATTGAAATATTAGAAGAGACAGGCTTTGATCCTGAGGTCGTGAAGGGGGTTCTGAAACTGATTAAAATTTCAGAATTCAAGCGTAAACAAGCTGCTCCGGGACTAAAGATAACTTCCAGAGCTTTTGGAACCGGCTGGCGAATGCCTATTGCCTGCCGCTTTACCGGTTAAGGTCAAGTTTTTTATTCTAAAATAAAAGCTCAAAATTAAGAATGCTTATGCACATTGATTTTGAGCTTTTTTATTATTTGTTGTTTTAATCTGAGAGATCTTTGTCCATTTTGCTGGTACAAATTTCAAGCCATCCTACTAATTTATTGGAAAATCCGTTTTGCTCAATCCATTCTGCATCTAAAATATGTGGTGCATATTCAGGGTGTCGCGTACGCAGTTCGTGTTCAAAAGTATCGGCAACATGAACGGCTGCCGCAGGACTAAGCATTTCAGAGGCTGATTCTGTCAGTTCATGGTGATTGTGTACTGCTCCTACAACTGTTTCATCAAATCCCCAAAGAGCTAGAAGGTAAGCTCCTACTTCTGCATGTGTGAAACCAAGAATCTCTTTCTCGGCCTCGCTCATGGAAATACTTTCTTTTTTTACCGATTTTAATATTTCTGCATATTCTGATTGAAAAGATGTTGAAAGAATAAGCTTGCCGATGTCGTGAAGGAATCCGGCAAGAAATGCTTTTTCAGCTGTATTAATATCTGCTCCCTCTGCCTGAATTATAGCCCGTGCTAACAGAGCTGTATACTGGCTGTGCTCACCAAGTTCTTCGATAGAAAAATCCAGATTTTCGATTTTGCTGGTATTGAAAATGTGCATACCAAGTACGAGTCCTTTAATTGTACTTAGTCCTAGCATCGTTGCGGCTTTTTCCGGCGTTGAAACTTTAGAGTACAGGCCGAAAAATGATGAATTAACAAGTTTAAGAATTCCTGTCGTAACAGCTAAGTCTTCACCGATTATTTTGCCGATTTCTCTAATTGAAATATTATCTTTTTGCAGCTCTTTTTCCAGCTTGATGTAAAGAGACGGCATGATTGGAAGTTCATCAATAGAAGCTATAGCTTTAGAAACACGTTCATTGAGAAAAATATTTTTCAGCTTAAGGCTTCTTTCAATTGTTCCGTTCATTTCTTTTGCGGAACACGGTTTGCTGATAAACTGATGAGCACAAAGCGCTGAGTGCATGGATTTATTGGTGTCGTGATCTTTCGAAAAAATAAAACGTATAGCTCCTGGCTGTTGTCTTTTTACTTCATTCATAAGTTCGCCGTCAGGAAGTCCTTCGGTATAAAAATCTGTAACAACAATATTGAATGGTTGAATCTCAATCAGTTCAAGAGCTTCTTTTGCAGAGTTTGCAAAGTGTAACTCGAGTTTGTCCTCCATTGGCTTAAGCATTTTCTTAAGGTTTTCAATCTGTTCTTTTTCTTCATCGACGAATAGGATGATGCTCTTGGATTTCGTCATATTTACCTCTAAATGCTTTTTGAAATTTATCAGTGTAAGCTGGAATCTAGAAAAGGATCAGGTTTATATATAGCATGGTGTTAGATTATTGAAAACTGAAAAAGAAGTTGAAATAGTAGAATAAAAAAAGGGTTGCTTTGAACTTAATCAAAGCAACCCTTTTAAATTTACTTTTATACTGATTACTTGCGTAGGAGAAGGTAAGGTCTGTCTGAAATGAATTGTTCATTAATAACAGTTACATCGTCAGGGCAATTTTTCCAGCGATCATAGTATTTTTTCTGCATAACAAGAATAACTTTATCGTGTTCTTTAAGTAATCTTTCTATTTCATGGAAATCACTTGTTTCATGGATATCTGTACCAGCGTAGTAGGAGAAAATGCCGGAATAGATTTTATGCGCCAGAGGATAACTTCCTTGTTCTACGTAGTGCTTCATAATCTCGCCTGTTTGGCGCGGGCTCATGATCGGGTCGAGTGAAGGGAGTGTTTTCAATGCCAGAGGCTGGATCCATATTGTCATGGTTACTGCCATTATGAGCAGTCCCGTTTTTCCGCCGGAAGTTTTTGTTGCGAGAAGAGCAAATCCGCCAAGTCCCAGTATCAATACAGTGAAAGATATTCCTTTCAGCGCAAAATCAAACGGGAAAAATGCTGCGGCAAAAGGTGCGGCAACTGCAAGTAGAATGTATACACAGGCAACGCCTATCCAAAGTTTTTTTGAATTGATTACTGGGGGATTGTCACCTTCTCCCAAGAGTCCTTTTGCAGTTAGAATTGCAAGCGGGGCAAAGAGGGGAAGTATGTATATGAGCACTTTGATACTGAGGCAAGTCAGCATTACAAATCCGCTTATGAACATTATCCATGCCCAGTCTCTTCCATCATTTGAAGAATCCTTTCTATGGGCTACAACATTTTTCCAGTGGGATATACTGATCAGTTTTTTTAGAGGAAGCGCAAAAATTGCCATGGTCCATGGAAGCCAAGCAAGCGGGAAGGCTATCAGATAATATTGAAAAGGTTCTTCGTGATGGAAGGAGCTTACAGCTCTTTCGTATATCTGTTTGTAGAAAATATTATGAATGAATGAAGTTCCGTCTACAAGTATAGCTCCGATTATCCATGCCAGCAGTATTACAGCAAGAATGCCTACGCCTTTAAGAGCAGCTTTGTTGCGGAACAGAGACAGTTTCTTTTTCCATATCAGGTAACATACTGCTGTCAGTATAGGGAAAACTATTCCGAGCGGTCCTTTTGTTAATGTGGCAATTCCCATCAGAACAAAGGCGGAGATCATCCATTTGCTGTTGTCTTCAGAATGGAAAGCCTTGAAGAGACATATGTTAGCCCAGATGATAAAACTTCCGAAAAGCAGGTCCATACGGGAATAATGAGCAATTCCAAGGAAGAATATATTTGTTAGCAGAACTAGTCCGGTTGCAAGAGTTGTCTTGCGCCCGCAACCCAGTGTACGTGCAAAAGCAACAGTTGAAAGCAGGAAAGCTCCTGCTGAAACAGCTGATCCAAGGAAGAATACGCTTATTCCATCTGCGGGAGTAAATGTATCGATAAGTGATAAGAACCAGAAGTATACTGGTGGTTTATCAGGGTAATCGACTCCGTTAAGATACATCACCAGCCAGTGTCCGGCATCTTTCATCTGATGGTATACATCGGCGTAGCGCACTTCATCGGAAAACCAGAGTGAGCGATAGTCCATTGTGAAAATTGACTGCAAAGCAAGGATAATAAGTACACTTATCCATGGATGTTTTTCCATGAAATCCCATACTGAGGAAGAAATTTTATTCATATTAATTCTCGTTTGAAAAAAGGTGAATTGCAAAACCGGCAACTGATCCGAGCATCCAGCCGCAGAGGACATCACTTGGGTGGTGCCATGCTAAATATATGCGGCTGAACGCCACTGCTGCGGCGAATAATCCCAATAATAAAGTCAGTAAAAGCGCTTTGTATCTAAGCACAAGCGGTAGGGCCGCTCCGTAAATTTCACAGGTGTGCCCTGACGGAAGTGAGTGGTATGCGCCATGGCTTGAATAAGGTTCAAAAAAAGTACCTTCACCTGGGCGCGGTCTGCCGATTGCTATTTTTAAAAATCTGACAGTAATAACACTGACAATAATTTGTACAGTCAGATAGACCAGCGCGAATCTAAGTCTTGATTTTTTTTTCTGTCTTATCCCTGTAATTAAAAACCACAAGTAGACAGGATAGAAAACGATGTTGCCCCAGTTTGTAAATATCTTTGCAATGGATTTACAATTTGGGTTTGCTGCTGCGTGAGCTGTAAACCATGCTGTAGCAGCATCTTCATTACCAAAGATATAAAAGATTGCGGCAATAAGAATCAATAAAGGTAACGATGCCAGAATAAAGTGGCATAAGCTGGAATATTTATGGATGAAACTGGTCAATCTATAAAACCTAACCTTCACTTTCGCTTGATTCAGCTTTTTCTTTGGTATCATCAGGATGATGGTCTGTAGTAAATTTTTTCCATGTTTCTTTATCTGTATCCATTTCAGCTAGGATTTCAGAAAGTTTTTTACCTTCTTTTTTCCAATACTTATAACTGTGGTCCGGGCAGGAGAATGGAATTACCAGCGTGCCGTCTTCCAGAAAATACGGTTTGTCATCTTTGTTATCGCTCATGGGGACGGTTTACACGGGCATGGCTGGGGATTCAAGTGAATCCTGTATTATTTTAAAGATTACAAAAGGAAAGATCCTCTGACGCGGGGAGGGTCGTCAGAGGATCTTTCAAAGTGGTAAGGTCTTAAATTATTGAATTTTATCGGTAGATTTTGTCTTTCAGGCAGCTTCTTTATGCTCATCAACGCTTAAACAACGATCCATGTATTTGACTTTTTTAATAGTTTTTTTTGCGATTTTTTTATAATGTGGAAGATCCTTAAGAGTATAGCTTGTTTTAGCTTTTGCCAGCCCAGCCATATCCATAATCTCGTTGTATAGATACGGAAGATAGAGCGGGTCCTGTCTCAGAAAGAAATACAGATTGTGAAATGTTTTATTAATTTCTACCTGATTTTTATTAAGTTTGCGGAAAAGTTTTTCCAGTTTTTTAGTCGCATTTCTGATGGATATGGTCCATTTTTGAGAGCGTGATTCAAATGTAGGAGCCGGACGAGGGGTCCGGGCCAGATTCATAGAAGTAAGAAAGTGCTCCATACTTCCTGGAACTGAGGCCAAAAGTCCGTTCATGTTAATTTTTTGTATATCAACATTTTTAGTTCCGTTTATTAAAGCTCCTCCTCCGTAGAGGTTGAAAACAGGCGTTTTGAGCTTTGCAATATCTTCTTCCATTTCACGCTTGGAAGTCATGTACTGGATGGAGGAAGTTAAATTCTCTCCGTCAGCATTTTTGAGTTGAACAAGTGCTCTAGCCGGAAAAGTTGCTCCGGCATTCTGATGACCTGCCGAGTGAGAAATTTTACCTTTCCACGCGAAGTCCTGACCGACTAAAAGGATTTGATTAAATCCGCACCAGTCTAGGAATCTGTTCAAAGTAACACTGACGTTACTACCTGCGTCAAAAATTTCTTCATGCTGACTAAGTGCGAATGTTCCAAGGCCACCCATGGTCCACATTGGTATTGTCGGGCCGGGGTATGCTTCAAGAACTTCGTGGTCAAGCTTGGTAGAATAGATCAATGGGATGTCTTTTGCCCATTCTTTATCAAGCTGTTCATAGACCCTGAGCATTGATTTGTTGTAATCAAGTCCTATGCAGAAATGAGGTTTTAATCCCGTTTTTTGAACAGCCGGTAATGTTTGAAGGGCTGTTACATAAATGGCGTGACCTGGATTTTCAGCAAGATCAGGCCCAAATTCCGCAAGGGAAGGGCCGGCGCCGAGGATTACTGCGCTAAGTCCTTTTCCTGCATTTTTCAGCGTAGAAATAGTTCCGTCTTGGACAGTTCTTGAAAAGTTTTCTAATTCGTTGCCGACCATAATATCCTGCTTTTGGCGCAAAGTTGACATTTCAACACTGAACGATTCAAGTTTATCCCGAATAGTCGCGGTCCATTTGGCATATTCTGGACCCATCTGCTGGCTGGCCATATCAAGGCGTAAATAAATTTTGCCGTATACGAATTGAAGGTCGAGCTCTTTAATGATAGTCATCAGTCTGTCTTCATCGACTGGGCAAAAATGGAGTTTACCGCATTCTATGAAAGGTCGGTAATCGGTCTGTCCCAAACAGGCTAACAGCATTTCCGGGTTTGGCTCTGTAAGGATAACTTTGTGAGTGTCAGGTGTATTCATCAATACGTGATTAAGCCCGTATCCGAGGTTACACCCAACAATAATGGTTGCACTGGTTTCGGCTTTTTCTAGAACTTTCCAACTGTTATATATAACATTTGGAGTAGTCGCTTCGAATAGACCTTTCCCGTTTTTCATTTTCCAGTCGAGAATTTCCCATCTGTTTTTGAAAAGTGAGTTGGCAAGTTGTTCTTGGTCAATATTCTGACTGCTGAGCCAATTATAAAGGGGCGGGTTGTGTTTCTCAAGAGCTTCGATGTTTTCTTTAAGGAATGGGTAAGCTGACATTGATTCCGTCCTTGGCAGTCTGTTGAAATAGTTTAATTATAATCTTCAGTTTTTTTGTCTGAATTATGTGTTCATATTCAGAATGATGATGTTCTGCTTTATAAATGCAAAAAATTTGCCAGAATAAAAACAGTATAAGTTTTCTTGTAATGTTTTTGAAAAAAAATTATCGCATATTACTGAAAGGGTTAAATAAAATGTTTGCAAATGATATTCTTGAACTGGTCGGCGGAACACCTCTTCTAGAGATGCGTCATCTTAATC
Organism: Desulfovibrio sp. UCD-KL4C; assembly: GCF_006210265.1. Classification (NCBI taxonomy): domain Bacteria; kingdom Pseudomonadati; phylum Thermodesulfobacteriota; class Desulfovibrionia; order Desulfovibrionales; family Desulfovibrionaceae; genus Desulfovibrio; species Desulfovibrio sp. UCD-KL4C. Next base: position 581,691 of record NZ_VCNC01000003.1, read on the forward strand.
CAAGTAAAAATGTCAAGATTATGGCTAAGCTTGAATCAATGAATCCGGGTGGTTCAATAAAAGACCGCGTAGCCTCTGCTATGATTAAGCGGGCAGAGGAGTCCGGCGAGCTTACCCCCGGTAAAATCATAATTGAAGCTACTTCCGGCAACACTGGAATAGGTTTGGCAATGGCCTGCGCAGTTAAAGGGTATAAGCTTATGCTGATTATGCCTGAAACTGCGTCCGAGGAGCGTAAAATGATTATGCGTGCTTACGGGGCGGATATTCTGCTTACTCCCGGGCATTTGGCAACTGATGGGGCAATAGAGCAGGCTTATCGCTTTTATCGCGAGGAGCCTGAAAAGTATCTCTTGACAGATCAGTACAACAATACTGCGTCAATCTCAGCACACTATGATGGAACGGCTCAGGAAATATGGGATCAGACTGATGGAAAGGTTACTCATGTTGTTGCCTGTCTGGGAACAAGCGGAACCATAATGGGGATAACCAAACGTCTTAAAGAGCTTAATCCAGCTATACAGATTATTGCTGTTGAACCTAAGCCCGGTCATAAGATTCAAGGGCTTAAGAATATGCAGGAATCTTATCCTCCCGGGATATATGATAAGCAGAAGCTGGACCGCATAATCCGTGTTGAAGACGGTGATGCTTTTGACAGTTGCCGCAGACTTGCGAAAGAAGAGGGCGTTTTTGTAGGAATGAGTTCAGGAGCTGCGATGTCCGGAGCTGCAGCCATTGCTAATGAGCTTGAGAATGGTCTGATCGTTACTATTTTTCCTGACGGTGGTGAGCGTTATCTTTCAACTTCTCTTTTCCGTCCGCAAATTTTTAAAGGTCCGAAAATTTTTGACCAGTCCACAGGTGAAGATAAAATTTTATCAGGCGTTGACGGCGCAACCGGAATGTTCACCATGGGACCGTCTTTTGATAATCCATACGACCCTGAAGCATTCCGGCGTATTGTTATGTTAGATGTTCTTGCGCGCCATCTTGAACGTGAGGGAAGCAAAGTTTCTGCGTTGGTAGGCCTTGCCGATCTTGAAGATCAGACACTTGCCGTTTCTCGTGACAGAGGTGTTTCTCGTGAAGATTTTGCTAAAGAAATAACCTCAGCAGTGGAAGCCGTCGCTAAGCTTCTAGGTGTTCGAAAGTCCGTTCGTTTCGGAAGAGCTTCTGCCTGCGTTGATAGAACTATAGCAATCTGCCGGACTATGTTGGCTCACGGCCTTGCTTACGAAAAACTTCGGTCAGTATATTTTGATGTGTCCCGCGACAAGGGATATGGACATATGAGTAATATGGATATCGATATGGTCAGTCTCGGCAAGACAGTTGATATGGACGATTACATTAAAGAAAATCCACGTGATTTTACACTTCTTAAGCGAGCAACTCTGCAGGATTTAAAACTTGGAGATGTACTTGAAACCGATTGGGGCAACGTGCGCCCAAGCTGGTTTTTGCAGCAGGCCGTAACGGCTCTGGAAGGACTGTCGGGAGTAAGTTTGCTTTTAGCCGGAGAAATTCACAGGTTTCCGCATCTGGAAAATTTACGCGCAATCTGGGCGGGAGCAGGAATTGCTCCGCAAGTATGGATGGTTGCACAGCCCGTATTGCCCGGTGGCGCAGTTTTGCCTTGCGTTGATGAATTAATAGAACAGGCGGGACAACCCATTGCGGTACGTATGTGGATGCTTTCATCCTCATATAAGAAACCATTGGTGTGCAGTGAGCAGGCTATTTCCATGTGGGTTAAGAATCAGCAGAAGTTGCAGGATCTTGCCGCAGGGCTGAGTATGCTTGCGAATAGTTCCGGTGAAATTTCAGAAGATATCGATCAGGAAGTGTTCACACTCAAAAGCGGGCTTTCACAGGCCCTTGATGATAACCTGAAATTGCACAGATTCTGGCCTATCCTTTTCGGATTTTGTAAGACTGTTAATTCATTACTTGGATCAGCCAAGCTTTGTGGCGCAGAAGCGCAGTTCTGCTTGAACCAGTTGCTCGAAGTTGATGATATTTTAGGCATTCTTGATCACGATGCCATGCCTGTCCCGTTTGTGAAGTTGCCTGAAGACGTTAAGCTTATTTTAGAAGATAGAGAACTCGCCCGTGGCAAAAAGGATTTCGCCACAGCCGATGCCCTGCGAGATAAGCTACTTGAGGCAGGATTCAACGTGGAAGACAGCTCGGACGGGGCGCGGGTTTTTAAGGTTCGGTAAGATTGTCTATTAAAATGGAGATCATTTCGTATTGAAATATTGGTCTCCATTTTTTTCTACTTCTTAGTCATCCGATAAACCCCATCCCAAACTTCTCCGGCTGGTACAGGCGGATTAATCTTATATTCTTCTGCTCTTTTGCGGAACATTTCTGACGGCGTGACTTTGGTGTCTGTGAACCGTTCATATTTTTCAGCCTCTGTGTATAATTCAATGGCCTCATCCCATTCTGTTTTAACGTAATATTCACGTGCTTTGCTGAACAGTTCAAACAGAATTTTTTCGTTTTCGGTCAGGCCGCCTTTCATGGCAACCAGTTCATAGATTCTGATCGGTTTGCTTTTTCCTACAACCTGAATGTTATCGATTAACCTTGCTTCTACCAAGTCCATAACTTTGCAGGCATGGCAGTTTTCATCAATAGCGTCCATTTCCAGTGTAAAATGACTGACTGCTGTGAATATGCCGAATTGTTTTGCGCCTTCTTCCAAACGGGCGGCAAGGTTAACAGCGTCACCCATCATAGTGTAGTTCATGCGCATGGCACTACCCATGTTACCGACAACTATTTCTCCGGTGTTGATACCTATTCTGGTACGCATCCGGTGGACGACTTTAGGCCATTTATCATCTGGAGCCCATTCATCTTCAGGGAATACTTTGGTATTTCTGGTTGGCTCATCCGGTCGTTGCTTTTCCTTACTCCATTTATCTCGAAGTTTGTTATTGGCCTTTTGCATGGCGACAGCGACCTTGCAGGCGCGCAGAGCATTATCTGGAGCATCTATCGGTGCACCGAAGAAAGCTATTATGGCATCTCCTTCGTATTTATCTAAGGTTCCTTTGTTCTCAATAAGAATATCTGTCATTACTGATAGGTATTCGTTAAGCAGCTCAACAAGTTGTGTTGCGGTAAGCTTTTCGGAAAAAGTGGAGAAGCTTTGAATATCTGTAAAGTAGGCTGTGATTGTTTTTGCTTCGCCTCCCAGTTCCGGCATTTCTCTTTTTGAAAACATCTCGTCGATAAGTTCTGGTGCAAGGTATGATGAGAAGGTTGCCTGTAGGAATTTTTTTTGTCCTTCTTCACGCCAGAATTTGATTAATGTTAGCATTGTAAAATTCAGCCCCAATGTAATCAGAGCATAGGTGGGAGTAAGGTAAGCGTGATATGTCTTGAAAACAAATAAGGCTCCGGCAACGGTTGTAATAGCCATCCCGGCAATAGGAATAACCATTAAGAGAGAGCTGGTCCATGTAAGGAGTATGGTTGTTAAAATTCCAGCGGCAAGCAATATGATAAGCCCCAGCCCTGGAATCCAGTCTGGGCTGAGCAGAAAGTCATTTGTAAGAATATTGTCGATGACGGTAGCGTGAACTTCAACACCGGGGAAGTTGGAGGTGTACGGTGTTACCCTCAGATCCCTAAGCCCTGCGGCAGAGGTTCCCATAAGTACTATTTTACTTTTGAGTTCTTTCTTGCCGATTTTTCCGTTTAGAATGTCACGTGCACTGTAATATGGAAATTCATTAACACCGCCGCGATAACGGACAAGCATCTGTCCTTTTGAGTCAACTGGAATGATAGTTTTGCCTACTCTGATTGATTCAAAGCCATATTTTGTAGTTTTTGCGATAACACTTTTTTGGTTCATCGCTTTCATCAGTGTTGCAAGTGCCAGACTTGGATATTGTCCTCCGTTCCATGATATAATCAGCGGAACTCGCCTGACCACTCCGTCAAAGTCCGTAATAGAGTTATAAAATCCGCATAAGGTTGAAGCTTTTGTCAGTATTGGTAGAGGACAGATTGCACTTATCGCAGTGTGGGTAAGTTCATCAAGCTGCGGTGCATCTCTGGTTTTTAACTGTGCTATGGAAAGAGGTTTTAATATACACTCAGAGGTTTGTACGTGATTTTCACTGAATTTGTTATGGAAATTAAAATAAAAACCAAGAACATATCTGCCTTGCGCAAGCACATCGGCAAGAACCTGATCATTATTCATTAACCCTGTTGGTAAGCCCTGAAAGTTAATAGTAACTCCAAGCTCATTTTGAAGGTTTTTCTGAATTATCTGCGGAGAAGTTCTATCCGGTTCAGCAAGGAGTATATCAAGCCCTGTTGAAAGAGCTCCGGCTTGCTGTATTTTTGCTAATAGCAAAGCCATTCTGTATCGTGGCCATGGCCACTGTCCAAGCTCTGCAAGACTTTCTTCATCGATATTTATGATTACCGGAATGTTTGTTTTTTCTCCTACAGGCGACATGCGCATGAATTCGTCATATATTTTATAATCAACAAATTGTAGCATTGAAGGCCTGAAAATATATAGGGCTGCAACAATAAGCGTCGTAATCATTCCAGTTATGAAAAGGAATAATGTATCTGAGCTGAAAATGACTTTATAAAGTCTCTTAATTGTTTTTAGCATATGATAAAATTGGAAAAGGTTGATTTCTTTTGTGAAACGTTATTAGTAGATAAAGTAAGATAAACCTAGTTCGCTGGATTTTTCAATCTTATTTATATATACTGATAGTAATAATTTCACTGTTGCCGAACGTTCCGATGTCTTGATAGACCTCAGTAAGCCTTTACCTACAATTTTATATTTACATAGAGAAAGGCAAAGACATAGTACCGTTTATGTGTAGTCATGGTTGTAGCGTTTTTGGAATGGACCTGCCTATTCAAGTTTGATTTTGTATATTAGGTGGATCTTAAAGAAATTATTAATTGATATAATGTCTCTGCTAGCGAAGAATTACAGAAAGATCGCTGTGAATGTATAGCCAAGCAAGTTTTGGAGATTTGTGGCAGCTGCTTTAAAAATATGCTGATTTTTTCGATTAACAAAGTGTGTGCGTGACATTATAATAACGCTTGTAACATTTAAAACAATACTAGACGTAGCTGCTTAGCTGTAATATCTAATATTGATAATGTTTTTATTAAATTTGCTATGATTCTATAACGAGCGGGGTCAGTATATATGTCGAGTAAGATCCTATTGAAATCCGGAACTAATGAAGTTGAAATTCTAGAGCTATATCTTGACGAAGGAACCGGTGACAAAAAGAAACGTTGGTCCTTCGGACTTAATGTCGCCAAAGTAAAAAAAATAATTAAAGAAGATGATTTAAAGAATTTTTCAGGTCGTAAAGACGGAACAACTAAAAGAGTTGGTTCCGCAACAGTAGACACAAGTAATATTCTTGTTCTTGGGATGTTTGAATTTATGGGGTCAGTTATTCCGCTTATTGACCTTAGCGGCTGGCTGAGAATGGACAAAGTGCGCGGTGAAAATCGGATGGTGCTTATCACTGAATTTAATAATGTTACCAGTGCATTTCTGGTTTCCGGTGTTAACAGAATCCATCGTATAAGCTGGGAAGAGCTTGAGTCTTTGCAGGGGGATATGGCCAAGTATGCTGAGGGAACAATTATTGGAACAGTAAAATTGACTGATCCTAACCGCATTCTTCAGGTACTCGACCTTGAACAGGCTTTAGATGATTTGAGCCCGTCTAAGGGGAATGAAGCTCTACTTGACGTTGCAGAGGTTGATGAAGTCTTTTTTAAAGCTCTATGTGCTGATGACTCCCGTTCCATGCGTAATCTCGTAAAGCAGGCTTTGGAAAAAGGCGGTTTTTCTGTGGAAGCCTTTGTCAATGGCAAAGACCTTTGGGATGCTCTACTGACACTTAAAGACATGGCAGAACGTGAAGGGAAGCCGATTACGGATTATCTCCAGCTTGTTGTTTCTGATATTGAGATGCCTGGTATGGACGGTCACGCCGTGACACGCAGAATCAAGGCTGATCCTATTTTGAAAGAATTGACTGTATTTTTATTTTCATCGCTCATCACAGAGGAATTATTGCACAAAGGAGCTTCTGTCGGGGCGGATAGGCAATATTCTAAACCTCAGATAGCATCTTTGGTTGCACAGGCATGGGAAGATGCAAATGCAATGATGGAGGCTCACCGATAGTTGGCGGAGGGTTTAGAGTTGGCGCCAGTTAAAGTTGTTCCTCCCCGCTCGCAATAAGCTCCAGAGTCGTTTCATCAATAATTTCGACAGTTTTTTTGTCGACTTTTATTAATCCCTGCTCGCTCATTTTCTTAAAAATACGTGAGAGAGTTTCTTGTATTGTGCCTAGGTACGCGGCTATCTGTCCTTTTTGCAAGTCTAGCTTTAGAATATTTGAATTCTGAGTGGTTTTCAGTAGTAACAGGTAACTTGCTAGTCTTCCGGGAACTTCTTCAAGGCTGAGGGCGGCTACTTTATTGACCATTTTCCTAAGTCTTCCTGACAGCAGAGCCAGCATACTCATGGCTAAGCTCGGATCTTCTTTAATTATTTTTTCGAATTTGTCGCGTGAAAAATAGAGCAGGGTTGAGTTTTCAAGTGTTATCGCGCTTGCAGGATAGCTTGAGCCTTGAAAAACAGGCACTTCTCCGAAAATTTCGCCGCATCCGAAGATATGTATAATCTGTTCTTTACCGGAAAGTGATTCTCTGTAAATCTTTACCCGCCCATCTTCGACACTGTAAAATCCGCTGGCTTCCTGTCCCATGGAAAAGATTTGTTCACCACGTGTAATTTTTCTAGGAACGGCAATGCCATCCAGTTTTTTCAACTGGCTTTCCGATAGTCCTGCAAATAAGTTTATTTGGCCAAGATTATGTGTCTTTTTCATTACAACTCACTTTATTTCTATTATATAGTCTTACTTTTTGATTTAAGTCAGACTATGCTTTCGCGTTTATCGTTATAAATAAATTCAATAACTTAATATCATGAGCAGGAGAGGTTTGACTATGGAGAAATCAGCAATCATAAATATTTGTCGTGGCATCAAAGGCGGAGAATGCCGCTTTGCTTTGTTTGTTGAAGAGAACTTTGCCGATAGAATTAAGCAGACTGTGATAGATTCCGGTTGGCCTGAATTTCTTAAAGAGAAATTCGGTGATAATATTTCTCGCCATAAGGCTTTCTGTGTTAACGGGGCAGCGTGTCCTAACGGTTGTTCTCGTCCACATGTTTCTGACATAGGGCTTATCCGTGCATGTGTGCCGCTGATTAATCACGAAGAATGTATAACATGTGGTGAGTGTGTACGGAATTGCCCAGACCATGCAATGGAAATAGTTGATGATAAGGTAGTGATTACACGCGAAAAGTGTCTCGTTTGCGGGTTATGTACACGCACTTGTCCGGTTGAAGTTATTTCATGCTCCAGAAATGGTTGGAGAGTTCTTGTTGGAGGACGCCTTGGTCGACATCCTCGTTTAGGTTTAGAACTTCCCGGAGTATACAGCAGTGCTGAAGTTTTACTTTTAATTTCTAAGAGTATTAAAATTTGGGCAGAAAACTATGAAGATGGCAAACGGTTTGGGCAGATTATGGATAAAGTAGGGCATGAAAAGTTGCTGCAGGATTAACTACTGATAAAGATAAATTTTTTTGCCTTTTTTAATCATGATACCGTTTGAATACGCAATAATCAGTAATGTAATTTTTAAAAGAGTATTATCCATTTTATATATGTAGTAAGAGTTTATTTGAATTATGCAGTCTAAATTGAAAATTATGAGGAGAAAAATATGAGTCGTATTGTCGTTGTTGATATTGATGAATGTATCGGATGTGAAGCTTGTGTGGAAGCTTGTCCTGAAGTGTTCTCCATGGGGCCGGGAAGTATTGCTCAAGTGTATAATCCTGAAGGAGCTCCTGAAGAAAAGATCGAAGAGGCTATTGAGATGTGTCCAGTTAACTGTATACTGTGGGAGGATTAATAAAAAAATGTTCTTTTGACTTGGGTCAAAGACTTCCTTTGAGTTCATCCCTATTCTGCAATCAACGAATGGGAAAAACAACTTACCTGAAAAGGAGAAAATTATGTTTTGCAATCAGTGTGAACAGACAGCAAAAGGGCAAGGATGCACCGTAAAAGGAGTATGCGGAAAGACTGACGAGACATCTGCAATTCAGGATCTTTTGATTCGAGTTCTTGCTGAGCTTGGAACCGTTGCGGTTAAAGCCCATGCGGAAGGGCTTAAAATTCCTTCAGCTGTTAACCGCCTTACTGCCGAAGCTGTTTTTTCAACTCTTACTAATGTAAATTTTGATGACGAAAGGTTTATCCCAATCGTTAAAGATGTTGCTGCAGCGAGAGATGAACTCTTAGGAAAATTAAAAGGTGGATGTTCTTGCGGCGGAGTTACTAAAGTCGGTGCAACTGCTGTTGAGCTCAGCAAGCAGGGTGAAGCTTTTTCAGTTGCCTCATTTGATGAAAACCCTGATCTGCGCTCACTTAAGCAGATTCTTATATACGGACTTAAGGGCGTTGCTGCTTACGTTGACCATGCTGCAATCCTAGGTCAGGAAGATCCTGCTGTATTTGCATTTATGCACGAAGCACTTGCTGCATCACTCAAACCTTTGAGCATGGATGAACTTGTCGCTCTTTGTATGAAATGCGGTGAAGTTAACCTCAGAGCAATGCAACTTCTGGACGCAGGGAACACCGGAACATACGGTCATCCTGTACCAACTGAAGTGCCGCTCGGAGCAAAAGCAGGTAAAGCTATTCTTGTTTCAGGTCATGACCTTAAAGATCTTCGTGGTTTGCTTGAGCAGACTGAAGGTTCTGGAATAAATATTTATACACATGGTGAAATGCTTCCTTGCCATGGATATCCTGAACTCAAAAAGTTCAGTCATTTCTATGGTCATTATGGAACTGCATGGCAGAATCAGGTAAAGGAGTTCGCTGAATTTCCCGGTGCTATTCTTATGACCACCAACTGCATTCAAAAACCTGCTGAAACCTATAAAGGTGATATTTACACAACAGGCCTCGTCGGATGGCCCGGTGTGACTCATGTTCCTAATAATGATTTCAGCGAGGTCATTGCTAAAGCTAAAGAGCTCCCCGGGTTTCCTGCTGATACCGATAAAGGAACTGTTCTTTGTGGATTTGCAAGAAATGCAGTCCTTGGCGTAGCGGATAAAGTTATCGAAGGGGTGAAAGCTGGAGCAATCCGTCATTTCTTCCTCGTGGGTGGCTGTGACGGTGCTAAGCCTGGGCGTAACTACTACACTGAGTTTGTAGAAAAAGTTCCAAGCGATTGTGTTATCTTAACCCTTGCTTGCGGAAAGTTCCGTTTCTTCGATAAAAAACTCGGTGATATCGGGGGAATTCCACGTCTGCTAGATATCGGACAGTGTAACGATGCATATTCTGCTATTCAGATTGCTGTTGCTCTTGCCGGAGCTTTTGAATGCGGCGTGAACGAGCTTCCATTATCCATGATTCTTTCATGGTACGAACAGAAGGCCGTTTCAATCCTTTTGACCTTGCTACATCTTGGAATCAAGGACATTCGCCTTGGGCCTAGTCTTCCGGCTTTCATCACTCCGAATGTGCTGAACTTTCTTGTTGAGAACTTCAACATTATGCCTATCAACACTCCTGATGAAGATCTTAAGGCTATCTTGGGTTAATATAAATATAGTTGCATAGTTATCGAACATAAATATGCGGGGGGAATAGTCTTTCCTCCGCATATAAATAAATTTTATCGGTTTTAGGTTTTAGGAGAAAAAAATGAAGGTTACAAGAAAACTCATCCATATTGACGAAGAACTTTGTAACGGTTGCGGAGAATGTGTTCCCGGCTGTGCAGAAGGTGCGTTACAAATTATTGACGGTAAGGCTCGTCTGGTTGCCGAGAAGTATTGTGATGGATTGGGAGCCTGTCTAGGTGAATGCCCTACCGGAGCTCTTACTGTTAAAGATGTGGAAACCGAAGATTTTGATCCTGAAGCTGTACGAGATTTGCTTACAAAACAAGGCAGGGAAGTTCCGAACCATATGCCTTCACCTGAAAGTTTAAGGCTTAGTAAAGCTACAGCAAAAGCAGCTCCAAAATCCGGCTGTGGTGGTTCAAAAATTATGGAGTTTTCTCCATGTCAAAAGGCCAATGTACCGACTGATATAGTAAATGAAGTCGGCCCGTCACATCTTACACATTGGCCTATTCAGATTAGGCTTGTTCAGCCTGAAGCTCCGTTTCTTAAGGGCGCAGATCTTTTGCTCACCGCAGATTGCGTTGCCGTTTCCATGCCCGGGTATCATGAAAGATTTCTCCCAGGACGCAAGGTTTTGATGGGCTGCCCTAAGTTTGATGATGTTGAACTTTATATTGAAAGACTTACAGCCATCTTTGCAACATGCGGACTGAAGTCTATTACTCTTCTTGAAATGGAAGTGCCATGCTGCTCAAACATGAGCAAAATTACTGCGCAGGCTCTTCAGAATTCAGGATTCGAGATTCCTGCTGAAAAGATTGTCGTTGCCCGCACGGGTGAAGTTATTTTTAAGGGAAGTCTTACTCAGCCTGTTCTTCGTTAATTATTAAAGTGTATTTAATTTAAACCCCTTTTACATAGATTATGTAAAAGGGGTTTTGCTTTTTTAATATTGTATAGTAATAGGAAAAAGTTGATAAACATTGCGGTAAATAGTGTTCTTGATTTTTAGTTGATGCGTGTATTAAGAGTGCGTGAAATGGAAAAATAATTAGGCTTCAACTGTTGAAGATATCTTTAATGATTATAAATAAAATGGTGATCATGCGTAACTTTTATATTTTAAATATTTTGCTTATTGCAATTTTTGGAAATTTTGTTTGTGCTTATGCTGATAATTTTAAACCTGTGGTGGTTTATCAGGGTAGTATTGATAAAAATTCATATAATTTAGCCATTCATGATGGTGTTAAATCTTTCTTTGAAAAAACTGGAATGAATTGTACCGAATCTGTTGTAGGTTTTAAAATGGATGATTACCTCAGAACAGTTAAAAAATATGCAGATGAAGGCTATTCCCCAATCTTTATACCTTATGGAAATCATTTTGTTCACTTGGTAAGTTTTGTACGTAAATATCCGGCGACCAGATTTATTGTACTTGGTACTGTGTATGATGAGCCAAACATTTTCTCTTTTATTATGGCTGAACATGAAGGTTCCTTTTTGGCAGGAGCTTTGGCGGCTATGGCTTCGAAAAGCAAAATAATTGGTTTTATTTCTATTCAAGATATTCCTTTTTTGCGTCGTTTTTGTTGCGGATATGCTCAAGGCGCAAAACATATTGATCCAGATATAAAAATTCTTAAAGGTTTCACCGGTAGTTACCCGGGGGCGTGGTTTGATGGCAATGCCACCGCAACAATGGCTAACAGCATGATGGATAAAGGAGCTGATGTAATTTATCAGGTGGCAGGAGGTGCTGGTCCTGCTGTACTTAAGGCAGCTGCAAAGCGTGGAAAACTTGGGATCGGTGTGGATATAAATCAGAATGGTTTATATCCCGGCAGTGTTCTTACTTCAATGGTCAAGCGCACTGATAAAGCTGTTTTTGCTGCTTTGATGCTAGCTAAAAGAGGTGTTTGGCGCGATAATTATAAAAGACTCGGACTTGAACAGGATGCAGTTGGAATCGTTTTTGATGAAAACAACAAGTCATTAGTTAGTTTTGAGATGCGCGCGCGTATTGAGAATATAAAAAAAGAAATTGAGCTTGGTTCAATCCTTGTTCATGATTACACTGAGGATATGAAGTGCTCTGCTTGTGTTAAAAAATAAAGAAACAAAATTTCATAGCGTAGCCCTGCATTTGATCTTGGTTTTGCTTCTTGGATTATTCATTCCGCTTGTCACCGGTATGGTCATAACCCTTGAGCATGAGCGGATAAAGCTGGAAAATAAGTTGTCTGAGTTTCATCGCGAAACTGTTAAAACACTTGCGCTGGACACTCAAGATGCACTGCTATCATTTTCTCCTGAGGAAGTACGCAATATTGCAGGTTCACTGCTAAAAGATGAACGCATAGTCAGTATTGAAGTTTTTTCTAAACTTTTTGATGTCTATCTTTTGCGGGTATCCAAAGCAACTTCAGACCATCAATTTAATTCTGAATCTTTGCGGAAAAATATTGTTAAAGACGGTGAAAATTTGGGTTATGTCCAAGTTAAAGTTGATAAGGGGTGGATAACTCCTCGAATCAAAGTTTTCCACAATCATCTTATAATTTTATTCTCATCTATGTTTTTAAGTACCCTGCTACTCGTCATCCCTGTAATATATTATAAAATATTAAAGCCTCTTAAGCGACTTACAAAGCAAGCAGATATCCTGTCTAAAGGAGAATTGGGGATTGTGTGCGACTGGCAAGGCAAAGATGAGCTGTCCATGCTTGGCAAGACTTTGGATGATATGCGCAGTAAACTTAATACGCATTTCAACATCGTGAAAGAAATGGCAGTAACTGATGAACTTACAGGTCTTCCAAATAGGCATGGGTTGTACGCAGGTATAGAAAAAATTATGCATTTAAGCAGGCGTTATAATCGGCCTTTATCCATCGCAATATTCGATATAGATTTTTTTAAAACTGTCAACGATACCTATGGGCATGGAGTCGGTGACGAAGTTCTTAAGATTTTTTCACAGTTCGTTTGCAGGCGGATTCGAAAAGCTGATATTTTTGCTAGAATAGGTGGGGAAGAGTTTGTTCTGGTCATGTCTGATACTCCAATCGAATCTGCAGAGTTGCTCTTAAATGAAATTAGAGAAGCTGTTTCAGAAAAACTTTTTCCCCATGGTGGAAAGATAACTGTCAGTGCAGGAGTTACTGATTATTCGGGAGAAGAGCAGCTTGATCAATTACTTGAGGGTGCTGATATTGCTTTGTACAAAGCGAAAAAAAACGGTCGTAATCAGGTAGTGGCTGAACCTTCTATATAAAGAGTATGCCGCCATAAAATATGTTGAGCCCTTCGCTTAAAGAATCTTTGCGAAGGGCTATTTTTGTATCAAAAATTTTATTCAAGAATATTTTGTTCGAATCCCGGAAGAATGCGATTGGTCTGCGGACTATAGCTTTGGTGAAAGCTGTTCAAGTTTTTAGCCTGATTATTCAGGGGGCCGGAAGTTTTGACCATTGGAGTTATCTCTTTACCCTTTGCATTATTAGGGAGAAGTGATTTTGTTTGACCGTTTAACGGCACAGTCCAATCCCACGAACCGAGAATTTCTCCGTCATCAATAGTTGAAATTGCGGCAGTCATGTAAATAAGTTCAGGTCCTACAGTGTATGACCCGGCAAGAATACATTTTTCGGGTGGTTCGGAATCTGCAGATGCTGCTTTCATTGAAAAATGGGAATTGTCAGCCACTATGGCATATCCTTTTTGAGCTAAACGGGATGCAACTTGCTCTGTTGAAATTTGCGCAAAATCTGTTTTTAACGTGGAACCTCGCATACGAAATACCACAACAGTAATTGGCGATCCTAGTGGGAGAACTTCATCAAGCTGGGAAGCTATTTTGTCTCCGGTATGATAGTTAATCTCTATTAAAGGAGTTTCGTCTTCTGTGAAAAATGAGCCTGTTGTAGGTCTTAGTCCTAGATAATTGATAGCTGTCAGTTGCTGTTTTGCACATGCTGAAGCGGACATCAGTATTACTGCGGTCAAAGCTATGATAAATTTCTTGCCTTTCATGAAAAGCTCTCCGTTTACAAATAAAAATTGCGTGAGTATTTTTCCACTAAATCTTATGCAACGGTGATGCCTTATGTAAAAAAAAACGTTATACCAGCTGTTTAAATAGTATATATTCTCCCAGCCGGCATAAGTTCTGCTGACATAGTCAGGATAATGACCAGGTTTGTCCCGTTTTTAATCTATACGGGAAATAATCTCACGAATAAGCGCAGACATTGCTGCAGATGATTTTGATGCTTGTTCGATTACTTCTTCGAGTGTTGTTTCAGCCATGCAGTCAGGGAGATTTTTGTTTGTCATACAAGCTATGCCCATAACTTTCATTCCCATATGAACGGCGGCAACAGCTTCGATGGCTGTGGACATACCGACAGCGTCTCCGCCAAGAAGTCTGAACATGCGTGTTTCAGCCGGAGTTTCAAGGTTAGGACCTGAAAGCTGAATGTAAACACCGCGTTCAAGACGGACAGACACAGCCTTTGCCGCTTCAAGCGCAATTTTTCTAAGTTCTTCGCAATAAACTTTACTCATATCCGGGAATCTTAATCCCCATTCTTCATAGTTGTGTCCGGTGAGCGGAGACTGTCCTGTGAAATTGATATGATCAGTTAAAAGCATCAGGTCGCCTGCATCAAACTGCGGGTTGATAGCTCCTGCAGCATTGGTTAAAAAAACTTTTTTAATTCCGAGTGTTCCCATTATGCGAATGCTTGTGCATGCTTCCGCCGCAGAATAACCTTCATAAAGGTGAAATCTGCCGCTGAAGACTAGAACTGGCTTTTTATTCATAAAACCATATATTAAGCGACCGCTGTGGCCTTTGACGGTTGATTGCGGTAGGTTTGGAATTTCTGAATAAGGAATTTCGATTGCATTATCTAATTTTGTAATTGCCTCTCCAAGTCCTGAACCTAAAATAATTCCTGTGGTTCCAACTTGAAAATTATCTATCTTTTCTAGTATATGACTGGTAATAGAACTTGTTAGATCGGGGGAGGTCATAGTTTCAAACTCGTAGTTTATGGGTTGATTTATTATAGACATGTTAAGTATGTCTACTGCGTCATTCAGTTTACTACTAACTTAAAAGAGAATGGGATTCTATGGATTTTTCCACACTAATCGGAATGCTTGTCGGGCTTTCTCTTGTTGTCGGTGCAATTTTTATGGGCGGGGCTGTTGATGTTTTTGTCAATCTTCCCGGCATGATGATTGTTATCGGAGGTACTCTTGCCTCTATCTGCGTTGCTTTTCCTTTCGAGGAAGTAATCCAAGCTTTAATTGCCGGTTTCAAAGCCTTTGCATCAAGGAAAGTTAAGGTCAATGAAGTTGTCAATATTATGGTTAAGGTTGCTGAAATAAGCAGACGTGAAGGACTTATCGCACTTGAGAATGTCCAGACAGAAAATGTTGTTTTAAGGAAGTCATGTCAGCTTATTGCTGATAATGCTGATCCTGAACTTATCCGTACGACTCTTCAAATAGAAATATCTGCTATGAAAAGGCGGCACAAGATTGCGCATGATGTCTATAAACGTCTTGCGGGACTTGCTCCTGCTTTCGGTATGCTCGGGACTCTCATCGGGCTTGTCCAGATGCTTTCAAATCTTGAAGACCCCAAGTCTATCGGTCCTGCAATGGCTGTTGCAATTTTAACTACTTTTTATGGTTCTGTTCTGGCAACCGTTTTATTTATACCTATCGGGGCTAAACTTAGAGCTCGAACTCTTCAAGAACAATTGCATTTGGAAATTATTTTCGAAGGAGCTAAATGTATCCTTGAAAATAATAACCCGAGGCTTGTTTATGAAAAATTGTCATCTTTCCTCGCTCCTAAAGATAGAACGGGAGAGTAAGTTATGAGTAGTGAAGAACTCAAGTCTTCCATTTTGCCGGATGATATTGCAGAAGATGAAGATGATTCCAATGAATGGATAACTACATTTGCTGATTTATCTATGCTTTTGCTGGTTTTTTTTATTTTGCTTTATTCTATGTCTGAAGTTGATGCTAAAAAATTTGATATGACATTTCAGTCTGTGACTAAAGCGATTACCGGAAAACTTGATAAAATAGCTACGAGTAAGTCTTCGCGTGAAGAAGCCGGAGAAATTTTAAATCAGGTTGTAACGCGTAGAGAGATAATTAAGGCACAGAAGAAAGTTTTTGAAGATGTTAAGTATCTCCAGACAACCAAAGGGGTTGAGGGGATTATGAGTGCAAAATTTGAAGAAGGAAATATTATTATAAAGCTTCCGTCGGATGTTTTGTTTAATCTCGGTGAAGTTACTTTGAATCCAAGAGGTAAGCAGGCTGTTGCTGCTCTCAGAGATTTTTTTATTAAGCACGCGGATCAGTATATAAATATCAAAGGGTATACCGATGATATTCAGCCTAGAGCTGGCAGTCGTCTTAAGGATAACTGGGAAGTTTCCTCTTTGCGTGCAGTCAATGTTCTTAGATATTTGATGAAGTTAGGTATTAAACCAAACAGACTGACTGCGACAGGTCTTGGAGAAATGGATCCACTTGTTCCCAATAATTCTCCTCGCAACCGACAGCGCAACAGGCGTGTTGTATTTGTTCTAGATAAAATATTAACTGGGCCTTAACGGCGTGGATGAATAGGTCAACGGTATCAACCAGTTGAACGAAGGATGGTAGTGAGATGGATTTATCTTACGATAGTGCAAATAAGGCGAGGGGTGCCTTTCGGACAAGTGTTCCGGGGCTTGCTATAAGAATAAAGGGATACTCTGTTTCTTATAGTGTTAAAGATTTCAGTGTAAACGGGCTTGCTTTTGCTGCAGGAAAAGATTTTTTTGCTGTTGGAAAACAGCTTCACGTAGATCTGCTTTTAGGCCAGAAAGAGATTCTTATTGGAATTACCTGTGAGGTTGTTAGGCACATTGATGATGGATTGGTTGGTTGCGTCTTTCTTGATCTTGATAAATATCAGGAAGAAAGACTTGATAAGCTGGTTCTTGAAATCCAAAAGCGAATGATCCAGCTTCGCAAGAAAAAAGGCGTATCCTGATTAAAGACGTCCTCAATTTTATTATCAGGCGGTAATTTTAGACTGTGTACAGTGGAGAACATCGGGTACTTATAGCTAATAGAGGTGAAATAGCGATTCGAATTGCTAAAGCCTGTATTGAGCTTAATCATCGTTTTATATGCGTTTATACAGAAGCCGACCGGGATAGTGGACATGTCCGTTTTGCCCGTGAAAACGGTGGAGATAAATCTCTGTATCGGATCAGTTCATACCGTGATGACAATGAGATTTTTAGCGTTGCTGATAACAGTGAGGCTACGGCAATTCACCCCGGATACGGTTTCTTTGCCGAAGATTTCCGATTTGCTCGCCGCGTTGCCAAAAGAGAAAATCCGCTAATTTTTATAGGTCCTTCATGGTGGGTCATCCGTGAACTGGGCGACAAAATCAATACAAAACACCTTGCCAGACGACTTAATGTTCCGACTATTCCCGGTTCTGATAAACCTATTTATAATGAAATTGAAGCTGCTGAATTTGCGGATAGTCTTTTTTCATTCCAAAAGGAACAAGGATTCAAAGCAACTGCGATTATGGTTAAGGCCTCTGCTGGTGGTGGAGGAATGGGAATTGAAGAAGTTACTGATCAGGATGAGTTTCGTTCTGCTTTCAGGAGGATACGTAATTATGCTAAAAGGCAGTTTAATGATGAAGGTGTGCTGATTGAACAGCGCATTTACGGATTTAATCATCTTGAAGTCCAGATCGTTTCTGAACGGTCCGGTAAAAAACATGTTCATTTCGGGACTCGTAACTGCTCTATCCAGAGCAGTGGTAATCAAAAGAGAATTGAAGTTGCTCCGGGATTTGCTCCTGACGGTATTGACTACATTTTCAATGCTGCAAGTGTGCTTGAGCACATTACAGACCATTCACTTTCAATGGCAAAAGAAGTTGGATATGACAATGTAGGAACTTGGGAGTGGATTGTAACCCCTAAAGGTGATCCATTTCTCATGGAAGTTAATACCAGAATTCAGGTAGAAAACGGTGTATCTGCAGCCATTTCAAGTATCCATGGAAATGAGGTTGATATTGTTCGCGAACAGTTGCGGCTGGGACTCGGTGAAGAGTTAGGATACTCTCAAAGTGATGTAGCTTTGAAAGGGCTTGCGCTTGAATATCGCATTCTGGCTGAAAATCCTGATGATAATTTTTCTCCGTGGGTAGGGACTATTTCTAAATTCGGCTGGAAAGAACAGGATTGGCTTAAAGTCTATACTCAGGTTCCAACTGATTGTGATTATGAAATTCCGACGGAATTTGACCCAAACTTAGCACTTGCTATTGTCCGAGGAGATTCATTGCAACAACTCCGTGAAAGAGGTCTCTTTTTTCTCGAAGGATTGCAATTGCAGGGTGCCGATCGTTTCGGCAATGAGCTGCAATCGAATATTACTTATTTAAAAGATAAGACTTCAATAATTTTAGAGTTCTAAATAATTTTATAAATGTTTAACTGAATCAGGGCGTAAATGAAAACTGATAAGCGCATTGATGCGCTGAATAAACGACTGGATTACATTAAAGATATTTTCAAAAATCAGGAAAATGTAAATGTCACTATGCTGAATTCTGAGCTTAGTGAGTGTAAAGAGTCGCGCTTAAAAAAAAATCATCAGGATTCAGAACGTCAGCTTGTAAGGATCGAAGATCTTTTCAGTTTTCTTGAAGCCAAGCTTGAGAAAGAACTGACTCCAATGGATAGAGTCCGTATTGTAAGACATCCTCAGCGGATTTGTTTGATAGATATTTTAGAGAATGTTTACGATAACTATACTGAGCTTGGCGGGCTTGGTGAATTCAGTATTGACCCGTCAATGGTTATTGCGCAAGCGTGTATAGCCAGAAGAGTCGGTAATAAAATAGTGAACCAGCCCGTTATGGTTATCGGGCAGGAAAAGGGGCACGGTCAGGAATTTCGTAACGGAGGATCAGTTAAGCCTTGGGGAAACGCTAAGGCGTTGCATTACATGAAAGTAGCTGAATCGGAAGGGATTCCCATTCATACCTATATTTTCACTCCCGGTTCATATCCTGTTGAAGATTATCCCGGCGCAGCTCAGCAGATAGCAAAAAATATTTATGGAATGAGCCGGATAAATGTTCCTATAGTTGCCGTCATTTCCGAGGGAGGATCTGGTGGCGCGGAGGCTATAGGGCTTGCCGATCGCAGGCTGATGCTTTCGCATGGATATTATTCCGTAATTTCTCCTGAAGGAGCTGCTGCAATTGAAGCTAATCTGAGCAGCGGTGAGCGAGTTAGTGAAGAATTAATTGCAGGTTGCGCGCGTAAACTCTGTATTACTGCTGAAGATAACCTCAGACTTGGGTATGTGGATAAAATTATTCAAGAGCCTGTTCTTGGCGCAAAACCTCACCATTATGATTTTTTTAGAAATTTAAGATCTGAGCTCATTCGTGCTACCAATGATGTTTGCGCTTCTGCTAGATGGGCCGCGCCCGTAAGACCGAAAGCGCTTGGCTATAAAAACAGCGAAAATGGACAAGATCCTTTCATGCGATGGGATTTAAGCGGTGGAGCCAGGACCAGACTCGTTGAAATGCGCCATAGTAAGTTCAGAAATCTTTCAACTGCCGCGTATATGGATAATCGTTCGGTCTTTTTGAAGGTTGGTTCTGCCGTGCAGGGAATTGCGTGGTCTACCCGGTCATGGTTTTTGTATAATCTTGTCGGCCGTGGAATCCGTTTTGCCAAGCAGGGTGTTGAAGGTATTCAGGCTGAGGCCCATCTTATTAAAAACCGAACTTCGCGCCTGCTTAAAAACGGGAGTAGTGAAAACTCTCCTGAAAATAGAATTTCACCGGAGATGAGAGACAAACTTTTGTGTCTTTCAGGCCCGAGCGGTGGACCGTGTCTGGAAGAGGGACAATGGAAGTACAGAAGCCCGCAGGCTGCCGCAGATAGGACATTAACCTGTCCTAATTCCAAAGAGGAAGGTTGTCTTGACCAATGGGGACCGGATCTCTTCGGTGATTTCGGTGGGGTTTGCAGCAATTGCGGTCATCATTTCCCTATGGAGTATCAGTGGTATTTATATAATGTTTTCAATTATGCTGAAGGATTTGAATTTAATTCAGGTATAGAATCAGCGAACCCTCTTGATTACGAAGGATTTGATCTTAAACTTAATGAAGTACGCAAAAAAACAGGGCTTCGATCTTCGTGCATAACTTTCGAAACTCGCATGAATGATATAAATGCTATTGTAATCTGTATTGCTGCTTCATTTAGGGGCGGATCTATAGGAGCTGCGGAAGGTGAAAAGATTATCCGCGCTGCTGAACGGGCACAGCGCAAGCAGTTACCGCTTATAACCTATGTTCACGGGACTGCCGGTATACGGATACAGGAAGGGACTCATGGCGTTATGCAGATGCCGCGCTGTACTATGGCAGTACGCAGATATATGGACGCCGGAGGGCTTTACCTTGTTGTTTACGATACTAATTCTTACGGTGGATCTGTAGCCAGTTTTCTTGGCTGTTCTCCTTACCAGTTCGGGATAAGATCTTCAAGGATCGGTTTTGCCGGACCGCGTGTAATCAGTGAAACAACAGGTATAAACGTTCACCCTAATTATCATATTGCTTGGAATGCCCTTGCTAGAGGACATATTCAGGGAATATGGGACCGCAGGGAAATGAGTAAAAATGTGTATCAATCCCTCTTGACCATGGGGGGTAGAAACCTCTACTACCGTTAGCGGGTGTTTTTTTCGACACATCTACGGATTGTCCAAAACCATTTGGTGGGTTAAAGAAGAGAAGTTCTTTGTCCATTTTGTCAAATGCGTGTTCAAACTGTTTGTTATTTGGCGCAGTTGAAAGCTTTAGCCATTACTGCCATTTGATGGCAACCAACAGAAAATAATTCAGAGGTTCATATAATGTTGAATATTAAAGAGCTACTTGAAGAAATTAAAGCTTCTCCCTACGAAGAAGTTGAAATTTCCGTTCCACATACTGGAAAAATTGAGTTTTGTGGTCTTAAAGCCGGTGATAAAGTAAGCGGGCCTACTGGGGAATGGAAAGAAAAATCAGGAACCGCACTTGCTAAGTTGACCAGAGAAAGAAATACCAAAAATATTTATGCTCCTGAAAAGGGAGAAATTGTTTCGATTAGACAGGACCTTGAAGGCCAGTTTGTTGAAGCAGGTGAAGTTCTTATCAAGATTCGTCATTTTCTATCTAAGGAAGAAGTGATACATCTTATTTTGAAGAAAGCTCTTTTTCTTTTTAATTCTCCTGAAAAGGCTAAATATTATTTTACGCCTGAAATTGATACAAAGATTAAAGGGTCTGGCGAACGCTCTGTTAAAGTTCGTGACGGCCTTGAGCTTTTTATTGTTTCGCGCATGAAAAGAGAAACCCCTTTGAATTATGCAGGGCCTGAAGGTCTTATTTATGCAGTTTATTTTCATAATGGAGATAATGTTGATGCCGGCCAGCCTCTTATCGGAGTTTGTCCTGCTGATCAGCTCAAGCATATTCAAGAAGTTGTAAACCGCGTTCAAAGTGAGTGGGAAGAAAGAGACTAATCATTCTATTTTTAAATCTAAGAGGATTATTCGTATGGGAAATGTACTTCAGATAAGAGTCATGGCTAAAACTTACGATGAATCTCAGGTTGAAAAATCATGGCCGCATTTAGTGGCAATGACATGGGCTGATCCCCGGGCAGAAGGGCGGACGCATGGAGTGATTGAGCTGGTTGAAGATCTTAAAGATAAATTTGAGCTTGGTATGCTGTCTAAGACAGAAGAACAAGAGCTTGGAGATTCTATAAAGAAGGCTTTTAATTTCAAGTTGCAACTTGAAGATGCTCTTGGTGACTGGAAAGCAACTGAAGCTAACACAGTAAGTTTTGCTCTTGAAGATTTGCTGGATGATTTAGAGAAGCAAGCTGTTAAAATTAAATAACTATACGGACATTAAATATAAAGGAGTCGCAAATGGCTGGAAGCATGAACAAGGTTATTCTGATTGGGCGCATTGGACAAGATCCTAAAATTTCATACACAACCTCTGGCCAAGCTGTGGCTAGTTTTTCCGTTGCCACTGATGAAGGATATAAAGATCGTAATTCAGGGCAGAAAGTTGAAAAAACTGAATGGCATAATATTGTAGCATGGCGTGGTACTGCAGAGTTTGTAAGTAAATATCTTAGCAAAGGCCGCTTGGTTATGGTTGAAGGTAAACTGCAAACTGATAAATGGCAGGATAAGAACGGACAGGATCGCTACACAACTAAGATTCAGGCTAGCAATGTTCAAGGTCTAGACAGCCGTCAGAGTGATGGTGGGTACCAGGGACAGCAGCAGGTGCAACAGCAGGGACAGTATAATCAGCAACCTCAGCAAAATCAGCAGAATCAGTACAACCAACAGCCTCAGCAGAATTCTTATAACAATGCTCCGCAGCAGCAGAACGGCGGCCCGCAGGAAGAAGATCTTGGACCTGCCTTTCCTTCTGAAGCAAGCGGAATGGATGAAGTTCCTTTCTGATTTGTCGTGTGTAGAGAGTGTCCAGTTACTGACGGGAGGATTGCTTTTAATCCTTGAACTGGTAGGCCGTATAAGATTTTATGGAGTGGTTTTAACCACTCCTTTTTTTTTGACTAATCAGTGAGATTTTTTGTGTGTTTTGAGTTGTACTGATTTTTCGATTACATACTGTGATAATGATCGTAATTATGAATATGAGGTGTGGCTGTCTCGGTGGAAGTGAATTGCTACATAAATAACGGACAGCCAGTTTTAGATTAGGCAGCTAGTTTTTGTTTACGGTAATATTCCTGTTCAAATTGTTCCGGTGAAACATAACCGATACTGGCATGTCTTCGTTTCCTGTTGTAGAAAATTTCAAGGTAGATAAATATATCCTGCTTTGCTTGTTCTCTGGTTTTGTACATCGTACGATAAACACGTTCCCTTTTCCGTTTATTGAAAAAAGTCTCTGCGACAGCATTATCCTAACAGTTTCCCCTACGACTCATACTGCTTATACAGCCGAATCTGCGAAGAGCCTATGAAAAAGAAGTGCTGGTGTACTGACTCCCTTGGTCAGTGTGAAAAAGCACATTTCCCGAAGGCCGTCTGTTGCTGATCGCCATATTTAAAGCCTTACAAGCCAACTCTGCATCAACACGGTTAGACATAGCCCAACCCATTATTTTTCTGGAAAAGATATCCTGCACAACGGCAAGGTAGAGCCAGCCTTCTCTTGTCGAGATGTATGTTATATCTGAAACCCATTTCTGGTTTGGCTCGAGAGCCGTAAAGTTACGAGAAAGAACATTTGGAATGACACTCTTATTTTTAGGATTTCATTTTTCATGCGAAGACGGGAATTTTTCTCGTGTACTTTTTTCATTTCATCGGAAGCTGAAATGTTTTGAAATTGAGGTGGAACATCCTTTAATTTGCTATATTTTTTAGACCATTGCCGGATTGACCACGAACTACAACTAAGCTGATCCGCTGCTTCATTAAAAGAATATCCTAGATCAGTAACTAGTTTAACGGCAGATTTCTTAAATTCTTATGAATACTTTTGCTTACTCATGAGCGTTTCTCCTGCATGAGCTGAGCTTAACCTCTCGGGCTGTGTCCGTCATCTATAGAGCAGTTCAGTAGTCTTAGCCTTATCTACAGCCAGACTCTTTAGCCCACTCTAGATCCCCGAGCAATTCTGGCAGCAGCATCTTTTTCTGAATCAAGCTGCTCAACTGGCACATAAATAGTCAGATAATCATTTTATTTAGATGTAGAACTTTTTTTATCAAAGAAGTTTTATCATAACGCCTTGGGTAACTAAGAACTATATCAATCACATTCTGTGTATGGATATTGACCTCAGTACTAACTGATTATTGATATATAGTTGGGTAAGAATAGTTTTTTTGCTTATTTTAACGATGTTGCTATTTTTTTTTATTCTGCTGTGATAAAGCTATAGTATGTAAATAATTATATCTATGTAATTGTTAATATATTGAGGGCGTACAGTGAGCACTATATCCTTTAGGATCAAACAGAAAGTATTGAGAGAACTGAATTGCGCAGCTGCTTTTTTGCTATTTGCAGGGGTTTGTCTCTGTCTATGTATGGTGACTCTTTCTGGGTGTGCTGAGCACTCTTCAGGATTTATATTTACACAACAAGATATAACTATTTCTGTATATGTGACTCCGAACGCTAATAACAGCAGTGCTGTAGCAGTAGATGTACTTATGCCTTTGACTGATGAAACTCAAACAGCTGTTGCTTCGTTGTCCGCGCGACAATGGTTTTCTGGAAAAGAGCAGTTTCAACGTGATTATACGTCCAATCAGGACTATTGGGTCCTGCACCATGAGTATGTGCCAGGCATTGTCGTCTCACCTATAGCTATCAATCTTAAAGATCAAACTAAATCTATTATCATCTTTGCCGACTACCAGACAGAGGGCGTGCACCGTTTTCATACAACACGTGGAGGCAATATGGTCCTTACGTTAGGTAGGTATGATTTTACCGTTGTTGTACCCAACACTAAAGAACCAGGAACCGGAAATGAGTAATTCTTATGTTATCCCTGACGCCGTCCTGTGGCATGAGGGTATGCTTCTCATGCCACAACATTTTCAGGCGGCAGATCAGCACCATGAAGCACAGTTACATTACAGGATGATGAACCTTAATCCATTCAGTTGGGGGGTAAATTTTCTTGAGATAAATCAAGGCCTTTTGCTTCAAGGCATTTTCCGTGTCCTCAATTTGAGTGCCGTTATGCCAGATGGACAGGTAATATGTTTTATGAATGACGAAGTCAGGCATGCGGAATTGGAAATATCTCTTGATATAACGGCTACTGCACAACCGGAAGGAGTGTGTATTTGGATCACAATACCAAAACATGCTGATGGGACATTGGCTGATGACAAAACGGCACGATATAAAAGTCGTGAAACGATAGTCCGAGATCAGACCACCGGTGAAGAAATTCAGGTTCCTGGTTTAGTACCTAATATTGCATTGTGGGCAGGAGATACTCCTCCTTCTCGATTTAGTGCCTTGCCGTTGGCCCGTGTTCAGGCAAAGGGCGTACAGTTTTTTCTGACTAAATTTGTTCCTCCGCTCATGGCTGTTTGTAACGACACAAAGCTGTATTTGCTGTGTAATATGTTGACGGAAAAAATAAGAAGTAAAGCAGCTACATTGGTAGATAGAGCTGCATCATTAAGTGCAAACGAATCTTCTTTATTGCTGGAAACTCGTTTTCATATGTTAAGTCTTCTTACAGGGCTTTCAGCATTTGAAGCGTTGCTTCATTCCGGCGCTGCACACCCGCTGACATTGTTTACAGCAATGCACAGCCTTGCAGGGGGGGCAGCTAGTATAGGCGGAACATTTCTGCCTCCACGTGTGGACTACGAACATACAGATCCAATGCGGTGTTTTAAAAAATTAGCCGCATTCATTTGTCGTATGATCGAAACAGGTATTCCAGAAACATATAAAACTCACGTTTTTAAACAAGAAAAATCTGTATTTACACTTGAACTAAAGAACATCCCATACGTGGAGGGAGATTATGTAATAGGTGTGTTTTTTGGTCCAAGTGATGATCCTCAGAAAATAAAGAAATGGATGGATCGGGCGGTTATAGGCAAGGATGAAACTCTGAAGAAACTTATGAAGCAGCGTACCATAGGTGCCCATCGTAATATTCTTGATCGTATCCCCGGTATGGTAACACCTGTTAAGGCTATTCTTTATAAAGTTCATATTGATGAAACAACGACTCCTCCCAATGAACTTTTCATTGCCGGTGTAGCTGAAGGGCAAGACATGTTGCGTCCTTCCTCTATAAGCCTATTTACTTTTAATACAGGAAACAACTACACACCCTCAGCTAATGATCTTGCCGAAAATTCAAATCTTGTTCCAGAATCAAATATGCCGGAAGGAGTGAAGTGATGATAACGGCACGATCTATTTCAAGTACGGCTGGGAGTGAACGTTTGGAGAATTCGGTTATACGACAGTTCAGGGAGTTCAATGAACTGCTTTTCAAAGTCCTAAATGTTGCACTGTCAAAGCAATCTGATCATAAGTCGCCGGAGCAGCTTCAGGATGAGCTCATACAACTATTGCAAAGTCAGATAAAAATGCTCCCTCCAAACAGTTCTACGGAGGGCCAGCTTGTGATGGTCGGCTTAGCTGACGATCTATTTTTGTCTAATGAATGGTATGGCCAAGCATGGTGGAATTCCAATCCACTTGAATATAGACTTTTCGGAACCAGATCTGCTGGTGACAGGCTATATGTAATCGCCGACCGTATAATTTTCGAACGTTCACAGGACAATGTAGCATTAGCGGCAATACTTCTTGATGCCTTTGCCCTAGGTTTTACAGGAAAATATGGAGATTCTGTAAACAGCATACCTACAATATACCGTACTGGTCTGAGGGAGTTGATTGTTCTTGGGCGTACTCAGGAAGAGCTTTCACAAACAACTTTTTGTCCAGATGCTTATGGGCGTAATTTTACTCCAGCTGTAGCTCGAAGTCTTCCATCTATTAGATACTGGGTGATTGGAGCTGGCTTAGTGTGCGCGGGGTTGCTTGTTCTTTCTCATTTGGTTTGGTTTTCAGCTATTGACCAGCTTAGGGATGTTCTTAATCAGTTACCTGTGTAGAGGCTTTAATGTCATTAGCCTTAATAGATATGATTCGCCCACATTTGTCCTTGCTCCTTTTTGGGGCGGGCATAAGTACTTTGCTGTTTGCTGCTGTAACAATGTTTGTTCTGTGGCGCATTCATAAATCAGCAGAGAAGTCTACTCAAGTTGAGTCTGAAGGCGATGAGGAGCAGAGCGAACATTTAGATCCTACAAAGAAAGAGATACGTTTTAGCCTGCAAAAACAAATGAATGAAACCGCCAGATCAATCGGTTTATGGCGTTTACGTGATGTTCCGTGGTGTCTAGTGATCGGAGATGCTGAGGACGGTGGTGAGACTCTTTTGGCCAATGCAGGAGCGCAAAAGTCCAACGGCAGTATGTTTAACTGGTTTCAGTTTAAGCAGGGCGTAGCTCTTGTTCCGCTTGGTTCACTGGGTGATATTGGGAATGTTCACGCCAAATATGCTTTTACCTCCCTGTTGAAAGTCATGTTGCGTTATAAGCCTCGCAGGCCTCTTGACGGACTTATCATTGTGCTTCCAGTGCAAAACCTTGCCTCTATTGATAAAGCTGAGGCTTTAGGAGAGGCCGTAAATTCTCAGCTGGCCCATTTGCAGGATACGTTGGGAATACGTCCACCAATTTATTTATTGGTCACTTCTTGCGAATGCATTAAAGGATTCTCTGAAGTTTGTAATGTCCTTTCTTCTGATCAGTTGCGTCAAATGTTCGGTTGGGCGAGTCCGTATGTTCCAGATGCTACATGGTCTTCTGAGTGGATGAACGAAGCTGAACGAAGCGTATTGGGGGCATTGGAAGATCTTCGCAGCGAGATATTTTCTCGACCGATAGAGCCTAAAACCGCTGAGCATATTTTTGCATTTCAATCCCGTCTTAAAAGTTTTTTTAATCCATTGCAGCATCTTACGAGCGAAATTTTTCGTCATAGCGTTTATCATGAACCGTTTCAATTTCGGGGCATTTGGTTTTGCGGTTCTCCAGTTGGTAGGCATAACCAAGGTGCAGTCTTTATTCGAGAACTTCTTTCACAAAAAGTATTTATGGAACATTCCTGCGCTGTCCCAATTCGCCGAATAATGACTAGGCGAACAGGTATAATCCGTGCTGCTCAGTTCCTAGTTGTTTCTATCCTATGTACTTGGGCCGTTTTTATCTGGGGTGGAAGCAATGCCCTGCAAAGAGATGTTCCTACGGTGCTGCCCGTGGTCAGAACGTATATTACTATGAACAATGCAGCTGGCATGACGTGGTGGACTGAAGGGTTGCAAATTCCGCAAAATCGTCTTGAAAAAATGGCAACTAGCGTTCCTCGTATCCAAAAGGTCTTTCAGAATAACGCACGCACTCTTCTAATGACGATGGAAGGGGCAAAAGATGGTTGGCTTACGTCTATCGTTTTTCCAACAAGCTACTTGTATAGGATTGAGTCACGCATCGACAAATTGTACAGCCTGATATTCAACGAAATAATCCTCAAAGGAATTACTCTCGGTCTGCTATATAAAGGGGATGAAATCTACAATGATCCACCTACAATTACAATTTCAAAAGGATCAGATGATTCTTTGATGGATCTACCTGCATATAAAGAGTTGAATCGGTACATCAATGATTCCGCTCTCTTTAAGACTCGTTGCGAGCAATTTAACAATCTAAAAAATATTCACAATGTCGACGACCTGAAGGATATAATAAATTACGTTTTTGATCTCGATTTAGAGAATGTGTTCAATGAAAACAGAAAGAGGTTGGAAGGTATTATGGCGGAAAGTATCTACCAACGCATCGACCTGAGCAAATACGCTGCCCGCGCTGTAACAGCATTTAATAGCAGAATGTCGCTTCTTTATGATCAAATGTTTGACGATAATCCATTGCTGCGTGCCACAGATGAACTCGTCGCCGCACTAGGCTCACTCACGAAAAATGGAGGTTCGTATCGCCCAGGTAGTGAAGAGGTTAGAGTTGAGGATGACATTGCCGCAGTGCGTGAGCTTTTGAATAATCCAGAACAAAGTTGGCCGACAAAAGTTGCTTTGCCACCAAATTGGCCTATTGAGGATCTTTTCACAAAGGCCGCCTCAGAAACTCTGTTACGTGCAGCTACTGTTAATATCTGGCGTAAGAAAGGTGAGACTAGACGCCGGGGGCTCTACGTCGATTTGGCAAAAAAAAGTTCACCGTTTACTGGCTCATTTTTTATCACCGAAGCTTCTGGTCTTACTCTGAGACCAATGGTTTGTCTGCTACAGCAATCAATCTCTGATTTACGAAAACAAGTATTCATGCGTAAGGCTGAGGATTTTCCACTTTCTTCAGATATACCTCCGGCTACACGTCTTGTCTGGAAAATATCTATGCTTCAACAAGCAGTAGGGCTTGCAGCGCCTTTTGATGTCTATTTCAATAACGAAATGAAAGAATTCCCCAGCACGTTTCGTAGTACAGTACAAAAGCAGGGAGGGCAACGCTTATCCGAGAATATAGCGGCTCTTATTGGTCAGGCACAGCAGTTCGTACCTGTTCATAGTTTAACTTATTCCGGCCGTTTCAGGCCAGAAGGTTATGGGGCAATTAATTTCAGTCAGGCCGCACCTCTTTTATTGCGAATTCTCGATATATATAATCAATTGGGACAACAATACGAGCGTTCCGAACTGTCCGCTGTTGTTGACAAGCAGGCTATGGATCTTCTGCGCAGAAGTGATGAAGCACTTAAAAAAGAAAATTTATATACCCCTAATTATCAATCACTTGATAGGTGGGACGGAAATACTCCTGCTTCGGTGGCTATTTTTGGGCTGCAAAGTAAAAAAGAACTTGTTTCGTATCTTGCTTCTCAACGTGATAGAATTCGTCTTATTTCTACAACCTGGGCAGAACCGGCTCTGGCCTATTTGTATATGCGGGATGATTTTACTCAGGATGACTTCTCTATCATTACTCGGTGGGAAGATATAATCGATGACCTTGATCAATATGATTCGCATATCCTCGGCAATTCGTTGACTCAGCTTGAGCAATACGTGCTGTATGGTCTTGGCAATCAGACCTCAGTTCCCCCTGTCGCAGGAGATGACTGGTTTAACCAAAAAACTGTTGCATTATATGAAGCCGTACACAAGCGGATTGACTGGTTGTATTTACAGAGATTTTCACAGGCTTGGAATCAGGCCGCAGATTATTTTACCCAAAAACTGGCCAGTCATTTTCCTTTTTCGTCCCCGTTAAATATTCAGGAAAGTGCGTCTCCAGACGATATCCTGACTTTTCTGTCAATGTTGCCTCAGCCTCCTGATGCAGAATTGCCGATTAATATTCAGCGTTTTTTGAAAAGCATAGAAGATATCCGCACATTTATGGGTGATTCGAAACAAGGTGAGAGTCTTGGCCCGTTAAGTTTTGATGTCGAGCTCGCATTTCATGATCCACAATACGGGGAGCTCAATACAGATCAACTTATCGATCAAAAATTGCAACTTGGCAGGACACTCTTATCGTGGCGCAATGGTGAACGGACAGGACTGTGGAGTTACGGTTCACCTGTTATGTTTACTCTTCAGTGGGCTAAAGACGGCCTGCGTATCCCCATAAAGATAGAAGATGATTCCGGTACATCTGACTTACAAACAACTGTTGTTTATAATTATGATTCTCCATGGGCTCTATTAGCTTTTATGCAGGCCAATCGATTTAAGGATGAGTTTCTTGTCGATGGAACTACTCCTAAATCTGGAACTATGATGTTTGAAGTTCCCACAAAGCGTAAGGGAGCAAAGGATGTGGGCAGTAGTTCGGTTAGAATGCCTGTTGAAGAAAGTTCCACAGGGGTGGTGAGGTCATTCTTGAGAATAACGTTACGTAAAGTAGGTAAGGCCGGAAGTCCTCCAGGAAATCAGATCACTCTTCCTGATGAGTTCCCGCAAGAAATGCCAAAATTTGATCCATATTCTGTTTGGTTGAACTCAAAGAAATTTTAGGAACAGAGGCAGGTATTCATATGGAACACAATACATTCACTTCGTCCACCGGGACGGACCCCGTAATTGATTTATCGTCGCTTCTCGCACCATTGTCGGAGGCTTTTCCGTGCGGCGAATACCTAATTTATTCTGAAACTTATGATGCCATTAAGGACGCGCGAAGAGAAGAAGACGCAAATTTACCCCGTGGAGTATGGGCCCGCGAACTTAAGCGGGCTGACTGGCCAAAAGTTTTAAGATTATGCGAGGAAGCCCTCGTGACTTCAAGTAAGGATCTGCAGATTGCTGCATGGCTTACGGAAGCTTCGTTGTGCATTCATGGTCCAAGAGGGCTATGCGAAGGTTTGAGCCTGATGCAGGAACTTACCAAAACCTTTTGGGATACAGTTCATCCTTTGCCTGATGGTGATATGGATAAACGAACTGCTCCGTTTTTTTGGATGAATGCAGCCTTGGCAGAGCGAATCAAGTTCATAGCCATTACTGAGCCGGATATACACCATGGGCGCATCTATAGCTATGCGGACTGGGCGGAAGCCGAATATTTAGAACATATCGGGGCGCGTGATAAAGCAATTCTTAAGCAAGCAGAACGGGATGGCAAGCCAACCAGAGAAGTAATCAATCAAGCCGCGGATTCAACCTCTGCTCCGTTCTATGGTATTTTAATCAACGATCTTTCTGAATGTTTGGCGAAACTAAATGCTCTTGAGGACCTATTGGATACATTGTGCGGTAAGGATTCTCCAGGGTTTGGACTTTTGCGAGAAATGCTCCAGTCCGTGCTTGTCCGTGCCGAAACATGGAATAAGGAAGAAAATTGCACAGTGACAACAGATGAAACTGTGGAAGCAGTTGACGCTCAAGAAGGGGGCACAGCATCAGGTCCTGTAATCTCCAGCCGTCAGGAAGCCTACCGCCTTTTGACTCGGGCTGCTGATTACCTCCTTGCTACGGAGCCGCACAGTCCGACTCCGTATTTGGTCAAGCGGGCCGTATCGTGGGGGCAGATGCCGTTGGCTGATTTGCTTGGAGAGCTAGTCGGCGAAGATCGCTCTCTGAATAGCATACTATCTCTGCTAGGTATCCCCGAGGGGGATACTCTGTCATAGGCAAGTCCGGGGGCATGTAGGTGCCCAGAAGAACAATCTTTAAAAGGAGAACTAAACATGTCCGAAAGCACTCAACAAAAATTGGGACGGGTTCGACCTCCTAGAGTCCAGATCACCTACGATGTGGAAATCGGCGGCGCCATTGTCATGAAACAATTACCATTTGTTGTCGGCGTGATGGCGGACCTTTCTGGTAAACCGGAAGAGCCATTGCCTCCGCTCAAGGAACGCAAGTTTGTCTTTGTTGATCGCGACAACGTGGATCAGGTCTTGGCGTCGGCAGCTCCTCGACTTGCCTATCAAGTTCTTAACAAGTTGGGTGACGATCCTGAGAAGCTTAACCTGGAGCTTAAGTTCAAAGAGGTGGATGATTTTCTACCAATCAATGTGGTTAAGCAGGTGCCAGTTCTCAAGTCATTATTCGACTCTAGGCAGCGGCTGGTAGACTTGCTTGGAAAACTTGATGGTAATGATCAACTGGATCAACTGATGCAAGAATTTATTCGGGATGAAAAAGTGCTAAAATCTTTGGAAGATTTGGCTACAGCTGGGGCGGAAGAGCAGGAAGACAAGGGGACGAAAGAGACTAAAGGCGCTAAAGAAGCAGTAGAACCAGCCGCACCAGAGCCTGATCAGAAGAAAGGAGCGGAAAAAGCAGATAAGACCCCGCCTGAAGAGGCATAACAATCCGGGCCAAAAAGGAGTTCACAATGAGTCCTGAAAGTAAGAATCTACTTGATAGATGTTTGTACGACGGAAAAATGGCCAAAGATGAATCGCAGGTTCCCTACGCCAAGGCCATGCTTGCAGAATTAGCAAGTCAATTGCTCGCAAAGGAGATGGAGCCATTGGAAGACACGGCAGCTATGCTGGTTGATCGCATTGCACGTATTGATGAGCTGATTTCTGCGCAACTTAACGAGGTTTTGCACTCTCCTGATTTCAAACAACTTGAAGGCACGTGGCGTGGTCTGAATTATCTGGTCAAGAATTCTGAGACCGGTGAAATGCTAAAACTGCGAGTTCTTAATGTTTCGCGCAAGGAATTGCAGGCGGACCTTGAAAAAGCGGTTGAGTTTGACCAAAGCAATCTTTTTAAAAAAGTTTATGAAGAAGAGTACGGAACATTTGGCGGTATGCCGTATAGCTGCCTCCTATATGATTTTGAATTCGGCAGACACCCTCAGGATATGGCGCTGATCGAAAAACTCTCTAATGTTGCAGCCGCGGCTCACACTCCGCTTTTGACAGGGGCCGCCCCCAAATTGTTCGATATGGATAGTTTTATCGAACTTGCAAATCCTCGTGATCTGACCAAATTGTTTGAAAGTTCCGAACTGATTAAATGGCGTTCCTTCCGGGCGAGCGAGGATTCTCGTTATGTCTCACTTGCTATGCCTCATGTTTTGTTACGATTACCGTATGGCCCGGACACTCTGCCGGTTGAAGAGTTTAATTATGTGGAGGATGTGGACGGTCACGAACACGAGAAATACCTTTGGGGTAATGCTTCGTGGGCTATGGCGCAACGCATCACTTCAGCCTTTGCAAAGCACGGCTGGACAGCAGCCATACGTGGTGTGGAAGGTGGAGGACTTGTTGAAGGGCTGCCTACCCATACTTTCAAAACTGATGATGGTGATATCGCTGTTAAATGCCCAACGGAAATAGCTATTACGGATCGGCGAGAAAAGGAATTGTCCGATCTCGGCTTCCTCCCGTTGATATATTGTAAGGGTACGGATTACGCTGCCTTTTTCGGGGGACAGACGACTAACAAGCCAAAGATATATAACACTGACGAAGCTAATTCCAACGCCAGGCTTTCTGCAGTTTTGCCATATTTGCTTAATGCAGCTCGGTTTGCGCATTACATCAAGTCTATCATGCGTGACAAAATCGGCAGTTTTATGACTGCAAAAAACGTATCCGATTATTTGAACACGTGGATATCCAATTATGTGCTTTTGTCTGACGATGCTGGACAGGAAATCAAGGCGCGTTATCCGCTGCGTGAAGCCAGAGTTGATGTAACCGACGTACCTGGCAAGCCGGGTGTATATAAGGCCACTATATTCTTGAGGCCGCATTTCCAGCTTGAAGAACTCACGGCGAGTATTCGTCTTGTGGCTGAGCTTCCGCAGCCTGCAGCTTAACCATAACCTTGTAAGAGAATAAAGGAATTACTCATGCAAAATATGTTTTTGAAAATTAAGGACATTGATGGAGAGTCCACGGTTAAAGGCTACGAGAAGCAGATAGAGATTTATTCTTTCTCGCACGGTTTTTCTCAGCCTACTTCACCTATTCGCAGTTCTGAAGGAGGTGGAACAACTTCACGTGCGCATCATTCTGATTTCTCCGTATCAAAGCGTTTTGATCTTTCTACACCATCACTATGCAAAGCGCTGTGGAACGGTACCTGTATTGCTGACGTAACTTTCACAGCCTGCCGTATGGATGGAAACGATATAATTGCCTACATGGTTATCACTATGAATAATGTCATTATTTCCAATTACAGCGTCAGTGGTGGTGGAGACTTACCAGTTGAAACATTCTCTTTGAGTTACGGAAAGGTCAAATATGAATACAAACAACAAAAACAGGTTGGTGGCGCCAGTGGAACCGCAGCTGCCACTCACTCCCTAGAAACCAATGAAATATCGTAGTGACTCATGCAGCGTACTCAAATCTCCTACGTAACGCCTCTTCTGGATCGGCTCGTGGACGATAACCCGCATGCGGGGGTTGAGTCGGTTCCGAAGAGGACGTGCTTGCCCGAGGAATATCGGCAGGTAATCTTACGGGATGTGCTTAAACTTCTCAATACCAGAGCCTCGCGGACTGACTGGTTGGAAAGAAGCGAGATGCCTACAGTGCTTGATTATGGTTTGCCGGACCTTGGAGGAAGAGTGGCGGGGGTACAAGCTGACGCCGCACAGCTGGCTAAGCTGGTAGCCCGCGCAATCAGTGCCTTTGAGCCACGGCTTGAAGATGTGCAAGTAACTGCTGTTCCTTTGCTTGAGGTCTTGCACAGAGTGACCTTGAGCAAAAGTCTAGGCAGGGCACATACGTCAGCTAATCCAGTGTTTGGTTCAGCTCCGCTTACAGATGTTGCCGGACAGGATACGGCAGGTCAGCGATTTCGTGTTGGTTTACAGATTGAAGCCAGACTAAAAGGAGTTTTCGGGCGAATGGCTATTTCTTTTCCTGTGACGTTTGATTCACAAAGTACTGCATTTAGCGAAGAGGGGATAAGTAATGGCAAGTCATGACTCAGACGCTGCCGCTCGTGATTACTACCAAAGTGAGCTTGCGTATCTTCGTAAGGCGGGGATGGAGTTTGCAAAGCACTATCCCCGTATCGCTGGAAGGCTTGAGCTGGGTCCAGACATAACACCTGATCCATTTACTGAACAACTTATCGAGTCTTTTGCGTGGCTGACTGCACGAATTCGCCGAAATATAGATGCCGAAATTCCGCAGGTATCTACAACACTACTGGGTATGCTCTACCCTAATTTTACAAGTCCGGTGCCTTCCATGAGCATTGCGGAATTACCACCTGATCCGGACAAGGGAGATTTAACCTCCGGATATACTATCCCCGCAGGAACTCAGCTGCACTGCGCAGCGCAGGAAGGTGACGTGACCCTGCGCTGGAGCACTGCGTGGCCTGTAACAATATATCCTGTTTCGGTCGTTGAAGCTGTTTTCGAGCCACAGTCCCTGTATCATTTTCAGGGTAAAGGCACTTGTGCTTCCACTGTTTTACGGTTGCGTCTGCGCGGACAAGGTGTTCCTCTTTCAGCTTGTACACTCAGTACCTTACGGATCTTTCTCCATGGTGATCGGTTTGATACCTTTCCATTGTACGAAGCACTTGTTTCCGGTGTGCTTGATGTCTGTCTTCGTAATCCTCATGACAATCCGGATGCTCCTCCTATTTCTATCGGAGCTAAAGCCCTTAAACCCGTGGGATTCACCTCTGAAGAATTACTTCTTCCGCGTGGCAGTTATTCACACCCTGCTTATCAACTGGTTCAGGAATATTTCGTGTTCCCAGAAAGATTTCTTTTTCTGGATATTGCAGGGCTTGAACAACTAAAATCTACTTCTGACAGCATGGATATCCTTATTCCGCTCTCGCAAGTTCCCGCAAGGCGGTCCGTAGTTACCAGTGCGATGTTCCGCACCGGAGCCGTGCCTGTTGTAAATCTGTTTAAGAAAATTTCCGAACCGATCAGACTGGATGAGACACAAAGTGAGTATCGTCTGATTGCTGATGCAAGAAGAAATTTAGCGACAGAGATTCATTCTATTGAATCCGTCAGTGCCGTGGAGCCGGGCAGAACTGAAACATTACGTATAGAACCTTATTTTGCTTTAACCCATCACATGATATCGGACCGAACTCGTTTTTTTTGGCTGATGCGGCGCACTTCTGCATTTACAGGTACGCCGGGCACAGACGTTTACCTTTCGTTCTCGGATCTGGATTTTAACCCTATGCGTCCTCCTGCACGTACGGTCTTTGCGAGACTCTTGTGCACAAATCGTCATCTGGCGGCATCTGCGCAGGCCGAGACTTTGCTTGACCGTGATGCAAATATGCCTGTGGGAGATATTCGTTTACTCCTTAAGCCCACACCGCAGCGGTCCCCGTCCATAGGCGGAGCAGCCATGTGGCGTCTTATCTCACACCTCAGTCTGAATCATTTATCACTTGATGGCCCGCAAGCAACGGATGCACTGCGTGAAATTTTGCGACTTTATGCCGCAGACGATGACGTTCCATCCCAGCAGCAGATACAGGGGGTAAAGAATATACAATGCAGGCCTGTGGCTAAAAGAATCGGCGATCTGGCGTGGAGAGGTTTTGTCCGTGGAACCGGTATGGAATTGACTTTGGAGGAAAGTAATTTTGCAGGCGGCAGCGGTTTCATGTTTGCCGCGGTGTTGAATGGATTTTTCGGCCTTTATGCAAATGTAAACACTTTTACACAGCTGACGCTTAAAAGCACAGGGCGCAAGGGAGTATGGTATCAATGGCCGCCGATAACCGGATGTCAGCCCGTCCTTTAAACGAACGACTCTACACAGAACCGTGGCGTTTTGATTTCTGGCAGGCAGTGCGCATTTTACGCAGCCTGACAAAGGGAGAAGTGTGCACCGATAGTCCCGAGGATGAGGCTATCCGTTTCACAGCCAGAGTCTCGCAGGCTTTTCCGGCAAGTGAGCTGTATTCAGCAAAAATTGAAGAAGATAAAGGAGCGTTGCAGGTTAACTTTATAGGGCTTGCAGGTGCGCACGGCCCATTGCCTGCCCCAGTAACAGACTTAATAATGGAGCGCATCCGTGTCGGTGATACAGGATTGAGGGATTTTTTGGACCTGTTCAACAATCGTCTTATTTCCTTGTATTATAATGCGATTGTTAAGCTGCACCCAGGAAGAGGAGCTGATCCGCATCCTTCCGAAAGTCCTTTTGCCCAGTACGCTTACGCTATAGCGGGTATGGGGACAGAAGGACTCCGTACATCACCAGTTTCGGAAGCTCCGGGCGGGGCTGGAGTTCCGGATGCTTCACTCCTGCGGCATGCCGCTCTCTTTGCTACACATCCTCGTTCGGCTGTTGGACTAGAAATGTTAGTGGCAGATCATTTTGAGATTCCGGCAAAGGTCATCCCTTTCCGAGGGGGCTGGTTGACCATTGAGCCGGAAGACCGAACACGCATAGGTCCGTTCGGTCAGAATCAAACACTCGGTGATGATGCGGTGCTCGGCAATAAGGCATGGGATCAATCCTCAGGTTTTACCCTTGTGCTCGGACCGCTCACGGCAGATCAATATAAAAATTTCCTGCCCTGTCCGGCGGGCAACTGCCGAACTTTGTTACTCGAACTTGTAAGGTTTTACGTGGGGGAAGGTATGGAATGCAGTGTGGAATTGTTGCTTAAGGATGGTGAGCATATTGATATGCGGCTTGGGTTTGGTGGGGATGGGTGGTTGGGGTGGGTGTAATCGAAAATCTAATATGCCTGTCTTAAAAAGGTCGTAGCAGATTCAATGATAGAAACATGATAACAAATTATATTAATAACATAAACTGCATGAGATATAACTATGCCAACAATAATTCCCAATAAAATTCATTTTATATGGGTTGGAAATCCACTCCCATTTGAACAAGCACGTAATTTTGTTAAATGGGCAATAGAAAACCCCCGCTACGAGGGCGTTTGGCTTTGGACAAACAAATATAATATAGAAGTAAATTTAAATATATTAAAAAAAATATTAAATATAGATCAAAGAGTGGAGGAAGTTGTCATATCAAGTAATATAGAAGGGATAGACCTGCAAATAAGTATAAAACCGGACCTTGGCGCTCGTATATTTATACGATCAATTGAGAGTTTGCCTCCTTTGGAAGGAAGCGAAAAGTATCTTTCTAAAGCACTTGGTGAGTGGAAAAACTATGGAATGGCGAGTGACATACTGCGCATATGGGTGCTGTACCAGGAAGGTGGGATCTATATGGATTTTGACACTTATTCTACTGGAGGGTCTCTTTCTACTGGTATAAGAGCTCCGAGAGATATCCTTTTTGGACAATGGGATTATAAAGAAAGAGGAGTAGATGGAAAGCTTGTAAATGCCGTAATTGCAGCATCACAATCTAGCGATGAGCTTAAATTACTAGCAGGATTTATGAAGAGAAGACTAGATGAAGTCATTCCAGATTCTAAAGCACAAACGGATCTTGCAACTATAGACGAACTTCGTGTTCAAATTAGAACTAAAAAAGATGAATTGAGCTTGTTGCAGCGGAAATTGCGAGATAGCTTGGAGCCCTTAACACTATCAACAACAGGACCAGACTCTTTGGCGGAATGGTTTTATGAGCAAAAAAAAATGTGGCCTCAAGGTGATGAAACTATTCCTTACTCGTTTCAAAGGCAATCCGGTTATAACTTGCGGATAGAATCTGAAAACACATGGCTTAGATAGCATCGCACTCATGACCAACATAACTACCCTAACCACCCCTCTAGGCACAGATAAACTAATCCTAGACTCCATAACCGGACAGGAATCACTGTCCGAGCCGTTTGCCTTTTCTGTGTCCGCAAACAGCAAAGATAACGCACTTGATTTCAAATCAATAGTAGGCAAGGACGTTTCAGTAGCTATTCAACTGCCGGACGGAAAATCAGACAGATATATCAACGGGGTGGTAACACGCTTTACCATGGGGCTTAGTACCGTGGAAGCAACGCATTACACGCTGGAACTGCGCCCGTGGCTGTGGCTTATGAATATGCAGGCGGACTGCGCAGTGTTCCAGAACATAAGCGTGCCAGATATAGTTAAAAAAGTGTGCAACGATGCAGGGTATACGGACATAAGCGATAAGCTCACTGGAAGTTATGACCCGCGCGAATATACGGTGCAATATAATGAAACAGCTTTTGCCTTTGTCTCCCGCTTAATGGAAGAGGAAGGCATTTTTTATTTTTTTACTCATACAGCCGATGCCCATACCATGGTTCTGGCAGACAGTGCTGATACTTTCACCGATTGTGAGCAATCGGATTCGCTGACATTTCATGCTAAAAACGTAAGCAATATTCCTGCTAAGCAAATTACTGATGTATCTCTTTCCCAGCGGACTATTACCGGAAAATACGGCACAGGTGACTATAATTTTGAAACCCCTGATACGGATCTGACTTCCACGGCGGCAGGAACAAGCAGCCGGATGATATATGAATATCCTGCGGGTTACACCGTCAAAAGCACGGGGGAAACCATTGCAGGTAGAAGACTCGATGGTCTGGAAGCAAACGAGAAGGTCCTTTCCTCTTCCTCTCCTGCATCCGGTCTCTGCGCTGGTGGAACTTTTACCGTAACAAAACATGATCGGCGTGATATCAATGCCAAATGGGCTGTTACTGCACTATCCATTTCAGCTTCCACTGAGCATTGCAGATACGGTGTCACCGCCATTCCCGCAGAAACTACGTACCGTCCTGTCAGTACTTTTCCTAAACCGAGAGTTCCGGGTCCGCTTACAGCTGAGGTCACAGGTAAAGCGGGGGAAGAAATCTGGACTGATAAGTACGGGCGCATCAAGGTTCAATTTTTTTGGGACAGGCTTGGTAAGAAGGATGAAAACACCTCTTGCTGGGTGCGGGTAGCACAGCCGTGGGCCGGTAAAGCGTATGGAGCACTCTTTTTGCCACGCATAGGACATGAGGTGGTTGTCAGTTTTATCAACGGTGATCCTGATAAGCCGCTTGTTACGGGCGCGGTATATAACGCAAACCAGACTGTGCCTTACGCTCTACCGGATAACGCTACCCGAACAGTTATCAAAACCAATTCCAGCAAGGACGCTCAAGGGTCTAATGAGTTGCGCTTTGAGGATAAGGCTGGTGAGGAAGAACTGTTCATTCATGCGCAAAAGGATATGAATACTACCATTGAAAACGAACGTACTACTACCATCAAAAAGGCTAATGATACCCTGACTTTGGAAGAGGGTAACCGTTCTTTGGACATCCAGAAAGGAACTGAGACCCACCATGTAATGGGTACACGCAGTGTTACGGTGGAAGATGCTGAAACCCGTACCAACAAGAGCGACTACACCGCTACCGTTGATGGTGATTACAACCTCACAGTCAAGGGAGCTATGACCATCAAAGTAAGTGGTGACATCACTATTTCGTCAGACGGCAATGTTACCATAAAAGCGGGCCAGAATATGACCGTGAAAGGTGGGCAGGATCTGAATACGGAAGCTGGTATGAGTGCAACACATAAGGCATCTACATCCATAACCGTACAGGGTTTAAGTTTTTCAGTTAAAGGAGACGCTTCGGGTGAGGTTGACGGAGGAGGTTCGCTGACCGTCAAAGGCGGTATGGTCAGTATAAATTAGTGGACTGAGATGATTTTAAATTATGCAGCTTCGTGCAGGGAGCTCAGTATGAATGAGGATAATGATTACGTACAGCGTGACGATCAGGGAAACATTCTCTTCAGGGTACCTTTGAAAGATGGCAAGCCGCACGGAATAGGGAAAATGTTCAATTCCGAGGGACGTATGGCGCAACAGATGGAGTATCAACATGGTGTAGTAGAGGGAGAAGTGCGACGGTTCGATGAGGAAGGGCATCTTGTGCAGGTGGCGAATATGCAAAACGGAAAGCTCAATGGTGAACTTCGAACTTTTGAACACCAGCGGCCTCATACTCTTATGAACTATGTAAACAACGAGCCAAACGGTCTTATGCGGGCATGGCATCCTAACGGACAATTGGCAGCGGAAACGACCCTTCTGCATGGAAAGCAAGAAGGAGAATCACTTGTTTACGGGGAGCAGGGGGAGCTTATGCAACGGCTGACCTATCAGAAAGGAGTGTTGCATGGATCAGCTGAACAACTTTTCCCTTCCGGTGCCGTCCGTGAAAAAACACACTGGGTAGAAGGGCTGAAGCATGGCGAATCTTCAACTTTTTCGGAATCCGGAGAATTGGAAAGGCAAGTGCAGTACGAGAAAGGAAAAGTGCTGTCACAAAAGATTGCTGACAAATCTCCGGCCAAGAAGAAATCCTGGCATCAGGCAATCTTCAGGGGCAAGTAGGTATGTCACAACTGGTTGTGTCTGGGGCTATGCTTCAGTGTTCATTCGGAGTCGCTCCATGTTCCTTGGTGGTCCTGCCTACGAACAGAGTTATGTGTTCTACTCCGGCAGCAAATATCATGGATTATATCCCCATGGTGAATGTCCCGGGATTCGCTATGTGCACTTCGCTAGCCAACCCCACAGTGGCTGCCGCTACGGCTGCGGCTTTAGGTGTGTTGACACCGATGCCCTGTATTCCCAGTCTCGTTGCTCCGTGGATTACCGGTTCTCCAACGGTTCTGCTAGGTAAAATGCCTGCCTTGAATGACAGTTCAACCCTAATGTGCATGTGGGCTGGTAGTATCTCAATCGTTAGTGCCGGACAGTTCACTACAACAGTCCCATAGGGGAAATCTTATGGCTAAGA
This sequence comes from Desulfovibrio sp. UCD-KL4C, assembly GCF_006210265.1. Classification (NCBI taxonomy): domain Bacteria; kingdom Pseudomonadati; phylum Thermodesulfobacteriota; class Desulfovibrionia; order Desulfovibrionales; family Desulfovibrionaceae; genus Desulfovibrio; species Desulfovibrio sp. UCD-KL4C. The sequence continues at coordinate 623,435 of NZ_VCNC01000003.1, forward strand.
CCAAAACGAAAATTCTTCTTTATGTCTCCGTAGCAGGACTGATTATATCTTTAGTTATAACAATCCTGTTGGTAGGAATGCTCCTGTCTGAGAACATGGGGGCCACGCAGAATGCAACTATATCCCAAGTGAAGGAGCAGGTTGCACCATCACGGCAGCCAGTCGGCAACTCCACAGCTTTGCCTGTCATTGTCCATCCAAAAAGTGAGACAAACAGCACCGCCGCAACAAACAGTTCCTCCGTAAAAAAAACTAATGCGTTAACTCTGCAGGTTGGATCATATCTCAGCCTGAATTCAGCAGAAAAAGAGGCTGCACGTGTTGCCGGATTTGGATTTAAGGCGGAAGTACATATTCAGGAGAAATCTCCGCCAGTCTATGTTGTGTGGACCGGAAATTTTACCAATATGGCAGCAGCCGATGCCGAGGCAAAACGCCTTCAACAACAGGGTAAAATAGCAGCCTCAATTGTGCCGGTTGATAAAGCGGCTCTTGTTGAGGGGAAAGCAGGTACTCCACTTTGGCTGGCACAGGTCGGATCGTTCCTCACCAAGCGTTCTGCGGGAACTGAGGTTGTTCGGCTGGGAAAAGAGGGAATGAAAGCAAGTGTCGTTCCGCTTTATGATAAAAAAGGTAGGCTATGGTACGCAGTGATTCTAGGAGCTTTTCCTGAGAAAGCAAAAGCGAAGACAGCATGTACTGCATTTAAAGAAAAGATAAATGGGGAATGTATTGTTTATCCTATTGATAAGGGGGTGTTCGAAGAACGTAAGGCTGGGGTGAAGGAATAATGTAAAAGGGAAGTTAAATCGTGGAAATATAGAAAGTAGTCAGAGGACAGGTCTAAGTCATCCACAGATGTATCAATTTACCAAAGACGGGTACGCCCTAAACATCCTGCGACTCCACAGGTACGTGTCTTATTAAACTTGCCCAGTTTGCCATTGAGAGCGGCTCCGTGAGTGGGGCAATAGATGGCTCCACATCGGGTGCATTGATGCCATTTTCTCACTATGCTTGGGAACCAACCGTGCTTTTCTCCGCAAATTCGACAGGGCGCTTTAGGCACGGTATTTAGGACGTTAACATGCGCCTGAAGAAGCTCGGTGATACCCACGGTAACATGCGGCAGATTCTCATCCCATACTACATCACAATTATGGGCGACAGGCACATTGGGTATGGTCTGGATATACATGCGACGGTTATTCGGAGGTAAATTTACGCCAATCGCCCAATGGTCAGTGTTCCACCAGTCAGAACTTTTCATGACCACGATGTAAGGTCCATTTGCGTTACCTGATGGGGTGATGCCATTAGTCCGCAATATGACCCGGACCAAGGCTTTGGCGAACTCGGCCTGAGCGTGGGTGAATGCTGTAAGTCTGCCGCGCGCGGTCCGCGCATTCCCAAGTTGGTTCCTCATAACAAGCAAATCTGGACCACAACCTGGGTAGTTACCTAGAGGAGCCACATTGACTCCATTGGCATATATTCTCTGGGGATCTAGCCAATTAAAAACAATCAAATCATCGACGATAGACGGGGCACTTCTCGGATCAATGACCGTCAGTATCCCCCCACTCACCGTCCAATTCCAGCAGGCATATTCGTAAATTGTCCCCGTTTCTGTACTGGGGATATCATGGCCATTACGGCAGGGAATATACCCTGCCAAGGTCAATAAAGTGTCATTACTAAGAGCAGGCATGCTTATTTTTCTCCGACGTTATGATGAAAATATATTGGTGTCCTGCAAGCCTAATAAAGAGTACCTTTTTAATAGTCCTCCCATATAAAGGTCAAGATAGTATGACTTACGAAAACTTTTCTATACTACTAAAAACGGTTGCGTCGACAGACGGAATTATTGATATAAAGTTGTTGAATAATATAACTAGTCAACTTTGGAGGTGGTTATTTTGATTATATAACTCATGTCATCTTTTTGTTGTTCACACAAGGGTAAGTTAGAATTATTTTAATAGAAACTGAATAAAATTTATTATTTATCTGGTACATATTTCATATTCCTTAAAAAAGTCATCTGTTTGAATTATATCTGCAACAACTGCAAGTGATTGTAACAGGTTCTTTATTGCCATAAGGACCACGGCAGCTTCAATGCGTTCCTTATGTCCAATGTTGTTATCATTTGCAAACTCGGAGCTTTTCCTAAAGTCGTTCTCAAAATTTTGTTCAATGTTATCTCGAACTTTGCTGGCACATGTAATCGAAGTGAAGAAAGGGAATGCTGGGGTTGAGGGATTGGCACAGCTATGTCGATATATGAAAACAGTTGAGTTGAGCCTCAATAAGCTGATAAATGAAAAATTTTGCACGCTGCACAAGGTCCTTGTTCAGGGATGTTGAGAGTTCTGATACAATAAATTGTTCCCTTTTAAAAAAAGAACGCATGTGTTATGCCGTACATAGTTTCCGTCTGGATTCTAAGTATTAATACAGGAGTAAATTTATGACGATTAAGCAGCATGATGTTGTTATTCTTGGTTCAGGACCTGCGGGTGGGGTCGTGGCTGGAATGTGTCATAAAGCAGGCCTTGACGTCATAATTGTTGAGGAAGACGGATGGGGTGGAGTGTGTCCGTTACGAGGGTGTGAACCTAAGAAAGTACTGGTTGATGCGACGCATGCCGTATCCAGAATTCGTGAAATGGCAGGGCATGGGCCAGAAGGTAGCCTTTCGATAGATTGGCAGGCTTTAATGCAGTTCAAACGGGAACTCATTGATCCTATTCCTGATGCTGTAGAGCGGTCTCTTAAGAAGCGAAATATCAAAGCTGTTTCCGGCCACGCTAATTTTATAGGTGACGGAACTGTTGACGTTTCCGGATATGGAATCTTGGAAGGAAAACATATTGTTATTGCCGTAGGGGCCAGAGCTAGGTCATTGGACGTTTCTGGTGAAGAGTTTTTGATGACGAGTCGGCAGTTTCTTGAACTGGAAACATTGCCTAAATCTATCGTGTTTATAGGTGGTGGATTTATTACATTTGAATTTGCCTCTGTTGCTGCAGCGGCTGGTGCTGATGTGACTATCGTGCATCGAAGTAGCAGAGTTTTAAAAGGATTTGATCACGATCTTAGTCTTTCATTGATAGAAGCTATGCAAGACCTTGGAGTCAAAGTTTTTACCGACCGACCGGTTCTCGGTGTGGAGAAGAATAATTCCGGGATAGTCGTTAGGACTCGGAATGCTGATGGTGAAGAGGAATCTTTTGCTTCCGATCTTGGTGTTATCGGCATAGGCAGAATACCCAATATTGATAGGCTTAATATTGATGCTGCAGGAATATCGGTTTCTAACCGAGGAGTAGTGGTTAACGATTTCATGCAAAGTGTTTCAAATTCAAAAGTCTTTGCGGCCGGTGATTGCGCTGAATCCGGAACTCCTTTGACTACTTCGGCGGTTCTGCAGGCTAAGGCTGTTGCCCGCAATATCATTGAAGGGCTTTCGGTACGGTCTGACTTGCGTGGCACAGCGAGTGTTGTTTTTACCCATCCTCCGCTTGTGAGTGTCGGAATGCTTGAAGAAGATGCGCGAAAACAGGGAATCGATTTTATTGTTCATTCTGGTAACGCAGCAAAATGGTCCGAGCATAAGCGTATTGGGTTGAAACATGCAGGGTATAAGATTCTTGAGGAGCGATCTTCAGGGCGTATTGTTGGTGCACACTATCTCGGACAGCATGCCGAGGAGGTTGCTAACATTTTCGGCATGGCCATCAGGCATGGTTTGACAAGGGAGGATTTGATGAATCAACCTTGGGCATATCCATCTTTCGGCTATACTTTGCGATATATGTTTTCATGATATAATGTATTTATTTTAATGAATAACATAAAAAGAGGATACATTTGCATCCTCTTTTTTTATTGAAACTATTGCTCAAATCTTTTCAGGCTTAATATTCCGGTGAACATAAGCCCATGATCTGATAGGTCAGTTGTGCAGCCGCAAAGTCGGAAGCGTGATCGTCTTCGCTTGGAGCTAGTTCAACCACATCTGCTCCGATGACTTTTCTTCCTGACACAGCCCGTTCAAGTAACGTCAGAGCGTCGTGCCAGCGTAATCCTCCCGGAACAGGGGTACCTGTAGCGCGTATTACTGATGGATCAAGGCCGTCCACATCAAAAGTGATGTAGATCTTCTCAGGGAAGTCAGTTGGAAGAAGAGTTTTAGGAATTCCTCTCAGATAAAGTTTGCGTGCATCAAGGTGAGGTATTTCTTTTTCTTTACGATATTCAATTTCTTCCGTGCATAGAGCGCGCACGCCTATCTGGAAAATTGGAAGTTTTAAATCCACGCTTGCACGGCGCATTACGCAGGCGTGGCTGTAAAGAGATCCTTCATATGTGTCACGTAGATCTGCATGTGCATCAAACTGAACTATTCCAAAGCGTCCATATTTTTGCTGTAAAGCACGTAATGCTCCAAGTGTGACAGTGTGCTCCCCACCAATGATGAAAGGGATGGCTTCACACTCTACTGCGTAGGAAACTGCATCTTCTACAGCATCAAGTGTTTTAGAGATATCTTTTGAACAACCAATAGGTTCTGCAGTATGAATGCCTCCTTCTGCAGGAATGGATTTGCCGTCCCATAGCTCCAGTTGTGTGGATGCTTCTATGATTGCTTCAGGGCCCAATGCAGTACCTGCTCCATAAGATACAGAGGATTCAAGTGGAACAGGAATAATATGAAAAGAAGCTTCTTCGGGGTTTTCGTTTGAAATTTCCCCTTCAAGAAAATGCGTAGCCATCAGTCATTCTCCTATGACAGGCGATTTTTAAAGTCTTCATAGCCGAATCGACGGACAATTGTTATTTCGTCTAATTCAGGCTTGTAGAGGGTTATTGAAGGTAACTGAATACCATTGAAGGTATTCGTCTTAACCATTGAATAGATAGCCATATCTGTGAAAACCAGAGTGTCTCCAGCTTTAAGAGGATCATCAAAAGAGTATTCTCCAGCAATATCTCCTGCCAGACAGGAAGGGCCGCCTATTCTGCAAGTCCAAGTTTTTTCACCCGCTTCACCTGATCCGACAATATGCGGACGGTACGGCATTTCGATTACATCCGGCATATGGCACGGAACCGCTGAATCCATAATGACTATGGGCATATCTGCCTGCGTCACATCTAGCACTTTTGAAACAAGATATCCTGTATTTAAAGCTACTGCTTCACCAGGTTCCAGATAAACTTCAACATCCCATTTCTTTTTAAATTCGGTGATGAGTTTTACCAGCAGATTCCTATCATAGTCCGGTCTTGTTATGTGATGACCTCCGCCGAAGTTGACGTAGCGCATATGCGGCAGAATATCGGAAAATTTTTTTTCTACAGCTCGGATGGTTCTTTCCAGACAGTCAGAGTTCTGTTCACATAGATTGTGCCAGTGCAGCCCGGTCACTCCTTCGAGGTTGTCTGGATCAAAGTGAGCTCTGCGGATACCGAGACGAGAACCTGGTGAACATGGATCATATATCGGTGTCGCACCTTCAGAATGCTCCGGATTGATGCGGACTGCAAGCTCAATTTCACGATTTTGCGTAGATGCCAGATCCTTTATAAGATGCCGGAATTTATCAAGTTGATCAAAAGAATTGAAAACTATGTGATCACTTGTCTGGCACAAATCTAGGATATCATTTTCAGAATATGCGGCGGCAAAAGTATGGACTTCGCGGCCGAATTCTTCACGTCCGAGTCTTGCTTCGTGTGGTGAACTTGCACATACTCCGTCCAGCTTTGCGGATAGTAACGGAAATGTGCTGAACATGGCGAAGCATTTTAGAGCAAGAAGGATCTTGCAGCCGGTTTGTTCTTTGATAGAGGAGAGGACCTCCAGATTGTTTTTCAGGAGGCCCTCGTCGATTACATATGATGGGGTTTCCACTTCAGAAGGACTGAAGCGGAATTCTGTGTGTCCGTCCACTATAGTTCCACTTCTACCCATGGCAGGCCGTGTTTGTTCAGTGCTTCCATGAAAGGATCAGGGTCAAGCTGTTCCATGTTGAACACTCCTTTGCCTGTCCATTTTCCGGTGAGCATCATCATTGCTCCGATCATGGCAGGAACTCCAGTGGTGTAGGAAATAGCCTGCGAGCCTACTTCTTTATATGCTGCTTCATGGCTGCATATATTGTAAATGTACATTTTCTTTTCTTTGCCGTCTTTTACGCCTGTCATGACATTGCCAATGCAGGTGCGTCCCTTGGTAAGCGGACCGAGTGATCCCGGTTCCGGCAGTACTGCTGTCAGGAACTTAATGGGCTGAATCATCTGTCCGTTATATTCGATAGGCTCAATGGAAGTCATGCCGATGTTCTCAAGTACTTTTAAGTGGGTGAGATATTTTTCGGAAAATGTCATCCAGAAGCGGGCACGCTTTAGTCCTTTAATATTAAGGGCAAGTGATTCCAGTTCTTCGTGGTACATGAGATAACATTTTTTCTCACCGATACCGTCAGGGAAGTCATAGTCCATGGACCATGCCAGAGGATCTGTTTCCACCCATTCCCCGCGTTCCCAGTAGCGTCCGCGTTGAGTTATTTCTCTGATATTGATCTCAGGGTTGAAATTGGTAGCAAACGCTTGACCATGATCACCTGCGTTGCAGTCTATGATATCCAGTTCATGAATTTCGTCGAAATGGTGTTTCATGGCGTGGGCTGCAAATATATTGGTAACACCAGGGTCGAATCCGGAACCGAGAAGTGCCATCAATCCTGCTTCTTTGAAGCGTTCCTGATATGCCCACTGCCATTTGTATTCAAATTTAGCTTCATCGAGAGGCTCATAGTTGGCAGTATCCATGTAATTGACGCCTACTTCAAGACATGCGTCCATGAGAGTAAGGTCCTGATACGGCAGAGCAAGGTTGACCAAAAGATCAGGTTTAATCTTTTTAAGAAGCTCTACTGTTTCCGGAACGTTATCAGCGTCAACTTTATATGTTGCTACAGTTACACCGGTACGTGTTTTTACGGATTCAGCAATGGCATCACATTTCGCCTTGGTGCGGCTGGCGAGGTGAATTTCAGTGAAAACTTCCGGAATCTGAGCGCATTTGTGAACAGCTACACTGCCGACGCCCCCGGCTCCTATGATTAGAACTTTAGACATAGATTTATCCTCATATGGTGCCTTTTGTTACGAAGACACCATTATAGTTTATCTTTCGAAGTAAGTGTATCCCTGTAAGCCTATTTTATAAGCCTGAAGTATTTCTTTGCGCTGAGCGGGGGTTATGAGCCCTTTGCGTACAGCCTCTTCAGCTGTTTCGCGGAACCGGGTCAGAAGGTACTTGGTGTCGTATTCTACATAAGATAGAATTTCTTCAACAGTGTCTCCTTCCATTTCTCCGACAAAGTCGAACTCACCGTTGTCGCGTATCCTGACGGTCACAATATTAGTGTCACCCAGCAGATTATGTAAATCTCCGAGTGTCTCCTGATAAGCTCCGACAAGAAAGGCTCCGAGGTAATACTCGTCATTTTCATTCAGCTCATGCAGCGGCATTGTTTTTTTAACACCCTGACTGTCTATGAATCTGTCTATTTTGCCATCGCAGTCGCAGGTTATGTCAGCCAGAATGCCTTCACGTGTAGGTCTTTCGTTTAAACGATGTACCGGCATAATCGGGAATAGCTGGCCTATTGCCCATGCATCCGGAAGAGACTGAAACACACTGAAGTTACAGTAATATATGTCTGAAAGAGCGTGTACTATGCCTTCAAGTTCATGCGGAAGGGTAGGGAGGTCCTTAGTCAGGATAGCTATACGGCGGATTGTCTCCCAAAAGACATTTTCCCCTATAGCACGTTCTCTAAAGGATATTCTTCCTGCACTGAATGCCTGCCTGACTTCATCGCGATAATACAGGATGTCGTTAAAGCATTCCTGAATGTTACGCAGATTAAGAGATTTCAACGCTTCAAATAAGTGGTGGATATGGATATTTGTTTCTTCAGGAAGTACATCCGGCAATGGTTCCGGTTCAAAACGAGCTTTATCAAGTACGTTGAAAAGAAGCATTGAGTAGTAGGCTACCAGCGCACGCCCTGATTCAGTAATAATAGTAGGATGATTAACGCCTTGTTCGTCGAGCACTGTCATAACGCCTTCAACAACGTCAACGCAGTATTCGTTTACAGAGTAGTTACGGCTGCTCATAAAGTTGGTCTGAGTTCCGTCATAGTCAACGGCTAGACCGCCGCCGAGGTCGAGGTAACGCATGTTTGCGCCTTCACCGACCAAGCCTGCGTACACTCGGCTTGCTTCGGATACCGCTCCACGAATATCGCGAATGTTTGGTATCTGTGAACCGAGGTGATAGTGTAGCAATTGTAGGCAGTCGAGCATGTCAGCTTCGCTTAGACGATCTATTACATCAATGATCTGAGTTGCGTTGAGTCCGAAGATGGAACGGTCTCCACCTGATTCCGACCAGAGGCCGTTTGCCTGCGCCGAAAGCTTGACGCGCACTCCGAGAATAGGCTTCACGCCTTTGGCTTTGGAACGCTCAATGATGAGAGCCAGTTCGCTTGGCATTTCAACAACCATAACGCATTTAAAGCCTAGCTGGGTTGCATGTAAACCAAGGTCGATGAACTCTTCATCTTTATATCCGTTACAGATCAATACAGCTTCTGTGTCACGCATCATGCCCATGGCCGCGATGAGTTCAGCCTTACTTCCTGCTTCAAGGCCATGATGATATTTTTTGCCATGACGAGTCACAGCTTCAACAACCTGTTGTTGTTGATTAACTTTAATTGGGTATGCCCCAAGATATGACCCGTTATAGCCGAGGCTATCGATGGCTGAAAGAAAACTTTCATTAAGCAGGGATATCTGGGTGTCGAGGATATTCTCGATGCGCAGAAGGACAGGCATGTCCAGTCCGCGTTCTTGAATGCCGGATATTATCTCAGGTATGCTTACCGCATGGTTGAATTGACCAGGGTTGGCAGAAACTTGAAGATCTCCGTTATCGGAAATGCCGAAGAATCCAGCGCCCCATTCACGGACGCCGTAGAGTTCTGTAGACCTTTCAGAGGTCCATCTTTCCAGTGTGTTGACCACTCATAAATCCTCCATATGAAAAGTGAATCGGGGACGCCCCCGCGCCGAATAGTTTAATGGATAAACTGTTTTTCACCTATTGAAAAACGGCATTTATGGATGGTAGCAACAAATGTCAATACGAATAAAGACAAATTGCATACCTGCGTAGTCTTCACTTTGAATTAATTGATTATTTATAAATAATATATTTTAAATTCGAGATTTTGCATGCGCTAGTATTAATATTATATTTTATGCCACTATTTATGATATGTTGTAATTTAATTGGTAATGATCATTCGGACAGCAATGGAAACATTTTTTTTATGATTTTGGATGCTTCTTGCGTGGCCATTATAGCTGCGAATTCGCTTGTGAACGGTTTCAAGTTGTCAAGAAGTATAGGGATGGTTTCCACGCAGGCGTATGCTGGTTGAAAAAGGGATTGTGAAGGTTCTGTTTTAGTTGAATTAGAATTGGTCGTCTTAGGGAGCAGTTTATGCTCAGGATAATTTTGATAGATTTCGCATGAAATTTTCCACGCAACCTGTAAATCGCGGTAAGCATGTTTATATTCATGTAAGCTTGTGTAACTTTTACCTCTAAGCATGAAAGCTTGAGCTTTGGTTATGTCTGAGGCATCAGAGTCTATAATATTGTCTAATAGTTGAACCGCTTTATCATATTGCTTTTCACTGCGTAGCTCAATTGCATTGTTTATAGAATTACCGAAGAGTGTGCATCCTTGGAGAAAACCTGTCAAAAAGGCAATCAGTACTACTGATCTTAGTATGCAGACCATTAACGAATTGTCTTTTTTCATGAGTATCCTTATTGCTTGCTCTGCAATACTGAACTTGTAAATTATGAATCGTCTGATTTCAGGTTCGGCGTAATGTATTTTTGCTGTAATTCAGAAGATTGTTCAGGTGTTATAGTTATGAATTTTACCCCAACACCCTCCATCTTATCATTTGTAGATTTAATCCAGCGAATACCAACATATATAGGTAGTTTGTTTGATAATTCATCAAATTTTAGATGTAAAAAATCTTGATCAAAAATATCATTTGTAGTGCTTATAAGGCAGCCAGATTTTGAAATATTTTGTACCATTCCGTCAAAACTGTTCGCCATTGCCGGGTCGTTTTCCGCGCTGATTCGTATAGGAATATTTATTTTTACCCGTTCACTTTTACGGCTCATAATGCAGTCATTCTCTATATAGCTTTGTTTGAAAGTTGAAAGGTCATCAACGAAAACGACTTTACCTGATTCAACTTTAGTTCTTATAAGTGAATGGTTTGCTGCAATAGAGAAGATTCTGTTTCTTGCATAAGCCGGAGTTTTCATTACTTTTGGGATATCGAGAATTAATCCTGTAAACTTTTCTTTCAGAACTTCGTGAATAAAATTGTCCAGAGTTAAGCAGTATTTAATATTAAACTCATTGGCTATTGGGGATTTTTTATATTTTTCTGGACTGTCAACAAAAGCTATTGTTGACAGTTTATCATTGCTAGGCATCAGCTTCTCCAAGATTTAGAAAGTATGAAGAGTTATTTAAGAAGAATACTAAGTTTTATTCAGCTTGCATATTAAATTTTATAAAAAGCCCTCCGAATCCTGTTTAAAGAATCCGGAGGGCCTATATATTAACGTTATGAATCAGCTAGGTGAATCTTAAATTTCAAATAACATTTCAAGGTCATCACGAGTAAGAGATTTAAGGGCGGACTGGCCTGGAATAATTGCGTCCGCAACACTCTTTTTCATTTCCTGCAGTTTAAGTATTTTTTCTTCAACTGTATTCTGACAGATCATTTTGTATGCAAAAACCTGTCTCTTCTGTCCTATACGATGGGTACGGTCAGTAGCCTGATTTTCTACAGCAGGGTTCCACCATGGGTCATAGTGAATAACATAGTCCGCAGAAGTAAGGTTCAAACCGGTTCCACCTGCTTTGAGCGAGATAAGGAATATTGGAATATCCGGACTGTCGTTAAATTTATCAACCTGCTCAAACCTGTCTTTACTAGAACCGTCAAGGTAGGTGAACGGTACTTCCTTAATTGTCAGCCATGAGCGGATAACATGAAGCATCTGCACAAACTGTGAGAAAACGAGAACTTTATGTCCGCCTTCAACTATATCAAAGATAAGGTCTTTGAATGCGTCAAATTTACCTGACGGAAGATTGGTTGAAAAACCGGGCATGTCCAGCTTGAGGAGTCTCGGGTGACAACAAATTTGTCTGAGCTTGAGGAGTGCGTCAAGGATAGACATCTGGCTTTTAGCCATACCTTTTTCGTCAACATCTTTGAGGACCTGATCTTTAAGTCGTTTTGCCAGAGCATTGTATAGATCACGCTGCTCTTCGATGAGGTCGCAGTAATGAACAGTTTCGATTTTTGGCGGAAGGTCTTTTGCCACTTCAGATTTTGTTCTGCGAAGAATAAACGGTTTTACTCTGGTACGCAGATACTCTAGCGCTTCTTCATCTCCGTCTTTTATCGGTTTAATTATGCCACGTTGGAAAGCATGCTGGGAGCTGAGAAATCCGGGCATAAGGAATTCGAATAAGGACCAAAGTTCAAATAAGTTATTTTCAATCGGAGTACCTGACAGGCAGAGTCGCATATCAGACTTAAGCTGACGAACAGACTTTGCTGTGATGGTATTAGGATTTTTAATATTCTGTGCTTCATCAAGAATTACAGAGGTATATTCTTGCTTAAGCAGTTCATCAAGGTCTCTACGCAGTAATGCGTAGGTCGTAATAACTATATTAGACGTGCTGATCTTTTTGAAGAGTTCTTCGCGTCTTGAACCGTAGATTGTCAAAATTGATAGCTGAGGAACAAATTTCTTAGCTTCACGTTCCCAGTTAGGAAGAACTGAGGTCGGAACGATAATAAGGTTTGGTCCTTTGATATCCCTTTCATAAAGCGACAGTAGGAAAGAAAGGGTTTGAATGGTTTTACCAAGTCCCATTTCATCTGCCAGAATTCCACCGAAGTGATACTCACGCAGGAAGTTCAAGTAACTTAATCCCTGAAGCTGATACGGGCGCAAGGTTGCGTCAAGTCCCAGCGGAGCTTCAAGTTGCTTTATCTCTTCGAAGTCATGAATTTTTTCTCTTAGTTTAACAAACTGTTCGTCTGTTCTGGTGTCAGGAAGGTCTTCAATAATTTTGTCCAGAACAGGGGTTTCATACTGCTCGTATGTAGCTCTTGGAGGCTGATCAGGATCATAGCCTAGAGCTTTGAGTTTGTGACTGAGCTTTTTGAGCCATGATTCTGGAAGGCTTGTGTATGAACCGTCTTTAAGTTGAACATATCGTTTACCCTGACTCCATGCTTCCCATATTTTCTCGATAGGAACACGCTGGTCATCGTACTCGACAGTGATATCGAGGTTGAACCATTTATTGTCATCATCGGTGTCGATCTCTGCAATAATCTGCGGTTTAGTCAGTCTTACTTTATAGCGGGTAAGGTTCTTTTCACCATAAATCCTATACGCTTCAACAAGCTGTGGATAAAAATCAAGCAAGAAGGTGATTGCAGCTTCTTGTTCCATGAACCAGATGGAATTGTTTCGCGGCTGGAAACCCATATCTCTCAGTTCGGAGAAAAGCATAGCTTCTTCTTCCTGAGCACGACGAACCAGATAAGATTTGTCGCCATCCTTATAGCTACCTGTCTGTAAATCCGGATTAGGTTCGGACATGCTTACTTCACCATGTTCAGTCTCGTATACGTTATCGATTCTGATGGTGAGAAGGCTTCCTTCCTCGTTCAAATAAAGCTTAGGATTAAAGGTTGCAGGCACAAAAAACGGCTGCATCTTTTCAAGAAATTCCTCGTGATCATAAAGATCTGAAACAGGAATCTGTGTCCATACTCGATCAAGGAATTCAGGAATGTCTCCCGGAGGAATTACGGGATTTTGAATTCTCATTTCCTGTACAAGTTTAGGGTCTAAAGTTGTCTGTACCGGATAGAAACCGTGTTTCCAGTAAACCCACAGAGGTAATCTACCGTAAAAGAAAACTTCGTTATCATCCATGATGGAGAAAGGCGGCTTGCCTTCATCGGATAGTAAAATGTCAAAGCTCAGCCCTTCCTCAGCTAGTTGAGGGGACAGCTTAAGCTGCATTGTTCTGCTTTCAATTCTGATGGGAATATCCGTGTCACGCAGGAATATGTAGTATTCATCTTTAACAGATCTGAAAAACCACGCATGAAGACCTGCCGGAATATCAACCCTATGTCCGCGGTAATCAAGAAAATGGCCGATCTGCTCCGCAACTAGCGGAAGATTTGGAGATGTTTCGCTCCATTCAGGATTGGCTATAATGCTTTCTAGGTCAATTTCATTTTGGACTTGTGACAGGCCGGACTTGTTTTGCCTTGCTCTGAAAAATGAGACTTGTAATCTTTCCGGCTCAGGGTACATCCTATAAATAATATAATGTTTTCCAGCTTCCGGCTCCAGTTCTGTAGAAAAAAATGATCTGAAGTTTTGACGCCAGTCAGCCTGTTTAATTGATTCAGCTTTTTCTTCTTCTGAATCAAGTGTCAGTAAAAGTTTTAAGGCGGCAGCGCCGACATGTCTGCAGACTCCGGAATACGAATCCGGGCAATTGCAATAATGGTTAATGTTTTCTTCAGCCAGATTAAGTCCTAACTCTGATGTATAAATCTGGAAATCATCACCTTGAATAGACGCATCTACATCCCAGTATCTTTCTCGTTTATTCAAATCTAACTTCTGGACCCCCCCAGAAGTTACAATGTTACGAGAACCGTCCAGAATATATTCTGGAACAGTATGTGATACAAAATCCTTGAGTATTTTTTTTACTACTGCTTCTTCATTTTGAGACATCCTTACTTGGACCCCCGAACCCTATCGTTAGTAAGTAATTTTATAATAGTTTATATTATGTATAATATATTTCTTTAATCTTTTTGCTTGTTACGGTGCTTGCGTAAAGTAAAAACTGTTTTTGGTCAATCTACAGCTATACATTACTTGGCTTTTTAAAAACATTAGTACATACTAAACATTAATAGCAGTTAATATAATTTTATCAAATATTTTCTACAAAAAAACAAGGGAAACATGCGTAAAAGTGTAGTCTGTTTTATCTTATCAAGCTGTCTTTTATTTTTAAATTCATGCGGGCAATCTCCTGAACAGAATGCAAAAAAAGGAACTACTAGCACAAATAGTTCAGTTTCATCAATCGAAAAGAGTGAACCTGTTTACGGAGGAAGGCTTATTCTGCCGCTGGGCTCGGACCCTATTAATCTTATTCCGCCTTTATCTACAGACAGCGAAAGTTCAACCATAGAAAGCAAGTTATTTGTTTCTCCACTAAAGTACAACAAAGATATTGAATTAGTTCCTGAAGCTGCAAAGTCTTTTGAGGTCCTTAATGGTGGCAAACTTCTAAAGTTTACTTTGCGTGATGATATAAGGTGGACAGATGGCGTTCCCCTTACCGCTGAAGATGTTGAATTTACGTATAAAATGATGATCGATCCCAAAACACCGACAGCCTACGCCTCTGACTATCAGAATATTAAAGAATTCAGACTTACCGGTAAATATTCATTTGAAGTAACTTATGACAAGGTTTTTGCCAGATCGCTTGTTACATGGGCACTTCCTATTATGCCCAAACATCTGCTTGAGCACGAAAATTTGACTGAGACTCGCTTTGCCCGTGCTCCAATCGGGGCGGGGCCATATACACTTAAAGAGTGGATTCCCGGTCAGCGTGTTGTACTTGAAGCGAATGATGATTATTTTGAAGGTAGGCCCTATATTGATGAAATTGTGTACAGAATTATCCCTGACACTTCAACGCAGTTTATGGAGCTTAAGACTGGAAAGCTTGACGCTATGGGGCTGACTCCTCAGCAGTATTTGTTTCAGACTAAAGGTAAAAGCTGGGAAAAAGATTTTCAGAAATTTAAATACCTTTCTTTTGGGTATGCATGGCTGGGCTATAATTTAGATAGACCTATGTTTAAAGATATCAGGGTCAGGCAGGCTCTTACCTATGCTATTAATAAAGAGGAAATTGTTAAAGGTGTTCTTCTAGGGTTAGGGTACCCTGCAGTAGGGCCTTATAAACCTGGTACTTGGGTATATAATACTAAACTTGTTCCTTACGGGTATCATCCTGATAAAGCTAAAAAACTTTTAAAAGAAGCAGGTTGGTCTGATACTGACGGTGATGGCATTCTAGACCGTAACGGAGTTCCTTTTTCATTTACTATTTTGACTAATCAGGGAAATTCCTTGCGAATTAAGAGCGCAACTATTATTCAGAACCGTTTAAAAGATGTCGGGATCGACGTTAAGATTAGAACTGTTGAGTGGGCGGCTTTTATTAATGAATTTGTTAACAAAGGCCAGTTTGATGTAATTCTTCTTGGTTGGACTATTCTTCAGGATCCAGACATTTATGATGTATGGCACTCTTCAAAGGCAGTGGATGGCGGGCTTAATATTACAAAATATCGTAATTCTGAAGTAGATGAATTGCTTGAAAGAGGACGGACTACTTTGGATCAGGCAGAACGTAAGAAAATTTACGATCGTATTCAGGAAATACTGTATAAAGAGCAGCCGTACTGTTTTCTGTATGTACCGATGGCACTCCCAATATATAAGAGCCGTATAAAAGGATTGAAGATAGAGCCTGCAGGGCTCGATTATAACGCAAACAGTTGGTGGATACCAAAAGCTTCCCAGACGAAGATCAGGATGCAGCAATAATATGATAAGAATTAATGAAATCACTGACATCGTCAGTACCTATATAGATGATCCTGATTTGGATCTTATTCGAAGAGCCTATGTTTTCTCCGCACGTGCTCATGAAGGACAAGTGCGTCTTTCTGGCGAGCCGTATTTGTCTCATCCGCTTCATGTCGCTAAAATATTAGCTGATATGAGAATGGATGAATCGACTGTTGCTGCAGGACTTTTACATGATACAGTTGAAGATACCGATACAACAATTGATGATATTGCAGATCTTTTCGGAGAAGAGGTTGCGGATATTGTTGATGGTGTGACAAAGATCGGAATGATGGATTTTGAATCCAAAGCAATAGCCAAAGCAGAAAATATTCGTAAAATGATTTTGGCTATGGCTGAAGATATACGCGTGCTTATGGTCAAGCTTGCCGACCGCTTGCATAATATGAGCACACTCGATTTTCAAAAAAGCTATAAGCAGTTGTTAATAGCTCAGGAAACTCTTGATATTTATTCTCCGCTAGCCAATAGACTCGGGTTGTATATGGTTAAGCGCGAACTTGAAGACTTGTGTCTTTATTATTTGAAGCCTGATATTTATCAAAATATTACTGATGGACTCCAACGTCAGCATACACTGGGTAAGGAATATATTGATAAGGTGCTAGGGCTGTTGCATGACGTTTTGGAAAGTAATGAACTTAAAGGTTCTATTACCGGAAGAACTAAACATAAATACAGCATCTATAATAAAATGACGCGTCAGGGATTAAAGCTTGAGCAAGTTCATGACATTATAGCTTTCAGAGTTGTCGTTGAATCTGTTAAAGAATGTTATGCTGTCCTTGGACTTGTTCATTCCATGTGGATGCCTGTTGCAGGGCGCTTTAAAGATTATATTTCCATTCCTAAAGCCAATATGTATCAGAGTCTGCACACTACTGTTGTTGGTCCTGAAGGGGAACGCATAGAAATTCAGATACGCACTGAAGAAATGCAGAAAGTTGCTGAATACGGTGTTGCCGCTCACTGGCAGTATAAAGAATCCGGTGTAAGTGCATCAAAACAGAATAGAGATGCTGAGCGTTTTTCATGGCTCAGGCAGATTATGGACTGGCAGCGTGAGCTTGAAGATCCTCGTGAATTTATGTCTTCACTCCGGTTCGACCTCTTTACCGAAGAAGTTTATATTTTCACTCCAGGCGGTGATATTAAGGAACTTCCAGACGGAGCTACTCCTGTTGATTTTGCATATTCGATTCATACTGATGTAGGGAACCATTGCACAGGAGCAAAAGTTAACGGTAGACTTGTTCCTCTTACAACGGCTCTTAAAAACGGTGATACCGTTGAAATTTTCACTGACAAGAAGCGCAAGCCAAGTCACGATTGGCTTAAGTTTGTAAAAACAGCAAAAGCGCGTACCCGTATTAAGCATTATATCAGGACAGAAGAAAGGGCGCATTCTATAACTCTGGCTAAAGAAATGCTCGAGAAAGAAGGCCGCCGCATGAATCTTAATGTTCCGAAAGCAATCAAAGACGGTTATTTTGTAATGCTTGCGGATGAATTCTCATGTGGATCGGTTGATGATCTGCTTTCAAATATTGGATATTCGCGGATTACTCCAAATAAAATTTTGCGCCGTCTGTATGCAGTAATTAATAATATTGAAGGTGAACCGGAAGAAGCTGAGCTTCATGAACCGCAGACGGTTGAAGAAGATAAGAATCAAAAAGTTGCCAACTCTATTGAAATTGAAGGAGTTGATAATGTTCTTATTAGATTTGCCGGATGTTGCACTCCATTGCCTGGTGAACCTATCATAGGATATATCAGTCGCGGACGCGGAGTTGTTGTCCATACTGCATCCTGCCCGAATGTAAAAAGTCTGGAAGAAGAGCGGCTCTTAAGTGTTTCATGGTCCGGGGGACAGGAAGAAACTTCTCATCCTGCACAGATAAGCATCCGTTGTAGAAATATCAAAGGATTGCTTGCAAAAATATCTTCAGTTTTGGCTGAGCAGGATGTGAATATTGATTCAGGATCATTCAAGTCAGATGTGGATGGTATTTCACTTCTGGAATTCACTGTGGAAGTCCGAGATTTGGGGCATTTACATCGTGCTTTAAATAGACTCAAAACCATTGATGCCGTTCTTGAGACGACTAGAATAAGTTAATAGTGTGCAGTTGTTAAACTACAAAAAATAACATTAAAAAAATCCCCGCATAAAATATGCGGGGATTTTTTTTAGAAAATTTCAGCAGCAGGGCGTACCTTTATGGGATGGGGAGTATCCATTTCTGACCAGACAAAATTATGATGTTCTATGATAATTTTTGCTTCAAGATATGGCTTTTGAGCTGTTGTGTGTGCATCTGAAACAACTGTCACTTCAAAATCTTTGCTGGCTGCAACACGGATAGTCGTGTCTAGGCAGAAATCTGTACAGCATCCTGTTATAATCAATTCTTTTACGCCCATTTTGCCAAGCTGCTCTTCGAGATCTGTTTTACAAAAAGCATCACAGCATGTCTTTTCAATAATTATATCTGAGTCTTTTTTGTGCATCTCCGGGAGTATCTGCCACCCGTCAGAACCGTATTTAAGTACATCTTCTCTAGGGGTGTTGTGTCGGATGAAAATTAGAGGAATATTTTTTTCCCGTGCTTTGTCTATAAGCAGGTTGATCCGGTTAATTATATTCACATCGTCATATCTCTTATTCGCAAATACGCCTTTCTGCATATCAATAACAATTAGAGCGTTCATATTTTTCTCCTAGTTTTCAAGTTTTATCAGCCTGAACAGATTTTTGAGGTAGTCTATTTTATTTCAAATTGGAATAGCTGATTCGGGCAATTTTTTGATGAATGAAGTTTGCGAATCATTGGTATGTTTCCTTGTTTGCAGTGCTAAATCTGTTTTAAATAATTTTTAAACAAAAGTTTTAAACAAACGTTTGACTTTTAAAATGCACATCGTTAGGCTGCTCAGAAATATTACTAATAAGAGGTTCTAAGTGAGCAATACATCGACGAAATTGAAAAATAAGTCAGGTAGAGGAGAAGAGACCCGCCAGAGGCTTTTACAGGTTGGAGCTAGGTTGTTTGCTCTTAATGGTTTTAAAGGTGTGAGCATGCGTAGTCTTGCTATGGAGGCAGAAATAAATCTTGCCACTGTAGGATATCATTTCGGTGGTAAACTTGGACTTTATGAAGCCATATTGCGTGATACTGTTGATCGGAACCATAAGCTTTTTCCTTCAGTAGACGAGGTGCATAGTCGCGTTGCTATGCTCAAATCCGGTGAACTTAAAAAAAGTGACTTGGTTACTTGGTTTTTTACAAAATTTATCCGAGGCATAGTCGGAGATTCAGAAAATGTATGGGTGGCTCTGATTATTATACGAGAACTGGCTGCCCCGAGTGAGCTGTATTATTTGCTTGAAGATGGACTTTTTTCACCCTCTTTTTTCAGCCTGACAGAACTTCTTACGGCTGTAATGGAGAACGACGTATCTGAAGATGAGCGTATTATCGTAGGTAACGCTCTGGTCGGTATGGCCCTCCATTTTGTTAACCGTAAAGCCTTTGTTTTTCGAATCGGGTGGGATGAATATACTCCTGAAAATATAG
Source organism: Desulfovibrio sp. UCD-KL4C (assembly GCF_006210265.1). Taxonomy (NCBI): domain Bacteria; kingdom Pseudomonadati; phylum Thermodesulfobacteriota; class Desulfovibrionia; order Desulfovibrionales; family Desulfovibrionaceae; genus Desulfovibrio; species Desulfovibrio sp. UCD-KL4C. The sequence goes on from NZ_VCNC01000003.1 coordinate 642,958, forward strand.
AAACATTAATAGAAATTTTATGCAGAAGAGCGGTCGCCTTTGTGGGCTGTGAGGAATAATGAAATGAAGAAAATATTACTTATAATACTCTTGATGACGTTTTTAATCGTTTCCGGTTGCGAAAAGAAGAAAGCTGCCGTTGAAGAAGTGATACGCCCTGTAAAAACAATGAAAGTCGGAGAATCTCATTTAGGCAGGCAATGGTCTTTTTCCGGTACAGCGGAAGATGCTCTTGAATCGGAGCTTTCATTTCGTGTAAGCGGGAAAATTATTTCTTTCCCGGGAGATCAAATCGGTAGGAAATTTAGAGCTGGGGAGGTCATAGCTAAACTTGACCCTTCTGACTATGAACTTGAAGTTCATCAGATTGAAGCTCAGCTTGAACAGGTTCGCGCAAACTATACATTTGCAAAAGCTGACGTAGACAGAGTTACTCAGCTTTATAAACGCAAGGTGACATCAAAAAGTGAATATGATCAGGCTGTTGCAGATTTTAGATCTAAGGAAGCTCAGCTTAACGCTACTGCAAAAATGCTCGATATAGCTCGCAAAAAAATTAAATATACTACACTGCTAGCTCCTTTTGATGGTTGGGTAAGTAAAGTTAATGTTAATATTCATCAAAACGTTCAGTCTGGGCAGGGTGTAATTGTTTTCAATGCAGGGCGACAGATGAAAATGAGTATATCATTGCCGGATACTTTGATTTCTCAAATTAGTGAGGGAGAGGACGTTGAAGTAACTTTTGATGCACTACCCGGTAAAATATTGAAAGGGATAGTCATGGAAGTCGGTATCGGTGCGACTCAGCGGGCTTCTTTTCCCGTTAAAGTTTATTTGAATAATTTCAGCAAACTTTTGCGTAGTGGAATGTCAGGGAATGTAAATTTTTCAGCGCGTACAGAAAAACTTCAGATTTTTGTTCCGGCTTCCGCAATAGTTGGTAATCCTGACGGAAGCAAACATGTCTGGGTTGTTGAGAACGGTAATGTGGTTAAATCTCGGAAGGTTGATATCGGTTCATTATCTTCTATAGGTGTAATGATTAAGAATGGTTTAAAAGTAGGAGAGACAGTTGTTACGCGCGGAGTTCATTCCCTTAAAGAAGGTATGAAGGTTAAAACTGTCGGAGGACTCTCGTGAATATTGCAAAGTGGTGCATTGAAAACAATCGCACATCAATAGCTATATTTCTTCTCGTTGCTATGGGCGGGGTAATGACTTTTATGAGTATCCCCAAAGCTGAGGATCCTGATTTTGTCATTCGTACTGCCGTTGTAACGACAGCTTTTCCAGGTGCTTCTCCGCAGCGAGTTGAGGAGCTTGTTACTGATAAACTTGAAGAGAAAATTCGTGAAATAAGTGATATAAAGGTTGTTCGCTCTCAATCAATGACTGGGATTTCAATTATTGAAGTTGAATTTAATGATTCACTTAAAAACATGAACCCCATATGGCAAAAACTGCGTAATAAAGTGTCAGATGCAGAGTCAACACTGCCTTCTGAAGCTCAACTGCCTGTTATTAACGATGAATTCGGGGATGTTTTCGGTATTGTTGTTGCCCTTACAGGAGACGGTTTTTCATATCGCGAGCTTAAAGATGTTGCTGATTACACTCGTGATGAATTGCTGTCAGTTAAAGGTGTGGGCAAAGTCGAACGCTGGGGACTTCAGGACGAAAGAGTTTATATAGATTTTTCCAATTCTCGTATGGCTGCGGCGGGGGTCAGCCCATTTGCTTTAGCGCAGATGATTGATAACCAAAACTCAATAAGACCTAGTGGTTCATCTAAGGTAGGACCGGATAGAATTGCTATTGAGCCGACTGGAGAATTTCAGTCAGTAGACGATATTGCTTCTCTTTCAATGAGAGTTGAAGGAATGAAGTCCAGTATGAAGCTTTCCGATGTTACTAAAGTTTCCAGAGGCTTTGCAGATCCTCCGTCTGTAATGACTCGTTATGATGGTAAGCCGGCCATTATGCTAGCTGTTTCAATGGCTGACGGTGACAACATCATGGAACTGGGTAAAAGAGTTACTGCTAAGCTTCATCAGCTTTCAGCAAATCTTTATCAGGGTATGGACTATAATATTATCGTATACCAGCCGAAATATGTTGCAAAGGCTGTTAACGATTTTATGATCAATCTTCTTGAATCATTTGTGTTTGTTGTAATTGTTATTCTAGCTTTTGCAGGACTCAAGACAGGGCTTGTGGCAGGGTCGCTGGTTCCGATGGCTATGCTAGGCTGTATCTCTTTGATGCCTACATTCGGTGTGGGATTGCAACGAATATCAATTGCATCACTGATTATTTCACTTGGTATTTTAGTTGATAACGGTGTTGTTGTATCAGAGGCTATTCTGGTCAAGCTGTCCGCTGGAGAAGAGCGGATGAAAGCGGTTGTCGGAGCTGTATCTGAGCTGTGGATGCCGCTGCTTGCTGCTTCTTTGACGACTGTTTTTGCATTTCTTCCCATTCCTATGGCCGAAAGTTCGGTCGGAGAATATTGTTTTTCTCTTTTTGTGGTTGTTACACTGACCTTAATATGTTCATGGGCTTTATCCATGACTATGATTCCTATGCTTTGCTATTATGTGCTTAAACCCAAAGTTGTAATTCAGACTTTTTCCGGGCGTATATATAATTTTTATAGAAAGCTGTTGCTTTTGTGTTTGAAGCATCGACCTTCATTTATAGGTTTGGTTATAGCTGCATGTATCGCTTCGTTCTGGGGATTTCAATTTGTTCCGAAGATGTTTTTTCCGCCTAACGAAAGGGCTCAGTTCACAATTGATTTTTGGCAGCCTTTTGGTTCGGACATAACAACAACTTCTGAGGAAGCGGCAAAGCTTGAGAAGTTTCTTCTCGCAGACAAAGGTGTAGATAGTATCGGTACTTTTATCGGTACAGGTGGTCCTAGATGGTATCTGCCGCTCAACCTTGAGCAACAGAATGACAATTTGGCAACCTTTGTTGTGAATACAAAAACAGTTGCGGATGCGGATAAGGTTATCGGTCGAGTTCGTGAAGAATTAAAAAGTAATTTCCCAGATGCTGATTTCAGTTTAAAGAAGTTAATGAATGGTCCTCCTGTCGGAGCTCCTGTCCAAATTCGTCTTTCCGGTCCTGATCAAAAGATGCTTTATAAGCTGAGAGATAACATCGGGGATCTCCTTGAGGAAACACCTGGCGTTTCCCGTGTGTGGGATGACTGGGGGCAATGGGCTAAAAAGATGGAAGTTGATGTTGACCAGAACAAGGCCCGCGAATCAGGATTATCAAGTTTTGATGTAGCACTCAGTTTACAATCTGGTATGTCCGGTTATCAGGCTTCAACCTATCGTGAAGGGGACGTAAATATCCCGATTGTACTGCGAAGCGAAGATTCATTCCGTAATAGGCTTGATAAGCTTGAGAGTTTAAACATCTACTCTTATCAGGACGGGAAAAGTGTGCCTCTCAGCCAGATAGCTAAGACTGAATTAGTTTGGCAGCCATCGGATATTCGCCGCAGGGATCAGACCAGAACAATGACAGTTAAAGCTGATTTATATGATGGTTATTTCGCTATGCAGACAATTAATGCAGTGCGTCCGAAGATAGATAAAATGATGAAATCGCCAGATTGGCCGGTAGGATACTCGGTTGCTTACGGTGGTGAGTTTGAAAAAAGTCAGGAAAGTCAGGAGTCAATCAATGCCAATATGCCGTTGGCAATGGGGTTGCTGATTCTTGTTTTGATATTCCAGTTCAACTCATTCAGAAGGCCGCTTATTATCCTTTTGACACTTCCGCCTATGATGTGCGGAATTACCCCGGGAATGCTGCTTACTAATTCTGCATTCGGATTTATGCCCATGCTGGGAATGATCAGTCTGCTCGGGATTATTGTTAACAATGCGATTATGTTGATAGATAGAATTGAAATTCAGCGTAAACGGGGTATTGAACTGGCTGATTCCATTGTGCTTGCTTCTCTTGAAAGAGCAAGGCCGATCATTATGACCGCAACAACGACAATTATAGGAATGGTTCCGCTTTCACTACAAGGCGGAGAAATGTGGCGGCCAATGGCTAACTGCATCATGTCTGGTTTGATGTTTGCGACCGTGCTGACTTTGATTTTGTGTCCGGTATTGTATTCTCTGTTTTTTAAGCAGGGGTTTAAATCCTACACATGGAATTCGGCAGTTATTGATAAGGGACGTGATGCATAGAATCTGTTTAAAATTGAATTAATACAAAAACAGCCCGCAACTTTTAAAAAGTTGCGGGTTGTTATATTTTTAACTGTTAAAGTTGATTCTGTTGAAGTTAAATTTTTTCAAGGATCTGCTGGATACTATCGACCAGACGTTTTGGAGTGGATGCGCCAGCTGTTAGTCCTATCTTCTTGAATTTTTTAAGTTCTTCTAGAGGAAGCTCTTCAGCCATTTCCACATGAGTGCATCTAATTCCTGCAGTTTCGACAACTTGAACCAATCTGCGAGTGTTTCCGCTGATGCGCCCGCCTACAACTATCATATGATCAACTTTGCTGGAAAGTGATATAGCTTCTTCCTGACGTTGACGAGTTGCATCACATATGGAATTCAGTACTATTACATCAAGACCTTTGCTTTCAAGGTACTTAATGATTTCTTCATAGACAACACGGTCCTGAGTTGTCTGAGCGGCTAAACAGTATCTTCTCTTAGGGTCCAGCTCTATGGTTTTAAGTTCTTCTGTGCTGTCAAAAAGGCATGTGCCTGATGGAGCATAGCTCAAAAGACCTTTAACTTCAGGATGGCTGTCTTCTCCATAAAGCAAGAGGACACGACCATCTGTTGTGTTACGTTTAATAAGGAGCTGAGCTTTTTTTACCTTAGGGCATGTTGCGTCAATTACGTTTATACCACGTAGACGAAGTTCTTCTTCCACATTTTGCGGAACTCCGTGAGCTCTGATTACAGCAAAAGAACCTTCAGGAATCTCTTCAGGAGATTCGGCTGTAATTACACCTTTTTTTTCATATTCTTCAAGAACCTGCGGATTATGAATGATCGGTCCTAAAATATAGATAGATCCGCGTTCTTTGCTCTCAATTAGTGAGTCTAACTTGTTTAAAGCAAGGTCTACTCCCATACAAAATCCGGCTGTTTCAGCCCTAACTACTTTATCCATTATCTATAGTCTCCTTTGCAGGTAGCGATTTTATTTATGCCTGTTTTCTTAATCATAAATAAGGGCGCAAATCTACAGGGCAAAAGTAATTTTGGCAACATTGTTGTCAAGTTTATAAAATACTGGCAAGAGATTGACCGCGGAGAGCAAGCAGAGTATTTTCCGTATGTTTCTTTAAATAGAAATAAAAAATTAAATTTATATTGGAGTTTTAAATAATGAGTTCTGAGATTGTAAATAAATATAAATCAAGAATTGCAGAGTCTTATAATTTGCACCGCAAGTTTGTTAATCCATCTTTTGTTCGGGTTCTGGAAGTTATCGGATATGACCGGAATTATGTTTCATCTGAAGGTGCGTACCTTACAGATGCAAACGGTAAAAAAGTTTTAGATTTTCTTGCAGGTTTCGGTGTTTATAATATTGGCCGTAACCATCCTCATGTTGCAAAAGTTCTTCATGATACTCTTGATGCTAAAACCGCCAGCCTTGTACAGATGGACCTAGGGGTGATGTCTGGAATGCTTGCTGAAAAGCTTGCAGAGATTGCTCCAGGTGATCTTGAAGCTGTCTTCTTCACCAATTCCGGAACGGAAGGCGTTGAGGGGGCTCTTAAATTTGCTCGTCAGGCAACAGGGCGTCACAAACTTGTTCATTGCGAGCATGCTTTCCATGGTCTTACTCTTGGATCTCTTTCGGTTAATGGTAATAAAGAATTTAGAAATAGAAATGAACCGTTGCTACCTGACTGTTCAAGCGTTCCGTTTAATGATTTAGATGCTCTTGAAAAAGCTCTTTCCGGTGGAGATGTCGGCGCATTTATCTTTGAAACAGTGCAGGGAAAGGGCGTTTTTGTGCCGGAAGACGGATACCTTCAAGGTGTGCGTGAATTATGTGATCGGTATGGAACTTTGATGATTGCCGATGAAGTTCAGTGTGGACTTGGGCGTACAGGTAAAATGTTTGCTGTGGATCACTGGGGAGTCAAACCGGATATTCTCGTTATCTCTAAAGCTCTTTCTGGCGGATATATCCCTGTCGGAGCAATTATTACTACCCGTGCTATTCACACTAAAATTTTCGATTCAATGGAAAGGTGTTTTGCCCATTCAAATACATTTGGTCAGAATGATATGGCAATGGCTGCAGGGCTAGCAACAATCGAAATTCTTGAAAATGAAAAACTTTCAGAAAATGCAGCAAAAATGGGTGACAGAATTATTGCTGGTATGAATAAACTTGCTGAGAAGTATGAAATGCTGACTGAAGTTCGTGGAACAGGGCTCATGATCGGCCTACAGTTTGGAGAACCTAAGTCTTTGGCTCTTAAGGCCAGCTGGAAACTGCTCCATAAAATGAATGATGATTTATTCTGTCAGATGATAACTATGCCATTACTTGCGCAACATGATATTTTAAGCCAGGTAGCAGGTCACGGTCTTGATACTGTAAAAATACTTCCTCCGTTAATGATTAATGATGAAGATGTAGACAAGTTCCTTACTGCAATGGACGCTGTACTTAATGAAGCTCATAAGATTACAGGTTCTGGCTGGAAAACAGTTAAAGATTTAGGAATTCGTACAGCTCGTACTTCATAATAATTCAGCGATATATACTGGCTGCTTAAACTTCTCAACATATTGAAAAGACCCGAATACTTTATAACGTTTCGGGCGTATTTTGTGTGGATAAATTAAAAAAAATTCAAAATTTTTTGATACTCGGTCTTTGGCGCATGGTTCGTACATGTCCTGGGACTGTTGTTATATGCGGTCTCATTTTAGCCATTATTTGTGGTGTGTCATCAGCGTTGTACCTAAAACTGGACAGTGACCAAGATAATATTATTTCTCACGATCTGCCATTCCAGAAGCGTAATCTTGAGCAGATTAAGAATTTTGGTGATCAGGAATACATGTTCGTGGTTATTGAAACAGGCGGGACTGAGCATGGGAAAAAACAAGCTGCTCTTTTTGCAACGTCTCTTGCCGATAAGCTTCAAAAAAGGCCTAATATAATTAAAGAAGTTCATTACGCCATGTCTGCAAAAGATATGGGGCCGGGCGTGCTTATGTTCGCTTCGGAGAGCGAGCTCCATGATTTTGTCAAACTTGCCCGCAATATAGGGCCGCTTGGGCATGAATGGTTTAATGGTCCGGGACTGGCAAAGTTCCTAGATATGAATGCAGAACTGCTTAGCGGTAAAAAAGATATGGGGGGCGCAGCAGCTCCTGAAATGCTCACACCTATGATAGGCGCTTTAGATTCGCTTGTCGGGAAAATGGATAATGCTTTAAAAGACGGGGCGAATTCTTTTAAGAGCGCAGGTCCTGTGTTGAATCTGGATAAAGCCGGAATGCAGTATTTTTATACCCGCAACGGCAAACTCTTGATCATGCGTATTTTGCCGAAGAAAGATTTTGCGGCAATGACTGTTATCGGGCAGGCTCTTAAAATTGTACGTGAATCACTTGATCAGACCCGTTTAGAATTTCCAGATGTCAGTGCCGGACTTACCGGAAGGCCTGTTCTTTCCGCTGATGAAATGATCACTACTAATAATGATATGACCATCGCTTCAATTGTTTCCGTTATACTGGTCGGGCTGCTGTTTATGGTAGTTCTTCACGGTTGGCTGAGACCTGCGCTGGTGATGATTTCTCTTTTCTGCGCCATGGCATGGACCTTTGGTTTTGCCTTGGTCTCGCTTGGAAGCCTTAATCTTTTATCTATTGTTTTTGCGCTTGTTCTTGTCGGAATCGGCGTGGATTTCGGTATTCATATTGTGCTGCGTTATGTTGAAGGAACTGCATCAGGTCTTTCTTCTGATGAAGCCGTTAAGGAATCCCTGTTACATACCGGACCGGGTGTTATTCTTGGCGCGATAACTTCAGTCTGTGCTTTTTACGCAGTACTTGGGCATGAATTTGTAGGCCTTGCTGAACTTGGACTCATTGGTGGAACAGGAATTATTTTCTGTCTTATTTCCATGTTGACTGTTCTTCCTTCACTCCTGCTCATTGCCGGCAGGCGTAATTTATTTCCGTCTTCACATCCGCGCATGACGACTATACCTTTTATGGAAAAGGTTATTTCTCGTCCTATAACTGTTCTTATTGTTGTGGTTATATTGTCTGCCGTAGCTTTACCGGGGTTGATGAAGGCCGGATTCAATTATAATCTTCTTGATCTTCAGGCAAAAGGTCTCGAATCAGTTGAGTTTGAACATAAGCTAATTAATGAATCTGATGAATCAACATGGTTCGCAGTTATGACTAGGCCTGACCTTGAAAGCGTAAAGGCATTGACACAACAATTAAAAAAGATTTCTTCTGTCGGGCGGATTGATTCTATTTTAAATTTTCTGCCTGAAAGTCAAAAGGAAAAAGCTCATATTTTACGTGGTGAAGCCAAGTACTTAGACGGTATGAACTTTAACGCCAGTGCTGTAGCTCTCACTCCTGAGCAGGTTCTAAGTTCACTTGAAAATTTAACTGATTCGCTCGAAGGGCTTGAGGAAAAATTATTTTCTGCCGGAGCTAAGGATGAACTTAAGCTTGTTTCAGCTCTTTTAGACAAAACTTCAGCTTGTATGGCTCTGATAAAGAAGAATCCTGCTTCTGCTCAGAATCTTGTACCTATTCAAAGTGGACTTGTTAGTGAGCTTTCGTCTTCATTTAATTGGCTTAAAGAGATCTTAGAAGTTCGATCTGTAAAACCTGATGATCTGCCTGAACATCTACGCTCTCTTTATATAGGTAAAGACGGTAGCTATATGGTTAAAATAGCTCCGGTTGGTAATGTCTGGGATTTTGATTTGCTCAAGTCTTTTGTTGCGGACCTTAGAAAAGTTGACCCAGAAGTTACAGGGGTTCCGGTTGTTGTCTTTGAATCCTCGCTGCTTATGCGTGATACTTTTCTACACGCCGCTGTGGTTACAATTATACTGGTATCCATAATTTTATTTTTAACATCATTCAGTATCAGTTATGTACTCTTAACTCTTATTCCGCTTGTAGTCGGTATTTTCTGGCTACTTGAATTGATGGGGATTACGGGTTTAAGCTTCAATTTAGCTAACTTCTTTGCGATACCTATTCTTATTGCCATCGGGGTCGATGGAGGTGTTCACTTTTTTGCCAGATGGAAAGAACTTTCAAATGGCGATAGACTTTATGACACAAGTACCCCTGTAGCAGTCGGGCTCAGTTTCTGCACCACTATGATCGGATTCGGAGGGTTGCTTTTAGCTCATCACAGAGGGCTTGCTTCTCTTGGGGGGATAATGGTTGTCGGATCTGCAACTTGTATGGTTGGTTGTATGATAGTGTTACCTGCAATTTTCAGACTGATAGAAAAGTTTAAGAAAGGATGATCCTTACAATGCTTAAGAAAATATTAGCGATTACTTTACTAATTATTGTTTCAGTTGCTGGAGTCGCTTACGCTTCCCCAAAGGCCGGATCATTTGATTTTGTAATTATTGAGCCTGGCCAACCGGGAACATCCGCAGATGCTCAGCCTGTAATGGATGACTTGGCAAAGTATCTGTCTGCTAAAATGGGAACTCCTGTGAGTGGAGTTTATTTTAACGAACTTAAACCTGCTTTAAAATATCTTGATGAGAATAAACCTGCATGGGGAATTTGCGGACTGACTTTTTTCAAAAGTTACGTAGATACGTTTATGATGACCCCTGTTGCATCTACTCTCCCGCAGGGACTTGCAAATGATATTTGGAGAATTCTGGTCCCTTCTGACGGTCCGGACTCTGTGAAAGTTGTCAAAGGGACTGTCTACGGTTCAATGCTTTACACGCCAGATGCCCGTAAAATACTTTTTGGAAAAAACGAAGCACAAATTCCACTCATTATTGAAGGAACATCAAAACCTCTTAGTAAGTTACGTTGGGTTAACAGAGGAAAAGCTGCCGGAGTATGTCTTAATTCTGTTCAATATTCGGTGCTCAGCGAAATGGATAGCTTGTCTGATGTGAAGGTTATTTATGAATCAAAAAAACTTCCTAACAGTCCGGTTGTATGGTTTGGTAAGGCCGATGATGATGCTTTTCGACTTCAGGCAATTTTGCTTGATATGAAAAAGGACCCAGCGGCTGAAGGTTTACTTAAACTTTTGCAGACCAATGGATTCGGAACTGCTGACAAGGAGCTTAAATGATTTTATCACTTCGCCTCATAATGATTGCTGTTTTATCATGTTTTTTGTGCAGCTGCGCGGCAAAGGGCGCGGCTAAGCCTATTTCTGAATCTACAGATAAAGTAGCGCCTAAAACCGTTGCGAAGTCCGAATCAAAAAAGCATCCTGCAAAAAGCTCTGTTTCGAGTTCTAATTCTGCCGATACCTCCAGAGCAATATATGAAGATAAAGATGTTCACCTTTGGAAACCATGTTCAATTGGTGAAGCTGAAAAATTAGGAGCGAGTACAAAAGATAGTGATCTACTCAAGTGCGCCGCATGCTATGCTTCATTATTTGAAAGAAAATCAATCGATGAGACTAAGTATGCTGAAGCCGGACAAAAGGCGATAAAAGTTTATCTTGATAAAAACTCTAAAAGTGGCGTCGGACACTATCTTTATGCCTATTTAGTTGGTAAACATGCGCAACTTTCGCCTTTGAGCGGACTTGACCTTGTGCCTGTCTTGGAGCAAGAAGCACTGCTGTCTGAAAAATTTTCTCCAGAAGTTGATTTTGGAGGACCTGACAGAATGCTTGGTGAGCTTTATCTTGAAGCTCCTTCACCTCCATTTAGTGTCGGGGATTTAGGCAAGTCTTTGGACCACTTTGAAAAAGCAGTAAAAGTAGCCCCTGATTTCTATTTGAATCATCTTGGTTACGGAGCTGCTTTGCTTGAAGATGGTGAAAAAGGTAAAGCTTGTGTTCAGTATGATACAGCAATCAGCAGTAAAAGTTTTAATAAAAAGTCATTGAAAAATGATACATATCATAAGTTAGTAGATGCATGTAAAAAGCCATCTGCTGCTGAAAAATAATAAACCCGTCGTTTTTCCGACGGCAAAGAGGTTAGGATTTTGGCAATTCCTGCAGTACAAATAGCGAGACTTGGTAAATATATTCTTACACAGACACTTAAGGGTAATAAACATTATCCCTTAGTGCTAATGCTCGAACCTTTGTTTCAGTGCAATCTGCGCTGTAAAGGGTGCGGTAAAATTAATCAGTCACCAGCCGCTTTAAATAAGCGTCTGTCGTTTGACGAATGCATTGCCGCTGTTGAAGAATGCGGAGCACCAATTGTTTCTATTCCGGGTGGAGAACCTCTTCTGCATCCTGAAATGCCTGCTATCGTAAAAGAGCTTATCAGACGTAAAAAATTTGTATATCTCTGCACAAACGGAATTCTAATTCCTGAGCGCATTAGCGAGTTTAAACCAAGCCCGTATCTTACTTTTAATCTTCATCTTGATGGTTTGGAAGAAATTCATGACCGTGTTGTCTGCAAGCAGGGCGTATTTCAGTCTGCTGTCAGGGCAATTAAACTGCTTAAATCTAAAGGGTTTAGAGTTAATACCAATACAACTCTTTTTGGTGGACAGACACCTGAAAATGCAGCTGAATTTTTTGACTTCTTGACAGAACTTGGTGTAGACGGAATGACTCTTTCCGCCGCATTCAGTTATGAAGCTGCCGCTGATCAGGACAGTTTTCTTACTCGCGAGCAGAGCAAAAAACTTTTCCGCGAAATTTTTAAACTCGGACAAGGAAAAAAATGGGATTTCAGCCACAGCAGCTTTTATCTCGACTTCCTAGCTGGAAACCAGAACTATTCTTGTTCCCCTTGGGGTAACCCATGCCGTTCCATACACGGCTGGCAGCGTCCTTGCTACCTTCTTGAAGACGGATTTGTTCCAACTTATAAGGAGCTTATGGAACAGACTGACTGGGATAAATATGGTGTCGGCAATGATCCGCGCTGTGCAGATTGTATGGTCCATTGCGGATTTGAACCAACCGCTGTTTCAGATTCAGTGAAGCGTCCAATTAAAGGCGCAATGCTAGCTCTTAAGGGCGTAAAGGTAGATTAGATTTACATCACAGGCTTAAGATTAAATTTTTATTACAAAGTTTTTCTTTAGTCTGGTTACTTTAAAATATTCATTTAAAATCCCGCCGAAGCATTGCTTCAGCGGGATTTTTTTGATCTGTTCTTAACTGGTTATATGAAAATTTTACCTAAGCTTTTTAATGCCTTTGAATAATCCATCCCCATAGGTATTAATTCAAATATCAGGGTAGGGCGTGAGGCTATGGCTTTTAAAATAGGCATAAGTCGCGTTTTACCCTCGGCTGTTACTCCGCTTAACGATTCTTCAGGAATGGCTTTGTCAGCTCCATCACTGATTGCTCTGATACAGGCGAAAGGTATTCCTTTAGCATCGGCAACCTTTGCTACAGCTATACTCTCCATGTCTGCGGCAAGTGCTCCGGTTTTGTCATGGAGTAAGTTTTTATCTTTGGGGGTCAGCACGGGGACTGGTACCGTGACCATGGGGCCGGAAGGAATTCTTTCGTATGCAGTCAGGAGTTCCTTACGAAGTTCTTCATCCTGCTCAGATTTATGCCAAGGTTCGAAATTGGGTAATTCAGAGTGGATTGTGGATGCTGCAAGTAGATCTCCCGCAGATGTTCCACGGGCAAGTCCTCCAGAAACTCCTACGCTAAGTATTAAGTTGGGTTTTTTATTAGCAAGCAATGTTGCAGCCTGTTTTGCCCGTTCAGTACCAATTCCAGAAATTATGCACAAAAAATTATTTCCATCCGGTAAATTCCCAGACAGCAGTTCAAATTTATCAAGCATGCTCTTTTCAGAGTCAGGGCAGATCGCCTGCGCTTCCTGTTTCATTGCCGCAACAATTCCAATCGTTTTATGAGGCATATATGTTCCTTATACTTTTTATTGATGAATCGGCAGGATAGATTAGAAGGGCTGTATGGTAAAGAGCCGCAGGACCATACTTGTCCTGCGGCTTTAATTTTGCTTATAAAATCACATTAGACGAGGCTAGCCTGAACAACATCCGCCGGATGAGGGTTTCTTTTCTTTGGAATCGTCATCCCCCCCGCTGAAGTTCTTTAATCCTTCAGCAAGATCAATTAATCTCAAATTAGCTTTGCCGTAGATTGAATCTGTAGGGTATCCCGTTTTAGGGTCCAGTTTTCCAGCCGGATTCCCTGTTAAAATTTCAATCCCCTGTGAGATGTTTTCAACCGACCAGATGTGGAATTTACCTTCTACTACAGCTTCAACAACATCTTTGCGGAGCATGAGGTCTTTAACATTAGGTTCGGGGATCATTACCCCCTGTTTGCCAGTTAATCCTGAGTGTTTACAGCACATATAGAATCCTTCTATTTTTTCATTCACTCCGCCTATAGGCTGCACTTCTCCTTTCTGATTAACTGAGCCAGTGACAGCTATATCCTGACGTATCGGTATATCTGCCAAACTTGAAAGTAGAGCGTATAGTTCGGTTGAAGAGGCCGAGTCTCCGTCAATTCCACCGTAAGACTGTTCGAAAGCTATACTTGCGGTAAGGGATAACGGTTTGTCCTGAGCAAACTTTTGACGCAGAAACCCTGAGAGAATAAATATACCTTTGTTATGAGTCGGTCCGGACATATCTGATTCGCGTTCAATGTTAATAATTCCGCCTTTACCCATGGCGGTCACAGCTGTAATGCGCGATGGTTTTCCGAAGGAATAATCACCAAGTGAGTAAACAGCCAGTCCGTTTACCTGACCAACTTTTGTTCCGTCAGTATTGATATAGATACTGCCACGGTCGATCATTTCCTGAAGTCGTTCCTCCATCTGATTGGAACGTTTTCTATGTGCGCTTAGAGCTTTATCAACATGTGATGATGTTACAAATTCTGATCCGTTGCGCCCTGCAAAGTAGTTTGCTTCTCCCATCAGATCTGCAAGTAATGGGAATGAAGTCGACAGCTTTTCCTGTCTGCCAGACATACGTACAGCTTGTTCAATGATGGCGGCAGTTCCCGTACGATCGAAATCCATCAGCTTATCTTTTTTTACCATGTTACTTACAAATTTAGAAACAGCTGTAATTGCGTCATCATTCCGATCCATTGATGTTTCAAAGTCAGCTCTGACTTTAAATATTTTGGCAACATCCTGATCATAGTGACGAAGTAATTGGTAAAGGTGAGGTTCACCTAAAACAACAACCTTAACATCCATATCTATCGGCTCAGGCTTAAGACCTGATGGAGATATGAAATAGTATGGGTCAAAAGTCTGAATTTCAATTTTTTCAGTTTTAAGAGACCGTTTAAGGGTAGGCCAGACTCCAGGTTCAACAATGGCGTCCATGAGGTTGATTACCAAATAACCTCCGTTAGCCTTGATAAACGATCCAACCTGAATTTTGGTAAAATCAGTACGCCATCCGCCGTGTCTGTCCATAACTCGTTCAATTGAGCCAAAAAGATTGCGGTAAGTGGGGTAGGATTCAAAAATTACCGGAGGACTGCTTTGTTCTGAATTGTCCACTAGTAAATTTACTTGATATGGATGCATTATTGCTTCGGTTTGCGGAGGCATAAACATCATCCCCCCTTCACCTGCCTTTGGTTTTTTGCCTATCATTCGCAATGTTTCAAGGTCGTCGCTCATATGTTCAAGCATTTCATCTAAATGCTTGATTATTTTGGGATCAGTGTATTTCTCGCTAAGTGGTGTTATCAGGTCTTGAGCCAGGGTTATGAACATCATTTTGTCTACGTCATCACTTTTTTTCTTAACTTCTTTTTGCAACTTGCGGACCTGAATCAGAATATTGTCCACATCTTCTTTCAGTTCTTTTTGTTTCTCTTTGAGTCTTTCATATTCTTCACGCGGGAAACGTCCTTTTTCAACTTTTTCTTCCAGCTGAATCATGCGCATCGGCTCCCCATCGACTAATGGAACTACGTCCGGTCTTTGAAACGGGCCCATTTGCATATTCACAATAACTAATCCGGAATCTTTAACTTTATCTTCAATTACCTGAAAAAATTCACGGGTTTGTTTTTCGTGTAATTCTATAATTTCATTTTTACGGGCAATGTATTCCTGACTTTCAAATAGTTGTGGAACTTCGCGTTTAATATTTTCTAAAAAATCGTGGATATCTTTTTTAAATATAGTACCTTCACCAGCTGCCATGTGTATTAGAATGGGAGATTCTTTTGCTTTGAAATTATTTACATAAATAAGGTCATCCGGGATTTTATCCGATTTTGACAGGTTTTTTAGAAGCTTTTTTACGGTTGCCTGTTTACCGGTTCCAGCCGGGCCGGTTACAAATATATTATAACCTTTAAGACTCATGCCCATACCAAATTTAAACGCTTCAACACCTCGGCTCTGTCCGATAATTTCTTCGTTTGCTGTAAGATCTTTTGTGGAATTGAAAGGTAGCTCTTCTGGGGCGAGGGTCCATCGTAGTTGTTCATGCTTGAGTTCTCTGCTTTTGAGTATAGAAGTCATACTATCTCCGTCTGTATTCTATTCAGCTGTTATGTTGATTTTTCTCTGCGGTTTGATGATGCATTTGAGCAATATGATTTCCAGTATTCCATCTTTAAACGTGGCACGCACATTTTCCGGATCTACTTTGCATGGAAGAGGAATAGTTTTTTTGAAATGATTGGTTTTTTTGCCACCTTGAAATGTGACTTTTTTATCACCGGAGATAGTCATTGTTGTTTCTGTTACAGAAACTCCAAGATCTTCAGCCTGAAAACCGGGCATGACGGTTCGCACAATAAGTGATCCTTCATGCTCACGCATTTCTGTTCTGGGGGTACAGTCAATTATTCCGCAAACTGAAGGGATGCCGTAATCCAGACATAGACTGTCAAAGAGTCTATCCATGTCATTTTTAAGTTTTTCTATTTCCCGGCTTCCCCACGAAGTAAGATTGGGCATTTGTCATCTCCTTTCTTTTCGAGTGGAAATATAAACTGTTTACAAGTTATCATATGGCTGAAAAGATTAGCAACAGTTTTAGCAAATAAAAGCAGTTGAGACTTTCTTTTGTAAAAAAATGATGTATTTGGGGGATGCTGGTAGAACTGTTAAACGTAAAAATGACTTTAATGTCATAAATAGCATGAAATTTCTTTTTTACACGGGTTCAGCCTTGCATGTTCATGGTTCATAAGATATTTGGTTTATCGCTTCAGGATTATTAAGGAAGGGGTAAAAATTATTTTTTGTAATATTTTTTATTCTTCTGATGGTATGGAATGTAACAAATATTTGAGGAGTGCACATGAAAAGATTATTAGTAATTCTTATGGTTGCTATGATGTTGGCCTTCGCAGTCATGGCTCAGGCTTCTGATGATTCATGGAACAAGGTCAAAGAAAGCGGAAAGCTCAGAATCGGGCTAGATGATGCTTTTCCTCCAATGGGTTTCCGTCTTGACGATGGTAAACTTGTTGGTTTTGATGTTGACGCCGCTGAAGAAGTCGGAAAACGTCTTGGAATCAAGATTGAATGGCAGCCAACTGCATGGGACGGAGTAATCCACTCACTCAATTCAGATAAATTTGATTGTATTTGGAATGGTATGACTATCACTGCTGAACGTCAGGCTAAGGTCCTTTTTACAAAACCTTACATCATGGACGGACAGATTGCAGTTGTATTAATGGGCAGTAAAGACGTTAAGTCTTCCAAGGAACTCGGCGGAAAAATCGTTGGTGTTCAGAAAGGTTCACCAGCTCTTGAAGCTGCTAAAACCTTGAACCCTGCTCCTTCTGAAATCCGTGAATACGATACCAACCCTAAAGCTTTTCTTGATCTTGAAGCTGGCCGCATTGCAGCAGTTGTCGTTGATAACATCTCCGGTCGCTACTACATGGCTACACGCCCAGGAAAATATATGGGTCTTCCAGGATTCATTTCCAGTGAGCCTTTTGGTGTTGCTTTTCGTATGAATGATAAGTCCCTTGAAGAAAAAGTTCAGTCTATTATTGACGAAATGGTCGCTGACGGAACCATGGGCAAGATCTCACGCAAATGGTTTGGTGAAGATATTACCAATCCTGCTAAATGGTAAAAAATGATTATATTAGCTAATAGATTCGGAAAAAGCGGGGCTTTTTTTGCCTCGCTTTTTCTATTGTTTACTCTCCTTACTGTTGCGACTGTTTCTGCAGCCAGTGAAAACTCTGACGTACTTTTAAAACAGGCGCGTGATGCTCTTGCACTTGGCCATATTGATCAGGCTGAATCGTTGTTTGAACAGATTCCTGCTCCCGGTCCTGAAGGTGATGACGGTGAATTTGTATATTCCCGTATGCAGCTTGCACGGATGAGTTTCTCTCTTAAAGATTTAAGTAAGGCCAAAAAATACAGCGAAGAAATTATTGCGGTTTATCCCGATAATATTGAAGCCAAAAATTTTATAGCTTCTGTCGATAGAGCTGTTCGTCCACAGTGGCGTAAGGTTGTTGATGACTGTTTGCGCTTTTTGCCCTCTTTATTAAAAGGCGCGTCAATGACGCTTCTACTCGTATTTTTTACGATGATAGTTTCGCCTATCGGCGGATTGCTTATTGCCCTTGGCAAGATAAGTAAGATGCAGCCTTTTTCGGGTATAAGCTGGTTTATAATCTGGTTTTTCCGCGGAACTCCGCTGTTATTACAACTTTTCTTCATTTATTACGGATTGCCGGCAATGGGGATCACATTGTCTCCGCTTTTTTCAGCTTTGATAGGGTTAGGAATTAACTATTCCGCATATCTTGCTGAAATTATACGTGCCGGAATCGAATCAATTGACCAAGGACAAACAGAGGCTGCAAAAGCTCTTGGTATGACTTACGCTCAGACCATGCGCAGGGTTATAATTCCTCAGACCTATAAGCGAATTATTCCTCCGTTTGCTAATGAATTTATTGCCCTTATTAAGGATACAGCACTTGTTTCAACCATTGCTATGGTTGAGCTTATGCGCGCAGCAGATCAGATGTTCAACGCATATTTCAACGTTACTGTGCTTGTTCTTGCTGCATTTATTTATCTTGTTTTTACAACCGTGTTCACCTTTGCTTTCGAGAAAATCGAATACAAGGTGGGGGTATACGAAAGGCGTTAAATGGAAACCATTTTAGAATTAAAACAGGTTGTTAAACGATTCGGATCTCTTACTGCGGTTAATCATATTGATCTGAAAATTAAACGCGGAGAGAAGGTTGTGATTGTCGGTCCCAGTGGGTCTGGTAAATCGACTCTTTTGCGGACTATGAACTTTCTGGAGACCATTGATTCCGGTGAAATCTTGTTCGAGAAAGAACCATGCGGATATGTAACCCGTGGTGATAAGCTGGTGCTTGATTCTCAAAAGAATCTCTGCGCATTACGTTCTGAAATCGGCATGGTTTTTCAGCAGTTCAATCTTTTCCCGCACATGACAGTTCTTCAAAATGTCATGGAAGGACAGATTACTGTTCTTAAGAAAAGCAAGGCAGAAGCAAAAGACACAGCATATAAGATGCTGGATAAAGTAGGGCTCCCTGATCGCTCGGATGTTTATCCGGTTACTCTTTCAGGTGGCCAGAAACAGCGTGTTGCCATTGCTCGCGCATTGGCTATGCAGCCTAAAATGATGCTGTTTGATGAACCTACTTCTGCACTTGATCCTGAACTTGTCGGAGAGGTTTTTGATACAATACGTTCACTTGCAAATGATGGAATGACTATGGTCATTGTTACTCATAATATGGGGTTTGCCAGAGAAGTTGCAGATACAGTAATTTTTATGGAAAAAGGCGATTTTATCGCAAAAGGAACTCCGGGCGAGTTTTTCTCTGCTAAAGAGTTGCACCCTAGAATAAGCGAATTTTTAGATAAGTTGTTGTAGACTTTTCCTCTCGAGGAAACCGATAACGAGTCGGAGTTGAAAGTAGAAACGCCTGCGAATTATTCGTGGGCGTTTTGTTTTTGTTAATCATATTTTGCGTGCTTGCAGTTCAGGCTATGCTGTTTTAATAGTGTAGGTAATGAATAAAATAATATCAGATTTCTATAGAATTTTTATCCATCCAATTGATCCCGGCCTATTTATAACAAAGTATGCAGCCAAATCTGTTGTTGCGTGTATTGTTGCTCTCGCTTTTGCTTATCTGTTCGGTTTTCGCGGGCATGATCTGGGATGGTGTGTATATGGCTCACTTATTCTTGTTGTTTTTAGAGCTGGTAACACACTTAGAAAACGTAAAATTGTAGCGGCTTCTATTTGCTTAGTAACAATTGTACTAGTTCCTGTTACCACCGCCTTGGCTAGCCATTCATTCATTTCTGCTGTTTATCTTTTCATTTTAGCATTTCTAATATTTTTTACGCCTGTGGTCGGCGGAACGGCCGCTTCAACAGGTATAGGAGTGCTGATTGTTAACCTTATTGCATTAAATTCTCCTGATACTTTCACCGCTGGACTTTTGCGGTCAGGGTGTATTCTTTTTGGAAGTGTCATTTCATATTTTGTTATTTTTCATTTTTGGCCTCTGCATCCTGAGAAAATTCTTTCAAAAGCAGGCGGGGTAGCACTTTCGGATATAGGTGATTATTTTAGGGCCGTTGCAGAGTCGGATGGTACATTAGAAGATCGTAAGCGCATAACTGTAATTCATGACAGATCTATTGAGTCACTCAGGCGTTACAGAAGGTTCATGGAGGCCATGAATATTGATCCAGTAAAGGAACTTGGTAAATACGAAGGTCCATCTGCACTATATGCACTGCTTATAAGAATGATTGAGGCTGTTGTTGGTCTTGCGAACAGTGCTCATTTTGCTGAGCATAGTCCTGCTTTTACTAGACTTCGGTTTAAGTTTTCAGAATTAACTTTGAAAAGTTCAATTGTTTTTGATGTGCTTGCAGCAAAAGTTTCGACAGGTAAGGGGGTTATTGACCTTACTGAGATAAATTCAGGGATATCAGAACTCGAACGTGAGTTATTAGATTTGGGTGCATATAAACGGGGTGACGGCCTTCGTGATGAGTTTCTTGAAGCTTGGGGGGCTTTGTACGGTCTTAGAAATCTAAGTCTTGAATTTGATGAAATGAGCCGTGTTTCCCTCGGCGGGAGCGCGGTGTGATAAAAGAGTCTTTACATATTCTCCGCAAAGAAATGCGAGTAGATTCAGCTCCGTTTAGGCATGCTATGAGAGCTGCTATTGCTATTACTGTGGCTGTTATTGCTTCAAGGTTTCTCGGCTTGCGTCATGCTATGTGGCTTCCGGTGAGTGTTATTGTTATCATGCGGCCGTCAGTTGGAGGAACACTTCGGCTTGGCTGGCGCAGGCTGTGGGGAACTGTCCTCGGGGCCTCGCTTGGAGTTGGAATTCTTATTCTTGATCCTGGTGTTAAAATTTTAGCGGGACTGATAGTACTTTCCTTTTTTCTGGTTATTTTACTCCGCGTCTACAACTATACGGCTTTTTCTTGTGCACTGACTACCGGGGTAATTTTATTGTTGGGTATTTTTTTTGTTGATGGATGGCAATTCGGTGTAGAACGAGTTCTTGATACTGTTCTAGGTGTTGCTATAGGCGTTGCAGCTTCTTTTGGTGTTTGGCCTAATATGGCTAGAAAAAATCTTCGCCAAAAAATGGCTGATCTTATACACGCGCAGAGTGTTCATTTTGAAAAACTCAGCGAGTCATACCTTTCCGGTGGTGTGAGCGAAAGTGAGCTGGTTACTTCCCGCATTGCAGCATCCCAGAAGCTTGATGAATGTGCCGAAGCTTTTCGTGAAGCATGTGCTGAGCCTGGTTTAAGATCATGGCAGCGTGATAATCTAACTAGATTAATCAGAGTTTTCGGCCGTATGCACAGTTTGTTAATAGCGATGTCTACCATAATTCGCAGAGGCTATGGCGGCCCACTTCCTGCTATAGCTGACGGGATGCAAAATGTCTTGATGATGACGCAGCAGCACTATGCGTGGCTTGAAACTTACGCTTTGGAATCTGAGCATTGCGAAATTCATCCAGATTTTGAAAACACTGTTAATGAATTTATGCTGGCAGTCGGGGATGCTCGCGTTCGTGGTGATTTTGAAGATGTGCCCCTTGAAAGGCGCAACAATGTTTCTGCTTTTATATGGAATATCCGTTCACTTGGCGGAGAAATCGCTCGCGCCGGACGCAGACTATGTGAACTTCGTTATGGTCGTGAGGAATCGTCTTAACCTCTTTAATTCAAGGGAAGTGATCAATGTCGCAAAGCGATACTCCATATACTTTTGACAGGGTCGTTAGGCTTGTGCTGGCTGGAACGTCTATTTGGCTTGCGGTTCGTTTGCTCTCCTCTTTGAGCGAAGTTTTGCTTCCATTTGCGGTTGCACTTACACTCGCATACTTGATTAATCCGCTTGTTGAACTGATGGGTAAAATTATTAAAAACAGAATGGCGGCTGTGCTCGTCACTTTGACTGTAATAATAGTTCCGGTAGGAAAACTTTTATGGGTAGCTTTGCGAATGGTTGGATCAGAGCTCAGCCATATCGGGCAATTGTTAGCTATTCTTGTTAATGATTCGGCTGCGGCGAAACGCGCAGCTGAATATTTGCCGGCTGATTTATGGAAATTTGTGACTGATCTGGCGAAAAATGATGATGTACGTAGTTTTTTGAGTGAAGCAGGCGTGACAGATATGCTGCAAACCTTAGCGCATAAAGCCGTTCCGGGAATTGTGAATTTGGTAAGCGGGTCAGCGCAAATGGTTGTTGCTCTTGCAGGTGTGTTTGTAATCATTTTATATCTCGTTTTTCTGCTTGTTGACTACGACAAGCTTCGCAGTTGGCGATCACAGTTGCCTGAAAAATATCGTGGCAGAGTCTCCTCATTTATTGATGAATTCACTCATATTTCAAATCGTTATTTCCGCACGCAGGCTCTAATTGCACTTATTATCGGGTGTCTTTTTTCAACTGGATTTCTTATTATCGGCTTGCCGTTAGCCATACTGTTAGGGATGCTCATCGGCATACTCAATATGGTTCCATATTTACAGATCGCAGGTCTTATCCCTGCATTTCTATTTGCAGGAGTGAGTGCGCTTGCAACAGGAACAAGCTTATGGGGTGGACTGGCTGGAGTCGCGGCAGTATTTGTTGTTGTGCAGATTATCCAAGACGCTGTGCTGGTACCTAAACTTCAGGGTGAAAGCCTTGGACTTTCTCCGTGGATGATTCTGCTATCGCTGTCAGTCTGGGGAAAGCTGTTAGGTTTTTTAGGACTGGTGATGGCTCTACCGCTCAGTTGTATGGCTCTTGCCGTTTATAGGCAGTATGTTGCTGGTCGTGATGTAATAAAAAAAGGTTTACAGCCTTAACTGTAAACCCTTTGAAGTCCTTTTTTAGAGGCTTTGCTCCATGGCTTTTTTGATGGTAGGAACGTATTTTGTGTCAATTCCTTTTATGTGTTCAGTGAGCCAATGTTTAAGAAAAGTCATGAGTTCGGAGCTTATGGCTATTTTGTTGCTTTTGAAATCGTTTTCGAATTTTATAACCTGAGCAACAAGGTCAACATGAATTTCTTTATGTTGCGCGATATCCTCGTAGCCGTGTTTTTCCAACATGTCTTCTTCAAATTCAAAGTGGTTGACTGTGTATTCCCTTAATTCTTTAAAAATTTCCGCAAGAACATTATTCCCTTTGCTTTGGCTCATTGCTCCATTCAGGAGGTTTATTAATTTTACCAACTGTTTGTGCTGGCTGTCGATCTCATCAATTCCAAGTAAAAGTGAATCGTTCCACTTGATGAGATCTTTGTATTCTTTTAATTCAACTTTTTTTTCTTGTGAAGAAGGAACGTTAATAACTGGTTTTACTTGTGAAACTGGCGGCATCGGTTTGCGTTTTGGCGAAGCCTTCCGCCATGTATTCGTTTCGATTGGCAGTGTTTTGGAGACAAGCTCAATAGGTTCGTGATTGATTGAAATTTCATTAATGCTATCTGTATTATTTTCATCTAACTCAAAAAAGTCCATGCTCTGTTGTAATGTGTTGACCTGAGTGAATAACGATTCCGACATAGACGAGAGGCTTTTAGCTGTAGAAATATTCTCTTGCACTACAGAACTTAACTGCCGTATCGCGCTGTTAATTTCTTCTGTTTCTCCTCTTTGTTCCACCGAGGCCGCAGCAATTTTTTGTATCAATTCTGAGTTTACCTTGATCTCCGGTACCAGTTTTTCCAGCCGTTGTCCGGCCTGAGTTACCACTTGAACCGTGGATTTTGCCAGGGTGTTAATTTCGGAGGCGGCTACTCCGCTTAGTTCTGCCAGTTTACGAACCTCTGCCGCAACCACCGCAAATCCTTTACCCATTTCGCCTGCTCGTGCGGCTTCAATTGCTGCATTAAGGGCAAGTAAGTTAGTCTGTCGCGCGATTTCTTCGACTACCGTGATTTTCTCCGCAATGGTTTTCATGGAATCCATGGCTTTTGCCATTGCCCCGCCACTTATTTCTGCGTCTTCGGAAAGGCGTAATGAACCTTCTTCAGCCTGACTTGCGTCCTTTGTATTCTGCTGAATTGATACAGTCATTTGTTCCATGGATGATGAAACGTTTTCTAGGCCGTTGGCTTGAGCAGAAAAAGCGTGATTTAGCATCTTTGATGCGTGATCCATGTCTTTGCCGTTATAAGTCAAATTGTTAACTATACTTTTAATCTTGCATAAGATTCCTCCAACTTCCATTGAAATAGAGTTGAGATAATCCTCTAGGATACCAATTTCATTGTTCCTTTTGAGGTTTAGTCTTTCTGTAAATTTACCACCGGCTATACCTCTGGAAAAATCAATGGCTTTGTTCATCGGAGAGGTCACGGTGCTCTTTACGGAAAAAAATACGCTGGCTATGATAGTTAGGAGCGCACAGAATATTATGATTATGAATAATGTTGCTGTCGTCATAGCCATATTCAGGCTAACTAAGGCGGCATCACTGTGTTCCGCTATGACATTAATTCCTATTTGGTTGTCGTTAATATCGCTCAACGATTTTGATGTAATGAAATATCCGTTTTGTATTCCGTATGTTTTTTCAAGCAGGGGGTGCAGATCAATTTTGCTGAAATAATTAGAAATATTTTTGGAAAACCATTCGTCATTTGCAGAGTAGTATTGGCCGATTTTGATGTTCTTACTAATCTTTGCAATGTTATTTGATATTTTAGGTGTGATAAGTAGCATGTACAAACAGTTTTCATCTTCAAAATCTCTGGAAATATTTCCTAATCCTTGAATGAATTGTAGATATCCAACATGGGTACCGTGATAGTTTAAAAGTGCGGTTCCTCTTAGAGTTACACCGTCTTTGTCCACTACAAATCCAGCTACAGCTTTGCTTGATTTTCTGACTTTCATAAGTGTTGGCTTTATTTCTTCTGGGATTTCACCTAATTCTTTGTTGGACCAGCTTTTGAAAAAAATCTTTCCTTCGGAGTCAAGTATTTGAATTTTTATATCATGAAAGTTTGATACAGTTTTGAATGATTTGACAATATTATCAATTAGCCTCGCCAGTTCTGAACGATTCTGGGTTGCAAGCAGTTTTGGAATTTCTCCGGAGTTTGCTAGAGAAAGAGTATTGGTGATGGCAATTTTTTTTTCTTTATCGATACGTTGATCAAGAATTCTCACTAATTCCTGCGATTTTTTTTGCATCACGTTTGCTGTGATCTTTTTGTTCTCGTATTGATAGGCTGCAAAGCAAACTATGATTATAGCTCCTGCAATCAGCAGTAAGCGCTTCAGAAGCAAACCATTCAGAGTTTTTTTCTTCATCATGTTTCATCCTTTCTGCATCCGTTGATTGAGAGGTAAAGTCACACTTTATATTATATACACCATATAACGTAAGTAGGTAAATATAGTTAATAATACATATTACATAAATAAGTTCAAGCATGCTGAATTTTAATCTTGAAAGGTAAGTGCGTAGTGATTTGACTTTCTTAAAGCTGGATTGTTCTGGAACTTACTGATTTAGCATAAAAAAAGGGCTACAGTCTTACCTGTAAACCCTTTGAAGTTATTTGTTTTAGTACGCCTACATATCTTTTTTAAAAGTAAAAAATCGATTAATCGTGTACTGCGCAGCGACGACAATGCATAGTGCTGCACCTTTAGCAATAATAGAGTTTAGATGAAAGTATTCCACCAGTGTAAGCATGATAAAGTTTGATGCAATGATACCACATAATCCTATAGTAAAAAATATAAAACAACGTTTAAAGAAGTTGTTATTAACCTTGAAATTGAATTTATAGTTAAAAATAAAATTATTTAATATTCCGATGCAAGAGCTTGCTGTGTTGGCAATTATATAGTGTTCATTAAGAATAGAGTTTAGTATATAAAAAGATCCGAAATCGACCACTGCTCCCCATATACCAATCACAATATATAGAACTAAATGTCTGTCTATAATGTTTTGCATGTTGTATGTTATTTAAATATCAGCAATAAATCTGAGTTGTACTTGTAAAGGTTATAGTAATAGCTACTATTGATAATAGGCAGTGTTGCTGTATCTATTTTTGTTTTAAGTGGTTTCAGGTCAATATCCTGATAATTCTCTTTAGCCAGAGCGCATCCTAAGTAGGGTAGGCGGTACTTAAATCCCCAAGGGGTATTAGTGTCTAACTCACTCACCATCGGGAAAATTTTAATAATACGCTTGAAATAATTTGAACGCGGAAGGTGACCAGAGTAATAAAGCCTAGTCCTGTTATCCGGTAGGGTGTCATTGATTTCCGAGACGATGGAAGAGATAGTCGGCTGTTGAAAGTCGTATTCTATTTTAACAAGATTTCCGGCTATGTAACTGAATCCATACGCTGACAGCATTACAGGAACAATGAGCCAGCATAATATCTTTTTATTTTTAATAGCCCAGCTTGGAACAAGCAGTAGGAAAGCTGTTAAGCCGCTGAAAGATGTTAAAACCTGTAACATTATTCTAGAAGATCCTTTTAAAAATGCCATATGCACAAAAGAAAAAGCAAATATGATTAGCGGTGCAAGTACAATAAGCAGCAGAGCTGTTTTACTGGATGTGCTTATATTTGCTGCTGTGATATTTTTCTTATATAAATTAACAACAAACAGAATACTTATGATTAACAACACTGCC
The DNA here is from genome assembly GCF_006210265.1 of Desulfovibrio sp. UCD-KL4C. Lineage (NCBI taxonomy): Bacteria > Pseudomonadati > Thermodesulfobacteriota > Desulfovibrionia > Desulfovibrionales > Desulfovibrionaceae > Desulfovibrio > Desulfovibrio sp. UCD-KL4C. The sequence goes on from NZ_VCNC01000003.1 coordinate 669,333, forward strand.
AAAATGATTGTCTGTTGCTGGCTTAATGAATCAAATATTGCTGAAATCATTCTCTGACAGTTATCAAAAAAGGCACTTATACTGTCATCTGAAAAATTAAGCGTTTTTGCATTAACGGCGCGGCGTGCAATGTTGGCTATAAAGAATAATTTTAAAAAAAGTTTGTAAGCAGTAAAAGCCACTACGAGTTGAATTACGCGGCTTAGAAGTGTCTTGAAAATACCGTTAAATTGGTTTTTATATACACTGTGCACAAGTTCTATCACAGCTAAAGACATAAAGAAGCCAAGTGAAGCTTGATATGAATTCATGCTTAAAAATATGCAGAGGATACATTTGGCGTAATAAGAAATTTTCTTTTTACTGCTTTCTGAAGCGGCGAGAGTAAAAGGTATTATGAGTAATACTAAGCTTAAGGACAGACCTATGCTATCCAACTGATAGACAAAAAGTCGGACTAAATAAGGATTAAAGACAAATCCCATAGCGATAATTGCTGAAATATATGGACTGTCTACGTCAATGAACAATCTTTTAATCATAAATCCGCCGAAGGTGAAAATCGGAACGGACATGATAAGCGGTAGCGGAGCAGGATCGAAAATTGATGTTGAATGCACCAGAAAACGGACTATTATTGACGGAAGCAAGCGACCGTCATCATCCCATGAATTGCCTTTTAAGATTCTAGAAAAATCATCATTGTAAGGACAGTTTGCTATAAGCATCGGCAGAACATACAGCAATATAAGTCCGGCGAAGAGTAGAATGAAAATTTTATCTTCTTTAGTCAGTTTAAAATCTTGTATCATTTTTCTAAAATTACCTTATAAAATTTTACGTATAATAAAAACAGGTCTGTTTTTTGATTCCATATAGGTGCGTCCCAGATATTCTCCAAGAGTTCCTATTCCGATCAATTGAAGTCCGCCTAAGAATGTGACTGCGACCATAAGCGATGCGTAGCCGGGCACATCAATACCCATGAAAAGAACCTGTATTAATATCTTGAGTGTTAGAATAAAAGAGATCCCTGCAACCAGCACACCTAAATAAGTCCAAATGCGTAAAGGGACCGTTCCGAAGCTGGTTAAACCTTCCAGCGCAAAATTCCATAATTTCCAGCCGTTAAATTTAGATTCTCCGGCAGCTCTTTCTTCACGTACATATTCAATCTGGGTACTTTTAAAGCCCACCCAAGCAAACAGCCCTTTCATAAAACGTGTTGATTCCGGCAGGCTGTTCAGCGCATCCACAACTTGGCGGGACATTAATCGGTAATCACCGACGTTGTCAGGCATCGGGGGTGACGATATTTTATTATGCAATTTGTAAAACCATTTTGCGCTGAAACGTTTTAAAAATGAGTCACTGTCTCTGTTACTGCGGTGCGCAAGAACAACATCAAAACCTTCGCGCCATTTAACCACCATCTCAGCAATAAGTTCAGGCGGGTCTTGCAGATCCACATCAATAGGTATTGTGATGGCACCTTTTGCATGCTGCAAACCAGCGGTCAGAGCGGCTTCTTTGCCGAAGTTGCGGCTGAAATCAATAATTTTAATCTGCGGATAGGTTGATTTTAAGGTAATTAGGTTTTCTAGAGTGCGGTCTGTGCTACCGTCATTGATGAAAATATATTCGGCCTCTATATCAGGGATAGTTTTAAGTATTTCGGCAACACGTTTCATAAACATGCTCAAAACATGTTCTTCATTATATACAGGAACAATGATGGATAATAATTTGTTTTCTGCCACTTGTTACGGTCCTTGAGTGTATTGTGTTGCACATGTCTTTGGGATCGTGAAACTTTTATTGTGAATATATGGAGAAGTCAAGGATGTGGGGATGGAGGGATTTGGCGATGTTTACCGCTTCGTATTACCAAAAACAAAGGGCTTACGAAGTAAAATTCGTAAGCCCTTGAAATATCTGGTCGGGATGGCGGGATTCGAACCCACGGTCTCTGCGTCCCGAACGTGAATACTGGTTAATTAATTCAGTGTGTTATATGTTTAGTTTGTGCTTAAAAAGGGGAGTTTTTAACCCCTTGTGCTTAAGTTTGTGCTTATGTTTTTGAGGCAAAAATATTCACTTTTACTCATCATATATGTATTGATTCAAAGAGAACAGGTGAAGTTGAAGAAATCAAAACCGCCATATCTGCTAACGCGACGAAAGCAAAATAAAAGAGAATATCTATATGTTGAGTTTAGACGGTGTTACAACTGCATGGAATGTTTTAGAGTGGAATCTTTCGTTTTCAATTGGTGACGTGGTAACGTTGGCTGTTGCTTTAGTCACAGCTTGGATTGCTTTACTTACTTGTAGAATTCAAGGAGAGCAAAAAAGTATTGTTGAGCAACAGAACAAAATTATTGAACGTCAAGTTTCCATTGATGAAGCGAAATTTCAACGTGATAATAATAAATTTAAGTATTCTTTAGCTCTAACAATAACGAAGATTACGACGGTTTTTCAACTTGACGAAGTTCCGAAAAAAGAATGGTTTAAAATTATTAATGATAACATCACAGTGATAGATGAATTTTTTAGCAGAGACGCCTATCTTTTTGTTACTGAATTACTTCGTTATAGATTAAAGCAAAGATTGAGCTTTGAAGAAGGAAAATCTAGACTTGATAGAGAGGAATCCATTAAAAGGATTACAGAATGGTATTTAAAAATAGCTGGCGAACTGTATAAGGACTAGCACCAATTAATTTAAAATATATATATTGGGTTTAATCTTCCCCATCCGTCAATGACGGCAACGATTCAACCGCCGCGCGCTTGGCCCGTTGCAATACATGCTGGTAAACTTTCATAGTAGTTGACGGGTCCGTGTGGCCCATTGCATCGGCTACACTTTTTATATCACTGCCCGCACTGAGTGCATAGGTGGCAAAATGATGCCGTAAATCGTAAGGGCGTAATCTGCGGGTGATTCCTGCCAGTTTTAAGGCGCGCGTCCATGCTGAACGGATATGATGCTTGATAGGTTTGCCGTGCCAGTGAATGACCGTTCTTGAAATATCTTCGTTATCTTCTTTAAACCATTGCTTCATCAACGGTAAAATATCAGCGCGGAGTGGTACTACTCTTTGAGCCAGTCCGCCTTTCTTCGCCGATTCTACAAACATTTCCGCGCGATCAAAGTCTATGTCTGCCCACGTGGTTTTGAATAATTCAGAGCGTCCCGGTCTAATGCCCGTTGCACAGCTAATGATAATTGCCCGTTTTACGTGTGGGAGGGCTACAGAGAAAAGTTTTTTAGCTTCCGCGGGGGTAGGTGGCTTAATAATATCTCTATCGTCCTTTAGACGGCGCACTACAGGCGCGGATTCTATCAGGTCCACAGATACGGCATAGGCAAAGACAGAACGGAGAATATCCAGACCACGGTTAATGGATACGTTTTTATTTTCGCGTTCCCGGCAATCGTCAATAATCATTTCAACATCATTCTTGGTAATCTGGCGGATAGCCTTTTCACCTATCAAAGGCAGAATAGCTTTATTGAGGCGGTAAAAGTCGCTCTTGATCGTAGATTCTTTAATTTCACCCTTTCGGCTTTGGTAATAGGCTCTAACAACCCCGGCAAAAGTTTGATCTTGCGCTGTAGCTGGTTGCACAACTTTTTTATTATGCTTGCGGTTGTACTTATACCGCGCTTGCCACAGTTCCGCGTCTTCTTTGGTTTCAAAGTAAGCGGTTTTTTCTTTCCCCGTGTCAACTTCGCGGTATTTTACAGCCCATTTCTTGCCGACTTTATACGCCATTATAAGCCCATTTCTTCCAAGCTAACAGACGTTGTATTGCGTTGTTTGCGGGTTAATTTATGCTGTTCCGGTTGTGCCATAAAAGCATCAAGGTCGGATGCCGCATATTGCTTTTTCTCCGGTCCGGCATTGCGTGGGATAAGGAATTGCTTTTTAAGCTTTGCAAATGCAGTCCGAGACATACCGCAATAGCTGGCGGCATCTTCGTCTTTGCCAAAAAAGGGGCCACGTAACGCATTACTCATTTTTTTGAACCTCAAAGTTGGTCATGAAAATTCCAAGTCGTCCTTTAAGTGGCTGAAATGGAACGGGTGAAGCACAGGTAAAGACCCAATGGTTTTGATTTGGTCGTCCCCACCGAGCACTTCTTATATAACTGCAACCCGCAAGGGTAGCGCGCCCAACAATACCGCCGCAGTTGAAAACATGTTCATTGCCTATCAGTCTATTTTTGAATTCAATAACATCCCCGCCAACGTATGAGACGAGGCATTCTGCCGCGTCTATAATGCTGTTGCCGCCGCACATTGCGTCTCGGTCAACCAGCTTTCCCGCGTGGAAAAGGAATTCTTCTTTGTAATATTTGGGGTTGGCGCACCAAGATCGGTTTTCTATCGGTTTAATGCCGAGGGCGAGAAGTCCCGCCCACGGCTGGCGGATTGAGAGGGTGGGGTAGAGTTTAGGCATAGTTTAGCCCGCTGTCAGTTCAAGGTTAAACAGCCCAACTGAACCCATAATCATTATAGGCTCTATGTTGTCGCTGGTCTGATGGTCTGTATGGTAATTGTCGATTGTATACATTGCGGCTATTACACGGTCTGCACAGGTCATATACATTTTTTTACGTATGCATCCTGCGGCACTTTTATTGTTTTCAGCTCTTACAATTGCGGTGGCTTCCAGCATTTCAGCAAGGGAGCATTTTGGCAATTTTGGGACTTCACCTTCAGAGTGCATAGCACAAGCTACAAGTTTATCGCTGATCTCTTTTGCGCGATTAAAAAGCATTTTAGGCATTTTTGACCTCTTTCTCTGTTCTCAAGTAAGACAAAATGTCGATTCCAATAACCGGAAAGAGTGTCCACCATGCTTGAAAATATGCTAGGTAAGCCCAAAGCCCTAGCGTTACAACTATGTCGACTTGGGTTACTGACTTTTTTTCTTTGGTGGTATTGATGAAGAAGATATTCAAGATAAATATAAACCATACACAAGCCATATACGGATATGTGGCGTATTTATTCTCAAAAATACTTCCCAAAATAAAGAGGAGGAAAGCGACGAAACTCAAGATAGAAAATGGGTTAACTTTATTTATCATCATCTTCTTCCTCTTCATCAAGATTTAAAAAACGCGGCATGTCCTCTATTTCGTCGCTTAGGTCGTCAAAGTGTTTAATTGAGGGCATGGAGAGGCAGAACAGCACGCCGATTGCTTGTGAAAGATCGTCGAAAGCCTCTTTAACTTCGTGGGTATTCCCACCTCGTTCAATTTCTTCTTGAATTTCACTAAAAAGCTTTTCTGCGGCCTCGCTAATATTATAGCGGACACCATTAAAATCGACGCCGATTCTTTGTGGTGCAAGGTCCATCAAGTGTTCGCGGATTGCTATCATTTCATGACAATAATGCATTGAGTCGACGAAAACATACGGGTCAGTTAAGTTATGCCCATTTTCGGAGATATATAGTTCTGCCGCTTTTCGTGTGAAATGGGCGTTTTTAAATCGCTCATTAATTGTGTAATAAAATTTTATGAATCCTTTTTCTTCCGCTTGCTCTTCGGTCATGGGGTTGCCGTTTTCGTCTTCCAAGTCCACTGTACTGATTATGCAATCTGGTTCGGATGGGTCGAACCAATCATAGTCTTCGGTGTACTCTGGTTCTAATCCATATATTTTGATTCTTTCCCGAACGACAAAAATAGGATGTTTAGTGCCTAAGTTCTTTTGAGTACGGAGTTCTTCTGCTAGTTTTGAAAGGTCGAGTTCTGACATTTGACATACTCCAAAAAAATAACGGGCGGGGTGATGGAGCCCCGCCCGGTTACGAGGGGAAGTATCGCTATTATGCGATTATAGTTACGCCTAGTTTACGCTCTTCATTAAGTTCTTTGTCGAGGTATTCTTTTACTGTGCGGGCCGCGATTGCGCGCCATGCACCGCCGTCGGCTTCAATCAGGCGGCAGGAACCGTCCTTGTACATGCGGAAAGTGAACAAACGTTCCGGCTGGTCAACGTCGGGGAAAGTGCTATATGGTATCAGTGTTAGCGGGTTGGGAAGCTCCGCCTTATCAACGCGAACAGCTCCGGTGTGAATTGTAACTTTTTGGGTCATGCCGTCGTCTTCAAGGTCCGCGCCGTCTCCAATGCGAACATGGGCAAGAGTTTTTAATAAACATTCTTGGTGCTCATTAGGCAAAAACATAGATTGCATCATGGGAATGAATTCTTCTTTATCAATCTGGCGATTTAAAAAGTTTTCATAACTTGGCAGGTATGGCACAGCGTGTATAAACTCCGCCCGCTGTTTAAATTCGCCAAAAATATTTGAACGGAGACGAACGCTTGAGGGGCGGTCCACATGCATGATCAAAGTTTTAAGATCAAGATCGTCTTTGTTGGCTTCTACGTAGTCCACAAGCGACGTAAGTGTGGATACATCCAGCACGCCGGGGGTCGGCTCTGTAATTGGCTTAAATTGCCTTTCGGTGTACTTACGCCCGTCAATTTCAATAAAATCTTCAAGAATTTCAGCCGTGCCTTGAATCTTTTCAAATAGTTCTAAGCTCATTCCGTCACTCATTATTTCATTCCCCCTGCCCGTTGCATGGGCGTTACTTTTTCATAGGTATGACTTGCTTCTGCCGCATCACCTGCCGCCGCTGATTTGTTGTCTACAATTACGTTGGGCAACAGGGCACGGTTAGGGTCAATTTCACCGCCAATTTCAGACGCGCTGGAACAGCCGTTGGAGTCAATGCCAAAGGACAGACTACCTTCCACAGCCGCTTGCGGGGCAAGAGTTGATTTTGTTCTGATTTCAAAAGACGCGAAGCTACGGTCTTTGCCGGGTTTTACCACTATCTCAAGAGTGAGTTTACGTACCGCGTCGGCTTTAGTGTTAGGGTCAACAACGTTTTCGATAAGTTCCGAAAGCATATGGTCGCCCATTTCGATAATTGCACCGCTCTTGAGGTCAGCAATTGAAAGTCTTTCCATAATTACCTCACTTTAAAATTTATTTTTCTTAGCCTTAGCCTTTGCCTTGCTCGGTGCTTGTAAAGGGGCCGGGACTTAAAGGGGAGAAAGTCCCGACTCAACCTCTATGGCTTTACGGTAAAGTTTAACTTCACCCACCTTTACAAACACCGATATTAAACTTTCAAAAACACTTTGACTTAAGCTGTACTTGCTCCGGCTATATCGCGCGGTGGGTTCGGGCTTTGTGTCGTCGTGTTGAAGATAGTTTTATGCGAAATCTCATTGGCGGTCAAGATTAATATGCGATTTCGCACTTATTATGACAAAAGAAAACCCCGCCGGGGCGGGGTAGGGAGTGTTTTTTTACTGTTTTTTAGATTTAATGCTTGGGTATTTGTTGGATTAGATCCAAGGCTTTCATAAGCCATGCAGCTTGTGATGATTGTAAAGTCTGAATAAATACATAGCCCAAAGCTCCAAGGCCAAGCACAATTGAAATTCCTGTTACAATAATAGTTGTGCGTGTCGATTTACCGTCCTGCCGAATTTCTTGAATATCGTTCTGTTGAGCGTCGAGTCTTGCTGACAGTAACTGATTTTGTTCAACCAATTTTTGGGTATGCAGGTCAATTTTTTGCTCAATGCCATCAAGTCTCTGTCCCACCAGTTGATTTTGGAAGTCGGCTTTTTGCTCTGCTTTTTCGATTAGTATTTTTGTTGAGTCGTCTGGCATTGTGACATTCCTTTTTGGATCTTTCCCAGTAAGTATATTTTGCCCTTTTTTTAAAATATCATCAATAGGATTTGAGAATTCTGGTTTATCAAAATCTGATGGGGCATTTTCTTTAATCGGTATGACTTTTCTCTCAGGCTCCATGCTGTCCTCGCACATGGTTGAAGTCGGCAGTGATTTCTTCCACGGCTCTTGCGTATGAAACATTGAAGACTTCGCCTAACACATAGTCTCCTTTTTTCCCCGTAAGTACGGATTCTACCTTATCTGGTTTTCTTTGTGTGGCGAATGTGAAAGTAAATATAATGCCTTGATCTCTTTTTTGTGCAGCAAAGTCTTTTTGTATCAAAAATATGTCAGTTGTGGAATCATTCCAAGGTATAACTTTGGCAAACGAACTATTCCAAGCATTAGAGTCTTCTAGTGTTTTAGGTAAAAACATACAGTTTTGATCTATTGTTTGAGTGTGAAAGGTTGCACTAAATGCAAAACTCCATACTCCACAGTTTGCCGTTCTTATTGTTGGGAGTATGTGATTTTCTATTTCTGTTCTAAGTAATTCAAACGAAATTGATTCATTTACGTTATACTCAATCCGTTGACCACTTATTAATAATTTTCGTGTTGGTGCTTGTTTATCATTTACAAATATAAGAGCTTTAAGTCCGTTCTCTGCGTCACTTCCATCTTCATTAGTTTGTTTTATATTTGTCTTTGTTGGGAAAAATTTAGCGAAGCTCTCTGTTTCGATAGCGTAAATATCGATGTTGTTAATGTCCTTTCGTGTAACTGGTTCACTGAGCACTGTTATAAAGGAACATTTGGACGGTGTCATAGTATATCCTCATGGATTTTAAGCTAATTCAAATTTTGCATTTCCCACATAACTTCACCGACGATAAGCCCGTCGCGCCCTTCTATGGGCACTCTTATTTCAGGGTGAGTGGGGTTTTCTGGGCGAAGTATCAGTTCTCCATGTACTGGGTCAAGGAAAACCCGCTTGATGGTTAACCCTTCATATGGAACATCCACGGCATAGACGCGGCCCGGAACAATCTTTTTTTCCTGCTTATTGATTCCAATGTATGCGCCATTGCGGATTAGGGGAGACATTGAATCGCCCATTACCTGCACGACCATTAAGCCGGAGAATACGAATTTTTGAGGAATGCAGACCTCACATATTGGTTCAATTTCAGCCAGTGAAATCGGAAGCCCGCCAGCCGCAAACTGATAAACGGGGAAAATTGATCCTGCGGATTCAGGGAGTGGGCATTCTGGATTAACTACACTTCCATTCCCATTTTGTCCATGTGGGGCGAGTGCTGATATAGGTAGTGCGCTGTTCAAGTAGTCCATAATTTTGACAAGGCTACTAAAACCAAGTCCTCGCTGCTCTCTTTTTAAATAACGAGCGAGTGATGATTGTTCAATTCCACAAGCTTTAGCTAACGTTGTTGGGTTGCCAGCTGCTTCAACGGCCTTTTCTATTTGTTCTCGTACAATTTCTTCATATCCCATGATCTTTCACATACTCCACTTCTTTACTAAGTCAATCTGCGAAATAGCATAAATATCTTGAGTAATAATGCGAAATCGCATATATGTGTGTTCATGAAAACAAACTTCACCCAGCAAAACTTTAGAACTGACATCCACACCTTGGTCGAAAATACCCCCGGATGGTCAGTAACCAGACTCGCCAGAAAGAGCGAAGTAGATCAAGCCTCTCTTTCGCGTTTTTGCAAAGGAAAGTCCGGGTTGTCCGGGGCGAATATCGAAAAACTTTGGCCTTTCATTTATGGCGACCAGAAACCCAACCAACCAGAAAACTAAAGGAGTAATGAATAATGACAAACCGTACCTATGACACACCGGAAATTCAGGATTTAAAAAAGAAGTTGGTTAAAGCTCTTGATGAAGTCGGCGCGGGATATTGTCTTGTTTTTTATGAAAAAAACGGGAGCGACATGGATTACAAGACCGTTCCCGTCCATCCCATCGTCATTACAATGGCAAAGAGAATGACTGATACGTTTGTTCTGAAAGCCGTAGATGAAATGGATGAAAACCACGACCCTAGAGACATTGAATCGGAACTGCCCGCAGAATGCGCGGAGTTCAAAATAAAGCTTGAAGGTTATATCCGCGTTTTCAAAGAGGCGGGCTATTCCGATGAGAATGCTTTTCGTCTGGCTCTGGATAGACTCGGGGTGAAGCACTGTATGTGGGACCCTGAAGTTTACCCCATAGAAGATTGAATCTTCTGTAACGCTGATTTTGAACTTTTGCTGTTTAAATATGTTTGGAACAAAATACAAATTCTTACAGGTTTTTTCTTATTTGTTCCTATGTTGAATTTGCAATCTTCATAATCGCAACTTTCCGGGTGCTTGCTGTCCTCTGTGATTTCTTCATCCAGTATTGGGCAGAATTTTTCTATTTTCATTTTTAAACCTTCCTTCTGATTAAAAGTTTTATAATTAGCGTTGTTAACTTCGGTATCAGAAGGAAGGTCTAAAGTGCAATGTCAAAGATCATGGCAGTTACATTTTAAATAACTGCAACTTGAAAAAAGAATATCACTAGGTTTGAACCATAACTACTACAAGTATTTATCAACTTTGTAAGGAGTATAAAAAATGAGCGATGAGCGGAAAAGTGTAGCTGTAGAAATTCAAAACATGGTGCTGAAACACGGATCGTTGTCAGTCGAACAAATTACAGAACAGACCTTCGGGTCTACTAAAAGTCATTGGACTTTATACAAAGAGTTGAACCCCGAAGACCCAGGCGGAAAGATGGGGGTTTTAGACCTTGTTCCGCTTATGAAAACATGCGGATCAACCAGACCATTAGAAGCCATTGCACAACAAATGGATATGGCTGTTATCCCACTTCCTAAAGCTGGTTTTACTTCCAAATCACTTGAAGACGATATGAATCGAACAACTAAAGAGTTCGGGGATGCTGTAGTCAAATTTGCCTCAATTATGGAAGACGGGAAAATCACTCCATGCGAATTTGCGGAGTTTGACAAGGAAGTAATGGAACTCATTTCAACGGCTCTTTTCTGGCGGAACGGAATCAAATCTATGGTTAAAGATTATGCCTAAAGTTGAATATATTGAAATGTGCCCAATATGCAGATGCAAAAAAATGAGGGTTGAACCTACTGTCTGGAAAACTGCAAACTGGTTGCAAGAATACCCTGCTTACGCCGTAATCTGTACGAAATGCGGGGATACTACCACCGTAGGTTGTCACACACGGGAAGAGGCTATCAAAATGTATAACCAGTTGCCCCGCGTATAAGTCGTGAATTTTGAGTCTGAAAGCAAAGTGTGTGCGGGCCGTGACTGTCAAAACGTCATTTATCGCGTCCAGCCTGAAACGGGAGAATATAGAAGTGATGAAACTTGGAACACTTTACGATTCTGCTGTGCGGAGTGCTTTAATGGCAAGGCTCATAAAATGCGGCTGGAGGAAAAAAGAAAGCCTCCCGATGAGTGAAGGCTTCCAAAAACGCAGGGGAACCGCTCCCCTTTGTATAGAGGGATTAAGTTTATAAAGAACAATTTTAAAAAGCAAGTATAGAGATATGGAAAAGAAAAAATACCGGAAAATATCTACTCATATCTGGAACGATGAACGCTTTCGCGAGTTATCAAACGACGCGAAGTTTATTTTTTTATTCATTTTAACTCACCCGACGACAACTTCACTCGGCGCATTGCGCGGCAATGTTCCCGGCTTGGCTTTTGAGCTTGGTATGGAGTTGGAAGCCTTCCAGAAAGCCTTTGAGGAAGTCTTAAATAAAGGGATGGCAGAATATGACCCGAAGGCTGGCTTTTTGTGGTTCCCTAATTTTCTAAAGCACAATGTACCAGAAAGCCCCAATGTCATTAAGGGGTGGGCGGCTGGCTTTAAAAATTTGCCAGAATGTGCCGCAAAAGAAGAACTTAAATATAATGCAAAGGCCCTTATCTGCTGTCTTTCGGAAGGCTTTCAGAAAGCCTTTGCGGAAGCCTTCGGGGAACCTTGCACAAAGACTATCGCTAATCAGGGAGCAGGGAGCAGGGAGCAGGGAACAGGGAGAAAGGCAGAAGAGAACACGTCACCCGCTGGCGACGTTGGCGCGTCCGCTGATAAAGTCGATGGTCCCAAAATTCCTAATTGCCCTCATGAGGCGATTTCAGAAGCGTATAACCGGACTCTACCCATGTTGCCGCAAGTGAAAATGCTTACGGACAGTCGCAAGAATACTCTGCGGGCGGCTTGGAAAGCAAATAAGGCGCGGCAATCGCTTGATTGGTGGGAGGCTTATTTTAAACTTGTCCTTCAATGCCCGTTTTTACTTGGGCAGAAGAACGATTTTAAAGCTGGTTTTGATTGGCTTTTGAAGCCGGGCAATATGGTCAAAGTGCTGGAAGGTAATTTCCGCGAAGAATCACAGCCGCCAGCAATTAACGGCGGGGCTAATCAAAGCCCATACGACGGGGTAAAGCCTAACACAGTGGCACAGGCTGGTTTGTTACAGCGTGATAAAGCGGCAAGGCAAATCTTAGCAAAGAGAGCAACAGAGCAGGGAGAAGACAATGGACCAACAATTAACGTGTAGTGACACGGAAGCTCTTAAAATTATTATTAACGAACTGAACGGCATGATTTTTCTTTATCCGCATTGCGGACAGTCTGATGCAACTGTGCAGGTTATTGCTCCGGCGTATCTGGAAGCTTGCGTAAAGGCGAAAATGAACAGGAAAGACTTTGCCGACGCTTGCAGTTATGCCCGTCAAAATTACACGGTTTTTCCAACTGTAGCGCATATCATCAAGGCTCACCGTGATTTGATGGCAGGGGCGCGGGTTCCGCATACAAAGCCGTCGTTGCCGCCAGTAATAACCGACGAAATGCGAGATCGTGGGGTGGCTAATTGTCGTAAGATTTTGGACATGGTGAAAAACGTTAAACGGGTTCCAAAGTGTCGGACTTTTGCGACCCGGTAATGGAAGCCGTCGCAGAAGTATTTTGCAACGGTGGCGATTTTGTAGATATGATTTTAGCCGCAAAGGAGGCGGCATGTATGGGAATTAATAAAATTCAACTGGCAGACTTGATTAAACGAGTATTGATCGAAGCAGACCTTTACTCACCCGAAGCGGAAGAGCTTTTAATTTTAACTGTCGCGCAGGAAAGCCAAGGCGGAACATATCTTCGCCAGCTTGGAAATGGGCCAGCATTGGGAATCTTCCAAATGGAACCAGCAACTCACGACGACATATGGGAAAACTTCCTTGGCTACCGTGAGTCACTAGGTGAAAGAATCCTTGATGTTGCCGGAATGTTTAACGGGCCAGATTCAAAAGAGTTAGAATATAATTTTCGTTACGCAATCCTTATGGCCCGTATGCAATATTATCGCCGCCGTGAACCATTGCCCGCCGTCAATGACGTAAAGGGCCGCGCTGTATACTGGAAAATATATTACAACACGCCGTCAGGAGCCGGAACCGTATCCGAAGCTATTAGCAACTACGAACGTTATTGCAGGGCTGTTTAAATGCAAGGTTGCCGCCCACTAAGCCAAGAAGAAGTCCTGTTGGTTTTAAACCGTTTTGCAGGTCGCTATGCAGTACGAAATAAATGCCTGTTTGTGCTTGGTGTGCTTGCTGGCTTCCGCATTACTGAAATGCTTTCCTTGCGTGTAAAAGATGTTGTTGCACACAAGCGCATACGTGGTTTTTTGCGTGTAGCGCGCCGAAACATGAAAGGGAAAAAGCAGAGTAGGGTAGTGTTTCTGGCAAGTGAAGCGCGGCTGGCAATATTTGATCAAGTAAAAGCTTTAGAGTGGCCCGGACAGGATGTTTATCTTTTTCGTGCACAAGGCGAAACGAATAAGCCTATTTCTTACACTCAAGCGCGGCGGGTGTTGCTTATGGCTTTTGACGAATGTGGAATTACGGATCAGGTCGGTACTCATAGCCTGAGAAAGACTTTCGCAAATGATCTTTTTGATTCCCTCCTTGAGCAAGTGGCTAACGGGGAACACGTTGACCCATTTATGGAAGTTTCCGCTGGGCTTGGGCATTGCGACCCAAAAAGTACAACTCATTACCTCTCGTTCCGGGATGGAAGCCGCAGGACGGCAATTCAAAGCATGGGGGCAAGACTAAGTGGAGAATACTAAAACTCTTTCAGTAAAACAGGTTGCAGAAGAACTTGAAACCCGCCCGGAATGGGTCCGCCGGATGATTCGTTCCGGTGAAATTAAAGCCAGTAATATAAGTAAAGGGAAGCGGCCTATATACCGCATCCGTAAAGCTGTCCTAGATGCATTTATAGAAGCGAGAACTGTAATAGGTGTACAGGAGGACTAAAAAATGTCTTTAGCATGTAAAAAATGCGGTTCAGATACGACTGTACAACGTACAAGTGAAGATAAAAATACAACTATTCGTATTCGTAAATGCAAGCATTGCGGAAAGGTTCAAGCGTCACTTGAAATATATGTTGACGATATGAAAAACGGTTTTGAGTATCTTGCTGATAAAGTACAGGGAGAAAAAACAGCATAAAATCTCATATAAATCATATTTGACCAAATCTACATTATATTAAAATTAATAATATAGTAATAAGGCTTGTATCTAGAAAGGTACAAGCCTTTTTTTGTAACTTTAACATTGTGGAAGGTTAGAAAATGGAAGAAAGCAAATCATTTTTGCAATCAAAAACAATATGGGGAACTTTTGTTACAGTTCTCAGTACTGTTCTTGCATTGTCTGGACATGCTCTTGATGCTGATACGCAAAGCTCATTAATTGATCTTTGTGTATCCATAGGGGCTGTTATTGGAACAGGTCTAACAATTTACGGCAGAGTAACTGCAAAAGCATCATTAAAGGGCAGTTCTAAAAGCGTAAATAGTCTTTTACTACTATTCGTAATCCCTGTTTTGCTTCAAGGTTGCGCGCTTATGGACTTGCAACCACATGAAAAGGCTCTTGCAGTAGGTAAAGAACTAAGGCTTTCATATGTTGCATTGTATGACGAATACAACGCGCTACATGAAACACTTCCGCCGCATCAAGTATTATTCATGGATGAATACGTCGCGCCTAAAATGGATTTGGCGAAAAAATCGTTAATAGCGTTTAGGTCGGCGGCGGCTGTCTACAACCGCACTAAAGTTGAACCGACTAATTACGCTAAAATGGAAGAAGCCCTACAAGCGGCAATTGTCGATTGTACGGCCTTGATTGCAAAAGCTCAAACTGTTCAGCCCACGGTTGTAAATTCCACTGTCGTCAAATTTCAAACTATAGGGGGTGAATGATGGACCCGGTCACACTCGCTTTGGTCTCATCCGGCCTCAAGTTGGGGTTTGAAGCGTTTCAAGCTGCAAAGCGTTTAAGTGCGGAAGGGTACGAAGTGCCCGGCCTTGAAGAGTTTGAAAAAGGAACTCAAGAATTGCGGGACTTACCCGACCTTACACCTACCAAAGATCAAAAGGCAGAGTAATGCCCGAAAAGACTTTAGCTTTAGCACACCTATACCAGCAGGGCGGGGATTATATTCTCCCGGCCCTGTTGGGTCTTATTGGCGGAATTATCAGGATTATCCAGAAAGACGGGCCTTGCACTTGGTTCGGACGATTGGCGGCATTAGCAACAGCCGCATTCACCGGAACAGTGTTCTATAAACTGATGGTGGCGGCAGGTGTGCCCGGTGGGTATGCGGCCCCTATCACTACTATCGTCGGGTACATTGGACGGCCTTTACTGGATATCCTTTCAGCTAGAATATGCACCATAGCAAAGACAGTTAAGTAACGAGGGTAAAGCAATGGAAACAGCATTGCCTATAACGGCTCAAGTTATCGCGGATGTTATCGGAACGGAAAAAGCTTTAACATTGGCCCGCGCCACTCAATGCAGGTCGGTATATATTCCACAGCGGCTTAACCCCTCACACTGGCTGGTTGAAGTGGTCGGAACTGATGCCGCGCAAAAGTTAATAGCTGAGTTCCCGTCTTGCTGTTTGCCACTCGCTAAGTGTTCATCCGTTGTAAAAGCTAAACGCAATAAACGAATAGCAGAATTGAGCGCGGAAGGGCTGACAGTTGCAGAGATAGCACGTCGGCTAGGTATTAATAAAAATACTGTGCAAACAATATGTTACCGTATGAGATTTAAAAATCAGTGAGCGTCTAGGATTTAAAACGCAACATTCCTAGATAACAGTGCTGTTTGAATCCTAAACGTAGCTAAACACACGTAAACGTCGCTAGGAATGTATTGCGGGTCCTTCCTAGGGGGGGTGACTAGAGGGTAGACGCTGCCACGCAGATTTAGATTTCTGCGTGGGGTTCAGAATTGATTTTCTGTTTCTATTATTTAAACCCTGTGGATAAGTCGGTTAAAGATTTAAGATGGTTAGAGAAAGTAAAAAGAAAGAACAG
Organism: Desulfovibrio sp. UCD-KL4C; assembly: GCF_006210265.1. NCBI lineage: Bacteria > Pseudomonadati > Thermodesulfobacteriota > Desulfovibrionia > Desulfovibrionales > Desulfovibrionaceae > Desulfovibrio > Desulfovibrio sp. UCD-KL4C. The sequence goes on from NZ_VCNC01000003.1 coordinate 685,518, forward strand.
AAAAAAAGTACCACTGATCGCGTCCTAGTGGATAAGCAGGGTATTGCTCTTGCTTTGGGCATATCTTTGCCGACTGTTTCGGTGCGTATTCGCGAGGGCATGCCGTGCGTTCAAGAGGGCGGCAGGGGTAAGGCTTGGCAATTTGATCTTGCTGAATGTGTTCAGTGGCATACTGACCGCGCAATTGAAAAAGCTGTTGGCGTTACTGATGAAGGAATGACCCGCGCGGATTTACTAAAAGCTCTATTAGTTGAAGATTTGAAAATTAAGCGCGTTGCTTCTGCCCAAGCTTTGCGTGAAGTTTGCTTGCTTGATGAAGTTGAACGAACCGTTGCAACCGCATTTATTGAAGTTCGACAAGCTGTACTCGCTTTGCCAGAACGTGTTGCTCTTCGTCTTTTGGCGGTTGATTCAGAAATTGAAATTAAAACGATCTTAGAAGAAGAGCTTGAGCTTGCATTAAGGTCATTGTCTGAAGCTGAATTGATTGAAGAGGTAATGGATGATACCGGAAACTGAATCTTTAGCTAATCGTAAAGGGCTTTATAAAATAATAAACAAAGCCTTTAATCTTTTTATTCCACCTGAACGGCTCACTGTTTCCGAGTGGGCAGATAAGTTCCGCGTAATTTCCGATGCTAACGCTATGCCCGGACCATGGCGCACTGCTAATGCTCCGTATCAGAAAGAACCTATGGATTGTATAGGTGATAAAGTCACCCGTAGAATATCACTTATGTGGTCGGCTCAAGTTGGAAAAACCGAGTGCGTTAATAACGGTATTGGCTACAGTATAGCGCAAGATCCTAAAAGCGTTATGATGATGCATCCCACGCAATCAGATTTAAAAACTTGGACAGAAACTAAACTTACTCCGCTTATTAATGATACCCCTTGTATTAAAGATGTAATTGCAAAACCGCGTGGACGTGACGGCGTTAATAATGCGCTGATGAAGTCATTCCCCGGCGGCTTTTTGATGTTCTCGTGGTCCGGTTCAACAAATACTATGCGCGGACGTTCGGCTCCGATTATTAATTGTGATGAAATAGACGGCTATACAATAACGACGGAAGGCGACGCGGTTCAACTTCTTTGGCAACGTGCCGCAACTTTTGGCGATAGGCGGAAGCTGATCGAAACCAGCACCCCTACAATCAAGGGATTTTCTAGAATTGAAAAAGCTTTTAACGCTGGTGACCAACGGTATTACTATGTGCCGTGTCCACATTGCGGAGTTAAAGAGCGGTTGAAATGGTCCAATGTTAAAATGGATCAGGACGACGATGGTAATTACTTACCTGAAGACGCTTACTATATATGTGAACATTGCGGGTGCATCATTGAAGATAAACATAAACCCGCAATGCTTCATGCTGGCGAGTGGTTAGCATCCAAACCATTTAAAGGTCATGCTTCTTTTCATCTAAATGAACTCTATAGCCCGTGGCGGAAATGGAGCGATATTGCACAATCTTTTATCGACAAAAAACATGCTGGTGATTTGCAATCATTTATCAATGTTTCCCTTGCTGAAACTTATGAAGAAAAAGGTGAACAAGTAGACGATTCAGGCTTACTTAAGAAGCGCGAACATTACGCCGCGCAAGTTCCTATGGGTGGTATTTATCTTACTGCCGGGGTTGATACGCAGGTTGACCGCCTTGAATGTGAAGTTGTTGCGTGGGGCGTTGGCGAGGAAAGTTGGTCTATTGCTTATGCTGTAATTTATGGAGACCCGGATCGTAAAGGAACTTGGGACGCGCTAGACGATTTTTTAGATCAACGCTTCAAACATGAAAGCGGGGTTGAACTTTCCATATCTGCCACGGCTATTGATTCCGGCGGTCTCAATACTCAATCTGTTTATAATTACTGCAAGAGGCGTCGAGCTTCCCGCCGCTTTGCTATTAAAGGTAAGGGCGGCGAAGGTATCCCGATTGTATCAGCTCCATCAAAGCGTAAGTCTGGTAAAAAAGGTCGCGCTGTAGAACTTTTTACTGTCGGAACGGATCAAAGCAAAACCTTAATTTATAAGCGGCTTGGCTTGGATGGTTCCGGCCCCGGACGTTGTCACTTCCCGGATAACTACCCGAATCAATATAATGAAGAATATTTTAAAATGCTGACCGCTGAGAAGTGCATCACGCGTTATGTCAAAGGGTTTCCAAAACGTGAGTGGGTCAAAACAAGACCTAGAAACGAAGCTTTAGACGTGCGCGTGTATTCTTACAATGCACTTTTAATAGTTAATCCTAATTTGAAACGAGTACAGGCGCGGATTATGAAAAAAGCTGAACTGATTGAACCTGAAGAAATAACAGTTGCCCTTGATGAAACTACACAGACAGAACAGGTCATTCAAAGCGCGGTGGAACCAAAACCCAAAACGGAGGTAAAAAGGAAAAAAACAAAAAAACGCCGAAAGCGGCAGAGTTTTATTAACCGATGATAAACGACATACCCAAAAAAATTATTCAAAATTCCACAGTTTCATGCGTTCTTGAGCTGAATGGATATACTCCGGTAGAAGGGTGGGCTTTAACGCTCGCCCTTCGTGGGGAGGGAAAGGCGGACGCGCTCGGCGTTGCCGCTGATGCAGGTTGGTCGGTTACTATTCCGACTGACTTAGTTGTCGGGCGTTATTGGTGGCAAGTGATTGCTAAGCGTGACGGGGAACAGTTTGTGCCTCTTTCCGGTGAACTTGAGATAACACCGGACTTACTATCGCTTGATACTGGTTTTGATGGACGGTCCGAAGCCCGCAAGGGGCTTGATGCTGTTGAATCAGCTTTGGCGAATAAAGCGACAAAAGATCAGCTATCCTATAAGATAAATGGGCGCGAGCTTCAACGTTATAGTGTTTCCGACCTTTTACAACTCCGTAATTTTTTTGTGAATAAAGTCCGCCGTGAGAAAGGCAAAAGTGGCTTTAAAGCTATTAGGGTGCGGATGTGAGTATCTTTAATATTTTTAGCCGCACTCCCGCGCCACCTGTTGAAGCTGTCCAAGAATCCCCACGTAAAGCAAAACGTTTCGGGCGCGGTAAAAATATTATGCCGCGTGGATTACAGCGCGGTTTCGGTTCTGCTACTGGTAATTATGAATCAGCTAATACTGATAGAATAAATGCCGGGTGGACAACTGAACCAATAAACGCTTTGCAACTTGTAGAGCGTAACTGGCGTATACTTTGCGCCCGTGGTCGCGAATGTGCATTTAATACGATGCACGGTAAACGATTCTTAAAGCTGGTTAAAAAAAATATAGTCGGCCCTGCCGGGGTGCAGGTAACACCTACAGTAAAAGGTCGTGATGGTAAGGCCGACAAGTTAGCCCGAAAAGCAATTGTTGATGCATGGAAAGATTGGGGCAAAAATGCTGAGATAACGGGTATGCACACTTGGCGGTCATTACAAGGGCTGTCAATGGAAACCGTAGCCCGTGACGGTGAAGTTTTTATCCGTAAGTTAAAGGGCCGTAAGTTTGGCAAGTATCGTTTTCAACTTCAGTTTATTGACCCCACAAGAGTTCCGGTTGATTACCGCGAATCTCTTGCTAATGGAAATAAAATTCGCGGGGGGATTGAGTTCACCTCATACGGCAAGCCCGTAGCCTATTATATCCGTTCTGATGCCGACGATGTATATAGTGGTATTGTTCATAATTCAGCAAGTTATGAAAGAATTTCGGCGGACGAAATAATACACTTGTTTGTGCCGGATATGATTAACCAGCCGCGCGGGTTATCATGGCTGGGAACCGCTCTTCAACGTCTTCACCAGCTTAATAAATATGAAGAAGCGGCGGTTATTAATGCCAATATTGGCGCATCGAAGATGGGTTTTTTTCAGGTTGATCCAGATGCAGCTACAGAAGATTTTGACGATGATGAGGGCTACGAAGAAGATTTCCCGCTTGATGCAGAACCCGGAACGTTTGAAAGACTTCCGCCGGGCTTTAATTTTACAAAATGGGACCCACAGTACCCGCAAGGCGAATTTGAAGGTTTTTATAAAACCATTCTTCACGCCGTCGCGGCAGGGCTAGGGGTCTCTTATTCTTCCCTTTCTGGCGACCTTTCCAAAGCTAATTATTCCTCAATACGTGCAGGTGTTCTTGATGAGCGCGACCTTTGGATTGAGCTTCAAAGCTGGTTCATTGAAAAACTAGTATTACCAGTTTTTGAAGAGTGGGTTTCTATCGCGGTTTTGGCTCAAGCAATAACCATAGGGTTAACGCCGCTTAGAGCTGAACGGATAGACCAGTACAGAAAGGCTAGCTATCAGGGTCGCCGCTGGAAATGGGCGGACCCCGCAAAAGAGGTTTCCGCAAGTCGTGACGAACAAGACGGTCTTATGAAGTCTACTTCGTCGGCTATTCGTGAACAGGGCGGCGACCCTGATGAAGTGTATGAAGAGATTGCAGACGATCGTGAAAAATGGGCAGAGCTTGGAATAGCTCCAACAGGCAAGCCCGCAGACAGTAAAATAATGGAGGGCGGCGAAAATGCCAATGCCGAAGAAGAAACCGACGATTGAAAACATTCGGGAGTTTAGCCGGGCGTATTTCCCTGTTGAAGCTGTTCGGGCTGTAGACGAGGATAAGCGAACTATTGAAGTTGCTTTTTCCAGTGATGCAGAAGCCGAACAATGGTGGCGTACTATTTTGATTTTAGAACATTCAAACTCCGCAGTAAGACTTGAACGTCTTAATAATGGAGGGGCTGTTCTTTTCAATCATAACCGTGATGCTCATATTGGTGTTGTTGAATCCGCAAGGATTGACGCTGACGGCAAGGGTCGTGCTGTTTTGCGTTTTGGTTCTGGCAAGTTGGCGGAAGAAAAATTTAATGATGTTCGAGACGGTATCCTTAAACATATTTCTGTCGGGTTCGACATTCATGAAGTGAAGCTTGTTGAAACTCGCGATGATGATCTTGACGTTTACAGGGCGACTGATTGGGAACCCTACGAAATATCACTTGTTACTATTCCGCTTGATTCGTCTGTCGGGGTAGGACGCGACCACACAAAACAGGAGGAAAGGCAAATGCCAGTTCCAAAAATTGATGAAGGAAAAGGAAGCGGTACACCGTCGGTCGATGAAAGTGCCGTTCGTGAAAAAGCAATGGCAGATGAGCGCAACAGAGCAGATAGCTTGTTGAAGTTGGGCCGTGAATACAATGCGCCTGATGATGCTGAAAAGTTTGTACGTGAAGGTAAAACCCCTGATCAGTTCAGGCAGTTCTTGCTTGAAAGTTTGGATGCAAGGGGCAAGGCAACCGCCGCCACTCCCGATGAAATGAATAATCCTATAGGGCTTACTGAGCGCGAGATTCAGAATTATTCTTTCATTAAAGTTCTTCGCGCTCTTGATCCTAGTAACCGAAACGGTGCGCGTGAAGCTGGATTTGAGCTTGAAGTATCTGAAGCCGCCGCAAAAAAGATGGGGCGTGAAGCTAAAGGAATTATGGTTCCGCCTGAAGTTCTTATGGCGAAACGAGCCTATACCACCGGAACGGCTGGTGCACCTCACGGAGGCCATACTGTTGACACAACATTGATGTCTTCCAGCTTCATTGAAATGTTGAGAAATTTTTGCTTGATGATGCAGCTTGGAACCAAGCTTGCCGGGTTGGTCGGCGATATTGATATTCCAAAGCAAATTGCCGGGGCACAGGGCTACGTTGTTGGTGAAAATGAGGATACCCAGCAGAGCGAAGGTGATATTGGGCAAATTCATATGAACCCGACTACAGTTGGAGCTTATAGCGAAGTTTCACGCCGTTTACTGATGCAGTCCAGTATGGATGTAGAAGCTTTTATAAGGGCTGACCTTGCAAAGGCTTTAGGTCTGACAACTGACCGTCTCGGTATTTATGGTACTGGAGTTAATGAACCTCTGGGGATTATGAATACTACAGGGGTAAACCTTATTACTTTTGCTACAGCTCTTAAACCTACTTATGCGGAAATTGTACAGATGGAGAGCGAAATATCCGCTGACAACGCCGATGTTATGTCTATGCTGTATGTTTTTGCGGCCCGTATGCGCGGCCATTTTAAAACGACTCTCAAATTTCCCGGCACTGCGGGCACTATTTGGGAAACAGGGAATACTATTAACGGTTATAACACTGGTGTTACCAACCAAATGGCAAATGAAGATGCACTTTTTGGTAATTTTGCTGATATGATCATTGGTATGTGGGGTGGTCTCGACCTAATGGTTGACCCGTATAGCAAAAGTAAAAGTGGTTGTTTGACTGTCGTTGCGATGCAGGATGTTGATTTTGCAATCCGTCATGGTGAAAGTTTTTGCGTCGGGAAAAAAGCCGCATAGTAATTATTTAATTATTACTGGCGGTAAAGTTGCCGCCAGTATGAGGGGCTGACATATGAAGAGTAAAATAAAAACTAAAGTTGAAATTTTGATTCTTGGTGAACATAACACGGGTATTATAATTGACGGCGAGGAGTGTCTTGCTGGGGATATTGAATCTGTTGATCCGTCCGTGGCTAAAAATTTGATTCATCGAAAACGCGCTATCGAATATACCGAAGAAGTTAAAAACGCCTTAGAAGAAAAATTGGCGGCAGAAGTCAAAAAGAATAAAGCCAGCAAGGACGATCCCGGCGAAGACAAAGGTAAATAAAATGTTTGAGAAAAACTTAAATGATTTCCTAGAAACTGAAGAGTTCGCCGTGAAGGTACGCTGTGATAATCCCGCGCGTACCTTCACGGCGATTTTTGATGATGTAGGAACTGTTTCAAATATAGGCGGCGTTGTGATCGAAAATGCAAATGCAAAGCTGACTTGTGCTCCTGCCAGCGTTCAGGGTTTTGTATGGGAGCGGACCGAAGTTGATGTTGAAGGGCATGGAGTTTTTACCGTTACGCGTACAGGGCCAGACGGTACGGGAATGATCGTCGTGGAGCTTGAATAATGTATACAGGTAGCGGAAATTCAAAAACTCTTCAGATAGGGTTTCGCGGATTACCACAAGAGAAAATTGATAATCTCCGTGATGAGCTTTTTCCAAGCAGTGAGCATTTTCATAAGGCAATGTTTATTGCCATTAAAAAAACTGCAAGATGGGCGCAAACCGTGGCGGCTAAAAACATCAAAGCTGATACTGGTTTACCTTCTAAAAAAATTAAAGAAAGAATGCGGATGTTTCGGCGTGGCAATACAATGCGTTTATATTTCGGCTTGAACCCGATTCCTGTTTCGTCACTGAATCCAAAGCAGACAAAGAAAGGTGTTAGTGCAAAGGGCGGGGTAAATATCCCCGGTGCTTTTATTGTTGATAACGGGGATGGGGTCGCAGTTTTTAAACGGCGCGGATCGGAAGCATATTCAATTGAGTTTCAACGGGTATATTTTGACGTTGAAGCCATGCGGGTTATTCAGGCCGATATTGAACCACACTTGCAAGACAAGTTTTATGAAATTTTGGAGCATGAACTAAAATGGCAAATGACGAAATAACACTTGATATAGCCCACGAACGAATCATTGCTTTGTTTAAAGAAAAGTTTCCTATGTTTGCCAATGTTGGCGACTATGGAATTTTGACAATAAAACATGGAGAAACCCGCCCAAGGCTGACCGTTCCGGCGGCAATTCTTTACATGGAAAGCTTTGAACCTGATTCCGAAAAATCAAATCCCGGAACCGGGCAACGAGTTGTTTCTGTCCGTTGGGAATTGCGAATCATGTTGAATACTAAAGACCCTAACCATGACCGCTATATTCGCCGCCTTTCCGCTGATGTCGCTTTATGGGTTGACGGTAACAGGTTCGGCAAAGGGTATGCCGCTAAATTTATTCGCTCCGAGGCTGACCAGTTTGAACCACGGGTGATTATGTTTAAACCGTGGCTCATTGAGTTTGAGCAATCATATATTGTTGGGGAATCCGTGTGGGATGATGAGGACGGTATTACACCGATGGAAGTGTACGCTTCTTATGATCCTGAAATAGGTTTAGAGCACGAAGACGATTATAAACCTATTGGAGAGGTAAAGCCTTTATTAGAGTGATAAGGAAAGCCTTTCTGGAAGGCTTACGGAAAGGGTATAAGAAAGCCTTTGCTAATGGGTTTAGCAAAGGCTTTCTTGTATTATCCAACCCATGATGCAAAATTATTAAACCCGTCGTCACTCGTCCAATTGTAAACTTTGTGGCCTATTTCAGTAAGAGAACGAACTTTGCCTTTATGGTTTACCCATGGGGTGTTTAATGAATATCCTGGATAGTCTGAAAAATAATGCCATTTATTTTTTTCTAAAAAAACAGGACTAACTTTTTTCCCATCTTCAGAGCTATATAACCCTAAATTGTTGAATGGATTTGGCCCTAAATTTTTAACTCTTTGGTGTTTGTCTTTGATATTGTTAATATGAACGCCAAACAGGGCGTTACCTGAATATATGCTATGAAATATTTCATAACGAACCCAGTTTCGCGCGTAGGTCTGGTCTCCAATAAGAACACAGCTTGTAGAGGTTCCCTTAATTGCACCATTTATGAGTCTTTTTAGGGCAATCTTACTTTCTTTTTTTGCTTTTTCCCAAACCGATGCATCGAAAAAACCTGCTGAGTCTCTGTTTGGCTTAGTTAACCAATGGTTTCGTACAACATTAGCTCTAAAGTCTATTACATCTTGATAGTGAAAGCTGAAAAAAACACGTTTAGACATTGTTACTCCTTAAATGGTTTCACTGAATCTAATAAAGAACATGATTAAACCTGATAGTATAAGTAAACCAAAATAAATTGGACACACTGACCATGATGCGAATGCTTTGCATAGAGCATTGAATTGTTTGTAATCCTTTGGTGGGGTAATAATAAAAAGGTCTGTTTTTATAACTTTTTTTGCGTGAAGTTTTTCAACGAAATTATTGTAAGTTTTTACAAATCCTTTTTCTAAAGATAGGTATCGTGCATCAAGAAATGCTAGTAATATTATTGGGATAGTTGCAATCCACAGTCCTTCGGGTGTGTTAGCTGCATAAGCAACAGCCCCAACCGTTGAAACAAGAGTCGTGCACAATGCTTTGCAATTAGCACTGTTGCTTGCCATTCGCGAAATAACACCTTGTAACATATTCATATGAGTATGTGCTTCAGGGGAGCTATAGCAAATTGGTTTATCCATTATCTGTCTCCATTTGTTATATTGAAAATTAAAAGATTCTTCTCACGTGCCAAAATAATAGTCAAATTTTATTCATTATAATGAATCGAAAAGTATTAGTAAGCTAGTTTATTTCTAACGAACCATTCAAAGCGCAGTGGTTTTCCCTTCTTGCTAATGGCAAATTCTGCCTATGCAATCCGAAAAATTCAATACTTCTGAAGTTGACCGCCGCTTATCAAATTTGATTCGCATCGGAACCGTTGCCGAAGCTGATTACAGCAAGGCGCGTTTGCGTGTGTCCTTTGGTGAGGCTGTTTCGGATTGGCTTCCGTGGGTTACTTTTCGCGCTGGCGGCGACCACACTTGGTGGGCACCGGAAGTTGACGAACAGGTTCTTGTTTTGGCTCCATCTGGTGAGATTTCCGGCGGTGTTGTTTTGGGTTCTATTTTTTCAACCAGTCATCCGGCCCCGGCGGACCGTCCTACTATTCACCGCACTACTTATAAAGACGGCGCAATAATCGAATATGACCGTTTAAATCATATTTTACACGCTTATATTCCCGGCGATATTAACCGTGAAATTGATCAGGATATAAACGAACAGGTTCACCGTGATACTACCCGTGAAATAGATCGGGATATGAGTTTGCAAGTTCATCGTGATGTTTTCTTTCAGGTTGACCGTGATGTTCTGCATGATATCGGCGGCAATTTTACCAGTACAATAGGGGGCAATGTTTCAAAAGATGTTGGCGGTGATGTTAACCATACTGTCGGCGGAAAAGTCGTGCTTGATGTACAGGGTGAGGTTGTCATTAACAGCGCAACCCGCATAACTCTTTCCGCGCCTTTACTTGTTATTGATGGGCCGTTTGTTCAGGGCAACAGCAACCACGGTGGCGGCGGTGAGATTTACGGCGAAATTGAACAGCATGACGGTGATTTTATTTCCGATGGTATTTCCTTGCAACATCACGTTCATCCCGAAAACGGGGATGTAACCGAGGAACCTACAGGGGGCACAGAATGAAAGGTATGTGCGCCCAAACAGGCAAACATTTAGACGGTATTGCCCACCTCAGACAGTCCATTACGGATATCCTTACAACTCCAATCGGTTCAAGGATTATGCGCCGCACTTATGGCAGTAATTTATTTAAACTGGTTGATAGGCCATATAGTGCTGACCTGCTTGTTGAATACTATTCTGCCGTTGCCGAAGCCCTCCAAAAATGGGAGCCACGCTTTAAGCTGACTAAAGTTATAGTTGAAAGCCTTGATGCTGCCGGACACATTATTCTTAATTTGGTGGGCAATTATTTGCCGGAAGGAAAGGAAATAACCTTAGACGGGATTGTAATATCATGAATGGTTTTACATCCATTAATATGTCCAAGGTTCCGGCC